>NC_008554.1:0-600000 GCF_000014965.1 Syntrophobacter fumaroxidans MPOB | reverse complement strand
CCTCGTGTCGCCGTAGTATGTCTTGATGTCCCTGCCCGAAACGACTTTTGCGGCGTTGATGAGCCCTCCGTGAGTGCCGAAATGGCAGCAGCATCCGAGAAGGTCGTATTCGTCGGTGACCGTCTTGGCAAAAGTCAGTTCGACCGTTTCGAGGCTCCTGGACAAATGCCGGTGAGCGGGCTCGCCGAACACTCCCTTGCCGTAAGCGTACCCGTTCCAGTAAAGAAACACGTCGCAGAGATCCTTTTCGTCCTTCCAGGCGGACGCGTACACGGCAAGCTGGGTCCCCGCCTGGTAGACCCCGGGCATGCTCGAGAACAGCCGAAAGGTCCCTTTTCGGAACGCCTCGGCTTCATCCTCGGCCGCCCCGCTCTCCTCCATGTGCGCCAGGAGATGCCTGCGAACGAAATTCCGGTCCGGCGGTTCATCGAGCGCGGCCACGGCCTGCACCGCCTCGTCGATCAGCTCGATGACGGACGCGAAATTGTCCCGCGTGATGCCGGACACCCGCACCGTGATATCGATCCTGGGGCGTTTCAGCTCTTCCAGGGGAATGATTTCAAATCCCGACACTTTTCCGTTTGCCTGCCACACGGGCCGTACGCCGAGCAGGTACATCATCTGGGCCATTCCTTCGCCGTCGGACCACATGATGTCCGTGCACTGCCAATAGAAAGCGATGTTCTCGGGGTACTTCCCCTCCTCGTTCAGGAATTTTTCGATCGTCAGGCCCGCGAGTTGCACCCCCACTTCCCAACCTGCACGGGACGGCACCTTGTGAGGATCAAGCGAGTAGAAGTTGCGTCCCGTGGGGAGGATATCCGGCCTGCCCCGCGTGACGATCCCGGACGGCCCGGGCGGAACATATCCGCCCGCCGCTCCGTTCAGAAGCGCCGACATCTCGTCGGTGAGCGCCACCCGTTTTCGAACGTCGTCGATCTTCTCCTGTACGCAGGCGATCGCGGATTCGAACCGGGAGATATCGTCGAAGTGCGATTGCATGATGTGCGCAAGGGGCGCTTCTCCCTCAAGGTAGGCCGTGCAGATCGCTTGCGCTTTTTCATCCACGAGGTTTTTGCCGGCCGTCTCATCGAGCGCCCGGAACCCCTCGTCCCTTTCCATCAGGCTTTTCACAACCCCACGCAGCGATTCGGGGGTGTTCTCGTACCTCACGACCGCGTAAATGAATTCGGACAGCCTCTCGCCCTCGGGGATGCTTCCGAACACGTGCATGCCTTTGGGGATATAAGTGTTTTTGAGCAGCGAGAGCGCCTCGTGCGCCGCCTTCAATACTTCATCGAAGGGCGCGTCATGGTCGATCTTCATCCCCTGCAGCAGGTTCCCGGCTTCGAGCCGCGCCTCGATCATGTGTCGAAGCGTGTGGGCCTTGCCCGGTTCGACAAGCTTGATTTTGTCGTATTCGGACATGAGCCGTTCGAGCTCGTCCAGGTCCCCGTAAAGCTCCCCCCGGACCATCACCGCCTGCATGTGATCCACCAGCACGGCACAGCTCCGGCGTTTCGCCGTGGTCCCCTCGGGTGGGTTGTCCGCGTTGTAGATGTAGAGATTCGGCATCTCGTCGATGCCGATATCCGGAAAGCAGCCGCTGGACAGCCCCGTGCCCTTCCCGGGCAGGAATTCGAGATTCCCGTGCGTTCCGACATGAACGATCGCATCCGCGCCGAAATCCCGCGAAAGCCACTTGTAGGTGGCCACGTACTGGTGCGGCGGCGGCACATTCGGATCGTGCAGAATCCTGCAGACCTGCCCGTCGCACCGCGCTCCCGCGCAGCCCCTCTTCGGCTGGACACAGACCACGGCGTTGCCGTACCGCACCCCCGTGACAAGGATTTTCCCTTCGTGGACCATCGCCGCCGGCACGCCGTCCTTTTCCTCGCCGGGCGGGCGCCCCCATGCTTCGATCATTCTGTTGCGGGTCGCTTCGGGCAATTCATCGAACCAGCGCGAATAGCCCGCGACGTCGAGTTGCGCCAGGCAGCCTCCGCGCGCCGCAATTTCCCCGGTCGTGGTCCACCGGAACTCGGAAATCGCCTTTCGTTCGAGGATTTCATCGATGAGGGCCTTCCCGTTTTCCGGAGGAGTCACCGCGTATCCCTCATCCTTCATTCGACGCAGGACCCGGGCAACGCTCTCCAGGGTATCCAGGTGCGCTCCACCGCCGACCGTGGCTTCAACGGAGGCGCACGGATTGTTGTGAAGGATGAAGGCGATCTTTTTCAGGCGGTTGGGTGTGCGCCGCAACCGGACCCACCTGGAAATCCGGCGGGCCAGGCGGTCGATCCGGTCCGGAATGGCTTCGTACATTTCCTCCTCCGGATTGCTCACCCCTTTGCTCGCACCCACCACGAGCGGTTCGACAACCCCCTCGAACTCCGGGAGCGCGATGCTCCAGGCGACCTGCTGCCCGAGGCCCGCCGGGTCGTCAAGCCATTGCGTCCGGTCCTTGTAGTAGGAGATGACGGGGTTCACGAGGGGAACATTCAAGGCTTTGAGCAGACCGACGCCGGATTCCGCCTGCGACTCGGATGAATTCCCCTTTTTCTGCCCGAGGAAGAAAACCGTGAGTTTCACGACCGCCTCGACGAGAGGGCTGCCGTCTTCCGCCAGGAGGAACCCGCGCACCACGTCCTCGCCCCCCAGGTTGCCCAGGTTGGTGTCCTTGACGGAATAGAAGAACACGGGCAGCACGCCCAGGCCCTGCTCCTCGATGGCGGCGATGGTCCGACTTTCCACCTCCAGGTTCCCGGACACCCAATTGGAACGGGAGAAGAGCACGCCCACGAGCGGCCGGTCCTTGTGGGGATAGATTTCAAGGTATTCCCGGGTGGTATCGAAAGGTCCGCCCCATTGCGGGTGGAAAATCCCTTCCCATGCCGTCTCTTTCGGGGGGTCATAAGGAATCTCGATGGAAAAAACCGCCGCCGCGAGGTACTTCAGCATCTCCCTGAAATTGTCCCCGCCATTGAACAGGAGGTAGCGGTACACGTTCGCAACGATTTCGGGATTCACGTTGGAGAGCTTCCAGGAGGCGATGTCCGGCCCCACCGTCACAACCGGAATCCGACCGCGACAATCCTTCAGCTCATCTTCCAGTTCGTCCCAGAACGACTCGGTCGTCCTGTAGAACAGGATCAGGTCGGCGCTTTTGACTTCCTTCCTGCATTCCCGCAGTTTTAGAGGGTCGAGGTTCAGCTGCTTGTTCGAGTACGCCCTGAGATCGAACGTTCCGGTCTCGGCGGCGGCCTGCTTGAGGAGCGGAACATAATTCGACCACATGATGGACAGGAGCTTCATGCGTCTCTCCTTGCCGAGTCTACGATCCGGCTGTTTTCAGATTCTCGGGCATATCATCCGCAATCCGCTGCCCGTGAGGAACTCGACTTCCAGCCCGTAGACGTCCCAGAGATTCTTCCGGGTGATCGCATCGTCGGGCGTTCCGTGCGCGATGAGCCGCCCCTGCTTCAGGAGAAGCACCTGGTCGGAAAACATGAGGGCCATGTTGGGATCGTGAAGATTCATGATGACCGTCAAGCCTCTTTCCCGCACGATCTGCTTCACTTTGGCCAGGATCAGGTTCTGATTCCTGAAATCGAGGTGAGCGGAAGGTTCGTCGAGGAGCATCACCGGCGCGTTCTGAGCCAGGCAGCGGGCCACGAGCACCATCTGCCGTTCCCCGCCGCTCACCCTGGTGTACGGGCGGGAAGCCAGGTGACGAATGCCGAGGGCTTCCATCGCCTCGTGGGCCAGGTCCGAGTCCTTTTCCCCCGGCGACGAAAACACGTCCACGTGGGCCGTTCTCCCCATGAGCACAATGTCGAAGCAGGTGTAGGGAAACGGGGGCTCGTGCTCCTGGGGCACCGAGGAGATTCTTCTGGCGATTTCCACTCGTTTCAAATGCTTCATCGATTCCCCTTCGAACAGCACGTCCCCTTTCTGAAATTTCCAGATCCCCAGCAGGCATTGGAAAAGCGTCGTTTTCCCGGAGCCGTTGGGGCCGAGAACCGCCGTGATTTCACCCCCGCGGGCAAGAAAATCGATCTCGCGCAGGACCGTCTCCCGCGACCCGTTGTGAGAAAAGGTGACTCCCCTGACTTCGATCATTTTCCCCAGCTCTCCTTTGCGCCCCGTTTCATCAGGTAGACGAAAAAAGGCGTGCCGCTCAACGTCGTGATGATCCCGACGGGGAGGTCGAACGCCGTGAGGTTCCTCGCCAGGGTGTCGGCGAAGATCATGAAAGCCGCCCCCACGGCGAGGGAAAAGGGCACGAGCACCCTGTGGTCCGGCCCGACGAGCATTCTCGTGAGATGGGGCACCATCAACCCCACCCACCCGATGATGCCGCTGACGGATACGGCGCTTCCGACGGCAAGCGAGGCGGCCCCAATGAACAGAAGCCTGTCCCGCTCGACGGGTATTCCAAGTGCCCGGGCTTCGTCCTCCCCCATGGACAGCGCGTTGAGGCGCCACCGCATCAGGATCAGGGGGAAACTCACCGCAAGCATGGAGAGCGACACGACGCCCACGGCCCGCCAATCCGCAAGCGAAAAGCTCCCGAGAAGCCAGTAGACGATGCTCACCAGTTTGTGGGGGTCCACCAGGAACTTGAGTATGGAAACCAACGCGCTGAAGAATGCCGAAACCACTATGCCGGACAGCACGAGATGCAGGCGCGACACCTCTCCCTGGGTTCGCGCGAGCATGTAGGTGGAAAAGGAGGCGACCAGGCTGAACAGGAACGCCGCAACCTGGATCGGAAACTGTGGAAAGACGGCCACGGACAGGGCACAGCCGAATGCGGCCCCGGACGACAGCCCGAGAATGAACGGATCGACCAGGGGGTTGCGGAAGATTCCCTGGAGAGTGACCCCCGCCCCGGACAGGGCCGCGCCGACCACGCCCGAGAGAACCACCCGCGGAAGCCTGATTTCCCACACGATGGAAAGCTCCGGCGCGGGGGTCGCGTCGAAGAAAAAAACCTTGGACAGCAGGATCTTCGCCGTCAGGAGCGGAGAAATGCCGTATGCCCCCCAAAAGAGCGACAGCCCGCCAAAAAGCAGCGGCGATATCCCCAGTGAAAACTTCAGCCATTTCCTGTTCACGAAACCCATCCGACCTAGTCGAGAGCCAGTCCTTCCAGCGGAACCCCGAAACATTTCATGTGAAACTCCCGGATCGCCTCCAGGGCTTCCCTACTATCGAAGCATCCGGGATGCGCCTTGTAAGCCATCCAGAGCGCGAGCGTGCTGACGGCGGGCGACCAGGTGGACAAGGCGGGGGCCTTGTAAACGCGCCCGTTCCTGACCGCTTTGACGGACTTCCACTGCCGGTTCGACGCGAGATCCCCGGGACCGTACCGAGCGCTCCCCCAGATGAAGATCACATCGGGGTCCCACGCAACGATCCATTCCAGCGAAACGTCCGCCTGCTTCGACGGTATGTGTTCCGCGGGGTTGACCGCCCCGATCAGGCGAATGAGATCCTGCTGGAGGCCGATCCCGCCGCTGACCGTTGTGGGCTTCGTCCAGACCCACAGCACCTTCGGACGTTTCTCCGGCGCGACCTTCGACACTTTCGATGCCGTGGCCGCCAGGCTGTTTTCCATCAAGGACCGAACCTCGCGTGCCCGGTCCTCCTTCTGGAAGATTCTCCCGTACAGATCGATCACCTGGTAGAGCTCGCGGAGACTTTCCGGCCACACGGAGATGACCTTGAGCCCTCTTTCGACAAGGAAAGCCGTGACCTCCGGCTTGTAGGACCAGGTGATCACCAGGTCAGGGTGCAGGGACAGGAGGGTCTCGACGTTCACCGAATCCCCAGTGCCCACGGAGGTGCATGCCTTAAGCTCGGGGAACCCCTTGAGCACCGCGCTGTCGAACGCCCACCGGTTTATTCCCGCCGCGCGGTCCCATATGCCGAACACCGGGATGAGATCGTAGAGCGAGAGAAAGACGACCCTTCTCACGGGGAGCGCGATCTCGACGTCCTTTCCCGCCGCGTCCTTCAGGGTGAGCGCGTGGGCCAACGCCGGCGCGGCGCCGGCCGCCACGAACAGGACAAGTTGAAACCAGACCAGAATTGCCGCCATCAGAATCTCGCCGTCACCCCCCCGAAGAACTGCCTCCCGGGGGCTTTGTAGTAGCTGTAGTAGTTGTTGTCGAAGATGTTGTTCACCGCGAAATCGATCGTCGCCCAATCCGTCAGCTTGTATCTCGCCGCAAATTCGCCCACGAAATACGCATCGTAGGAACCGTACACCCCGGAGACGGTGTCCAGGTTCTGATCGCTGCTGTACTGCTTGCTGACGTAGCGCCCGATGGCGGTGAAAGAAAGCCTGCGGTATTTTACCTCGCCCCCGGCGCTGAACATGTACCGGGGGACCCCGGGGAGCTGCTTGCCTTCCGTGAGCGGATTCGCGGGATTGTCCAGCATCTCGCTGTGAGTGTACGTGAAACTGGTGAAGAGCTTCAGGCATTCCCACGGCCTGGTTTCCGCTTCCAGCTCGAAACCGTCGGTTTCGGCCTTTCCGGCGTTCGTCTGGACGAGAAGCGTGGGGGTCACGGTTCTGAAGTAGATGAAGTCATCGATGGTGTTGTTGAAATAGGTGAGCTTCAGCACGGTGCTCTGTCCGATTTTCTGCTCCACCCCGATATCCCACGAGAAACTGCTCTCGGGATCGAGTTTCGGGTTGCCCTGGTAGACCGTGCCGTAGCTGGTGACCCATGTTCGATACAGCTCGTACACGTTGGGGGGCCGGAATGCCGTCCCGACGGACGCCCTGAACGTCGTCCCGTCCAAGGGCTTGTAGACGACGGAGCCCTTGGGATTGACCGAAAACTCCCCTTTTGAATCGTAATACTGGGGATAGCCCGCGACGCCGACCTGGTCGGCCATGCCGTCGAAGGTTTCCCAGTAGTCGCCGCGCAGCCCGGCGTAGAGGGTGACGTCCCTGAAGAGCGCTATTTCGGCTTGCGAATAGAAGGAAAAGATATTGTCCGCTCCCTTGGCTTCATAAGTCAGGTCCGCCTTGGACCCGGTGTCGGTCCAGTCGGTCAGGGCGTGTTCCTGGTTGTTGGCCTCGTCGTGGCGGAAGGCGGTCCCCACGATGAGCATGTGCTTTTCGAGCACGGGAATGGACAGCTGTGCGTCCGCGTGGTAGGCGCGAGTGGGGGTTTCGCTGATCGTGCCGGGCCCGCCGGACCGGGTGGCGGTTGACGACGATGGAGTGACATACCAGTTTGTCGGCATGTCGATGAGCCCCCCGGAGAGCTTGAGCACGGAATCCCCGAAGAGGCGGGTTTCGAGGCCGCCGTTATATAGATTCTGGAGAATGCCGCCTCCGCCGCTGAGAAAAGACCCTTCGGTGAAGCTCAGCGTATTGCCCCTGAAGTTGACGGGGCCGGACCAGATGGTATCCCCCATGGCGTTCGTCAGATAACTGTTGGGATTGTCGTACCCGTAGCCGTACTGGTTGTTTCGGTATGAAAAGAATACCTTCGCCTCCTCACAGACGTCGTAGGAAAGCTTGAGCCCGCCGGACTGCGTCCACCAGCTGTTGTCGCCCGTATCGCCGATGATGAAGGCCGGGTTCCCGTAAGTGTCCGTCGTGGGAACGGCTCCCCTGGCTGGGGTCCCTCCCGATCCGCTCGGTTTTTTCACGACAAGGCCGCTGGGGTACCCGTCGCTCGACTTGTATCCGAAGCTGGCGAGCAGCCTCAGACGGTCGAACAGTTTGTCGCCGTACGATCCGTAGGTGCTCCAGTAATTGTCGCTGCCGTACCCGCCTTTTACGGTGAATTCCCGCTTCTCGGGCATGCGGGTGATGATGTTGACCACGCCGCCCATGGCGTTTCCGCCGTAGAGGGAAGAAAACGGCCCGCGGGCGACTTCGATCTGCTGCACGTCTTCCGGGTTGATCGAATTCCAGTCCACATGACCCGTATAGCCGTTGTTCAACGGCTGGCCGTCCAGCAGGACGAGGGTTCTCTTCTGGTCCGGCAGCCCCCGCAACGTCACCCGGCCCGTGGTGTCGAGCCCCTTGGCGCGCTTGTCGAACAACCCGGGGACCAGGTTCATGGCCTCGTCCACCTTCTGGATGTTCCGGCTTTCGATGTCTTCCCTGGTGACGACCGAAGTGGCGGCCGGCACGTCCACGATGGATTTTTCCGTCCGAGTCGCCGTCACCACGATGGGATCGAGCGGATGGTCCTTTTTTGCCGTCTCATCGGCATGGCCTGGTGCTGGAGCGCCTTCGGCGGCGGTGTAACCGATTTCGGAACTCCCGGTCCGGGATTCCGCCGGCGCGACCTTTTCCGCGGCGTCCGCAGCAACCGCGACCGCCGGCAGGAGAAGGCCGGGCAGCAACAACAGGAACATGACCAGGAAGCACGCGGCAATTCCGGGCCGTTCGTTCGCTTGAACCGAATGCGAACGTGAGCGTGACAATGCGACAAACCTTCGGACGATTCCTCTCGATTCCATGAAATACCCCTCTCTTGTCCGACGCCTTTTGCTGTGCTAGAAAAGGCGTGTGAATGGGTCTCCATTCATTCCGGGGAGCAGGTCCCGCCTCGGCCAAAGGACCGGGACCTGCTCCATTCCTCCTCCTGCGGGGGGTGGCTCTCCCATGCCCCTTCATCCCCGCGTTCAATCCGATTTCAAAGCCCCGCAGCTCCGTCACGGGAGCGCACGGGCGTCGTTCCCCGCTTCCCGTGAAAAGCTTCACCCCCTCTCTCTCTTCCCCTTCGCATACAATTTTACCTAGAAAATAGACTCCCTCGGGAGTCTGTTTTCATGCTTCGCGGGTGTCGCAGGGGGCATGGATAATTGCGTTCAAGACGAGTGCGTTGGGCGGGAGGGCACGAAGCCCTTCCCCTGTATGCGTCTGCCCGGCACATCGGTCCGTGGCAACGGTGTTGTTCAGTAGGGTGGGATGCGCGACAGCGCAGCCCACGGTCCCAATACCCCTGCCCCAGCGCTTGGCGCCATGAACGACCTGGAGCCGACGCGTGGAACGCCCCCATTGAAGAGGCAGGCGGCCGCACGCTTTCGCAGCGCTCATAACGAGTGCGGATGCACGAGAGGCCCGGCCTGATCGTGGGCACGCTGTTCCCTCCCGGCCATACCATCGGCCCGATGGGGAAGCTCCCGGCCGGACCGTGGGCACGGAGGAACCGTGCCCACCCTACGAATCCGCACGGTCCCCGGTGTTTATCCCCGCCCGCGTCACCTCCCGACTGCGTCTGACGGGCACATCGGACCGTAGGGGCGGGCTTTATGCCCGCCCGCATGACCTCCCGACGGGCAGATGTTGTGCCGTCTTGAAGCGCCTCAATGTCGCTCCCGCGCATACCTACCCCGAATTCGTGAGAGCGAACCGGATGGGGAGCACAGCCCTCGACTTGACGGCGTGTCCGTTCAACCTGGCCGGAGTGAAAGTGGATTCCCTCACCGCCAGGATCGCCTCCTCCTCGAAACCGGAGCCCGCCCGCGTCAAGACTTCAACGTGGATCGCGCGCCCCTTTTCATCGATCGTCACCCGCAGCACAACCGTGCCCTCCTTCCCCAGTTGCCGCGCAACACTGGGGTACCTCGGTTTCACCAGGCGATGGAACCTGGGACCGTTTGCGGCTCCGAACCGGGCGTCCACCACCCCTTCGCCCGGTCCTCCCGGGCTGAGGGACCCCGCGCCCGCGCCCGCATCCACGGAACCACCGGACGGAGTCCCCGAAGCAAAGGTGCCGGGCCCGATGGAGGCGTGCGATCCCGCTGCCGCCGCACCTTCTCCCGCGGAGGATTCCGCAGGGTCCGCCGGCCGTTGTGCGTCGGCGCGGATAGCCGCGAGCGGAACCACCCGGGAAGCACCCTTCGGTTTTGCCGGGGGTTTTTCTTTCTTTACGGACCGGTTCCGAACGGGCGGTTCAAGTTTCGGCTCCTCGGGCCGCTGTTCGGGAGGGGGCAATTGCTTTACCGCGCAAACCTCTTTCGGTGCGGCATGGATGTTGTCGTCCGCAGCGGGGCCGCCTTCCCCGGCTCCGTTCCCGTCACAGGGGATTTCCGCCCGGCCGTGGAAATCCGCCGGGGATATGAGCCGGACCTCCATCCAAGGCGGCGGCCGGTAGATCGCAAGCGGCGTGGCCCAAAGGACGCACGCAACGCCGAGATGACCCAGGATGGATATGGTGAGGTTCTGCCAAAGCCGCATGACTCGAAAACCGACCGGGCTGAAGGTAAAAAAAAGAAAAAGGCCGCAAAAGCGCTCCCCCCCGCCTACGGCGGAAGACAAGGCTTTCACGGCCTCATTGGACGAAATCGGAATACGGATATGGTTCCGGCCGCAACCCCGCGACCGGGCTCACGAGCAGGCGGCCCCGCACCTTCGTGGTGCGTTGCACTCCCCCGGGCCCATTGCCGGCTCATTAACGCTAAGTATCCATTAGACAGGGTCCCGTGTCAATGGATTTTGCCCGGAACCCAAACCGAGCAAGGCAACCGGTTGGAGGCCGAGAAGGTAGGGATCACCATAAACGAATCCACGGATTCAGCTACCGCGCTGCCGCTTTTTTCATCTTTTCAGGGTCTTCTTCCTCGGTCTTCCCGGAATCTCTTGCTGCAGCCCTGCGCCTAATGCCGATGCTCAAATCGCAATCCAGTGCCTCGGCAATTTGCAGAAGGGTCTTGAGCGTGGCGTTGGAACCGTTGTTCAGGAGCCTGGAGACCGAGGCCTTGCTCACTCCGAGCGAGTCGGCAAGCTGTTTTCGATTCATGCTCCTGCGCTCCATGGCTTCCAGGATTCTCTCCGTGACCTCGATTTTGAGCGCCGCGAGCTTGAATTCGAAGCTGTCCCGCGCTTCGTCGCGCATTTCCTTGAACCACCCGTAGGCCTTCACGTCATTCTCCTGGTATGTCCCCTCACTTGGCGTGACCGCAGGTCTATCGTTGCAGAAATGAGAGAAGATGCATGATTCGTTCCTGCCGGAAAGACAGATGTGAACGGACGGATGAGCACCCCGGGGGTCGAAAGACACGCTCCCGCAGCCGATCCCTTTCCGCCTGAAGTCGCGAAGTCCGCTCATGCGCCCTTCGTCGCCCGGCGGACAACCGCTGCGAGCGCATTCTCATCCCCCGCACTTCACCCCCAGAGCCAGGCGGCGCCGCGCACTCCGCTGGAGTCGCCGAACCGCGGAGGCACCAGGCGCGTGTCCACCCGGTCGGAAAAGACATAGGCGCCCCACAGCCGTGGGACGTTGCGGTACAGGCGCCGGATGTTGGACATGCCCCCGCCCAAAACGATGACGTCGGGGTCGAGGATGTTGATGACATGCGCCAGCGAACGGGCCATGCGGTCTTCGTACCGCAGCAGGGTGTGCTCGCACGAGGGATCGCCCTCGTCCGCCCGGGCGACGATTTCCTCCGGCGGGAGCCGGTCCCCCGTGGACAGTGCATGCAGGGCCGCCATGCCCGGGCCGGAAAGGAACGTCTCGATGCACCCGTAGCGACCGCAGTAGCAGCGCGGCCCCGGCCGTTCGTCGTCCTTCGGCCAGGGAAGCGGATTGTGACCCCATTCTCCGGCGATGGCGTTCACGCCTTCCAGCACCTCGCCTCCAACCACGATCCCCGCGCCCGTGCCCGTGCCGACGATCGCTCCGAAGACCACCCGCGCTCCGCGGGCCGCTCCATCCCGATATTCCGAAAGAGCAAAGCAGTTGGCGTCATTAGCGATGCGAACGGGGCGACCGAGCACGGCTTCCAGGTCCCGCGCAATGGGTTTTCCGTTGAGACACACGGAATTGGAATTCCTGAGCAGGCCGGTGGCCCTGGAAACGGCCCCGGGAGTGCCGATCCCGACGCTTCCCCGTTCCCCCCCGAGCTCGGCCTCGACTTTCGAAACCAACCGGGCCACGGCCTCGAGGGTGGACCGATAATCGCCCCGCGGAGTGGCTTCGCGGAATCGCGCGAGCTCATTGCCGCCGTCGTCCAGGGCGATGATCTCGATTTTCGTCCCCCCCAGGTCGACCCCCAGTCTGAGCATGGTCCCCTCACCTCCCGATCCGTCGCCTGTCATCCGGCCGCCGCCGCGGACGCCGCGCGGGCACGGCATCGCGACGATTGCTGGTCCGTCTCCCGGAATGCCGCGCCGGGGCGTCGGCGGCAAAGGCTTTCGACACTCATGGAAACCTCGTCTCGGCTCCTCGGGCCGTGCCGCGTTGCGGTCGCGACCCGGAGGCGCGCCGTTCGGCCTACATCGCGTCCAGGAATTCGACCGCTCGCCGCTCGGACCAGTACCGGCCGTCCCTTGCGAAGGACACGAAGCCGACGTGCCCGCCGCTCCCCGGCAGCTCCAGGAAGAAGAACGGGCTTCGGCGCGCTTGTTCCACGGGACGGCATTCCGGGGTCAGGAAGGGATCGTCGAGGGCGTTCACCAGCAGCGCCGGAACCCTGATTCTCTCGAGATACGGCTTACAGCTCGCCCTTCGCCAGTAGTCTTCGGCGTCTTTGAAACCGAACAAGCGCGCCGTATATCGATCGTCGAACTCCTTGAAGGTCTTGATCCGGTCATAGTCGCGATCGTCGATTTCACCGGGCATGAGCTCCATTTTCCGCCGGATTTTTTCATGCAGCAGCTTCAGGAAACGCCGCAGGTAGAACCGATTGCCCGGATCGGCCAGCCGACGGGCGCTCGCTCCGAGGTCGCAGGGCACGGAAAAGGCCGCCGCCCCGCAGACGGGCATCGCCAGGCTCTCTCCCTTTTCGCCCAGGTACTTCAGGACGATGTTCCCACCCGCGCTGAACCCGATCAGCGCAACCTTTTCGTAGACGCCGGAGGCAACCGCGTGAGCGATCACCGTGCCGAGGTCCCCGGTTTCCCCGCTGTGATAGAACCGCAGCCGCCGGTTGATTTCTCCGCTGCAGCCGCGATAGTTCCAGGCAAGAGCGTCCCATCCCGCGCCGTTCAGCGCCCTGACCATGCCCATGACGTACGCGCGCGTCGAATCTCCCTCCAGGCCGTGGCAAACGACACCCAGCCGCCGGGCCCCCATCCTCGACCAGTCCAGGTCCAGAAAATCCTCATCGGGGGTGGCGATCCTCTCCCTATGGTAAAAAACCCCGTCCACCTTTCGCAGCAGGGCCGGAAAGATCGTCTGGATATGCCCGTTGGAAAACAGGGCGGGAGGCACGTACGATGAAGGATCGATCAGCGGCATGTCACTCCGTACCGGGTTTCGAGGAAAGGTCCGAGGTTACCCCCACCGGTTGCCGTCTTTTTTCTTCAAGTCGATGATTCCGCCGCTTTCCCGGTCATCGATGAAGGCCGACAGCACCCAGCCGACCACGCTGATCACCAGCGCTCCGAAAACGGCGGCCCAGAACCCCTCCACGTGGAAGCCGGGAATCACCGAAGAAGCCATCTTCAGCATCAGGGCATTGATGACGAAGGTGAACAAACCGAACGTGAGCACGTTGATCGGCAAGGTCAGGATGAGGATCAGCGGCCGGAGGAAGACGTTCAGCACACCCAGCGTCGCGGCGGCGAACAATGCCGAGAAGAAACCGCTCACGCGGATCCCTTCGATGAGATACGATGCGCATACGATTGCGAAGGTCACAACGAGCCACCGCAAAACCAAGCCCCTCATCCACAGCCCTCCATTCAGCGCCGTCTGGACCGCACCGAATCACTTCCAATCATGCCCTCGAACATTCCGACGCGCTCAATCTAGCCCAAATCGGGCGCTTTGAAAACACCGTTTCCCCCGGTGCGCCGGCGCAATTCCAATTTGGGAATCACAACCCGTCGGGGGCTCGTTTTGGATGGACAGGAGGCGGATACTGAGGTAAAGGTTTCGGACGAGGAAGCATTGCCCGGGGCCCCGGGACATGATGAATCTACACAATCAGATTTGATTTGCCGGAATGCTCAGGACCGAGGAGCCTTGTCCATGGAAGGGACTTTGTCCGTCGCCAGGCCGGACGGAGTCCGCAGGGACCTGCTCGGAGAGGTCGTCTGAAGGCTCCAGCGGGCGACGATGAGAACCGCGAAAAAGCGGCCCGGTCCCCCCCCGGCATGGGTCCGATACATGGAGGGAAGATATAGGGCGTTCCGAGACATCGACGCCCCTCCCGGTGCCCGCCCGAGACAATCGGAGTGAACACGGCACGCGGTGCGCCCCCCCGATACCACCCGCATGGAGGATGGGCGCTTCTTCAACGGCTTGGAAACATCGTCATCGAATCAGAAAGGTCCCAGAGAACGAGGTTTGAACATGTTGAATCGAATCGGTTTCAGAGGCGTTGCTCCCGCCGTGCTCGGCATCCTGCTGTCCATCGTCTGCTCGGGCTGTACCACCACCCCGCAGCCATCCCCGAGCGTCTCCCCTCAGCCTCAGCCCCCGGCCGCCAGGGAACCCGTTCACGTCGCGCCGCAGGCCGCACCCGTATCCTGTGCCGCCACGTTTCCATATTACCCGCCCCCCGACCGGCTGGATCTCTGCGGGGAGCCGGTTCCATTGCAGCACGACTCCGTGAGGGAACGCTTCGACCGTGAGTTCACCACGGTGGTCTATAACCATGCCCAGGTTTACCTCTGGTTGAAGCGCATGGATCGCTATTTCCCGCAAATCGAGGAACGCCTGAAGTCCATGGGTCTGCCGGACGACCTGAAGTACGTGGCGATCGTGGAAAGCGACCTGGTGCCGAATGTGGTTTCCCCCAAGGGAGCGGCCGGCCCCTGGCAGTTCATGCCCGCGACCGGATCCGCCTACGGCCTGCATCAGCAGGGCTCCATCGACAAGCGATACGATTTCGAGCGATCCACGATCAGCGCTTTCCGATACCTGAGCGATCTGAACCGCAAATACAACAACTGGGCACTGGCAATCGCCGCGTACAACTGCGGCGAAAAACGGATCCTGGACGAATCCCGGGCACAGGGAACAAGGGACTATTACCACCTGAAGCTTCCGACGGAGACGGAGCGCTACGTAATGCGAATCCTCGCGGTCAAGGCGGTCCTCGGCAATCCGACCCGATACGGGTACTGCCTTCCCAAGGGAATGGGCTACGGTGAGCTGAAGGTGGACCGCGTGACCATGAACCTGTCCTGTTCCACCCCCATCCAGACCGTTGCCGCATGCGCGGGCACCACGTACCGGGAATTCAAGCGGCTCAACCCCGAGTTCCGTGCCGAGGTCATCCCTTCCGGCTGCCACGAGGTCAAATTCCCCGCCGGATGCGGTCCGGCCTTCGAACAGAATTTCAGCGCGAGCCGGGCGTCCATGTCCTCCTCCGTTCCGGAGCCGTCGTCGGATGAGGCTCCAAGGGAGCCGGCCCAGGTGCGTCAGCCAAAACCCTCGCCCCTCAAGGCCAAGTCCCGACAGCCCGCGGAAACTTTCCACACGGTCAGGAAAGGAGACACTCTGTTCAGCATAGCCAGGCATTACAGGGTGAACGCGCAGGACATCAAGAAGGCCAATCGTCTCAGGGGCAACGACATCGTTCCGGGACAGAAGCTGAAGATCCCCTGAGCCTGTGCGCTCGTCGTCCTTCCGGATGATCGCTCCTCCGAAGGCGGCGATCCATCCCCGACGTTCCGTCCCCCCTTCCGCGGGACGGGAGGCGGAATTCCGCGATCAACTCCGCCTCCGCGCCGGTTTGCGTTTTTCCGGGAATGGCGCCGGTCCCTCGCCGGCGTCGTCGGCCATGCGGTTCATGACCATGAAGTCTTCGTCATGATCGCACGCGGACCGCTCATCGAGGTCGATGGTCCCGCGGAAGGCCCCCGCCGACGTTGTACCGCTCAGGCCGGCATCTCCGCGGGGCCGTCCAACCAGAAAAGAAGCGCTCTTTTCAGCTCGTCGATCTGCTCGGGATCGCTGACTTTCTCTCCCTGATGGGTCCTGACGTAGAAGACGTCGGCGACCTGGTCGATCTTGGTCGTGATCTTCGCGACGGATATACGGATTTGCAGCTCGAACAGGGTCCTGCCGATCGTGTAGAGCAGCCCCACCCGATCCACCGTGTAGACCTCCAGGATGGTGTACATCGCCGATGATTGGTTATCCACCAGGACCTGGCTCGGCGCGGTCCGCATCGGGACCTGGGAGGCCGGCCGCCGCCGGGCATGCTCGGCAATGCGGTAGTCGAGCGCCATCTTGCCCAGCAGCAGGCGTTCCACATCCAGCCGAACCGCGTTCCAATCCATCCCGCCTCCCGCGCCGCCCGGCAGGCGACACTGAAAGATCAGCAGAATCAATCCGTTGTGCATGGTAAACACCTGCGCTCCCAGGATGTTCATGCTGTGAAGCGTCAGGAGGCCGGCACACCGGGAGAGCAGCCCCGGTTTTTCCCAGCTCACGATGGTGATTTCCGCGGTATCGCCCGAAGACTCGACCTCCCACACGAAGGGCGTATCGGAGGACTGGAGATGGCGCCACATGCGCAGGTGCCTGGCGACGGCCTTCGGCTGCATCGAAAGAAGGTATCGCGGAACCAGTTGGGAGAAATACGAGTCCAGCTGTGCCTCGTCCACCAGGTCGAGCACTTCGTTGCGGACCTGGTTTCGCAACCGTTCGATTCTTTCCGTGATGGCCCGGGCGCTCGGTTCTCCCTTCTCGAGCAGGTGTCGGATGCTGTTGTAGAGGGCGAGAACCGGCGTGTCCCTCCATTTCTGCCGGGCCTTGGGTCCGGTGGACAGCATGTCCGCGTAGCTCAGCAGAACGAGCAGATCGAGCAGTTCGGAACTGCCCACCGCAGCCGCGCATCCGGCCAGCATCTCCTGGTCCGCAAGGTCTCTGAGCGAAGCGCTGTCCATGAGCAACAGGTGCTGGGCCACAAGAAAACGGACCTTGGAGGTTTCCTCGGGTTCCAGGCCCAGGCGGCGCGCAATGGCCGGAATCATTTCTCCGCCTTTGGCCGCGTGCCCCCTTCCCGAACTCTTCCCGATATCGTGCAGCAATCCGGCCAGGTAAAGCCAGACGGGGTCCTCGATGCCCCGGGCGATCTGGGTGAGCTCGGGTTCGGCCGCCGAATAGAAGCCGGCCCGTATCTTCTTCAATTCGCTCAACGTACGCAGATGATGCTCGTGAATGGGATACAGGTGAAACGCGTCATGCTGCGCCAGCCCGTAGACCGCGGCAAGCTCCGGTATCAATGCGGTGAACAGGCCGTTGTCGCAAAATCGTCGGAACGCGGGAAGGTCTTCCGAATCCGCCCGGATCAGTGCGAACAGTTCCTCTTTGACCAGCGGATCTCCGGAGGAGGAATTCAGTGCGTTACGATGATGGTGGACCCATTGCCGCGTGACGTTGGCGAACCCCAGCCCTCCTTCGGCCGCGAGGCGGAACAGGTGGACGAGGTGTCCGGGGGTCGCGGGGTAGCGGTCCGTTTGAATGTGGATCTTCCCGTTCAACACGAAAAGGCCCTCTTCCAGGGGCTCGCCCCGCATTTCCCCGGCTGCGGGAAGGTTTTCCCGGCTCTCCCTCAGGCGCTCCCAAAACTCCGCGGAAACCACCCCCACCCCGTGAAACAGCTGGAACACTTCCTGCATCAGGCTTTCCACCGGGAGGTAACCGGCTCTTTCGGCGTAGCCGAGCTTGTCCGCCAGCAGTCCCTGCTCGTCGAAATGAAGCACGCCGGACGACTTATCCGACAGGCTCCTCAACAGGCCCAGCAGGCGCATGTACGATTTTTCCGCATGCCGGATGAAATCCACCTCCC
Source organism: Syntrophobacter fumaroxidans MPOB (assembly GCF_000014965.1). Classification (NCBI taxonomy): domain Bacteria; kingdom Pseudomonadati; phylum Thermodesulfobacteriota; class Syntrophobacteria; order Syntrophobacterales; family Syntrophobacteraceae; genus Syntrophobacter; species Syntrophobacter fumaroxidans. The sequence continues at coordinate 582,267 of NC_008554.1, read as the reverse complement.
GGCGCACCAGGTATCCCATGAAGATGGCATCATCCAGGCTCCGGATATTGGATGCGATGCGGCAGGCCAGCCGTATCGCCACGATGTCGGAAAGGGCGCCCGGATTGTCCTGCAAATCGGGCTCGAGCCAACTTTCGGGTTTCTGCAGCCTCCCCTCCCTGGCTTTGACCGTGCCGTACAGGCGGGAAAGCAATTCCTCGCGCCGCGCCTCGATAAATCCCTCGATGCCCTTCTCAGCCTGTTCCAGCAATTGGCGATTCCCGGAGACATACCTCATTTCGAGCAACTCCAGGAATGCCTCAAAATCGCCTTCGAGCGCGATCATCAGCGAATCGATGGTCTCCCGGCGCAAATCCACGGTCCAGCCCGCCTCGGTCAGGGGCACGGTGATTTCGTCCAGCCAGCTTGCATTCCACAACGCGGAATCCGTCATCAGGAAAAGGATGCGCACCGGCTGACCGGGGCCGATGACTCCGCGCGCGAAACCGTCCAGGCCGATCACCGCGGCGCTGGACCGGAAATGCTCCGTATCCTGGCTGAGCCGGTTCACGAGCCGGTTGTAAAGGGAGATGATGGCGATTTCCAGCAGACTCGTGTGCCGGATCAGGGCATCCTCGCTGCTGTCGCTCAGGACTTGCTCCCGCTGTTTTCTCAATGACTCTGAAATAGAATGCATCTCGGGTTACCTTTCCTTGGATGTCGTTGCGCACAACCCACGATGAATATTAAGCCATCGCCCGTCAATTTGCATTCCCGAAGCAGTTTTTCGCTGCGCGCTCCACCGGGTGGCGGTGGAAAGCGAACGGACGTCGCACCGCGCGTCACAACGCTCCACGGCCCGCGGCCTTGACCGTGTGCCTCGTTCCGACTATTTTACTTGAAAAATATTTTGAGGACACACCAAGTCGGAGGAGCACGCAGTGATCGCAATTCTGGACTACCGGGCCGGCAACCTGACCAGCGTTGAAAGAGCATTGAATTTTCTGGGATTCCCTTGCCGCATTACGCACTCGCACGACGAAATCAGGGACGCCGACCGTATCATCTTCCCGGGTGTCGGGGCTGCGGGGAAGTCCATGGCGGATTTGCGGGAGCTCGGCCTGGATGAGCTCCTCCGGGAACGCCGATCCTCGGGCATACCCATCCTGGGGATTTGTGTCGGAATGCAGGTCCTGTTCGACCACAGCGAGGAAAACGACACCGTTTGCCTCGGGATTCTGCCCGGCGCAGTCCGCCGTTTCCCGAACGATCTCACGGACACGAAAGGGGAAAGGCTGAAGATACCGCACATGGGCTGGAATTCCGTGGCGTTCGACAAGGCGCATCCCGTTTTTGCCGACGTCCGGGAAGGCAATGAATTCTATTTCGTGCATGCTTATTTCCCGGACCCGCGCGACAGCGATCACATTGTCGGCCGCACCTTGTACGGAATCCGTTTTGCCTCCGCAGTCGCCCACGACAGCCTCGTCGCGGTTCAGTTTCACCCCGAAAAGAGCGGACCTCCGGGATTGCGTATCCTGGCCAATTTCTGCCGGTGGGACGGCCGAGTGTCCCGATAGCGAGGAGAGAGAATGCTGAGCAAACGGATCATCCCCTGTCTCGACGTTCGCGACGGGCGGACAACCAAGGGGATAAAATTCAGGAACAACGTCGACATCGGCGACCCGGTGGACATGGGACGATTCTATTACGAGGAGGGCGCCGACGAGATCGTGTTCTACGACATCACCGCGTCGAGCGATCGTCGGGGCATCATGCTGGACGTGGTGAAAAGGGTTGCGGAGACCATCTTCATCCCCTTTTCCGTCGGCGGAGGGATCAGGACCCTCGAGGACATGCGGGACGTGCTCCTTGCGGGTGCCGAGAAGGTCAGCGTGAATTCCGCCGCGGTGCTCAATCCCGATATCATAAGCCAGGGCGCGGAAGCGTTCGGGAGCCAGTGCATCGTCCTGGGGATGGACGTCAAACACGTCGCGCCCTCCACCAGGATTCCTTCCGGCTACGAGATCGTGATCAACGGGGGCCGCACGACCACGGGATTCGATGCGCTCTGGTGGGCATTGGAGGCGGAGCGCCTGGGAGCGGGAGAGATCTGTCTCAATTCGATCGACGCCGACGGCACCCGCGACGGCTACGAGTTGAGGCTGACCCGGCTGATCTCCACCAGCGTCCGGATCCCGGTCATCGCATCGGGCGGAGCCGGAACTCCGAATCATCTGGCCGACGTGCTGAAGCAAGGCCGGGCGGACGCCGCGCTCATCGCCTCCATGGTCCACTACGGCACCTACAGCATCCGCCGGATCAAGCAGTTTCTGGACGACAACGGCATAAGGGTGCGGAAAACCTGGTGAGAACACCGTCCGCGGACCGCCGTGCCAAACGGTGAGAGCGAGTCGCCGAAGGGATTGTCCCTCCGACACCCCCCTCTTTTCCCGTCACGCAGGGGAATGGCGCCGGCCGTTACTCTAAGCGCCTCCCATCGGCTCATCTTCCCCCGTCACGCGCGGGAATGGCCGGGCAGTGCGGCGCCGCCCCGCTCACGTCCTATTTCTTCAGCTCCCGGATCATTTCCTCGACTTCTTCAGCGCCTTTCTTGTAGAAGCCTTCCTCTTCGGGCGCCAGTTCCTTCAACAGCCTCAGGAACTCCCCCGCATGGACGATCTCTTCTTCGGCAATGTCCCTGAGCACCGTCGCGGCAAGCTCGTTGTCGATTGATTCCGCAAGCTGCACATAGAGCTGCACGGCCTCATACTCGGCCGCAACCATGAACCGGATCGCCCTGATCAGCTCCTCGTGCGTCAGTTTTCTCTTCTCCAGCGCCAAACCCGAAAAAGCAGTCCCGAAGTCCGGCATGATGTCCTCCTTTAATCGAAGTCGGGGTCCAGACATGATATACGGGTCGTTCCCGCCCTTCGCGGCGAAAACCTTGCGAGCGCGCTCCCGGGCCCGTCGAAGACTCCGGCCGGCAGCGAGGCAACGCTCTCCCGCCCACGAAACAGCTGTGCAAAACCCAAGCTAATGTGCCCCGCGGGCGGGGTCAATAGCTTGCGCCTGCTCTGTTGAACGACCGTCGTCGCGCTCCATGCCGAACGCCGAAACGCACTCCGCCGTCTCGGCGCATTCGGGGGAAACCCGCCGTTCGGAATGCATTGCGGTCAACGGTTCATGATCGCGTGGAGTGTCCCTTCCACCAGGTTGCGGATCGCATCCAGGCGTTCGGGGGAATCGGCCTCGTAGCGAAGCACCAGAACGGGTTGGGTGTTGGATGCGCGCACGAGCCCCCAGCCGTCGGGAAATACGATGCGCGCGCCGTCCACATCGATAATCCGGAATTGTTTTTCTGCAAACGATCGCCTGGCCTGTTCCACCACCTCGAATTTGATATCGTCGGGACAGGGGATCCTGATTTCGGGAGTGCTGAAGGTCGGCGGCACGCCTTCCAGCAGCTCGGGAATGGTCTTCCCGGTAGCCGCCAGGATCTCGATAAGGCGGCAGGCGGAATAGATTCCGTCGTCAAAGCCGAAATATCGATCCTTGAAGAAGACGTGGCCGCTCATCTCTCCGGCCAGAACCGCGTCGACTTCCCTCATCTTGGCTTTTATCAAAGAATGCCCCGCCTTCCACATGATTGCCCGGCCGCCGTTGCGCTCGATATCGTCATACAGCGTCTTCGAGCATTTCACCTCGGAGATGAACAGCGAACCCGGACGGCGGGACAGAATTTCGCGGGCGAACAGGATCATCAGTTTGTCTCCGAAAACGACTTCGCCCCGGTGATCGATGACCCCCAACCGGTCACAGTCTCCGTCAAGTGCAATGCCGACATCCAGATTCTCCTTCACAACCAGTTCCTGGATGTCCCGCATGTTCTCCATGACCGTGGGGTCGGGCTCGTGATTGGGGAAGGTGCCGTCCATTTCGCAGTAGAGCGGGTAGACCCGGCATCCCAGGTCGCGGAGCAAGGGGAGAGCGACGGGTCCCCCGGTGGCGTTCCCCGCGTCCAGGCCGATTCGCAGGCTCCGCTTCGGGCGCACGCTTTGGAGCACGTAGTCGATGTAAGGCTCCTGAATGGCGAACTGCCTGATTTCTCCCCTTCCGCCCGCAAAATCCCTTGACTCCATGAGTTCCCGAATTCGCTGGATTTCAGCTCCCGAGATGGTGTCGACACCGTTGCAGATCTTGAAGCCGTTGTATTCCGGAGGGTTGTGGCTGGCGGTGATCATCACGCCGCCCTCCCGCTTCAGGTGATGAAGCGCAAAATAGAGGAGCGGAGTGGGACAAACGCCGAGGTCGACGATATCGAGCTCCGTTTCCAGCATCCCTTCCACGAGCAAATCCCGGAACCGATCCGAGCTCAGACGACAGTCCCTTCCCACGACCACCCGGGATTTTCCCTGACGGACCATATAGGTGCCGAAGGTTTTGCCCAGCAGGTAGACGTCACGGTCCCGGATTTCAGAACCGACAATACCCCTGATATCGTATTCTCGAAAGACGTTCGGATCCACGAAGATCAGCTCCTTTACTCGACATGGCGGCCACGCAGGCGGAATAGCTTGGGAATGCGGACGGCAAAACGACAACCGGCCCGCCCGATAAAGGCAGGCCGTGGCGGCGGTGCTCTGCCGGGCTCACCGAGGATCGTCTTCTCAGCCCGTCAGGCCATGATGGTGGAACGATGCGGGATGCAGCTCAACGCAGGCGGCAGGGCAGACTCAGTGATGCCCGCTTTCCTCGCCGCCCTTCATGCGCTTGATCGTCAGGATAACGCTCGCCACGAGGCCGATCCCGATCACCGAAAGCGCGCCGTACAACGCCGCGAAGAAGACGGTGTGGCTGGGATCGTACCAGGGTATGTCCATGGGCAACATACTGGAGACACTGCGTTTCAGTTCCGCACACAACAACTCGCCTACACCAAACATGATACCCCCTCATTGCGTATAAGCAGGCTTTTCAGCTGGACAAAACCATTCAAAACTCGTGAAACCTTTAGCAAACATTTCTTTGCGGGTCAATTACAAAAACGCTCCGAAAAAAATCCGACCGCCTGCGCCGTTCGGCTCGAACGCATGTCCTGGAAGGCCGAGCGTGCCACAGGCGCAAGAACGACCCGCCTCATGGCGCGCCGTGCAACTCTCTGAGCTTCTCGCACACCAGGCGGTCGGTCGGGAAGGCAAGATCTTCGGGCAACTCGTCCAGGGCGAAGAACCGTGCATCGGAGGCATCCGAGCCGGGACGAAGCGTTCCTTCGCAACGCGTCCCGAGGAACCATACGCCCACCGTGTGGTGTCGCGGGTCATGAAAATTCGAATGAACCTCAAAAACCTTGCCCGCTTTCACCCTCAGTCCCGTTTCCTCGAAAAACTCCCGCTCGGCGGCGCGCCGCACATCCTCGTGCCATTCGACGTGCCCGCACGGAATGCACCACATGCCTTCGTAGGTGCCGGAACGTTTTACAAGGAGCAGCCTGCCTTCTTCAACCAGGATCACGGCGACGCCGACCGTCGGGTTACGGTAATGGATGACGTTGCAGCTTGAACAGTGGAGTCGCGGGTGAGCGCCTTCCAGCCTGATCCCGAGCACCTTCCCGCAATACGCACAATATCGCGGCTCCCAATGCTTCCCTTTCAGAGCCGCGCCGCACTCTTTCTCGGTTTCCCGACAAGACATGCCCGACTCCCTCCATCCCGGTCGTTCACCGCCCGAAACCGCGAATCGGAAACCGCCGCCGTGCAGCGGATTCAATCGGTTCCGGCGGCCTCCGCCCCTTACCCCCGGCCGCGCTCGACCGGGTTGCCCGGCGCTGCGCAACCGCTCGCGGCTTCAGGCCCCGCAAAAAGCAGCTCTCCGCAGAGACATTCATAGTCGCAGCGCTCCTCGCACGGCTGCAAAACCCACAATGGCGCCAATTGGCCGCGCCTTGCAGCGTCGATCTTCTCCGCAAGGACCGATTCCCACTGCGACAGGAAGGATTCCATCCGCTCATCGGCTCCGATCACAAGGCAATGATTCAATTTGCGGACGGACTGAAGAGCGATGTACCCGGCGGCCAACGTCACCCGGCGGTCTCCGATCGCGGGGACCAGGCCCTTGCGAACGGCCAGCAGGTAGACCGGAAGTTGCGGGGCTTTGAAGTCTTCGAGCACTTCCTTCATGCCCGGCGCGGCGCCGGTCTTGTAGTCCCAGCATATGCAACCGAGCTCGGAATGAAGATCCAGCCTGTCGAGCCGCCCTTTGATCCCCACCGGGCAATCGCGGAGTTTCAAGTTGTCGAAGCTCGGTTCGAACGCCGTCCAACGCCACCCCTCCCCAAACCTGGAACACTCGAGCGCGAGCCATTCCTTGAGCAAGCCCGGCGCGCCTTCCGCTCCGCCCAGCAGCCTCGCGAGTTCCACTCGCCAGTGCGCAACCCGAGCCTGTTCTTCAATATCCTTGCGAACCATCTCGTCGAGCAGCCGGCACAATGCTTCGGGCTCCCGCTCGTGGCCGCCCGGAATCCCTCGGAGTCTTCTGCCGAAGCCGGCCAGGAGCGCGTGGATTTTCCGGCCACGGACCGCCGCGTCAAGACCGCGCGTTGGGACGGGAAGCGCTTCGAGTCCCAGTATGACCCGCAGAAAGAACCGCCCGGCACAGGCCAGCAAGAGCTCCAGTTCGCTGACGGAGACCTCGGACGGAAACCGGAGACGCTCGGCCCGGTAAAGGTCGGGAGCCGATTCGCCCCCGGCATGCGTTTTGCCGGCCGGCTCCTTGCGCTCCATGGCCGCGGCGATCCCTTCAATGCCGTCCCTCACCCATCTTGCCCTCTGCATCACGGGCAGGTCATGGCGCCACGGGATCACGGGGGCCATCGTCTCTTCGGACGCCGGCCAGAACGGAGAGGGCAGGCAAGGTTCGCCCCCCTCGCCGAGCAACGGGCGACTCACCACGGTTTCCCGAGCCGCCGCCTGAACCTGACCGAAGAGATGTGCCGCGAACTCGAACTGGCTTTCCGCCGTACCGCCGAGAACAAGCCTGCGCTCCCGCACGCTCAGAAACGGCAGGGACCTGGCCGGCTGCGGAATGACGCCGGAAAGAAAGCCGGGCACAAACAGCCTTTTGAAGGCCAGTCCCCGCAGTTCCAACTCGCCGATTACCTGAATGCCCGCGTCCTCGAAACCCGAAGGTTGAACCGGAGCCTTTTCTCCCGCCGCAGTGAGCCATGCCGCAAACTCCGCGGCACGCATCGAAGAATCGCCCAATTCGGCATCGAAGCCGTCGAGCAGGCCGGTCAGCCGCTGCCAGGCGATCCGATCGCGCTCATTGGCGATGACCGGAAATTCCATTTGCTTCCAGAACGATCGAAGGCCTGCGCTCCACTCGGATGCGGCACGCGTGCCACGATCCGTGAGAGCGCCGAGTCCTTCGGTCAGCTCCGCACCCCGCCGCGGCAGGACATCTTCCCGCCCGCCCAGGGAACCCAGCAGGGCCGTCAGCCCCTTCTCGATTCCCTGCTCCCGCCAGACCCGGTCCCACTGCGCGAGCGCCCTGCCGCGGGCTCCAAAATAACCGTAATACGGTGAACGCAACAGGCTGAACAGCTGCGTCCCGGATTCGCCGCCCAGGCAGAAATCCAGGGGCAGAAGCGCCGCCCTCCAGAGTGACTGGGAGGTCAGCACGTCGCCGGCCAACAGGTTGTAGGCGGCATTCTCGCCTTCGAGCTGGGCTCCGAGAAGATCCTTCAAATGTTGTGACAGGATGGGTGCATACGTCCCGCGATCGAGAAGCACCACGGCAAGCTCATGGAGACGGCCTTCCCCGGCTCCACGAATCAGGTCGCCGAGCAGCCCGAAGACTTCCTGTTCCCGATCCGCGTAGACGACGGCGCGCGGTTTCGCCTTCACCTGTGGAAGCGGCAGTGCGAGGGCACCATGCGTGTCGGCCAACCGGGAGAAAAGCTTCTTCTCCCAGTACCCGGCAAACTCGAATCCCGCTATCACCGTCTTCGACGGAACCGCGTCGGGGTTCAGGGACAGGAACGAACCCAAACGTTCGGGAAGCGACGCGGGATGGAAGAGCAGCAAGGCGCGGAGTGCGTCACGGTATTCCTTCCACACGCCGCGCCGCCATTCCACCAGGCGGTTGGCGGGATCTCCCTCTCCCGGGTCGATGCCGTAACGCAGACAGCCCGCAAAGCTCTCGTCGACGGCGACGACAAGCGGGAGGTCAGGAAGAAGCGGTTCCGGGGGGGGATTGTGCCGCAGGATTTCCCGGATCAGCCGCCATCTCGTGAAATCCGATGCGGGCCATTCGTTCGGCCATGAGTCCTCCCAGCAGTCCATTGCCCACGCGTTGAACGTCCCGACCGCAACCCCATCCCAGCCAGGCGCGCCTTGTCTGCGATACCGCCCGCGGGCACGCAGTCTCAACTGATTGGCAAACCGCTCCGTTTCCGAAAGCACCGTGTGCCCGTCGGTTATCAGGTCCAGAAGCTTCTCTTGATACTCGAGATTGGTCATGCGCAACCCAGCGATTACGGCCCGCGACTGCGCCGGGGGATCGGTCACCCTGCCGCCGGGCGATCCGGCGGGGCAATCAATGGAAAGACTTTGACAAAAGTCAGTCAGGCTGAATATATAATCAAAACTGAGCGAATCCACCCCGCGGAACGAGACGGAAGAAGGCGCTTTCCCCCTCGCTCGATACGTGGCGGATCGGGCTCACGCCCACAATCATCACCCGGGACGGGCTGCAGTTCCGCTTCTTCGAGCCGGTGCGCCCGGGAATGAGCTCCGGCCCCGTCGAAAAAGCGGGAAATCGGCCCCAGTATTAGTATCAGGTGTGGAACACGCTGGCAATTTCAAACTGCCGAAAGGTATGTCGTCCAACGGCAGGCGGCTCCATCACAGCGACTCATGACCCGGAAAAGGGAAGCTTGTCCGCGATGAAAACTGTCTTTTCAAACGTTCTTGAATCTATCGGCAACACGCCTCTGATCCGCATCAACCGGTTGAACCCGAACCCCGCGGTCACGCTGTATGCGAAACTGGAAGCGAAGAACCCCGGCGGTTCCATCAAGGACCGCACGGCGCTCTTCATGATTGAATCGGCCGAACGCGACGGCCTGCTGACTCACGAGAAGATCATCATCGAGGCCACGAGCGGCAACACGGGGATCGGCCTGGCGATTGTCGCCGCCGTGAAGGGGTACCGGCTGATGCTTGCCATGCCCGAGACGGCCAGTCTCGAGCGGCAGAAGATTCTCAAGGCGCTCGGCGCGGAGATTCTGCTCACTCCCGGAAACCTCGGCACGGACGGCGCCATTGAAAAGGTATACAGCCTGGTCCGGGAAAACCCCGACCGCTACTATATGCCCGACCAGTTCAACAACCCGGCCAACCCCGCGGCTCATCATTTCGGTACCGGCCCGGAGATCTTCGAACAGACCGAAGGCAAGGTCAATACGGTCGTGGTCACGCTGGGAACCACCGGGACGGCCATGGGTATACTCCAGGCCATGAAGGAGCGGGATCCCGCCATCAGGGTTGTGGGGGTTGAGCCCTACCCGGGGCACCGCGTCCAGGGGCTCAAGAACATGAAAGAGTCCTATGTCCCGGGAATATTCGACCGGCACGCCCTGGATCAGATCATCCATATCAAGGACGAGGATGCTTTCGAAATGGCCAGGCGCCTCGCGCGGGAAGAAGGGATTTTCACCGGTATGAGCTCCGGGGCGGCCATGGCCATAGCCGTCAGAGTGGCCGAGGAAATGCGGGAGGGCATCGTCGTGGCCGTGTTGCCCGACGGCGGGGACCGGTATCTGAGCACCAACCTCTTCACCACGCTCCTGGAACCCGATTTTCATTTCTTCAACTTCCTCGAAAGGAAAAAAGTCGACTTCAAGCCCGTGGTCGAGGGTAAAGTGAGAATTTGCGTTACCGGCCCGCCCCTCGACAATCCCCTGACCCTCGGCGAATCGCGCCGGTTCCTGCTGGCGGATTTCCTGGCTCGATTTCTCACGGCCAAGAGTTTCTCGGTGGAACAGGTCGTCCAGGTTCCCGATCTCGACAGCCGCACGATCGGTGGGTCCCTCGCCTCAAGAATGCCGCTCTCCGCCTACACGCGGCAGCAGCTCGACCTGATTCTCGAGGACCTGGATCGACTCGCCGTCAAGAGGGCCTACCGCTATCCCCGTTCTTCGGAGCACATCAACGCCATTACGGAAGACACCAAGACCCTCGTCAACAAGGGGTTGGCTTACGACAAGCTCCGGTCCGTGTACTTCAACCTGTCCGGCAGCAAGGACTATGGAGCCCTCTCCAGGGTCAACCTGAAGAAGATCCGAATCGGCACGACGGTGGATCTCGACGCCTATGAAAAACTGAATCCCAGGGATTTTGCCCTGCTCAAACGCGCCACCCTCGCCGAGCTCAAGCGCGGGGTGTGCCTCAAGACCGACTGGGGAAACGTCATCCCAACGTGGCATATCGCGGCGGCCTCCGTTGCTCTGCGCGAGCTGGGCGCCCCCATCGACATCCAGGTGAGCAGCGTGGACTTCCTGTTTCCGCACCTCGAGAACGTGCGCGAGATCGGTCATGCCCTCACGGGAAAACCATTCGCCAATGTCTGGATGCTGAGCGAGCGCATGTGGTCAGGCGCGGACGTCAAGCGGGAAGACGGGCTGAGCGAGGAAACCCCCATCCGCGAATTGAACAAGCTGGGGTATTCACCCATCGAAGTCCGGTACTGGTTGCTGAGCAACCACTATCGAAAGCCGATCCACGTCACCCCGGAGAATATCGACAATGCCCGGCGCGGATACCACCGCTTGAGAGAGTTCATCCATCGCGTGCAGCACGCCCGGACGGCGTCTCAAGATCACAAGCTGCTGCCCGAGATGATCTACGCCCTCGAGCAGGGGTTCTTCGATGCGCTCGCCGATGATCTGAACGTGCCCCGGGCCTTCGCATGCCTGTTTCGTTTCATCCGGCAGTTCAACCCGATTCTGGACCGCGAGGAGTTCAGCGAAGCCCAACGCCGCCAGATCACGGACGTGTTCTACAAGATCAATGGAATCATGGGCATTTTCGACCTGGAGCTGCAGCCTTTGTCCGAGGACGACCAGGAATTGATCCACAGGCGTGAGAAAGCCCGAGGCTCAGGGGAGTGGGATACCGCGGATCGTATCAGGGAGACGTTGCTCCAGCGTGGGCTGAAGGTGATCGACACTCCTCTCGGGACCCGATGGGAAAGAGTCGAACACTGACCCCGGAAGCCGATTCCGCCGAGGCCCTCGACCCTCCCCGCGGGGCCGAGCCGAACCCCGCTCCACGCACGCCGCGGTCGGAGGCGTCAGCCCAGCCGGGACCCGCATTCTTGTCTTATGGGCAATCACCGGTTAAAGTGCGAAGCAAGCGTATGCAGGCCCCGTTTCCGGAAAACCGGGTCGTGCGGCCCGAGAGTCCCGCGGCGCTCTGTCGCCGCCGATGCATGGGCAATGACGCGATCCGGGGCCGGGAGGTAATGCACCCGTTGGATATTGCGGACATCGTTTCACGGAAAGATCAACTGCGAACGAGCTTTTTGTCGGCCGGGGGCCGATCTCCGGCACTACCGCCCGAAGGTGCGCAGGGAAAAGCGGCAGAGCGCCTGAGACATCTTCCCCGCTACAGGGAAGCGCAATCGGTGATGATCTCTCCGGTCTCTTCTCTTTACCAGGTCAGGTTGAACGCGCTCACCGACAGGAAGAGGCTCGTCATGCCGACTCCGGGACTCCACAAGGGTTTTGTCGTCGTCGAGCCCGGGTTCATTCCGCCGAGACAGAGGCATTCCGCCGTTCAGCCGGGTCCGGAAAACCCTTTCGCGACGCGCATGCCCTACCGGGAACCGCCGGGGTTTCTCATTGACTTGATAGTGACCGAAGGTTTGATGGTGGGCCGCGATGGCGGGCGACTCGGGGACGGTTCAGGCCATCTGGATTTGCAGTGCGCGATCCTGAGCTCCCTTGGATGGCTCCACCCGGCCTTTGAAGTGGTCGGCCTCGTGGAGGATTGCCGGGTTGTGCCTTCTGTTCCCATGAAGCCCGGCGATGTGGAGATCCATTGGATTGTGACGCCCAGCCGCATGGAACGCACGCCGGCTACGGCGCAGGCCCGGATCGGGATTCAATGGGACAGGCTGTCGTTGAAGCAGATAAAGCGCAACGATGCGCTGTTTTTTCTCTATCGCGCGAGAAGTTGACCATCGTTGACCCGAAAGCCGGCCTCTTTCGAGAAAATTCTTGATCTGGCCGCCCATAGTCTCTATTGTACGGCGCATCTTGACAGGCATCACAAGCTTACTTAATTAACAGGGAATCGGACCATGAAGAACCGGGCTCTCTTGCTTCTGCAACTCCTGATCGCAATTTCGCTTTTTGTTTCCCCACCCGCCTATGCCGACGAAGAAGAGGACGAGGTATTCACAGCGACGCTCACCCGGTACAATTACCGCATCCCCGACTTGACGGTGGTGGGAGAACCTTCATGGTGCACTGTGAAACCCAAGGATACCCTGCTCGATATCGCGAGGCGCTATGGCCTGGGATACAATGAAGTCGATCTTCTGTTCCCGCGCATGGACGCATGGATACCCCCGGCGGGCAAGCGTATTGCAGTCCCCACGTTTTGGGTGTTGCCCCCGACGCAGCATCGGCAACTGGTGATCAATGTTCCGGAACTGAGGATTTATTTTTTTGACAAATCCGGCAATGCGGTGCAAACCTATCCCATCGGAATCGGCGACGAAGGATGGGAAAGCCCGATCGGAACGTTCAGCATCACCGAGAAGCGCCCCAACCCGACTTGGTATATCCCGGCGTCCCTGCAGGAAAAATATGGAATGGCGCAGATGCCCCCGGGTCCGGAGAATCCGTTGGGGGAATTCATGATGAAGTTCTCCGCCGGAGCCTACGGAGTGCATGGCACGGCGATGCCCTGGGGGGTGGGCAGACTGGTGAGTCACGGTTGCATCAGGTGCTATCCGGAACACATCCGGATCCTCTACCCGCAGGTTCCGGTGGGATACAAGCTGGAGATGATCTATGAGCCCATCAAGTTCGGGCAGAAGAACGGGCAGGTTTTCGTGGAGGCTCACCCCGACGTGTACCGGAAGATTCCCGACTACATTCAGTACGGCTTTGACAAACTTGCTCAATATCCTCTGGAAAAGCAAGTAGATCGAAAGAAATTTACGATGGCTCTGACATTGCAAAATGGTGTCCCTACGAATGTAACGCGATTGTCGCCTGACGATAATTCGCTAAAACTTGTTGAATTTTCTCAGGAATAAATCGTCCCAGTCCTGGCGCGAGATGGGGGACCTCCTTGTCCCGGGAAGAAAAATTTCTTGATTTTATAAAAGTTCTGACGTAGCATTTGTTCGTTTTATTGAAAATACTCGTGGAAGTAGCGTAAGGAATGTGGACAATTACTGGCGATTCTCGAGCGAAGAGAGGGGGTGAGAGGACAAGCAGCCCTAATCGTTTAGTGTGGTACAGAGGAGAGGTGGTTCAGTTTTTGGTTTCGATTGGTTTCTTAAGGAGGAAAGAGTTATGAAGAGAATAATGGCAGTTTTGTTTGTAGTGGCTTTGGCTTTTACCATGATTTCCGGCTGTTGCGCCACGACCGATTGCAAGAAGTGCGCCGATCTTTGCCAGGCAGCTCTCGACAAGGCTCAGGCTATTGAGCAGTCCTGCACCGCCAGCGCCAGGGCCGCTGAAGCAGCCGCTCAGAAGGCCGAGGCAGCCGCTCGCAGGGCCGAAGCCGCCGCCGACAAGTGCGAACAGATGCTGATGAGAAAGATGAAGAAGTAAGTTCGCAAACTCATCATGCTTTGTAAAGCCGGCGGGCTTTCCGCCGGCTTTTCTTTTTTCTTCATTGCGTCTCTCGCTTTCGTTTCTCGCTTCGTTTGCGGGAAACGGGCTACCGCAGCGCGCCGTCGTCCTGTTTGCCTTCCCCGCCCTGCCCTTTGGGCTGTTCCACACTGCCGAACACGAACCTGCCCAGCAGGTTTTCGATATCGAGCGGCGGCTGAGTGTCTCTTATGGCGCCGCCCGGCTTGATGTACTGGTCGGAGGCCCCCGCGGTGACGGACACGTATTTGTCGCCGATGAGCCCCGACGTCTTGATACTGGCGATGACGTCATCTTCCAGCTTGACGTCCTTGTTGATGGAGAGCGTAACCACCGCCTCTCCGTCTTTCAGGCCGATGCTCTGTACCTCGCCGATGGCCACGCCGGCCATGAACACCTTGGCTTTGTCCTTCAGTCCGGCCACCGTGGAAAATTTTGCCGTGACCGGATAGTCAGACCCTCCCCACAGATTCAGATGGCCGAGCTTGAACGACAGGTACCCCAGGCAGGCCAAACCGATCAGTAAAAACAATCCGACACCGAATTCCAACCCTCTTCGCTCCATCGTATCAACCCCTGCTCACAGCAACACCGACGTCACGACATAGTCGCAGACGAGAATGGAAATCGACGAAAGCACCACGGCGTTGGTCGTGGCGCGACTCACCTGCTCCGGGCCGAAGTTGTTTTCATCGACCCCCGCATAATAACCTTTATAGGTGCAGATCCAGATGATCAGGACCCCGAAGCAGATCGATTTCACGATCCCCATGTAGACGTCCTTCCACACCACGCTTGATTCCATGCTGTCCAGGTAGGCGCCGGCATTCACCCCCAGGAGATTGACGCCGACCAGGTACCCGCCGACGATCCCGACCACGTCGCAAAACGCCGTCAACAGAGGCAGGGCGATCAGCGCTGCCAGAAGCCTGGGGGTGATCAGATAGGAATGAGGGTCTATCGCCATGCACTCGATGGCGTCGATCTGCTCGTCAATCCTCATGATGCCGATTTCCGCGCACATGGCGGAGCCGGCCCGGCCCGTAACCATAAGGGCCGTCAGCACGGGCCCCAGCTCGCGGATCAGGCTCAAAGAGACCGCCTTGCCGAGCCACCCCTCCGATCCCACGCTGGCCAGGGCGTAATATCCCTGCAGTGCCAGTACCATCCCCGTGAATATCGCGGTGAAGCCGATGACGAGGAACGACTTGGTCCCGATGAACTGAATCTGCTTGACGACGGAAAGGAATTTTCCGGGAGGCCTGGTTATGCCCGCGAGCATTCGGCCCAGAAAGAGGCCGAGACGGCCGAGAAATCCCACTTGGACGACCGTGTAGGCACCGAGGGAACGGATCATTTCGAACACCGCGCCCTCCTCGCCCCGCCTTCACCCCTTCCGGTATCGATCATGCCTCGATTTCTCCTCATGAATACCGTCAAATACAATAGGCATTTCGCGCTTGGGACCTTCCCCGCCCGATAACTCCGCGCATCAACCCAACAGGCTGGAGAGATAGTTCTCGATCCCGGTCTGTCCCGAATCCGCCCGCCTTTGCAGAAACTGGACGACCCGCTCATCCGTGTTCGCCCTGATCGCTTCAGGGGTGCCGGACGCCAGGAGACGCCCCTGGTCCATCACGATGATCTGGTCGGCAATCTGAAACGCGCTTTCCAGCTCATGCGTAACCACCACGATGGTCATCCCCAGGGCCTCGCGCAAGTCCAGGATCAGCCTGTCCAATCCGGCGGCGGTGATCGGATCGAGGCCGGAGGAAGGCTCATCCACGAACAGGATTTCGGGATCCATCGCCAGTGCCCTCGCCATCCCCGCCCGCTTCTTCATTCCGCCGCTCAACTGCGAGGGCATGAAGTCGCAAAAATCGGACAGTCCGACCATGTTCAGCTTGATCAGGGCCATGAGGCGGATCGTCTCGTCCGCCAGCCGGGTATGGACCTTCAAAGGAACGGCGATGTTCTCGGCGACGGTCATGGAATTGAACAAGGCTCCACTCTGGAACAGGATTCCGACCCTGCGCCGGTAGTCCTCCAACTGCCGTCCGTCGAAGGACCCCAAATCCTCCCCTTCGATGAAGATCCTGCCCGGATCGGTGCGTTTGAGTCCCACCAGGTGGCGCAACAGGGTGGTCTTGCCGCACCCGCTCACCCCCATGATCACCGTCACTTGGCTCCCGGGAATGGTGAGACTCACATCGTAGAGCACCTGGTGCCCGCGGTAACGGCTGTTCAGTCGATCGACGACGATCATGTCGGAAGAATCCATTTCCAGTTCCCGTGCCCAACGCCCCGTTTGAAAGGTTTTGTCGAACCCCTTTTCTCTATCCCCGCGAACCGCCGTGAGCTGCGCCGTCGCCACAAGGCATGACGATCACCCGCGCCATCCCCGCGAACCGCCCTCAGCTCACCCGCGAGAATCGCGCCGCTGCGGGCCTGCGCCGGAGGCGGCCAATGGCCCCGAGGCGCCCTGCTCGAAGACCCCGTTGAGGCGCGCCAGTCGGATCATCCGCGTGGCGGGTTCGCTCGGGTTGGTCAAGTGCACTTTCCCCTTCCTTGCCGAAAGGACCCTTAAAACCTCCACCAGCATGGCGACACCGGAGGTGTCCATCCTCTCGACTTCCGCAAGGTCGATACGCAAGTCCTTGATCCCCTTAGCCTTCACCAGACGCAACAGGACCTTCCTGATGCCGGGGACCGACTCGCGGTCGAGAACTCCCCCCAGTTCCACAACAGGCCTGTGCTCCTCCCAATAAACCTCGAGACTCACTCTTGCCCTCCCGCAGCAACCGCCCGAAGCGCCCTCCCCTCGCAGGTCACAACACGTCGAACCCTTCTGGCGATTCAATACGAATCGGTCCGGCGATCCCAAAATGAACGGCGCTTCAGTCAAGAAGGGGAATTATATTTGACAAAGGCTCTTTTGTGTATCCCAAAACACCTTCCGATGTAAGAAATGCTTTTTACTCGGTTTTGTGCACCTTGCTTGACCTGACCGTGTTTTCCTCACTATACTGCTTTTCACTGTTTGCGAGCCTATGTGCCCTGTTTTCGGCACAGACCGTTTATTGAGCCGCAAGAACATGGAGGTCCCGCAGTGAGTGGGGTTACGACTGAAACGGATACGATCCGGACAATACTTGCCCGCCGCAGCGTCCGGCAATTCACGGATGCCGCCGTCGACCGCAGGTTGATCGTGGAAGCTTTGCGAGCCGCTTCGTGGGCGCCCTCCGGTCTGAACAACCAGCCATGGCGTTTCGCACTCGTGTGGGAACCCGTGCTGAAAGACAAGATAGGCGCCTTGACTCGGTATGCGACGGTTCTCAGGTCTTCCGCGGTATTGATTCCCGTGTTCATGGACAAAGAGAGCTCCTATGACTACGTGAAAGACTGCCAGGCTGTCGGCGCGTGCATCCAGAACCTGCTGCTCGCGCTCCACTCGCTTGAGCTCGGGGCGGTCTGGATCGGAGAGATACTCAAGAACAAGGAGAAAATCCTTGAAGTACTGGAACTGCCCGAACGCCTCGAGCTCATGGCGGTAGTCGCGGTCGGCGTGCCGGCCCACCGGAACCAGACTTCCCACCGGCGCCCGTTGGAAGAGCTCATTTTACTCGAAAGGTAGGTCTCGATGCCGTCCCAGGATTTGCGGATCGTCCTCGAACATATTCCGGTGGGCATGTTCCGGACAAACTGCTATGTCCTCGGCGAAACACGCTCTCATCGAGCCGTGGTCATCGACCCGGGGGCGGAAGGAGAGCGCATTGCCGGACGCATCGGGGCACTCGGGCTTCAGCCGGTCGCCATTCTGATCACACATGCTCATATCGACCACGTTATGGGAGCCTGGAGCCTGAAGGAGGAACTCGGCGGGGAGATCTTCCTCCACCCGAAGGATCAGCCGCTCCTCGACGACCACATGATCGGCCTGGACGACCTTGCATGTGCGCACGTCCCGCGGTTCGCGGCGGACCGCACCCTGGAGGAAGGCGATGTCCTGGACTTCGGTCCGATCCGTTTGTCGGTGATCGAAACCCCCGGTCACACGCCGGGACACGTATCCGTGTATTTCCCTGAAGCGAAAAGCATTTTCGTCGGCGACACAATATTCGCCGGCTCCATCGGCAGGACCGACTTCCCCGGCGGTTCGCACGATCGGCTGATCCGGTCGGTGAAGGAAAAAATTTTCACACTGCCCGGCGACACGCTGGTTTATCCCGGACACGGTCCCGGGACCACAGTAGAACGGGAGATGAGGACAAACCCGTTTTTTCGCTGAATCCCGTTCCGATGAGGACGCTTCCGACGTTCCCAATGTCGGGCGCGACCCGTTCCGGGACAGGCTCGCCTGCCGGGACAGCAGGCCCGGTCGCCTGCGTTGGCCGTTCGGGGGAACGGGGTCCGGAAATCCGGGCCGATTCCGGAGCCTCGGTGGAGGGGTGGTTTTCCTTCACCCGGGGATTGTCCGATCCGGTCTTATCGATATCGAGCCCGCGGGACACCATTGAAAGACTCGTCGACCAAGGATATGGAGGCAAGAGAATGAAGATGCCGAAGCACTACCGAATGATGATCGTCATTGGCGCAGCCATCCTCATCATCTCCCTTGGCGGGTGCGGCAGTCTTGGAGTAGGCCAGTCGAGCCCTCCCCCCAACCCCGTCGCTCAGTCGTCCGAACCGGACACCCCGCCCGGCGAGCCTCCGGCGAGTGCTCCCCCGGCGAATACGCCCGTGGCAAGCGCGCCCCCCGCAGCCGCTCCTCCAAGCCCTCCACCTCCGACTCCGACTCCGACTGCGCCGCGGCCCCAGTTCTACGATTTTCAGGACATTCCGATCCCTTCCGAGCTGGACCTGGTGTCCAAGGACTCATACGTGTTTCAGGCGGGTGCGCTCAAAGCCGGTTTGTTGACCCTGAGGGGGCGGGTCGACGTCAACTCGCTCATCAACTTTTTCCAGATGGCATTGCCCCGGGAGCACTGGAAACTCAAGGGCGGTTTCCGTTACAAGCGCTCCGTTCTGATTTTTGACAAGCCGGACAGAACCTGTATCATTAATCTGTATGAAAAAATGTTTTATACATACGTGGAGATATTGGTTGCGCCGGCCGGAAGTCAAGTCTGAATCGATCGAACCCGTGTCCGGCCCGCTCGTCCGTATGGTGGAGACGACCGCCGGCGCGGCATAAGCCGGAAGGCCGATATTTCCATGGGGACACCCGCTTGCGCGCAAGTGAGGACGGCCGCTTCCATGCCCCGCTGCGGCGCTTCCGATCACGACGGTTCGATGGCCGTGAAACCCCAGCCCGCCCAAACGGGTGATGCGTTCCCGACGCAGGGCGGGATGACGGTGGCGGATCGATGCAGGCAGGCCGGCAAGCCGTCGGGTTTCATTGGGACGGCGCATTCCGGAACCGCTTCAGCCCGCGCTCTTCGGGGCGTGCCATGGGCAATGGTCCAATCAGGTGGGACACGGGAAGGGATTGCATGCTCAAGGACAAGTCGATTCTACTGGGCGTCAGCGGCGGCATCGCGGCATACAAGGCCGCTGAGATCGTACGCTGCTTCGTGAAGGCGCAGGCAGCGGTACAAGTGGTGATGACGGCGAATGCCCGGGAATTCATCACGCCGCTCACTCTTCAGGCCTTGTCGGGCCGGCCCGTTCTCACCAACCTGTTCGACTTGGAACACGAATCTCGAATCGGGCATATCGAAGCGGCCCGCAGGGCGGATCTGGTCGTCCTGGCTCCGGCCACCGCCAACCTGATGGCCAAGATGGCTTCCGGAATCGCCGACGATTATCTCACCACGATACTACTCGCCACGACGGCGCCGGTGCTCGTTTGTCCCGCGATGAACGTGAAGATGTTCGAACATCCGGCAACGCAACGCAACCTCTCCACATTGCGGGAACTGGGCTGCCATGTATTGCCTCCCGCGGTGGGAAGCCTTGCGTGCAGGGAAGAAGGAACGGGCCGCCTGGCCGATATTCCCGACATCCTCGAGGCTTCCAGGCGTTTGCTCACCGCCCCGAGCCTTGCCGGAAGGCGGATCCTGGTCAGCGCGGGCCCTACCTGGGAACCGTTCGACCCGGTTCGATTCATCAGCAATCCATCCACCGGAAAGATGGGATATGCGCTCGCCACGGTTGCTGCCAGACGCTCGGGCGAGGTGCACCTGGTCTCCGGCCCCAGCACGCTTGCCGCGCCTCAGGGTGTGCGACTCAGCAAGGTGGTTACCGCGCGTGAAATGCAGGAATCCGTGCTTGCCCTCGCGCCGGGGATGGACGCCATCGTCATGGCTGCCGCGGTCAGCGATTTTCGCCCGACGGAGGAGGCGCCGCAGAAGATCAAGAAGATCGCCGGCGAGGAAGCCGTCCGGCTGACCAGGAATCCGGACATCCTCGCCGCGCTCGGGCGGTCGCGCCCCGGCGGCAGACACCAGGTATTGGTGGGCTTTGCGGCGGAAACCGAGAACCTGATCGAAAATGCCCGAGAGAAGCTCATCGAGAAGAACCTGGACTTCATCGTGGCGAACAATCTCACCCAGTCCGGCTCCGGATTCGGCTCCGATACGAACCAGGTCAAGATCCTCGACCGTGACGGCACCATCACCGAACTGCCCTGCCTGACCAAGGAGGAAGTGGCCGAAATGGTTATGGATCGCGTGGAGCAACAGCTTGGAAAGGGGGAACACGATGACGCCGTCCGGGAAGACTGAGCGAGATATTGCCGAAACGTTGCGTCAATTGCGACTGGTGATGACCGGTCTGCAGGTTGCCGGTATCGAGGATTGGGCGGCGGCTTGGAGCGATCCCGCCGTTGGCTTGCCGGAGCCCGAAAAGGCGATCGAGCAGGAGCCGGACCCGGCGGGCGGCCTGACGGTGATTGCCGGGGAGTTGGAGGGTTGCCGCCGTTGCCGGCTCCACTCGGAGAGGACTCGAATCGTTTTCGGAGAAGGTTCGGCGCACGCCCCGCTGGTTTTCGTGGGAGAAGGACCCGGTTTGGAGGAGGATCGACAGGGACGGCCCTTCGTCGGCAGGGCGGGCAGATTGCTCGACCAGATGATCAAGGCCCTCGGATTCCACAGGGAGGCTGTCTATATCTGTAACGTGGTCAAATGCCGTCCTCCGAAGAATCGGACTCCCGAGTCCGAGGAAATCGCCAGGTGCGGGCCTTTTCTGATCAGGCAGATCGAAGCGATTCGACCGCGCGTTATTTGTGCGTTGGGCGCGTGCGCGGCTCAGACGCTGGTCGGTACCGGCAGCAGCATTTCCAGGCTGAGAGGGAGCGTACACTACTGGCGGGGAATTCCGCTGATTTGCACGTTCCACCCCGCATACCTGTTGCGCACGCCGGCGCAGAAGGCTGCAGCCTGGGAGGACCTGATCCTGGTGCGCGACCTCTTGAAAACCGGTTGCGTTCAAGATGGCGGCATTGGGCGGGAGGGCATAAAGCCCTCCCCCGCGTCTGACCGGCACATCGGTCCGTAGCAAGGGGCGGGGTCTATCCTTGCCCGCGTCAGCTCCCGCTGGGCAGGTGTTGTGTAATCTTGAACGCGCCTTGATAGGAGAACATCGGTGGAGCCCGGCTCCTCGCCATCCGGCGGTACGGATTGAGCTCCACCCGCCGAGGGCTTTTCCTGAAAGACCCGCGCCTGTCCATGCGCGTCTCTTTCAGCCCGGCGAGTGCGTTGCCGACGGCACGGCACCCCCGCCCGCAGGTATCGATACCCTGGGCGCCGGCTGCCGCGGGACCTTTTTGGCAGGTCCGGTATTGTACCATTCAGGGTGAAGCGCGTACGATGTCTTTGAGCAGACATCCCCGGGGAGGTTTTGAGATGCTGAAGTCCCTTTATGCCAGGATCCCGTTTCATGCCGCATGGTTTCTTGTTGTCGGCGCCCTCGTCCTCTTCCCCTTCAACGGTTGCATTGCCGGTTCCGATCACGTCAACATCGTCGAAATTCAGGACACGATCAACCCGGGCGTCGAGGACTTCATCAGGTATGCCGTCGCCACATCCGAGGAGGACGGCGCTCAGTTTCTCGTGATTCTGCTCGATACCCCCGGGGGACTTCTCACTTCGACCCGGGGCATCGCCCAGGCTATCCTCAACGCGAAGGTCCCGATCGTGGTCTACGTGTATCCCAGCGGAGCACAAGCGGCGTCGGCGGGAGTGTTCATCACCGCGGCGGCCGACATCGCGGCCATGGCGCCCGGAACGAACATCGGCGCGGCACATCCCGTGATGGGCGGAGGAGAGAATGTCCCCAGCACCATGGATGAAAAGGTTCTCAACGACACGCTGGCGTTTTCCAGGAGTATCGCCGCCCAGAGGGGGCGCAATGCGGAATGGCTGGAACAGAGCATTCGCCGGAGCGTTTCCGCCACCGCCGAAGAGGCCTTCAAGGAGAACGTCATCGACCTGGTGGCCGACGACCTGCCCGCGTTGATGAAGAAGCTGGACGGATGGAACCTTTCCAAGGGGGGGAAGTCTGTCGTGCTGCAGACCCGGGCAGTCGAGCAGCGCACCCTGACGCCCAGTTGGCAGCACCGGGTACTCCGGGGAATCGCCAACCCGAATCTGGCCTATATTCTGCTCATGATCGGCCTGGCCGGGCTCTACTTCGAACTGTCCCAGCCGGGAGCGATTTTCCCCGGCGTCATCGGGGGCGTCTCGCTTATCCTCGCCCTGTACTCGCTTCAGACGCTTTCCGTAAATTACGCCGGCTTTCTGATCATTCTCCTTGCGGTGATTTTCTTCATTCTGGAAATCAAGGTGGCCTCACACGGGATGCTCAGCATCGCGGGAGTGCTCTGCCTGGTTCTCGGTTCCCTCATGCTTTTCCGGGCTCCGGGCAGCACCACGGCCCTGGCCATGTCCGTATTCATTCCGACGGTCCTCACGGTATCGGCGTTTTTCGTGACCGTGGCCAGTCTCGCCTTTCGCGCCCAGATCAGCAGGCCGCAGATCGGCGTGGAGGCGTTCGAGGGGCTCATCGGGGAAGCGCACACCGATCTGCGACCCGCGGGGAAGGTGTTTGTGAACGGCGAACTGTGGAATGCAGAAGCAGATGAAGAAATTCTTATGGGAGAACAGGTCCAAGTCGTCTCGATGCATAATTTAAAGTTGAAAGTAAGGAAAATCAGTGGTAGATAGTGAAAATTGTTTCTAGCCCACTCCAAAAGGGGTGCGGGGTTCCAAGGAGGAGGAAATGCCCATCGGCGTGTACATTGTGGTTGTGCTGGCCGTGCTGTTTCTCGCAACTGCCATTCGCGTTTTGAACGAATACGAGAGGGGCGTGATTTTTCGGCTGGGCCGGGTGATACGGGCGAAGGGGCCGGGCCTGATCATACTCATTCCGATGGTCGACCGCATGCAGAAGGTCAGTTTGCGCCTCGTGGCCGCGGATGTGCCCGCTCAGGACGTCATCACGCGCGACAACGTTTCGGTCAAGGTCAGCGCGGTGATCTATTTCAGGGTTGTGGACCCGGTGAAGGCGGTCATTTCCGCGGAGAATTATCTTTACGCCACCAGTCAGCTGGCTCAGACAACGCTGCGAAGCGTCTGCGGCCAGGGAGAGCTGGACGATCTGCTTGCGGAAAGAGACAAGATCAATTCGCACATCCAGGAGATACTCGACCGTCATACCGAGCCATGGGGCGTGAAGGTGTCCGTTGTCGAGCTCAAGCATATCGACCTGCCCCAGGAGATGCAGCGGGCCATGGCGAAGCAGGCGGAAGCCGAGCGTGAACGCCGCGCCAAGATCATCGGGGCGGAAGGTGAATTCCAGGCGGCGTCCCGGCTGTCGGAAGCGGCGAAGATCATCCAGGAACATCCCGTGGCGATCCAGCTCCGGTACCTGCAGACCTTGAGGGAGATTTCGTCCGAAAACAATTCCACCACGATCTTCCCGATACCCATCGACCTTTTCAGGCCGTTCATACGCCTGGCCGAACTCTACGACAGGAAACAGGAAAAGGAGCAGCCAATTGGGTAAGCAAAAGGATAAGACCACTAAGGAGAAACCTCTTGACAAAATGACCGCGAAGGAACTCCGGGAGCTCGCCATGACTCTCGAGGGAATCGTCGGCGTTCATGCGATGAACAAGAACGAGCTGATTGCCGCCATAAGGGAGGCGAAAGGCATCGTGGACGATAAATCCAAGAAGAGCTCCGTCGACGTTCGCGGCATCAAAGTGAAGATCAGGGAGCTCAAGGAGAGAAGGGAAAAAGCCAAGGAGGAGGGCAATCGCAAACTGGCCGACGCGTTTCGACGCAGGATCGGCAATCTCAAAAAGAGGAGCAGGCGAGCGGCCTGATTGCGAGATATCTTTCGGATCCCGGCATTGTTCAGTTGCAACCGATTCGGTTTTGATCTTAAAATAGGACTACGAGATAAAATTCACATAGTCGGGGGATCAATCTTCACCTTCTTTGTGAAGGTTTGAATAGCGCCGATGGAATTCGCGGAGCCGGAAATCGGCGGTGACGATTTTCAGCGGCGGCCTGCTGGAGTGGAAACGGCGCGAGAAGCGGAAACGGTGGCACTTGATGAGGAGGGAATACATGCAAGAAAAGAAGAAGGTGGTTGCGGCTATTGCTACAGCATTGGCTTACTATATGCAAGCCGAAGAACAAGCCATGCTTGCGCTCCAGCAGCAAAGGGCTGCACAAGGACCGCGCCAGCTCTTTAATCCGTACGCCCTGGCGGGCAGAACCGCCGCGATGGATGTCCGGTGGACCTGGCAGATGCGTTTGGCTCGGTAGTGGCAAGCACGCCCGCCGGCGAGGAGGCAGCGTTCTGTCGAGAACCCGGGTGGGTGCCATAACATTTCAATCATGGCCTTGAGCCATGCGATCTTAGGATATCCTGAGGGTTTGCGCGGTTGTTGGAGGCAAACCTCTCCAGGGTACGGTTCCTGATGTTGAAGTCTGATGCTGAGGTGAGCTGAGGCGGAGTGAGTACAATCTCTCGAATGGAAAAAGGAGACACAAGGATGGAGAACAAACATCTGCACGGCACGTCATTGATCGCGAAGCTGCAGGACGATCCAAAAGTGAAAGTGGACAACCCGATCAAAATCGGAGACCTTACTTTCCGTGACGGACATCAATCGCTCTTCGCCACCCGCGGAAGAACGGAAGACCTTTTGCCGATCGCCGAGGAAATGAACAAAATCGGATACTGGTCGATGGAAGTCTGGGGCGGAGCGACTTTCGATACGATGCACCGTTTTCTCAATGAAGACCCCTGGGAAAGACCGCGCCAGTTGAAGAAGTATCTCAAGGACACCCCCATGATGATGCTGCTTCGCGGTCAGAATCTGGTCGGATACCGCAACTACGCCGACGACATGGCCGAAGCCTTCGTCGACCGCGCCTGCATCAACGGCATCGACATTTTCCGCACTTTCGACGCGGTCAACGACTTCCGGAATTTTGAAACCGTTATCAAGCCCATCAAGAAACACAAGAAGCACTTCCAGGGGACCATTTGCTACTCCCTGACCGAACCCCGCATGGGCGGCCCGGTGTACAACCTGGACTATTACGTCAAGAAAGCCAAGCAGTTGGAAAACATGGGCGCGGATACCGTCTGTATCAAGGACATGGCCGGTTTGATCGCCCCTTACGACGCCTACTACCTGGTCAAGGCCTTGAAAGAAAACGTCAAGGTCCCCATTCATCTCCACAGCCATTTCACCTCCGGCATGGCCGACCTGGCGCTGCTCAAGGCGATCGAAGCCGGTGTCGATATCGTCGATACCTGTCTTGCTCCGTGGGCGTATCGCAGCTCCCATCCGGCCATCGAGCCCCTGGTCATGACCCTCAGGCACACCAGCAGGGACACGGGTTTCGACCTCCATCAGCTTGCAAAGTGCAGTACGCACTTCGAGAAGGTGTCCCCGAAGTACCGCCATCTTCTCGATGACCGTATGGCCACGATCGACATCGGCGTTCTGCTGCATCAGACGCCGGGCGGCATGCTGTCCAACCTGATCAATCAGCTGCGCGACATGGGCGCCTCCGACAAGCTGGACGCCGTGTTCAAGGCACTGCCGCAGGTCCGCAAGGAAATGGGCCAGGTTCCCCTGGTGACCCCGACCAGCCAGATCGTCGGCATCCAGGCCGTGAACAACGTTCTTTTCGACACCCCGCAAGAGCGTTACAAGATGATCTCCGCGCAGAGCAAGGACCTGTTCTACGGTCTGTACGGCGAAACCCCGGTTCCCGTGGATCCGGAAATCCAGAAGAAGGCGCTCAAAGGCTATCCTCGCGGTGAAACCCCGACGACCGCCCGCCCCGCCGACGTGCTGGAACCGGAAATGGAAAAGAACTGGAAGGATATGGAAGGTCTTGCCAAGGACATCGACGACGTTCTGATCTACGGCATGTACCCCATGACCGGCAAGCGCTTCCTCAACTGGAAGTACGGCAAGGAGCCGGTGCCCAAGGAAGTCATGCCCAAGACCCTCGAGGATTGCGCAAAAGAGGCGGATCTGGTCAAGAAAGCCAAGGCCGGCCTCCTCGTCGAGAAGCCGACCAAGGTCGCTCCCGAAAAGGGACCCGGTCTGCGCACCTTCAGCGTGTTTGTGGATGAGGAGTTCTTCGAGGTCGGCGTCGAGCAGATCGGCGGCGCTCCCGCCATCACTTCCATCACCCCCATGGTTGCTCCTGTAGCGGCTCCCGCCGCAGCCCCCGCCGCAGCCCCCAAGCCTGCGGCAGCACCCGCTGCAGCTCCCAAGCCCGCGGCCGCTCCGGTCGAGGGTGGGACCAAGCTGGAAGCTCCCATGCCGGGCATGGTCATTCGCTACGAAGTGAAGGAAGGCGATTCGGTCAAAGAGGGCGACGTCGTGATGATCCTCGAGGCCATGAAGATGGAAAACTCCATCACGGCCCCCGCTGCCGGCGTCATCAAGCAGATTTGCTGCAAGGACGGCCAGAGCGTGCAGAAGGGTGACGTGCTGGCGGTCATCGGCTAGCGGATATCGAATCGAACTCAAGCAAGAGAGGAGAATGTCGAAATGGCGAAAAAGCCTGTTCGTGTCACTGTCACCGGAGCCGCCGGCCAGATCGGCTACGCTCTGTTGTTCCGCGTAGCCAGCGGCCAGATGCTGGGCCCCGACCAGCCGATTATCCTCCAGATGTTGGAACTGCCGATCGACAAAGTCCAGGCGGCGCTCAAAGGCGTCATGATGGAACTGGAAGACTGCGCATTCCCCCTGTTGGCGGACATGATCGGTACGGGCGATCCCAAGGTTGCCTTCAAGGATTCCGATTATGCGTTGCTGGTCGGCGCCAGGCCGCGTGGTCCCGGAATGGAGCGCAAGGATCTGCTGCTCGAGAACGCCAAGATCTTCATCGAGCAGGGCAAGGCGATGAATGCGGTGGCCTCCCGCGACATTCGGGTCATCGTGGTCGGAAACCCCGCCAACACCAATGCCTGGATCGCCATGAAGTCGGCCCCGGATCTGCCGAAGGGGAACTTCACCGCGATGCTGCGCCTGGACCATAACCGTGCGAAGTCGCAGCTTGCCACCAGAACCGGCAAGCCCGTGGCCAGCGTTGAAAAGATGATCGTGTGGGGCAACCATTCGCCCACCATGTATCCGGACATCCGGTTCTGCACCGTCGACGGTCAGCCCGCGGTCAAACTGGTGAATGACGAAGCCTGGTATCGCAATGAGTACATCCCGAAGGTCGGCAAGCGCGGCGCGGCGATCATCGAAGCCAGAGGCTTGTCCTCCGCGGCTTCGGCGGCCAACGCGGCCATCGACCATATGCACGACTGGGCGTTGGGCACCAATGGCAAGTGGGTCACCATGGGACTTCCGTCCGATGGTTCCTACGGCATTCCGGAAGGCACGATGTACGGCGTGCCGGTCACTTGCACCCCGGGCAAATATGAGCGGGTAAAGGGGCTGGAGATCGATGCCTTTTCGCGTGAGAAGATGGACTTCACGCTGAAGGAACTCACGGAAGAGCAGGCCGGCGTGAAGGAAATGGTCAAATAGGATCCCTTCAGGTTCTCACGGGGGAGGGAACCGGTCTTGACGGCCGGAACGCCCTTCCCCGGGGAACCGCTTGTCAGGTGGAAACACAAAAGGCGGCTTTCGCCGCCTTTTGTGTTTCCACGATCATTCCGTTGTTCCGGGCTTGACGGAGGACGGGCCCCCCTGCCCTCCCCGCCTAATGCCGCTCGGCGCCGTATTTCAGGCGAAATTCCTTGATGTTTCGTTCGTCATATCTCAGGATCGCATCCTGGAAAGCATGCAACCGGGCGCAATCCCTGCTGCACTCGTCCTTGTTGAGATGCACATTCTCACAGGTCCGACAGGGACTCTCGACAGTCTTCACAAACGGAACAGCCATTTTTTTCCAATCCTCCGGAGTAGAGACACCTGAAAGCCGAAGCCATATCGAGTGACGAATCCGGTCCAGATATAGAACAATTTTTCACAATGTGTCAAGAGTAATTATGCTTTTGCATACACTGTCGGATAGGTGCCGCCCTCCCCGGTGTTTCACTTAACGCACGGGAGAAAGCCCCTCCTTTTTCCGCACGGCTTCCTTCTTCAGTCGGTTGACCGTTGTCTCGAACACGGGAAAGACGTTCTCCCTGATGTCCCCCGCCACAGCCACCAGCATCACGTCGTCTCCCACTTGTCGGCGGCCGGTGAAGAGGTGAGCCTCAACCGCAGAGATCCCGGGAGCCTGACGCATTTCGGCGATTATCTCGCGCCAGGCATTCCAGTCCGCATCGATTTCGAGGAACTCGGCCTTTTCCCCGGCGCGGGTGGTACCCCTCACCACGCCGTTGTGGCAGACGATCATGCCCACCTTGTCAGGATCCGTCTCCTTTTTGATCTTTGCGACGAGCGCGTTCAAGTCGGTCATGATTCCATCCTTTCCGGGTTGGTTGTTCTTTCTTGGCATGTTTGCTTTTTCGAGCCGAACCGGGCAAGCGATTGTACCATATTTACCAAATTCTACGCTCGAACCATTGATTCATGTTGATTCTTAGCGGCCTTGCTGCTATAGACTTTACGGGATAGTCTACTTGTTCCCGTGGGATCTTCCGTACGTCTGTTGGACAGAGGCCGGGTGCGCTATTGTATCCCATCAATCCACACCAAATCACTCTTTTTTGCCCGGGACCGGTCCCTTCTCGATTCGGTGGAGGCTGGTCCGCGAACGCTCGAACGCTTTCCGGTTCGTGCTTTTTTTAACAGAGTCCGTTGGGAGTGATCGAACGGGCAGCATCATGTGGAAATCGTGTTGAGGAGGGTAAGCATGTTTGACGAAAAAGCACTACAGAAAATCAAAGCTGGCAAGGACAAGTGGGAACAGGGAACTGTCGCCAAGACACTCGCCAAATCACCCGAGAGCAAGAAGGAATTCACCACCATCTCAGGCGCTCCCGTGGAACGGCTGTACACCCCTGCCGATGTCGCCGGGATCGACTACGAGAAGCACATCGGCTTCCCCGGCGAATTTCCCTTCACCCGCGGTGTCCAGCCGACCATGTATCGGGGCCGTTACTGGACCATGCGGCAGTACGCAGGGTTCGGCAGCGCCAAGGACACCAACGCCCGCTACCGTTACCTGCTGCAGCAGGGCCAGACGGGTCTGAGCGTTGCTTTCCATCTGCCCACCCAGGCCGGATACGACAGCGACCATCCCCTGTCCATGGGTGAAGTCGGAAAGGTGGGCGTGGCCATCGACTCGATCGAGGATTTGAAGGTGCTCTTCAACGGCATCCCCCTCGACAAGGTGACCACCTCCATGACCATCAATGCGGCCGCCACCGTGCTTCTCGGCATGTACCTGGCCATCGCCGAAGAGCAGGGAGTGCCTTACGACAAAGTGGGCGGAACCGTGCAGAACGACGTGCTCAAGGAAATCATCTGCCGCGGTCAGTACATTTATCCTCCCA
The DNA here is from genome assembly GCF_000014965.1 of Syntrophobacter fumaroxidans MPOB. Lineage (NCBI taxonomy): Bacteria > Pseudomonadati > Thermodesulfobacteriota > Syntrophobacteria > Syntrophobacterales > Syntrophobacteraceae > Syntrophobacter > Syntrophobacter fumaroxidans. The sequence goes on along the minus strand of NC_008554.1, from coordinate 552,452 downwards.
AGCCCACCATGCGGTTGACCGTCGACCTGATCGAGTTCGCCCAGAAGTTCGTGCCCCGCTGGAACTCCATCAGCATCAGCGGCTACCACATCAGGGAATCCGGCTCGACGGCCGCCCAGGAGATCGCGTTCACCCTCGCGGACGGCATCGCCTACGCGCAGGCGTGCATGGATCGGGGCATTCCCGTCGATGCATTCGCAGGACGTTTGAGCTTCTTCTTCAACGCTTTCACCAACGTGCTCGAGGAAGTGGCGAAGTTCCGCGCGGCTCGCAGGTGCTGGGCGAAGATCATGAAGGAGCGTTTCGGTGCAAAGGATCCGCGCAGCATGATGTTGCGTTACCACGTGCAGACCGGCGGCGTGACGCTGACCGCTCAGCAGCCGCTCAACAACATCGTCCGTGTCGGCCTCCAGACCTATGCCACCGCCCTCGGCGGAGCACAGTCGCTGCACACCAACTCGTACGACGAAGCCCTGTGTCTGCCGACCCAGCAGGCCGTTACCGTGGCTCTGCGCACGCAGCAGATCGTCGCCGAGGAAAGCGGTGCCACCGACACCATCGATCCTTTGGCCGGGTGCTACTATGTCGAGGCAATGACGGACAAGATCGAGGCGGAAGTCCACGAGTACATCAAGAAGATCGACGCCATCGGCGGGACCCTGTCCGCCATCGAGCAAGGCTACATCCAGAAGGAAATCCAGAACAGCTCCTACCGCTTCCAGAAAGAAATCGAGAACAACGAGCGGGTATACGTGGGCATCAACAAGTACACCATGGAAGAACCGCCTCCCGAGGGTCTCTTGAAGGTGGATATGTCCGTTGGCGAAGTCGAAGCCGCCAAGCTCAAAAAACTCCGTGCCACCAGAGATCAGGCCAAGTGGAAAGCTGCGTTGGACAAGCTGAAGAAAGTCTCCCAGACAGACGAGAACGTCATGCCGACCGTCATCGAGGCGGTGAAGGCCAAGGCCACCGTCGGAGAAATCTGCGACGTATGGCGGGAAGTTTTCGGCGAGTATCGTCCAAAAGAATTCGTCTAAGAGATTTGACCACATACGGGATCATCAACTGTAATTAGCGGAGGAAATTTCATGGCTAGTAAGATCAAAATAATCGTCGCAAAACCCGGTCTTGACGGGCACGACCGGGGTGCCAAACTGTTGGCGAGAATATTTGCCGAAGCTGGAATGGAAGTGGTCTACACCGGCCTGCGCCAGACCCCCGAAATGATCGTCAACGCCGCTCTGCAGGAAGATGCCGACGTGGTTGGTCTCAGCAGCCTTTCCGGTGTACACAACTACTTCTTCCCCAGGGTGGTGCAACTGATGAGGGAGAAGGGACTCAAGGACGTTCTGATCGTCGGCGGCGGAATCATTCCCCAGGAAGATTACGAACCGTTGAAGAAGGCCGGCGTCCAGGGCGTTTTCGGTCCCGGCACGCCGACGACTGAAATCGTGAAGTTCATTCAGGACAACGTTCGCGCCAAGAAGTAGTCGAGATCAAGACGAGCCCCCGGGAAGCCGAACGGCTTCCGCCCGGTTTGTTCCCGGGGCGCTCGATGCGCTCCGATCATGCGCCCCTCCCCCGCACTTCCGGGGGGAGGGAAACGAGCGAGGTTGCGGGCGCAGGATAGCCTTCCCCCGTGTCTCTCCAGCGGGAGGGACTTGCTTCGATGACCTCGGAAGAGGGTGGTGAGGTGAAGAAGTTATCCGGTTCGCGATGATTCCACGTTCTTTCATTCCACTCACCTCGCTGATGAATCGCCCGATTGATGGAAAAGCACGAGGAGAATCCCACTTCTTCTCCGGAACACTGATCTCCGAATCTTTGCGGTATCGAAAAACGAAAACGGTCGCAGTTTAGGTCGCAGGCAGCGCAGTGAAAGGAAAGACATTGTAATGGCAACGGATTACGTCAAGGAAATCCTTGAAGGCACCCATCGGTACGCGGCACGACTGATCACTTGGCTGGAAGATGAAGACCCAAGGGGTCACGAAGTCATGGAACGGCTCTACCCTCATACGGGAAAAGCTTACGTTATAGGGATTACCGGTTCACCGGGTGCGGGAAAGAGCACTCTGACGGACAAGCTCACCCGCGTGATTCGCCAGGAGGGGCTCACTGTGGGGATTGTCGCTGTCGATCCGTCCAGTCCGTTCACCGGCGGAGCGATCCTCGGGGACCGCGTCCGGATGAGCGAGCTCAGCGAGGATTCGGGAGTGTATATCCGGAGCATGGCCACTCGAGGTTTCCTGGGCGGGATGGCAAAAGCGACCGGCGATGTGGTGAAGGTCCTTGACGCTTTCGGCCAGGACATCATCATCATTGAAACGGTTGGCGTGGGTCAGGACGAAGTGGATGTCATCGGCATTGCGGACACGACCTGTCTCATCCTGGTTCCGGGCCTGGGAGATGCCATTCAGAGCATGAAGGCGGGGATCATGGAGATTGCCGATGTCTTCGTGGTCAACAAGGCGGATCGGCCGGGAGCAGATCAGCTCGCGGCGGAGGTCTGCCATCGGGTGGAGCAGGACGCACACATCAAGCCGACGGATTGGAATCCTCCCGTCACCAGGACCGTTGCCGTCAATGACGAGGGAACCACCGAGCTTTGGCAGTCCATCCAACGTCACCGGCAGTTCTTGCACGAGAGCGGCAAGTTCATCGAGAAGCGCCGTCAGCACACCTGCGACGAGACCTTGCGGATGATCCACAACGAGCTCTTCCGCATCGTCAGGAGCCAGCTCGAAACCAGCGGACAGCTTGACCACCTCGTGGAAGACATCCTGGATCGCAAACGCGATCCGTACAGCATCATGCGGCAAATCGTCAACAAGTGGCTATCCATCCCACAAAAGCACAAGGAGGCGTCATGAAGGTTCTCAAACTGGATCATATCGGTATCGCGGTGAACAGCATCGAAGAATGCAAGAAGCTCTATGCGGACATCCTCGGGCTGCTCCATGCCGGCAGTGAGACCGTCGCCGAGCAGAAAGTGACCACGGCGTTCTTCCCGGTGGGTGACACCGAGATCGAGCTCCTCGAATCCACCGCCCCCGACGGCCCCATCGCCAAATATCTCGAGAAGAAGGGCGAGGGCGTTCAGCACCTCGCTTTCCGTGTGGACAACATCGAGGCGGCCCTGGCCGAGCTCAAGGCCAAAGGCATCAAGCTGATCGATGAAGTGCCGCGGCGCGGCGCCGGAGGAGCCAAGATCGCTTTCCTCCATCCCAAGTCCACCTTCGGGGTTCTGGTCGAAATATCCCAGAGGGACTAGCAGCTGAAACACCAAGGGGGCATGGTTCACACCATGCCCCCTTTTCGTTTATGCTTTCCCGGAAAACCACGGCACATCCGGCTTCCAAATCCCCAACGAGGAGTCTCCTATTCCCCCTCCGAGGAAGACGCCATCGCCTTCCGGCTCCTGGCGCCGATTCTTGCCCTGACAAACCACGCGGCGCCTGCCAGCAGCGCAAGAACCACCACGATATCCACCTGGTGCGAATAAGTCTGCACGACGGACCAGTGTTCGCGGAGGACCATGCCGCAACCCAGCAGAAAGGAGTTCCACAGGGTCGCGCCGATGAGGGTGGCGATCAGGAAGCGACCCAGCGGCATTTTGCCGGTCCCTGCGGGAATCGAAATCAGGTGCCTCACGACGGGAACGAACCGGCTGACAAAAATGGTCAGAGTGCCGCTCCGCCGGTTGAAAAACGACTCCGTCCTCTCCAGGTCGTGCGCATCGAGCAGCAGGTATTTCCCGACCTTGAGCACCAATGGCTTGCCTCCATGATAGCCCATCAGGTAAGAGGCAAGGGAGCCGATGATGGAACCGGCGCTGGTGGCGAGTACGGCAATCCAGAGATTCCATTTCCCGTCGGCCACCAGGAACCCCACGAAAGGCATGACCGCCTCGCTCGGGATGGGGGCGATCATGCTCTCCAGCGCCATGAGAAAGGCGGCACCAAGGTACCCGGTGGTTTCAAGGCACCGGATCGCGAAATTCGAAACCATTTCCGTCAGCAAGGCCGTGTCTCCTGTCGTAGATTAAAGAAAGCCCGAACTCCGTTCACTCCCGTTCACACTCCCGGGCAGGTGTTGTGTCATCTTGAACGCGCCTCGGTATCAGGTCGAAAAGCGCTCCCGAAACCAATCGACGCTCAGTCTCAGGGCGAGCCGCCGCCATTCGGGATCGAGGATGCGGTGTTCGGCCGTTCTCAGGAGCACCAGGTTCCTGGGTTCTCCCAGGCGTCGATAGATGTCCGTTGCCTGCTCCCAGTGGACCAGGTCATCCTCCTGTCCGTGAATCACCAGTATCCCCGGAATCGGCCCCAGCGATGCGAGCGTTTGCGGGTGTCCGAGCTTGAATCCCGCGGGGAAAACGTGCGCCAGCTCATCACCGTCTTCGAGAGCGGCCCTGATTCTTTCCAGTCGGAAGGGCGTCGACCAGCAGACCAGCGCGTTGACGGGATGCCTGCCGGAATCCCTCATGAGCAGGGAGACGTACCCTCCCATGCTGGAGCCGAGCAGTCCCAGGGGACCGGCCATCCAGGTCCGGGCTCTTACATACCCCAGGACCGCGTCCAGGTCCCTCAACCACGACTCCAACAGGTTGGGACCGAGCGGCGCGGTGCATTCGCCGGCCCCGGAAAAATCGAAACGAACGGCCGCAATGCCCACCGCCCTGAGTTCCTCGGCAATGGAGAGGTACTTGGTGCTGTCCTTGGAGCTCAACAGCCCGTGGCAACACACCACCGCGGGAGAAGGCAGCTTGTCCGGCAGATGAATTTCACAGGCCAGGGCGCCGGCTCCCACCGGGATCATGACACGGCTCACCGGGCTCATCAGGTTCCGCCCCCGTCCGCGCACGCAGCGGAATCCACCCCGGATTCCTCGGGGACACTCCGCTTGCGGCGTATGGCATAGAGACATATCTTCTCAGCTTCTCCGCAGCTTCGAACCTCCTGCACTTTCTCCTTGAACTCGAAGTACCTGGTCAGCTCTTCGAAAAACCTCGGAGCATGCAATCCCTGGTTCTTTGCCAGAAAGATCATCCCGTCGGGTGCGACGGCCCTGCGCAGGAACCGGACCAGCAGAGGATACGACTTCCGGTCGTAGATCACTTCGGACCCGAAAACGATATCGTAGGGCTCGAAAGGAGAGGGATCGTTCCAGTCGAGCTTCAGGATCTTCATTTCCGTCAGCCCGTTCAGCCGGGCATTGGCCCTGGCAAAAAGAAGCGCGTCTTCGTTGATGTCGCTGAGAGTGACCCGGTGTCCGCAAAGAGCTGCATAGAGACCGACCACTCCCATGCCCGCTCCTATCTCGAGCAGCCGCCGACCGGGCACCACGGGCTGCTTGCCGAGAAACCAGGCGAGCAGAAAACTCGAATCCCAGACCTTGGCCCAGAAGGGCAGATCCATGATGCCCACGCCGCCCGAATCCACCAGTCTTTCGATGTATGCTTCGAAATCCGTCAATTGCAGGAGTCGAAGGGTTCTGTCCCCGATCTTGAGGGGCACCACCTCGACTTCATACTTCTGCCGGATGAGATCCATCAATGTGTCCAGCTCGTCCACCGTTTCCGTCCCTGCCTGTTTTGAAACAATTCAACGACAAGCCCCGCCCTCCGCCCCCGCGGTTCCCCCGGAGCGGTTCGCCGCCACCGCCCGAGGCGAACCGCTCCACTGCGAGACGCACATCGGTCCCTCACAACGCCGACGTTTTCCGCCGCGGCCTCTCCATGACTTCGCTCCCAACGGCTTCCGGCGTCGCTTTGCGGGCGGCTGGCTTGAAAACCCTTCTCAGCATTTCCTGGAACGACTCCATGTACAAATAGACGACCGGCGTGATGTAAAGCGTCAGGAGTTGCGAGAGCACCAAGCCTCCGACGACCGCCAGACCGAGAGGCTGCCTGGCTTCCGCTCCCGCACCGATCCCGAGCGCAATCGGCAGCGTCCCCATCAGCGCCGCCATGGTGGTCATCATGATCGGTCTGAATCGGAGGATGCATCCCTCATAAATGGCTTCAGCCGGTGATTTGCCGTACTCTCTCTGAGCGCTCAGGGCGAAGTCGATCATCATGATCGCATTCTTCTTGACGATCCCGACCAGCATGATGATTCCCACAAACGCATAGATGCTCAGGTCCACGCGGAAGATCATCAGGGTGAGCAGCGCTCCCACGCCCGCCGACGGAAGCCCTGAAAGGATGGTCACGGGGTGGATGAAGCTTTCGTAAAGGATGCCCAGCACCATGTAGATGACCATGATGGCAACGATCAAAAGGACCCACATGCCTTTCATGGACTGCTGAAACTGTTGGGCGGTCCCCTGGAAGCTGCTGCTCAACGTGGCCGGCAGCCTCAGTTCCCGAACGGCCTTCTCAATCTGGTCCACAGCGTCGCCGAGTGCGACCCCGGGCTTCAGATTGAAGGACACGGTGACGGAAGCAAACTGTCCCGTGTGGTTTACCGTCATGGGACCGACATTCTGCCTGATTTTTGCCACGGCCTCGGTGGGCACCAGTCGTCCGCTGCTCGATCGCACATAGAGCAGGGACAGGGCGGAGGGGTCCTCCTGGTATTTCGGATCGACCTCGAGAATAACCTGGTACTGGTTGATCGGAGTGTAGATCGTGGAGACCTGCCGCGCACCGTATGCGCTGTAGAGCGCATTCTCGATCTGTTCAGCCGAAACGCCCAGGGACTGCGCCTTGTCACGGTCAATATCGACGACCACCTGAGGATTCGTGATCTGCAGATCGCTCACCACGTCCTGCAGTCCGGGCAGTTCTCTGAATTTTTCCTCGAGCGCGGGCGCCCACTGGTAGAGCTCCTTCGTGTCCGGTCCCTGGAGGGTGTATTGATACTGGCTCTTGGTTGCCCTCCCCCCGATCTGAATCGCCGGCGGGTTCTGGAAATAGACATTGATTCCCGGGACCGCGGCCACCTCCCCGCGCAGCCGGGCAATCACCTCGGTCACGTTCGATTCGCGCTCGGATCGCGGTTTCAACCGCATGAACAAGCGGCCGCTGTTCCCGGTGGGGGTTCCTCCCGTGGCTCCGGCGCCCGACATGAAACCGGCGACGTCCGGATCCTTGTTGATGATCGCGGCCACCGCTTTCTGGCGTTCGACCATGGCCGCGAAGGAAATGCCCTGCCTGGCCTCGGTGAAACCCTGCACCTGTCCCGTATCCTGGCTGGGGATGAAATCCTTCGGAATTGCCCAGAAAAGGTATCCGGTAGCGATCAGCAAGACGGCTGAAAGGAGCATCATGGAAGCCTTGTGCCTGAGGACGAGCTTCAGGCTCCAGTCGTACGCGCCGAGCATCCCCTGGAAGAACCGTTCGGCAGTGTTGTAGAAGGCACCGTGCCGTTCGGCGCCGGGAGCTTTCAGAAACCTGCTGCACAGCATCGGCGAGAGGGTCAGGGACACGACCCCGGAAACGAGGATGGCCGCCCCGATGGTGACCGCGAATTCGTGGAAAAGCCTTCCCAGGATGCCCCCCATGAACAGGAGGGGAATGAACACGGCCGCCAGGGACAAAGTCATGGACAAAATGGTGAAACCGATTTCCCTGGAGCCGTCGAGCGCGGCCTGGAGTTTGCTCTTGCCCATCTCCAGGTGCCGGACGATGTTTTCGAGCATGACGATGGCGTCGTCGACGACGAACCCCACCGAGAGGGTCAGCGCCATGAGCGACAGGTTGTCGAGGCTGTAGCCCAGCATGTACATCACCGCGAATGTTCCCACGATGGACAGGGGCAGCGCAAGGGAAGGGATGATGGTCGCGGACACGTTTCTCAGAAAAAGAAAAATCACCAGCACGACAAGGCACATGCTCAAGTATAGCGTGAACTTGACGTCCTCGATGGAATGGCTGATCGATTCGGAACGATCGTAGAGGATATCCAGTTTGACCGATTCCGGGATCTGCATCCGGAACATCGGCAGAAGTCCCTTGATGCGGTCGGCGACCTGGACGGTGTTGGTCCCGGGCTGCCTCTGGATGGCCAGAATAATCGCCCGCGACGTGTTTCCCCCGCTGTTGAACCACCCGGCCACCTTGTCGTTCTCGACGCCGTCGATGACTTTTCCCAGGTCCTGGAGACGGACCGGAGAGCCGTTGCGGTAGGCCACGATCACCGGCTTGTAGGAAGCGGCGTTGACAAGCTGTCCCGTGGCCTGAACCGTGAATGCCCGGTTTTGACCGTAGAGCGTTCCGGTCGGCAGGTTCACGTTGCTCTTGGCGATCGCCTGTTCGACTTCGTCGATTCCGATGCCAAGCGAGGTGAGCGCATTGGGGTTGACCTGCACGCGAACGGCATATTTCTGCGACCCGAAGACCAGCACCTGGGCCACGCCGCCGAGCATCGAAATCCTCTGGGCGACGAGCGTCTGGGCATACTCGTCCACCGTGGAAAGCGGGAGTATGGGGGAGGCCAGCGCCAGGTACAGGATGGGCTGGTCCGCGGGATTCACTTTGCGGAACCAGGGGGGCGTGGGAAGCTCCGGCGGCAGGAGACGCTGGGACTTGGCGATGGCGGTCTGGACATCCTGGGCTGCGGCGTCAATGTCCCGATCGAGCGAGAACTGCAGCGTGATCCGGGTGATCCCCAGCGCATTGACCGAGGTCATCGAATCCAGCCCCGCGATAGTGGAAAACTCCCGTTCCAGGGGGGTCGCCACCGACGCGGCCATGGTCTCCGGGTTCGAGCCGGGCAGGTTCGACGAAACCTCGATGGTGGGATAGTCCACGTTGGGCAGCTCGCTCACCGGCAGCGACCGGTATCCCATCAGGCCGAAGAGCAGGATCGCCAGCATCACCAGCGTCGTCGCAACGGGCCGTCGGATGAACAGTTCGGTGATATTCATCGAGCCTTTTCCCCGGTGCCTGCATCCCCCTCCTCAACGACCCTCACCTGGGAACCCTGCGCAAGCCTGAGCTGCCCGTCGGTGACGACCTTCTCCCCGACGGCGATCCCTTTTTCGATCACGAGTTCCCCGTCCACGTCCCGCCCCACCGTCACGCGCCGATATTCAACCGTGGCATCGGGCTTCACCACAAAGGTGTACTGTCCCTCCTGGCCGGTCTGAACCGCGTGCGAAGGCACGACAATCGCGCCGCTCCGAGTGGTCAGGGTCAACACGACATTGACGTACTGGCCCGGCCAGAGGAACTTGTCCTTGTTGGCGAATGTTGCTTTGAGCTGGATTGTCCCAGTGGCGGGATCCACCGTGTTGTCGATGAAGGACAGTTCCCCCTTCACAACGTCCCGCTCGTTGCCGGAAACCGTCGCGAGGACTTCGAGCTTTCCCGCCGCCATGTGTTTTTTCACCTCGGGGAGGTTCTGCTCGGGCACGGCAAAAGACGCGTAGATCGGGCTGATCTGATTGATCACGACCATCGGGTTGGCATCGTCGTTGTCCTTGACCAGGTTCCCCAGGTCGACCTTGGTTTCACCCGTCACCCCGTCGATGGGCGAGGAGATGTGGCAGTACCTGAGCATCAGGCGCGCGCTTTCGAGGGCCGCTTCGTCGGCCCGCACGGCGGCTTCCAGGGCCGTTGCATTGGTGAGCACCTGGTCGTGCAGCTCCTGTGAGACATATCCTTTATGCGCCACCTCGCCGTAGCGCCGGGTCTGCCTTCGAGCGTTCTCCAACTGAGCCCTGTTCTTGGCCAGGTTGGCCTCGGCCTTCTTCACCTCCGCTTCGAAGGGCCTCGGATCGATGGTGAACAACGGGTCGCCCTTCTTCACCTCCCGCCCCTCGGTGAAATGGACGCCCACCAGTTCTCCCGTCACCTGCGCGCGGATAGCCACCGTATTGTAAGCCTGCACTTTGCCGATGGCCTTCAATTGCACGGGAACGGTCTTCTCCACGGCGGCGCTCACGGTCACGGGCACCACCACCGCTCGCTTCGCGCCTCCACCCCGACCCTGCCCGGAAATGTTCTCCGAGCACGCCGAAACGGACAGGGACACCCAAAGGATCCCCACCGTCCACAAGAAACGTTTGGACCACATGGCCATCGTCGACTTCAAAGACCTCATCCTTTCGAGGACCTCGATTCCTCGCCTCACGAAGTCAACCATCGGTTCCTCAAACCGGCGAACGAAGCGATCAGCGGGCCTTCTCCAACCCCCCGTCAACCGCGGCCTCACAACCCGTCATGAAAGTCATCGTCATTCCCGCCCAACGGCATGAGTGGGGAGTCACCCGCGAAGCGTGCAACGCCATTTTGCGTTTCGGTATCAGTCATTTCCGGAGCTTTTCGCGCGACGCCCGCACTCCCGGATTATAATTGACCCGACCGGGCACGGGAAGTGGCGCCCCGCAAACACGCCCCACTCTCGACGAGCCGGGCGGAAGGTTCCGCCTTCGCCGGCCGTGGCGCGCCCCGCGGCAGGGTGCGGCCGCCCCCGGGCAAGTCGCCCCCCCTCGCCTCTTTCCGCTTCCATCGGGCGGGCTGTTACATTCAATACGCGCCTTGAGCCCGGGCACGACTCAGACGATGCTTTCCACCGCCTTTACCAGGTCGTGCTCGTCGGGGATGTAGAACGCTTCGAGCGGCGGGCTGAAAGGCACGGGGATGTCCGGGCCGGTCACCCGTCGGAAAGGCGCTTTGAGACTGCCCAGCGCTTCTTCGGCAACCAGGGCGCAGATTTCTCCGGCAAACCCGCCCGTTCGCGTGGCCTCGTGGAGCACCACCAGCCGGCCGGTCTTTCTCACGGAATCGAGAATCGCATCCTTATCGAGCGGCGCGAGGGTGCGCAGATCGATCACCTCGGCGGATACACCCTTTTGTTCCAGCAGCGCGGCGCCCTTCATGGCCGCTCCCAGCATCTTGGACCAGGTCACGATGGTGACGTCGGAACCCTGCCGTTTGACGTCCGCCTTCCCTATGGGAACCAGGTATTCCTCTTCGGGCACCGGTCCGGGCACGAAATAGAGCAACATGTCTTCGATGAACACCACGGGATTGTCGTCCCGTATGGCGGACTTGAGCAGGCCCTTGGCATCCGCCGGGGTTGAAGGCATCACCACCCTGATTCCCGGACAGTGCGCGAGCCAGGCTTCCAGGTTATGAGAATGTTGGCATCCCGCCTTGAACCCGGCCCCGCTCTTTATCCTCACCACCATGGGGAAAGTGCTCTTCCCGCCCGACAGGTACCGGAGCTTTGCGGCATGATTGACGATCATGTCCGAAGCGAGGGTCACGAAAGGATTGAACATGATTTCCACCACCGGCCTCAATCCCATCACGGAGGCGCCGACCGCCAGTCCGGCGATGGCCGCCTCCGAAACCGGCGTATCCTTCACCCGATCCGGGCCGAATTCCTCCAGCAGTCCGAAGGTGGGAAGGACCGGAGCGGCGTGAATGCTCACCCCGACGCCCTCGCCCGCGATAAAAACATTCGGGTCGCGAAGCATTTCCTCTCTGAGCGCCTGGTTCACCGCCTGTCCCATGGTCAGTTGCTGCATGATTCACCTCCCGCGCGATCCGTGATTGGTCTCCGTTATACGTATACGTCCGACAGGGCATCTTCCGGATCGGGCCAGGGGCTTTCCTCGGCAAAACGCACCGCGTCTTCGACAATCCTCGAAATTTCGTCCTCCATCGACTTCAGCGCTTTCTCATCGAGCAATTCCTGCGCCAAAACCTCATCCCGCAGCCTCGGGAGGGGGCAGCGCTCCTTCCACGAGGCGATTTCCTCCGGGGGCTGATACAGTTGGTGATCGCTCTCGCCGTGGCCGCGGCAGCGATACGTCTTGCATTCGATCAGGCTGGGACCTTCACCCGCAACAGCCCTCGCCCTCGCTCTTTCCGCGGCCGCGTAGACCACCCTGGCGTCATTGCCGTCCACCACGATTCCCGGAATGCCGTAGGCGACCGCCCGGTCGGCCATGTCCCTGATCTTCGTGTGCTCCTCGTAGCGTTGCGCCCCCGCATACAGGTTGTTCTCACACACGAAAAGAACCGGGAGGTCCCACAGCGCGGCCAGATTCAAGGCCTCATGAAAGGAGCCCTCATCGGCGGCCCCGTCGCCGAAAAAGCAAACCGTGACGTTCTTCTGCTTCCTGTACTTCTGAGCGAAGGCAACGCCGGCGGCTATGGGAATGCCGCCTCCGACCACCGTGGTGGTGCAGAGCGCATTCACCTCGGGCACCGCCACGTGCAGGGTACCGCTCTTGCCCTTGTTGAACCCGGTGCGTTTGCCGAAACACTCGGCCATGAGGGCGTTGGGATCGGCTCCCCTGGCCAGCAGGTGCCCGTGGCTGCGATGATTGGGCACGATCACGTCCTGCGGTTCGAGCGCGGCGCACACGCCGGCCGCAACCGCTTCCTGACCGGTGCACAGAATCATCATGCCGGGCACCTTGCCCTCGATTTGGCAGAGTTCCGTGAGTTTCTCCTCGAAGCGGCGCGTGAGGAGCATGGAACGAAGCATCTCCAGCAGTTTCTCTTTTGTAGGCGGCATGGCGATCCGTCTCCCGTTCTCATGAAATGGCGATGGGCATTATTGCCCCTGGCCGACCGGGTTCTCGGGAGCATTCCGAGCCACCGGACGGGCGGCTGCTTCGGGCGGCACATCCCATCCGCCCCCGAGGGCCTTGTACAGGGCCACGAGATCGGCGGACACCCGAAGGGTACTTTGAGCGTATTGATCCTGCGTGACAAAGAGGTTGCGCTGGGCGTCGAGCACGTTGAGGAAGTCCACGAGTCCCTTTGCGTACAGTTCGTAGGAAATGTCGTATGCACGCCGGTTCGAATCCACTGCAAGCTTGAGGGACTCCCGGGTATCCTGTTCCTTGGAGTACGCGATCAGGGCATCCTCCACATCCTTCAGAGCCACGAGAATCGTCTTTTCGTACGTGTGGAAAGCCTGCTCCTGGCGGGCGTCCTGCACCTTGATATTCCACCGGATCCTGCCGGCATCGAAAATCGCCCAACTCACCGAAGGACCGATGCTGAAGTAGTTGCTGCCGGGCGTGAACCATTTCGATGAAAACATGCTCTGCTGTCCCACCGTGCCGGTCAGGCTGAATTGCGGAAAAAGCTGCGCCGTGGCCACGCCGATGCTTGCGGTTGCCGCCGCAAGCTGCCTTTCGGATGCGCGGATGTCGGGCCGCTGCCGCAGCAGGTCGGAAGGCAACCCGGCAGGCACGCCGGGCGGCACGGGCGGTATCGGCTCCTCCTCGAGAAGCTCTTCGAGCAGCAATTCCGGCTTGCCGCCAAGGAGCACGCCGAGTTGGTGGATGGCCTGCCGCATGCCGCTCTCAAAGGCCGGAACCGTGGCTTCGGTGGCCGCGAGTTGCGCCTTCTGCTGCGCGACGGCCAGTTCGCTGCTCAAACCCGCCTCGAACCGCGCCTCGGTCAACTCCAGGGTCTGCCGCTGCGAGGCGATGTTGTTCCGGGCGATCCCCAGGCGGAGTTGAAAGCCGCGAATCTGCATGTAGCTCACCGCGACGTCGGAGACCAGCGTCACCAGGACGCCCCGGAGGTTTTCCACGCTGGCGGCGAGATTGGCGTCCGCGGCTTCCACCGCGCGCCGCGTGCCCCCCCACAGGTCCAGTTCCCAGCCGGCGTCGAACCCGACCTGGAAAAGGTTGGTCGAGCCGGTTGAGACTCCGCCGACGGTTGCCGCGGGGCTGCTTCCCGAGGACACGAGCGGCGGATTCGTGGTGGTCAGGCTCTTCTGGCTGTACACATAACTCCCGTCCGCGTTCACCGTGGGGAAAAGATCCGCCGCGGTCACGCCCCGCTGGGCGCGGGCTTCCCGGACCCGGGCCGCGGCGATTTTCAGATCCTTGTTCGCGCGGACCGCCCGTTCGATGAGGTCGTTCAGCTTCGGGTCCTCAAAGAGGGTCCACCATCGCGAAATGTCAGGCGCCGCGGCGACTTCGACCCCCTTGGGCTCCTCGCTCCACTGTCCGGGCATCTCCGAGGGCGGCGTCCTGTAATTCGGGCCCACCATGCATCCGCCGACTACGGCGACCAGCCCCAGTATCAGGCTCCGGGTCCACCGAAACCGCTTCATTCCCTGAAGGTCAATCATCGCCTGGCTCCATTCGCCCTCCCGTGCCCGGTGGGCCACTCGGATCAATTCAGTCTTCTTTTCACGCGGCGTGTTCGGCCTCCCCGCCCCCGGCGGGCCGCTGAAAACCGGGCAACCCGTCGTGCATGGATCGTCGCCCGACGCAGGGGAATCCGGGGTATCTCCCGGCCGGGGTCAATTGCGCCGGAGCCCTACCCCACTCAGCATCTCCCGCGTTTCAACCCATGCGCGGATTGTCCGTTTTCGCCTGCAGTACCCTCAATCCGTTCAGTGAAAAGCGCATGATGTGCCCCGCCAGCCGTTCGATTTCGGGAACGTCGAAAGACTGGGCATACAGTGCCTTGAGCACCGGCCGGCACAGGTGATAGTACAGACACTGGCCGAGGATGCTCATCGCGCAAAGCCGGATTTGCTCCTCGTCCCCGCCCGCCCCCGCAAGCTCCCGGACGATGGACATCAGGCTCCTGTGCAACGGGCCGAACCCCGTCAGCACCATTTCGTCGAGCGCTTTCGTGGGCTGTGCGATTTCCCTGATCATCAGTTTGCCGTGCCACGCCGGCCGCCCTTCATCCGTGACCCGGTAGAGCATGGAACGGATGAACGCGTAAAGCCTGTCCTCGGCCGTCGCGTCGCCGTCGAGGCCCAGATCGGGCGGATATTTCTTCAGTGCCGAATCCAGCGTGTACTTGAGGACCGCCGAATAGAGTCCTTCCTTGTCCCCAAAGTAGTAATTCACGGCGGCGACGTTCACCCCGGCCCGCCGGGAGATCTCCCGCACCGTGGCATCGCGGAACCCGCGCGCCGCGAACGTCTCCCCGGCCGCTTCGAGCAGCCGTTCCCTGGTGTCTGCGCTCCTGCCGCCGCCTTTCAGCATGCCCATGCCGTCACCCGGTTGATAACCCCCTGCCGGAAAGATATTCGAATTCAAACGAATCCCGAATTCAAACGAATGCTTAAAATATTGGGATCATGGTGTCAATGGTTTTCGAAGGACGTGGTTTTCGGACGGTATTTTGTGGGAAGGCTTTCCATCGAAGGCGGGAACCCCGGGGACCGGGCCCGCACGAACGCCGGGTCCTGAAGGCACGCGCCCGCCGGATCCGAGTCCCCGCGGAACCGGACGAGCGATTCGGTGACTTGAATCAAAAGACACGCGACGCGGGCGAACGCCCGATCCGAACAGTTATGGAGAGATTCGCCCCGAAGAGGATAATCATCGCGCCACACAGGCACATGCCATCCGAACAGGGTGCGGGGCATTGTGAAGAGCGCAGTGAACCGCCCGCGCGGGATGCACGGAATGATCGAAAATTGTCCGTTGTGCAGGTGCCTCCATAATCCACGTGGCCTCGTGCTCAACACCCTTCAGCCCAAAAGCGCGGTCAAGCATCGACGTGAACATGCTCTTGGGCTTCCTCCGTATGGTTCGATTGCCCTCAAACAACAGGGTCCTGGCATGTCCATTTTCTTTTATCGGCTATCCGGGTGAGCGTTTGCCGGATGAGCCTTGATCTTGACCACCCGTAAACAAATGCGAGCAGGGATAGGTCTGCCTTGCTTCCCGAGTTCTTTGACGAGAGAAACCGGAGGATGGATGGTGAGGCCTCACGGGCGCGGAGTCATGAAGTGTTCAATATAGCCCAGGAGGGAAAGACCTGAGAGCAAGATCAGCATTATGACCCCCAAAACCATCACCGTTTTTCGTTTTGCCGGGTGACGGGAGGGGGAACGGTCGAGGAACGGCAGGGCTATCAGCAGCGCGGCCAGGCCCCCGGGGATAACAGCCGTGCCGATGAACATGAAGGGGCCTTTGAAGATACTGACCAGTTGATTCAGCGCCAGGACCCACCACTCGGGCTTGGGCACGTAGGCGGAATCCGTGGGATCTGCCGGGCTGTCAAGGGGGGCCGGCCAGTACGCGGACACCAGGCCGAGAACCACCGCCACGGCTGCGAACAATAGGAGCCAACGGTTGATCAGATCCGGGACCAGGGGGATGCATCCTCGGTCCGTCTTGCCTTCCCTGAGCGGTTCCGATAACCCCCGATGCGCCAGAAAATGAAGGTGAATGACAATCAGGGCTACGAGTAGAGACGGCAGGAAGAGGCAGTGCAGTACGTAAAACCGGGTGAGCGTGACGATTCCTGTCCGGGGCCCTCCCTGCAACAGGCGCAGCGTCAAGTCGCCGACCACCGGGATGGACGAGATGATGCTGTTGCGAACCTGGGTCGTCCAGTAGCCCTTCTGGTCCCACGGCAAGAGATCGCCTGTAATGATGAAAAGCGGCACGACCAACATGATCAGTACCCCCGAAATCCAGACGAACTGCCTCGGGGCTTGGTAGGCTGCGGTGAGGAAAGTCCCCGCCAGGTGGAGTCCCAGGACAACGAGAAGCAGGTTCCATGCATAATAGTGTACGCCCCGGACGATATCCCCGAAGGGCACCGAGAACTGAGCAAAGTCCACGCTGTCGTAGGCTGCGCCGGGGGTAGGTGAATAGTAGAACATCAGAAAGGCCCCGCTCAGAAAGAGCATGACCACCAGCACCAGACTCAATGATCCGCAAAAACGCGTCCACCCGAAGGCATCGCTCGCCACGCGCACAGCGCAGAGTCGTTCCGCATAGCCGTCCAGGGCAAGACGGTTGAGCAGCTTCCCTGACGATTGTCCTGTGCCGTTCATTATATTTCCTTTCACCCAGTCCTTTCAGCGGCTGAACCTCAGGATCATTGCCCGGGTCGCCTTCGAATGATCATCGCCTGAGTCGTCGAATAC
Organism: Syntrophobacter fumaroxidans MPOB; assembly: GCF_000014965.1. Classification (NCBI taxonomy): domain Bacteria; kingdom Pseudomonadati; phylum Thermodesulfobacteriota; class Syntrophobacteria; order Syntrophobacterales; family Syntrophobacteraceae; genus Syntrophobacter; species Syntrophobacter fumaroxidans. Next base: position 535,617 of record NC_008554.1, on the reverse strand, counting down.
GGCCATGGCGAAGCTGTATTCCTTGCGAGGATTAAACGCTACATCATCTTCGCGCCCCGTGTCGAGCTTTCGGTAAAGCATGACGGTCCAACCGCCGTCGGCATATTGACCGATGGCCTTCACGTCGGAGCGGGAACCGTCTGGTTTCTTGGGCATGCGGTATGGGATGATATCGCCCGCTTTGAACACCGCGTCGTCGGGAATATTGACCGCTTCTTCAAAAAGCAGAAAGCCCGGCGCGGAAGGAATCCGCGACGGGTCCTGCATATAGAGGGGCCTGGTCTTGTCTGGGGTTTCGTTATTGACGTCGCCGCCGCCGCCGCCATCCGCTCTGCGCCCGGTGGTCCGATAGGAGCCGGAGGGGTTGTCGGCCAATGTTAGCCAACCGTCATCGGCGTGATGGTAAGGGTTGGAGCGGGCCGCCTTCCAATGCCACAGGTCCCCTTTTTCAGCGGGGGTCTCGGTGGCAAATTTCCATTCTTTGCTGGGAACATCAGGGGGACTGTGGCAGACCACGGTGCAGCCCTTGGTGGCGAACCCGTTGATCCGGCTGATCTCAAAAAGTAGCGCAATCCGGTCCTCGTCGCCCTTCATGTGGGTCCAGTTTTGGCCGTCGAATTTCCAGGATTGCTTGACCACGCTCTCCGTAGGATCTTTCCACTTGAACAGAAAATAGATGCTTTCGGCGGTATATGCGGCCATCGCGGTCACCGTTACTTCCTCTTCTGCAAAGCTTCCCCTGCCCTTCAACCGGACTTCGACCGGGCGCACCTGTTGCCAGGCAGGATCATCCAGCCCGGTTGGAGCCTTCTGGAGATATTTGGCGGTGACGACCCACGACGGCTCGGCCGCTTCCAAATGACAGCGTCCTGTAAGAATCACCCCGAGGGCAACGACCAGAACCAAGGTCAGTGCCCTGGCAATCCCCGCTTTCATGCCTTCTCCTCTTCGTCCTCGACCACGATTTGTGGCCGCCAGCCTGGCTTTGCCTGGAGTCCTCAGCCTCTCTGGAGGGGTGCGACTAACGGCCGAATTCGAGCACCAGGGCTTCGGAGTCATAGGAATCGTAGTCCATTGAATCGTCGAAAAGCGCCAAGGCAAAGCTGTACTTCTTCTTGGTGTTGAAGGCGACATCGTCGTCGTTTCCGGTGTCCAGCTTGCGGGAGAGCATCACCGTCCAACCTCCGTCGGCGTAACGACTTTCAGCCTTGATATCAGCTCGAGATCCGGACGGTTTCTTCGGCATCCGATAGGTGAGGGTATCGTTGGCCTTGAATTTCCCATGATCGGTAATCTCGACCGTGTCTTCGGCAAGAAGTACGCCGGGGGCGGACGGTTTCTTTGAGGGGTCCTGCATGAATTGCGGCTTTGATTTATCGGCGGTTTCGTTGCGGGCATCGCCCCCGCCGCCGGCATCGTCCTTACGACCGGTTTTTTCGCCGGCTGCGGTCAACCACCCATCGTCGGCGGACTTGTACGGGTCGGAGCGGGCCGCCTTCCAGTGCCACAGGTCGCCCTTCTCACCCGCCGATGCAGTAGCGAATTTGAAGTCCTTCACCGCTGCTCCTGCGGCCCCGTGGCAGGTCACAGCGCACCCCTTGGTGGCAAAGTTGTTGATCCGATTGATCTCGAAGAGCAGCGAAATCCGATCCTCGTCGCCTTTCAGATGGGTCCATTTTTCACCATCGAACTGCCACGCCCCTTTGGTCACACTGTTGGTGGCATCCTTCCACTTGAAGAGAAAAAAAATCTCGTCGTCGGTGTAGACGGCCTGAGTGATTACGTTCGCCTTCTTGCCGGCAAACTTCTCTTTGCCCGCAAAGGGAATGTCGAGGGGTTTTGCCTTTTGCCAAACCGGGTCATCCAATGAAGTCGGGCCTTTCGGCACCTTGGCGGCCGCAAGCGTCTCGATAGCCGCGCTGGTGGCCAGATCCGCCATGAATGCGTTCCCGCAGATTAAAACAGCCAGGAAGAGCAATAAGATTGCCGGAGTCTTCATCTTGTCCTCCTCTGTTTGTGAGTGGGCCCTTCAGGCAGGCATTAAGACCATCAGTTTGCCTTCTTCCACCTTGTGAGCCCATGCAACCAGCGGTTTGGTCGGGGGCCCGGCAATCGGTCGGCCATTGATATCGAATTGGCCGCTGTGGCAGGGACATTCGAAAATTCCCTTTTCCTTCCGCCAGATCACGTTGCAGGCAAGATGGGTGCAGGTCGATGAAAAAACGGTGATTTTGCCAGGGCTGTCAAGTTTGGCCCAGACGAAGCCGCGTTGAGGAAGCACAAGCCACCCGTCCTTCACCATGAATTCGTAGGACAGCATCTCGATCCCGCCCGGTTTGAGCTGATCGACCGGTCCGAAATCGATCCACCTGGTCGTCCCTTTTTTCAGCGCCGGAGCGGCAACATAGGAGAGAAGAGGGACCCCGGCGAGGACTCCGGTTGCCCCGGCGAGCAGTGCGCATTTAATGAAAGCCCGTCGTCCGGGACGTATACTTTCATCCGGATAACCACAGGTTGTATCAGAAGCCATACACCACCTGCAGGTAAGGGAGTATTTTCAAGTGATGGAGAGATAGGACTCGATCTCAGTTAAAAAACAAGCTAAGAAAGCGCCTATGGGTTGTCAATAACACTTATGGTATTTGGGAAATACCTGGGCCCGCCCCTTCTGCCGCGCAGGCGCGATGCTTCGGTCCCGCAGATCCGTCCCTGAGGCTTCCGGAACTTATCGGCCGGACAATCGGCAAATGATATGGAAGATAGGATCGGGGGGCTTCGGGTCACGCAGCGGCGGGGCCGCTCTTCATCTCGTTCGAGCGTGCCCGCAGGGTATGGCCATTCGTGTGGTGTGAGGATATCATCAGCCCGGGAGTTCCTGGTTCTTCGTTGCGAACCCCCGGGTGATGGAGAATTGTGAAAAGTGAAAAGTGTAGGTTTGACCCCAAATTATTGAACCGTGACCCTGGTGGAATTGGAGACGGTGTTGAAGACCGGCGAATACTTCTGCGCCTCCCGGATCAGTTCCTGTTTCTCCTGCTCCGACAGGTCGGCATCGATTGTGAAATACACCCTGATCTCCCGGTATCCGACAGGAACATCTTTCGACAGACCCAGGAACCCCCGCAGGTCCAGGTCGCCTTCCAGGCGCGATTCCACCCCTTTCAGCTCGATCCCCTTCGCCGCCGCGTGATAGACCAGGGAAGAGGTCAGACAACCCGCAAGGGCCGTGAGAAGGTATTCGACCGGGTTGGGCCCCTTGTCTTCTCCGAGAAGCACCTCGGGTTCATCCGCGTCCAGTTCGAAGGGTTTCTCGTGGGGATGGTCTTTCAATGCGCCGTAGAAATCCGTGATCGTCGTGTGATTGTGTCCCCCTCCGATCCACTTGTTCTTCACGCGGAACCTGAATTTGGCGATCTCCGGTTCAGCCTTGACCGCATCTATCGTATCGAAGAGTCGGTTTACATCGACTCCATTCACCGTACGTTCATCTCTTTGTTCAGCTGCTTGGAAGCTCATGCGACTTCACCTCCCTTCTTCGTTGAAGTTAATCATCCAACGACCGGGTTCCAGACCTACGAAAGCCCCATTCGCCGAAGCGCAGCCGGGATCCGGGAAATCGACTTTTCCCCTCGAATTGCACCGGAGTCCCGGGACTGCCGTCAATGGAGACGGAACCCGTGGCGTCGTCCCTGCGACCGCCCCCTCGTTCCTGCCGGGGCGATGGGAGCCTTTTTCCTGTCCGCCACGAACAAGGGCGTCATCGACGCTCATGAGCGTGTTGATCTCCGCCTTGTGCCGGTCCGCCGGGAACACGGGCGCATTTTTCCCTGGACAGGTTGATCCCCGGGGGATATTGAACCGAAAACATGAGCCGAATAACGCGGCGTTTCAGTAATCGGGGACTTCGGCGATGCAACCGGGGGAATCGAGATCGAGTCGAAGTTGCCGAGTCGGGAAACCAAAACCGCAACCAGGAGAATCGCCATGCAAAATGCGCTGATCGTGAGCCTGTTGATGGGAATGATCATGATTCCGGTGGTGGATGCTTTTGCGCAACCGAAGGACGCGAACATTCCGGACGCCGTTACCGTCATCCACAGTCGCAAGAGCGTTCGCAATTTCACCGGGGAGACCGTGGGCAGGGACGTTCTGGAGAAAATCGTCAGGGCCGGCATGGCCGCGCCCACGGCGGTGAACAGACAGCCATGGTCGTTTGTGATCGTGACCGATCGAAAGACTCTCGACACGCTCAACGACGCGCTGCCCTACGCCAAGATGCTGAAAAAAGCCGGTGCGGCCGTCATCGTGTGCGCCATACCCGGCAAGGCATTTGAAAACAGCACGGAGTTCGCGGTCATCGACAGCACGTGCGCCAGCGAGAATATCCTGCTCGCAACGGAAGCATTCGGGCTCGGAGCGGTCTGGACCGCCGCGTATCCCTACAAGGACAGAATGGATATCGTGAGAAAGACCCTGAATATCCCCGAAAGCGTCATCCCCTTGAACGTCATTCCCATCGGGCATCCGACGGGAACCGACAGGCCGAAGGACAAATACCGGCCCGAGAACGTGCACTGGGAAAAGTGGTAGGCGCCGAAAAACGAACGCGGCGGGCCCCGGCGTTCAACCCTGCTGAAAAGGATATCTTTTGGATTGTATACTCTTGGGGAGCGGCGGCATGATGCCCATGCCGGGTCGATACCTCGCATCCATGGCGGTCAGGCTGGACGGCAGGCTTTACCTCTTCGATGCGGGCGAAGGAACGCAGCTTGCCTGGAAAACCTGCCGCATCGGTCTGCGCGGCCTCTCGGTCGTGGCCGTCACTCACCTTCACGCCGATCACTGCCTCGGCATTCCCGGCCTGATGATGCTCAAAGCCCAGCTGGACGATCCCGAGCCGCTCACCGTCATGGGCCCCCCCGGCATCCGCGAGTTCATCCTCGAGAATCACCGCATCCTCGACTTTCATTTGAATTACCCGCTCGAATTCATCGAGTGGTCGGCCGACGCACCGGATTGGAAAGCGTACGAAGACGAACTGTTGCGCATATTCTGGGAACCGCTGGAGCACACGCGGTTTTGCCTGGGGTACCGGGTCGAGGAACTGGAACGCCCGGGGCGGTTTCACCCGGATGCGGCCGACGCGCTGGATATCCCTGAAGGCCCCCTGCGCGGCAGGCTCCAGCGGGGGGAGAGCGTCACCCTGCCCTCAGGTACGGTCGTCGCCGCGCACCAGGTCTCCGGACCGCCGCGCAGGGGCAGACATCTCGCCTACGTGGTCGATACCCGCCCGACTCCCGCAATCCAAAGGCTCTGCCAGGGTGCGGACCTGGCGTTCATCGAGGGCATGTTCCTCCCCGAGCATGCCGAACAGGCACGCGCCAAGGGTCACCTGACCGTGGTCGAGGCCGCCCGGGCGGCCCGCAAAGCCGGGGCTCGGCGGGCCGTTTTGATCCATATCAGTCCCCGGTACGGCGAGGAAGACCTCGATCGCCTGGAACGCGCGGCGCGTGAGCACTTCCAGGATGCCGTCGTGGGCAGGGACCTCCAGGTCTATTCGGTTCCCCTGCCGGATTGAGGGATGCCTGGTCTCCACCTTTCCCGCAAAGGACCGTTTCCCAGGAAAAGGCTTCTTTTCTCCATGAAGACACGAATCAACCTGGCGTTTCTCAAGTCCCTCTTCTCGCGTGCCCGCGGCAGACCCTTCGGAGCATGGCAGATCGAGCTGACCACGCGCTGCCCCCTGCGATGCCGGATGTGTATCCGGTCCGGAAATCCATCCTGGCACCACGCGGACATGGACATCGAGCGTTTCCGGGCGCTCGCCCCGTATTTCAGGAACGTTGAAAGCGCCGTCCTCGAAGGCTGGGGAGAAACCCTTCTCTATCCCCACCTGGTCGAAGCGGTTCGCATCGTCAAGGAGGCCGGCACCGCGGCCGGCTTCGTCACCAGCGGATGGGGCCTCGACGCGCACCGCAGCGCTGAACTGGTGGAGGCCGGGCTCGATTTCATGGGCTTCTCCGTTGCCGGCGCGACCCCCGCAATGCACGACGCCGTCAGGATCAACTCCAGCCTGGACGCCGTGCTGGCCGCCGTCGAGGAGGTCCGACGCGCCAAAACGGACCGGAAGGCGCTCACCCCGTCCCTTCACTTCGTCTTCCTGATGGTTCGCGACAACTGCGCCGACAGTGTGCCGTTGATCGACCTGGCCGGGGAAAACGGCATCGACACCGTGCTGCTCATCAATCTCGTGCATGTGGCCGACGCCTGGCAGGATCGGCAAAGAATGTTCGTGTGCAGCGGCGAGGCCGACGAATCGGTTCTGGTCGAGGCAAACGCCCGGGCCGTGGAGCTCGGCGTCAAGCTGCGCCGGGCGTCCCTTTCCGCCTGCGATATAGCGGTCTGCGAGGAGAACCCTTTAAGGAACCTCTGCATATCCGTGAACGGAGAGGTCACCCCATGCGTGTTCCTCTGTCCGCCCGTCCCCTCCCCGTTCAAACGGATCTACTGCGGGACGGAGGTTTTCGTTCCGCGGGTGAGTTTCGGAAACATTTTCGAAGAGCCGTTCGAGGCCATCTGGAACGATCCGCGCTACGTCGCCTTTCGCGATGTGTTTTCTCAGCGCGAAAAAAGCTTCCGGGAGATGTACTCGGCATTGATGTCCGACTCGAACCGTTTCGCGGCGCTGCGACGCCATGCGCCTCCCCCGCCCCCGGAACCCTGCCGCACCTGCCACAAGATGCTTGGCGTCTGACCGGGACCATAAGCCGGGGCACCATTGCGGGAATTGATCGTCCAGCACCGGGCCTCACGCCCCCACTGCGGAGCAGTACAACCGGGCAGGGCTGCCCTGGTTCGAATACTACAACAGCGATCTCAAGGCCCTGGATGGAAGCGGCAAAATCAAGCGTCTGAAAAGCATTGCCGATTTGAGTAAGGACAAGAAGGAAACCGTCCTGCCCGAAAACACGCCCATCGGACAGGCAAAGACCATTACCATCAAAGGAGACGGCAAACGGAAGATCGTGAGGGAGGGAAGCTTTTAGAACGCGCGGACTGTCCCCTGTTCCCGGAATCCGAACACCCGCGGAGAGCGCGCCGCCGAGCTTTGCACGGCAGGGCGATGTCGAGTCGTTCCGGACGGAAAAGCCATGGATGGATGCACCATGAATGAAGAAGAAGGATTGGACCCGGCGCAAAGGCGAACCTTGTACGAGATCCTGGAAAACTCCTTTCGAGCGAAGTCGGGATGGGACAAGGTCGAGGGGTTGTTTCGCGCTCTCGGAGCCGGTTTCGCCGACAACGGGGATTCCCGCATCCAGGTTTTCCTCAACGACGTGGTCGCGGTCTTCCATCGCCCGTACACGCAAAAGGAAATCCACAAGGGGGCTCTTATGTCCGTCAAAAGGTTCTTGATCCAGGCAGGGGTGGCAAAACCGGGAGAATAATCCCCAGCCCCGCATTTCCAGCGGACCCGGTTGCACGGGGACAAACCATGATCACGATGCGATACGGAAAATACATTGCCTCTGTCGAATTCGATCAGCAGGCAGGGATTCTCTACGGGGAAGTGACCAATCTCAATGACGTGGTCACGTTTCAAGGCCGCTCGGTCAGTGAGTTGGAACAGGCACTCAAGGAATCCATCGAGAGCTACCTGAACGCGTGCGCCAGATTCGGCAAGGAACCGGAGAGGCCGTATACGGGAGTATTCCAGGTCAGGATACGCCCGGAAGTGCACCGATGGGCCGTCATGGCCGCACAGAGCGAAGGCAAGAGCCTGAACAAATGGGTGTCCGAAAAACTGGAGGAGGCTCTCAAGGGAGAGCATCGCATTGCCAACGATCAGCCGGTCCGATAACGGGACCATGGCACCCGTGAGGGCCGGATCCCCCGCGGCTTTTGTTCCGGGCGAGTCGAGCTCATGTGCGCCGGACGCCGGCGTCATGGGACATTGCGTGTAATACAATTTTGCATTCAAGATGAGTGCATCGGGCGGGCGGGGATAAAACCCCGCCCCTTGTATGTCTGACGGGCACTTCGGCCCGTACAAAAGGGGGTTATACCCGCCCGCGTCACCTTCAGGCGGACAGGTGCCGTGTAATCTTGAACGCACCTCGGTATAAGATCGCAGGGTACGGGACCCGCGAAACGGCGGGGCCGGGCATCCGCCCGCGTCTCATACGGATTTACCTAGAAAATAGATTCCCGGGTGAGTCTGTTTTCATGCTTCGCGGGTGTCGCAGGGGGCATGGATAATTGCGTTCAAAATGATACTCTAAAAGCGTGGGGGACGTATCCCCCACACCCCCTCGCCGCTTCGCGGCTCCGTGTGGCGCTGCGGCGGCGGCCTTCGGCCAGTCGCCGACAGCGCCGAGCACTCGGCCTCACGCGCTTGCGCGTGTGGCCGAAACTTGGGGGGGCGGGGGAATCATTCCCCCGCTCTTTTGTGCTTGAAAGATCCATCTCTTGAACGCAACTTCGTATCAGGCACTCGGGTCGGAAAAGCGGCAATCTTGCGGACCTGCGTCCAAGACCTTTCGGACCCAGGATTCCATGATGCGGGAATATTCGGGATCGCGGATCACCGTCCTGGCTCGACCGCCCGCCGCGGGGACCAGTTCGACCCGGCCCGCGGCCAGCCAGTTGATCACCTGGGCGTACATTTCATACTCCAGCTGCAATCCGCGTTGCCGGACCTTTTCGACATCATCTTCCGGCAGGATTGGGTAAACGGCTTGAGCGATGATCGGACCGGAATCCTCCCCTTCGTCCACGAAATGGATCGTGATCCCTCCCCACCTGCAGCCGTAGGAGAAGGTGTCCTCGTAACCGTGCTGTCCGGGAAACGCAGGCAACAAGGCGGGGTGAATGTTGATGACCCGCAGTTTCCCCGCCCGGTTGAAGTGATGGAGGAAGAAAGGCGTCACCAGGCGCATGAATCCCGCCAGGCAAACGTAGTCCGGCCGGTAGGCCTCGATGGCCGCGATCATTTCCGCCTCGGCGCTCATCAGGCGGACCAGCCTCTTGAGCCGCTCCTCCCGGTCTTCGTGATGCAGGATGTTTTGCGCGCGGTCCACTGCGTCCACGTCCACCGGCAGTTTTCGCTCGAGCACCGTCCAGTCCTGTTTCAGGAATCCCCTGTAGTCGACGACGCGCGCCGGGATGCCCGCCGCCTCGGCTCGAGCCAGTCCCCGTATCCCCGGACGGTCCGATGCCACGACCACGATTTCGGCCGCCAGCCTGCCGTCACGGGCCCGGTCGATGAGCGCCTGCAGATTCGTGCCGCTCCCCGAAACGAGGACGGCGATGCGCAGCCTGGAATCAGATTCGGACATGTCGCCTCATTCTCCCCGAAGTCGACCGGAATTCACCGCCCACGGGCATCAATGGAACCACGGTCATCAACGGAAATAGTTCACCGCGTTGCGGAACAGTTTCAGGCCCTCTCCTTCCCGGGGCGCGACCGTCCCGCTCCGCCTGGCGAGCTCTCTTTTGCGCGTCCATTCGGGATGGTTCGTCCAGTCGTTGAACGCTTCCGGGTGAGGCATCAACCCGGCGACTCTGCCCGTCGGATCGCATATGCCCGCAATGTCCGCCACGGACCCGTTGGGATTGGCGGGGAAGGCGCCGCCGGCAACCTTGCCGTCCGCCCCGGCGTAGCGCAGGATCACCTGCTGCCGTCGTTCGAGCCGTTCCAGGACATCCGTTTCAGCGAAGAATTTGCCCTCTCCGTGACGCACCGGGAGCTCGATCGCCTCGATGCCTTCGGTGAGAACGCAGGGAGAGGCCGCATTGCCGATCAAGTTCACCCACTGGTCCCGGAAATTCCCGCAGTCGTTGTTGATGAGCGCCACTTCGCGCTTGAGCACACCGGGCTCGAAACCGGGCAGCAGACCCAGATTCACGAGCACCTGGAAGCCGTTGCAGATCCCGATCACGATGCCGCCCGAGGCGACGAACGCCTGCAGATCGTCTCCCAGTCGATGCTTCAACCGCATGCCCATGATGACGCCGGCCCCGTGATCGTCGCCCCACGAAAACCCGCCGCCCACGACAAAGATGCGATAATCGGCCAGGCGCTTCTCCCTCTGCGCCAACGAATTGAGGTGGACCCTTTCGACGTCCGCCCCGACGATGGTCAAGGCATAGGCAGTCTCCAGGTCGCAGTTGAGACCGAACCCCGTCAACACCAGGGCTTTCACGCGGCTCATCGCTCGCTCCTGAATGATATCCGAAACACGCCGGGAAAGACCCGGCTCATTCGCCTCTTTCCCCGCCCGCTCCGAATTTCCATGAGTGCTTCAGTTCTCCCACGGGTTCCTCCAACAGCACGTTTCCACTCCTCCCGGCGACGACAAACACCGGTTCGGCCAGGACCTCCCCGACCGGAGCGCACGGCAGCCCGCCCGCCATGGCTTCGAAGGCGCCGCGCATGGCGGGTGAAACAGTGAGGATGAAGCGCCCGCACGACTCGCTGAACAGGATATGATCGTCGCGCGGTCCGGGACCGCTTTTCGCCTGCGCGCCCGCATGCGCAACCGGCACTTTCTCCAGGTCGAGCCTCATTCCGAGTCCCCCCGCCATCGCGGCCATGGCTGCGTGGACTCCCAGCCCGCCCCGGTAGATGCCGTGGCAGGAGGCGACCAGCCCCTCCCTTATGGCCTTTTCCACCACCCGATAGACGGGCAGCACCGATTCGGGATCGAGCTCGGGAACGTTCCGCCCGAGGTATCCGAAGCAATCGTAATACTCGGAACCTCCCAGCTCGTCGTGGGTCCAGCCGAGCACATAGACGAGATCCCCGGCGGTCTTGACGTCCATGGTCTGACAATCGGAGATGTCGGGCACGACGGTGGTCGCCGTAAACTGCATCGTCGGCAGCCCCGATATCTTGTGCCGTTCCCCGTAAGCCCCGCCAAGATGCCCGTCCACGTACATGCTGTCCTTGCCCGAGAGCAGCGGAATGCCGAAAGCAAGGCAGATGTCTCGAAGCGCCCAGTTTGCCCGCACGAGTTGAGCGGCCTTGTACCTGCCGTCCGGATTGCTCACGGGGTCGTATTGAACGCTCGGCCAGCAGAAATTGTCGACCCCTCCGATCTCCTCAAGTCTCCCCCCGACGGCCACCAGCCGCCGCACCGCTTCATCGATGGTCGCGGCAACCATGTGGTAGGTGTCGATGGCGGAATAGGTCGGATTGATCGACTGGGAAACCGCCAGCCCCCGCCTGCTTTCCAGGGCGGGGCGAAGGACGGCCGCATCGTTGGGCACGTCACGGTCCACGCCGGTCATCAGCTTGATGACGCTGCCCCCCTGCACTTCGTGGTCGTACTGCCGCTGGATCCATTCCCGGGAGCACACGTTGGGGCGGGCCAGGACATCGTGCAGCAACCGCCCGTAATCCGCCGGTTCCGCAAGCACCGGCTCATGCAGTCCGCGGTTGTCCGGAGGTTGCCAGTCGGCTTCGAATTCCCATTGCGGGAACGCTTCCGTGAAGAGACTCAGGTCGAGGCACGCGCAGGTCTTCCCCCGGTACGTCAGGTGCAGCCTGCCGTCGGAGCCGTATGTGCCGATGGCCGTGCTTTCCACTTCGTGCCTGCGCGACAGTTCCATGAACCGGTCGAGATGCCGGGGATTGACCGCCACGGTCATCCGTTCCTGGGATTCCGATACCCAGATCTCCCACTGATCGAGGCCTTCGTACTTCAGGGGAACCTTGTCCAGCTCGACGCGGGCGCCCCCGCAAAACCGCGCCGATTCCCCGACCGAGGAGGAAAGACCGCCGCCGCCGTTGTCCGTGATGAATGAAATGAGCCCCTCGTCGCGCGCTTCCAGCAGAAAATCGTGCATCTTCTTCTGGGTATAGGGGTCGCCGATCTGAACATGACCCGCGGGGGTGCTTTCACTGTAGATCTCGCTGGATGCCGTGACTCCGTGGATACCGTCCTTGCCCACGCGACCGCCGCTCATGATGATGAAATCTCCCGGGTCCGGGCGCTTGAGATCCGAAGGTTCCCCCCGGACCAGCCGCGGCATGATGCCCAGGGCGGCCACGAACACCAGGCACTTGCCGAGAAAAGACGGGTGGAAGAACAGGTTTCCGAAAGGCGTCGGAACCCCGTGCTTGTTTCCTCCGTCCTTCACCCCTTCCACGATGCCGTCGAGCAGCCGTCGGGGGTGCAGGTGCGGCCGCAACGGACCCCGGTAATCCTTGGGCCCCACGCAGTACCCGTAGAGGCCGGCCGTCAGCCTCGCTCCCTTGCCCGTTCCCATGATGTCCCGGTAAATCCCCACAATGCCCGTGAGCGCTCCGCCGTAGGCTTCCATGTTGGATGGGCTGTTGTGGGTTTCGCCGGTGATGACGTAGTTGTTGTTGTCGTCGAAGCGGGCAACGCCGGCGTTGTCCCAGAGGACCGATACCACCCAGTCCTTCTCCGCCTGGATGGCAAGCGTGGGGGCTTCGATACAGGTCTTGAAGAGGTTGTCCACGACCGTGCGCTCGCCGGTCGCAAGATCCCGGTAGTGGAACTTCCCCCGAAACGTGTTGTGATTGCAGTGGTCGCTGCGGGCTTGCGAAATCGCTTCGAGCTCGACGTCCGTGGGCGCCCCCAGGCCCATTTCGCGGCGCGCCCGGACGACCTCCGGACGAGCGAAGTAGTCGAGGATCACCGGAACGTCGAGGGGATTGAGCGCCAGGTTGCGCTCGTCGCTCAATCGCATCAGGTCTTCCGGGGATTCGATGGGCATCTCCCGGGTTTCGGGAGTGTGCGGAAGCACCACCCTGGGCAGAATGATCCCGACTCCCCCGGCGGGATCCCATTCGTCGTAACGGTATATGCGCCACTGCTGGACGATGTCGTTGGCAAGCAACTCACGCGCAACGGTTTCGACTTCCGTTTTACCGAGGCGGGTCCCCGAAAGGAGGTAGAGCCTGGACGTGTAGGCGGACTCTTCCGCGCCCAGCTTCCGGCCGAGCAGATCGGAGATGGCCTCGACAGCCACACTGCCCGCGGTATCCCTCACGCCGGGGCGGTACCCCACCCAGATCGCCCAGTCGAACCGAACCGCCGACGTTCCGTACACCGACACCTGTGTCACCGGGTTGGTGAATATCTCCTTGCGGACGGCCTCGAGCTCAACCCCGGTAAGCCCCGTGTCGAGTGTCAAGATATGAATGACACGGGCCCGTTGGACATCCCAGCCGAAGTAGTCCTTGATCTTTCGGCACAGGCCGGCCCCTTCGGCGTCAAACAGATGTTCTTTGAGCGATATCTCAAGTCGTGTCGCCATGGCATGATTCCAATGCGTCAGAACAGAAGCAATTTAACGGCTATCGCCACCAAAATCAGCCCGCCCACGGTCTCCATCCTTCGGCCAAACTGTCTCGAGAGCCGATTCCCGAGCCTCATCGCCCCCCAGGTCATGATTCCGGCGGTGATGCCGATCCACACCGCCGAGAGGAACAACTGCTGTCCGAGAATGCCGAAGCTGAATCCCACCCCCAGGGCATCCATGCTGGTTGCCACGGAGAGCATGACCAGGCTCGATCCTTTGGTGGGATCGGGGCACTCCCCGTCCTCGGCTTCGAGCGAGCGGAAGCTCTCATAGGCCATTTTCCCTCCGATGAAAAGCAGCAGCGCGAACGAAATCCACGGTCCCCACGTGCTCACCAGATCGGCGGCGCGACTTCCCACGAACCAGCCCGCGATCGGCATCATCATCTGGAACAACCCGAAATGGAACGAGAGGCGGAAAATCTGGCGGGGATTGCAGAACCTGGTCCCGACGCCCATGCCGACGGCAAAAGCGTCGCACCCGAGCGCCAGCGCCACCAGGACCGTTTCAACTACGCTCAAGGCTCTTTCCTTACATGCACAGCCGTTCGGGATTCCCTATCGTGATCCCGAGCGAAGGGAGAATTCGGGCACCGGCTATGGTAAACGGGGTATCGCGACAGCCTCGATCGATCGCCCGAGGCTGGACTGTCTCTCAGTGCGGCTTCCCGGCACGCACTCCTCTCGACGGGCATCCTGGCGCCCGCAACGTGAAAACTCTCAGGTGTAGTAACAGCTGTAACTCACGCCGATCGCCGGATATTGCTCGGCCAACTCGGCCAGCAACCGCTCCGTGTCGCGTTCCGCATTGACGAACTTGACCCCCATCCCTCTCGGGGTCAACGCATCCGACGGACCATGAATGTTCGCCCAGACAACCTCGCCGTAAACCTCGACGGGATTCCTCATGCCCGGAAACTGCAGCACGAGCCTGAGCTTGGCGTTCAGCGGCGCCGGCTCCTGGCAGACCACCAGAATCCCGCGCTCGTTGAAATGCATCGATGTCCCGCGGCGCAATTGATCACCCATGAAATACGTCACCAGACAGGGCTGTTTCTTCTCCGGTCCCCCGTCTTTCGATGATGGACGTTCCCGTTCGCTCATTCTTCGGTCCCTCGGCTGTGATCATCTCAACCTGGCGTCGAACTCCACCAGAACCTTGCTCACCAAACCTTCATGGAGGCGGTTCACTTCCTCGTCGGTCAAACTGCGGTCGGCAGCCCGGTAAACCAGCCTGTACCCGATGCTCTTTCTTCCGGCCCCCAATTGCGGGTCTCTATATATATCGAATATATCGATGTGTTCCAAGAGCGCTTCACCCTGACTCCGGATGAAATCGAACGGCCCCTGCACGGGAACGCTCTCGTCCACGACGAGCGCCATGTCCCGCGAAACCGACGGGAATTTCGGCAAACTGCTGAAAAAGGCGGGCGGCCGCGCGATTCCGAACAGTCTCTCGAAATCGAGATCGAACACGAACACGGGTTTCTTCAGGTCGAAGGCGGCCCGGACGTCGGCGGCCACCCTTCCCACGGCTCCGAGGTTCAGTTCCCCGTGCATGATCGTGGCGGCGCATGCCGCGTCCAGATAAGGAGGCGGAGCTTCGGAGTCAAATCGAACGCCCTCGATGTGCAAGAGTTCCAGGATCCCTTCCACGATGCCCTTGGCGTCGGCATAATCCACGTCGTCATCGCCGCCGTAGAGCAGGTTCAGGGAACGCTTTCCGGCCAGAATCCCGGCCACCTCGTGGACCTCCTCGGGGAGCGGGGCCCCCTCGACGGGCAGAAACACCTTGCTCAATTCGAACAGCTTCAGATCGTCGTTCTTGTGATCGAAGTTGTACCGGGCCGTTTGCAGCAGGCTCGGCACCAGCGTGGTGCGCATCACCGCCTGCTCCTCGCTGAGCGGGTTCCTGATCTGAACGGGATTCAGGCGCCTGTCGCCCGCCGGGAATTTCAATTTCCGAAGGGATTCCATCGAAACGAACGAGTAGTTGATGGCCTCAAAGAACCCCGCGCCCTCGAGATAGCCCTTGATGTCCATCCGCGCCTGCAGATGCCGATCCAGCGAAGCGGCTTCCATTCGCACCTCGGGGTAGGTCACGGGCACCCGGTCGTATCCGGCCAACCTGGCGATTTCCTCAGCAAGATCGACTTCGCGCGTGATGTCGGGCCGGAAAGTCGGCGGGATCACCTCGAGGCCGCCGCCGTTCTCCTCGACCTGCATCTCGATGGAGCGGAGCGCCCCGGCCATTTCCGCGGGGGTGAGGTCCGTTCCCAGAAAACGATTCACCCGGTCCGTCCTCAGGACCAGCACCGGTTTCTCGGCGGGGCGAGGATACGCGTCGACCCTTCCCGTCGCGAGGTCTCCGCCGCCGACTTCCACCATCAGTTGAGCAGCCCGGTCCAGGGCGCGGATCACACCCTCCGGGTCCACACCCCGCTCGAAACGGTAGCTCGACTCCGTTCGCAAGCCGAGCTTGCGACTGCTGCGCCGTATGCACCTTGGTTCGAAGCAGGCGCTCTCGATGAGCACGCGCCTCGTCCGCGCGCCGATTTCCGAATCGAGTCCTCCCATTATCCCCGCCACGGCAACCGGTCCCACACCGTCACAGATCATCAGGGTATCCCCGAACAAGATTCTCTCGGTTCCATCCAGCGTGGTGAATCGTTCGCCCTCGCGGGCATAACGCACGACGATCCGTTGCTCGCGCAAAAGGTCGAAGTCGAACGCATGCAGCGGTTGCCCCAATTCCATCAGGATGTAGTTCGTCACATCCACGATATTGTTTATGGACCGCAATCCGACGGCTTCCAGCCTGTCCTTGAGCCATTGCGGAGAAGGCCCGACGGTGATTCCTTCGATAACGCGCGCGGCATATCGCGGGCATCCATCCGGAGCATCGATCCGAACCGAGGCAAGGGAATCGACCTCCGGCCCGGTTTCCCGGCACGCAACGGCCGGATATCGCAACCGCACGCCGGAAATGGCCGCGATCTCGCGGGCAATGCCGACGATGGACAGGCAGTCGCCGCGGTTGGGGGTCACCGCGACGTCGAGGATCGTGTCGTCTAGATCCAGGGCTTCGGACAAGGGCACCCCCACAGGCACCTCGCCCGGCAGAGGCCAGATTCCCGAGGCGTCTTCGCCCAGTCCCAGTTCCTTCTGCGAACAGAGCATGCCCAGCGAGGCCACCCCTCGAATCGTTGCCTGCCCGATTTTGACACCACTTGCCAGTTCGGCGCCGGGAAGCGCCAGCGGAACGATCTGCCCCGCCTTCACATTGGGCGCGCCGCACACGACGGAGTACCGTCCGTGCCCGTCGGAAACCTCGCAGACGCTCAGACGATCCGCCCGGGGGTGCGGCTCAACCTTTTCCACCCGTGCCGTCACCACCCTGCCCAGGCATGGATGCAAGGGATGACAGCCGTCGATTTCGAGCCCCACCATCGTCAGTCGATGCGTCAGTTCCTCGACGGAAAGCGAGGTCTCAACATAATCCCGGAGCCACTTCAAGCTGACAATCATCTCGAATTCCTTAATGTTATTATCGGCATGGCAGCGTTTGAACCCAAGCGAATACTATCATCGACCGCCCTCGCGACACCCACTCCCTGCATCGGGCGCGCAGACGAATGCCGGCTTTCACGCCTCGGCACCGCGCGCACAACGG
This sequence comes from Syntrophobacter fumaroxidans MPOB, assembly GCF_000014965.1. Lineage (NCBI taxonomy): Bacteria > Pseudomonadati > Thermodesulfobacteriota > Syntrophobacteria > Syntrophobacterales > Syntrophobacteraceae > Syntrophobacter > Syntrophobacter fumaroxidans. Next base: position 518,610 of record NC_008554.1, on the reverse strand, counting down.
CTGCCCATTCGATGACGACGGCTGAAGATCGGAATTACAGGGTGGGACGGAAGGCGGATGCTTGAAAGTGACGGGGCTGCCCCCTGCGATTCCGCCACATATCCCGACTGGCGTCGCCTGGACGTCCGTTCGTGCGCCGGAACGGTTCCCGGCTTAAAACTGCCTGAGGAAGCGGAAATCGTTCTCGAAGAAAAGCCGCAGATCATCGATCCCATATTTGAGCATGGTGATCCGTTCGATTCCCATGCCGAAGGCAAAACCGGTCACTTCCTCGGGATCGTAGCCGACCATCCTGAAAACCTCCGGATCAACCATACCTGAACCGAGAATTTCCAGCCAGCCCGTCTGTGAACAGACCCGGCATCCCTCGCCCTTGCACATGACGCACTGAATGTCCACTTCGGCGCTGGGCTCGGTAAACGGGAAAAAACTGGGGCGGAAACGCAGCCCCACATCAGCTCCGAACATCTGGTGGACGAAAATGGTGAGTATTCCTTTCAGATCGCCGAAAGAAATGTCCTTTCCCACCATGAGTCCTTCCACCTGGTGGAACATGGGCGTGTGGGTCACATCCGAATCGCAGCGGTAGGTCTTGCCTGGAGCGATGACCCTGATGGGCGGACGACGCTTCTCCATCGTTCGCACCTGCAGGGGCGAAGTGTGCGTTCGCAGGACGACGTCGTCCGAAACGTAGAAGGTGTCTTGCATGTCCCGGGCCGGGTGGTCCCTGGGGATATTCAGGGCCTCGAAGTTGTAATAGTCCAGTTCCACTTCGGGGCCTTCCACGATCTCGAAGCCGAGCCAGTTGAAGATTCGGCACACTTCCCTGGCGACCTGGCTGATGGGATGCAACCGCCCGCGCGGCGGTCGTCGCCCCGGAACGGTGATATCGATTTGTTCGCGGCGTCCCGCCCCCTGCTCCCCCCCGCGTTCCAAGGCTTCGGCGAACAGGGCTTCGAGCCTGACTTTGGCCTCGTTGAGGACCTTGCCCACGGCCGGTCTTTCAGCTTCCGGGACTTTGCCCATCTCCTTGAAAAGCCTGGCCAATTCGCCCTTGCGACCCAGAAAACGCACCTTCAACTGCTCAATGGCCCTGGCATCGTTGGCCAAGGCAAGAACTTCGTGATCGGCGGAATTCAGGAGCTTTCGAACGGCGTCTTCCATTTCAGGCGGCTTCTTTGGCGATCCGGGCCAGTTTGGCGAATGCTGCAGGGTCGTTCACGGCAAGATGGGCCAATGCCTTGCGGTCCATGTCGATGTTTGCCTTCTTCAGGGCATGCATGAACCTCGAATAGCTCAGGTCATGCTCGCGGGCGGCGGCATTGATGCGCATGATCCACAGGCTTCGGAACTGGCGTTTACGGGTCTTGCGGTCGCGGTAGGCAAACTTGAGGGCACGATCCACCGTTTCGGAAGCACTGCGAATCAGCTTCCCGCGGCCGCCACGATAGCCTTTCGCCAACTTCAGGATTTTCTTGCGGCGCTCGCGCGATTTAACAGCTTTCTTTACTCTAGGCATTACCGATACTCCCTCTGTCTATTCGCCGATCCTCTACAGGTAAGGCAGCATGTGTTCCAGGGCCCGAACGTTGATCGCGTCCACCGCCGTACCCTGCCGCAGGCGACGCTTCCGCTGCGGGCTCTTCTTCGTGAGAATATGACTCTTGTTCGCCCTGGCCCGCATGAACTTGCCCGTTCCGGTCCGTTTGAACCGCTTCGCTGCCGCGCGGTTCGTCTTCATTTTTGGCATCACTCGATCCTTTCCACTGCTCCATTCACAAGAACATTCACGCCCGATCGCAGAAACTCAAAACGGCCCCGCCGCCCCCTCGCTGCTCCGCATACCGCTCAAGCCGCCGGCCGCCGCCGGGAAAGCCTTCTCCCGAGGCCGGGAAACGGGGGGATGAAGACCGAAACAATCTCCGATTCGGAAACACGTAAATTTATTAAGCTTCGAAAATCGTGTCAAGCCTTTTTTGTTCAGGCACTCATGCCTTCGGCGCCAATATCATGACCATGTTACGCCCTTCCATCTTGGGCGGTTGTTCGATCACGGCATCTTCCTTCAGTTCTTCCCTGACCCGCTCCAGAACCTTGGTTCCCTGGTCGGTATAAGCAATCTCCCGCCCACGAAAGAGGATGGTTACCTTGGCTTTGTCTTTCTGGGCCAGGAACCTCTTGATGTGCCGAATTTTCACGAGCAGGTCGTGTTCGTCCGTTTTGGGCCGAATCTTCACTTCCTTGACCTGGATAACGGTCTGCTTTTTCTTGGCTTCCTGGGTTCGCTTGTTCTGCTGATATTTGAATTTTCCGTAATCCATGATCTTGCAGACCGGCGGATCCGCGTTGGGAGCCACCTCCACCAGATCCAACTCGTCCTGCGCGGCCAATTCCAGTGCCTTCTTCAGACTCAAAACCCCCAATTGCTGCCCGTCCTGGCCGATCACCCGGACTTCAGAAGATCGAATCCTCTCGTTGACATTGACTTGCTTATCCAGAACCACATCCTCCTTTCCGATCGCAGATCCTTTGGGTTTGCATTTCTCGCCACCCGTCGAACGGCACCCGCACCGTCCGCGTCGGATGCCGTCCTATACGATTCCCAGCCCCACCCGTCCCTTGGTGGCCTCCAGACATTCCTTCTGGATCATCGCCGCAAAGGCTTCGGGGGCAATCAGTTCCAGTTGAGTCCCATCGCGCCGGCGCGGCGCTACGCCGCCCGCGGCAACCTCCCGGTCTCCGATCACCAGCATGTATGGGACCTTCTGCATTTGCGCCTCGCGAATCTTGTAACCGAGCTTCTCGTTGCGGTCGTCCAGTTCGACGCGCACACCCGCTTCCCGCAGCCGGTCGTACATGTTGCGGGCGAATTCGATCTGCCCGTCGGTCACGGTCACCACAATGGCCTGAACGGGGGCGAGCCACGTCGGAAACGCTCCCGCAAAATGCTCGACCAGGACCCCTATGAACCGCTCCAGGGACCCCAAAACCACACGATGCACCATCACCGGCCGGTGCCGGTTCCCATCGACGCCGACATACGTGAGGTCGAATCTGTCCGGCAACGTGAAATCGCACTGGATCGTGGCGCATTGCCATTTGCGATCCAACGCATCTCTCAATTTTACGTCAATCTTGGGCCCGTAGAACGCCCCTTCGCCTTCGCACACCTGGTACGGAATCCCCTTGTCTTCCAAGGCGTCGATAAGGGCGCTCGTGGCGCGTTCCCAGTCTTCATCCGAACCGATGGATTTTGCCGGGCGGGTGCTGATTTCCATTTCATGATTAAACCCGAAAATGCCCATCACCTCAATCACAAAGTCGATAATGCTTTGAATTTCACCGTGCAACTGCTCCGGCGTGCAGAGGATATGCGCGTCGTCCTGTGTAAACTGCCTTACGCGCGTCAGACCGTGCAGCACGCCCGACCGCTCATGGCGGTGCACGGTGCCGAGCTCGAAATAGCGCAGAGGCAGATCCCGGTAGCTTCGCAGCCGGGACTTGTAGATAAGCATATGGGCAAGGCAGTTCATGGGCTTGATGCCGTAGGACTGCTCCTCGATCTCGGTGAAGTACATGTTCTCCCGGTAGTGCTCGAAATGGCCCGACCGTTTCCACAGCTCCGTCTTGAGCAGGGTCGGCCCCATAACGATATGATACCCCCTGCGCAGGTGCTCCCGTTTTTCGAAGGCCTCCAGGATGTGCCGCAGCAACGCTCCCCTGGGATGGTAGATGACCATTCCCGCGCCGACCTCGTCGCTGAAGCTGAAGAGATCCAACTCCCGGCCCAGACGCCGGTGGTCCCGCTTTTGAGCTTCTTCCAGAAAGTGCAGGTATTTCTTGAGCGCGTCGCGATCGGCAAACGCCGTGCCGTAAATCCTCTGCAGCATGGCGTTGTGCTCGTCGCCCCGCCAGTAGGCCCCGGCCACGCTGGTCAGCTTGAACGCCCTGACGTACCCGCTGTGGGGCACATGAGGTCCGCGGCACAGATCCACGAAATCGCCCTGCGTGTAAAAAGAGACCGTCGGATCCGAAAATCCCTGCAACAGCTCGACCTTGTATCCTTCTCCCCGGCGCGTGAAGAAGTCGATGGCTTCGTCGCGAGGCAGCACTTTCCGTTCGAATTTCAATTTCGCCCCGACGAGCTCCTTCATCTTCGCCTCGATCCTGTCCAGATCGTCCTGCGTGAACGGCCGTTCCACCTCGAAATCGTAATAGAACCCGTTGTCGATGGCCGGCCCGATGGCCACCCTGGCTTCGGGGAACAGCGACTTGACGGCCTGGGCCATGACGTGGGCGGCACTGTGCCGAAGAATCTCGAGCCCCACCTCGGAATCGGCCCGTATTCCTTCAACGGCGGCGTCTTCCTCGATCCCGACGATCAGGTCCACGGGCACACCGTTGACCTTGGCCGCCACCCAACCGTTCGGCCCTCCGGAAGCTTTCAGGACCTCACCGGCGGAAACGCCCCTGGGAAAGGATTTCGTTGTACCGTCTGCCAGCGTTACACTTATCTCTGCGCTCATTTCGACTTCCTGCTGTTGGAAACCCTCGCGGTTTGGCCGCCGAACCCGGGAATTTAACAAAAAAGGCACCCTGCCCTACAAGGGAAGATGCCTCTCATGAGTACGATCCTGCATCTGATGAAGCTATTCTTCGAACTGTATTCAGGATCCAACGAGCCAACCAGGCGCCTTATCTCAGATGTTATTGACGCTCCTGCTTATGCGATACACAAAGTCCGGCAAATGTGGTAGGCACGGGCGGTTTCGAACCGCCGACTTCTACCGCGTCAAGGTAGCGCTCTCCCCCTGAGCTACGTGCCTACGGGTTCTTGTCTCTATAACGGCACGGCAGGATCATGTCAAGCAAAATGCGGAACGCAGGCCTTTCGCCCCGGGCTTCCGCGGCCGGGTCGGTTGCGGCTTCCGGAAGGCGCTTCGGTCGGCGGGAACGACATCGAGCGTGTTGTGCACGGCGACCTCCGCCGGCGGGCCAAAGAGCCCCGAAGGCGGCTCATTGACCTTCGGCGCGGCATCCCTTCAATCCGCGTGACCGCCCCGCCGGCTGTCCAGCAAGGCAATCCCGATCATAATGTACTGAACGCCGCCGGCAACGGTCAGCACCGCGGTGGTCACGAAAAGGGCCGTGTATCCCCCCTGAGGAAGCTGAAACAGCCCGGAACCCATGGTCGCGAGAATCGTCCCCAACTGAAAGAGCGTGGTGAGCTTGCTGAGCAGCACGGGCTGGATCTCCACCCGCACCTGGTGAAACATGAGGCTCAACAGGCCGAGCAGGATGATCGCATCACGGCTTACCGCCACGATCACGAGCCAGTAGGGAATGTACCCCATGTGCCCCAGCAGGACGAAGGAGGTGACCAGCAGGATCTTGTCGGCCAGCGGGTCCAGGTAGGCTCCAAGCTTGGACTTCTGATGAAACACGCGAGCAATCAGCCCATCGAGCCCGTCGGTCGCGCCGGCAATGAAGAAGACCGTCAGTGCTTCGTTGAGCCTGTTTTCTAGGAGCAGCCACACCAGCACCGGAGTGAGCAGGATGCGCAGAATGGTGAGCAGATTCGGCACCGTCATGGTTTCGGCCCGGGTTGCGGCACTGCCTGCCGAACGAACAACACTCGTGTCGTCCGCGTGTCGGGCGACAAGTCATCGATTTTGATCGTGACCCCGCCGGAGAGCACCCTCCCGTCGAGTGAGGAAAGCGTGCGGCCGTCGATTCCGCCGAGCCGGATCACGGTCTCCTGGGGCCCCATTTCCATTCCGAGCATGGTCATCCCCCGCGCCTGCTCCCGGAGCAGCTTCTCCACCTCCCTCCAATACGCGTGATGGTCCGCCGCCTGGAGCCTCAGCACCCATTCCCCCTCGCCGGCCACGGGCACCGGGCCGGCCGGAGCCGCGGCGCGAGTGTCCCCGGACAGCAACCCCGTCAGCTCATTCGTGACATCCCCGGCAAGCTCCATGGCTCCTTCCTGGTTGGTCAACTCTTCGAGGTTCCGGGTTTTGCGGAGCTTCCCCAGGGACTTGCCCGACGCCGCTTCGATGATTTGAAGCTCGGCATCGAGACGCGCGGGTTCCTTGCTCCGCTGGTGCAACACCACCCGGCCCACCACCACGTTCCGGATTCCCAGCATCCTGGCCTGGGATACCGCCTGGCTCGAAGAGGCGTTCCCCATGTTGTCGACTTTGAGGGCTCCGGGTTCCGGAAAGTGCAGGGTGTAGCGGTAGTCCAGCAGTTCCTGGACAACACTCGCCGCAAAGAGCCCCCGGGGGTCTTTCAGGTCTCCGGGCAGGTACCAGGTCTGGTCCCATTTTTCCGAGACCGCCCAGAATATCTCGTTGGAAGTCGAGGTTATTCCGCGTGGGCCGCCGGCCGGGACCGGGGCCGCTTCTCGAGCCTCAGGCCGCGCCTTGCCCTGCGCTCCGGCCGGAGCTCCACCCTGTCCTTCACGGGCAGGTTCACCGCCGGCCGTGTCGGAAGCCGCATCGCCATCGTCTTCCGCTTCCCCCGCGGGGGCTCCGGGGCGGATCCTCGCCGAAGGTTCCTCCCGAGCTCCCGCCGGAGGTCCACCCTGGTCCTCGGCCTCCTGCTCATCGCCCGGTTCGTCCGTCACCGTATCGCCGTTTGCTTCCGCGTCATCCGAAGGGGCTCCGGGGCGGATCCTCGCCGAAGGTTCCTTCCGGGCTCCCGCCGGAATTCCGCCTTGTTCCCCGACACTCTCCTCATCACTCTCCTGGTCGGTGACCCCCTCGCCGTCCTCATCCGCATCCCCCGCCGGGCCTCCGGGCGGGGCCTTGGCCCCGCCGTTCGAATCGTCCGTCACCCGGGCTCCGGGCCGGACGGGTGCGGGCTCCCCGGGGCCTGCGCGGGGAGGAACCGCGTCTTCATCTCTTTTCCCATCCTCCCCCGCATCGTCGGACGCGTAGATGTCGAAAGCGATGAGGTCTTTTTTCAACAGCCCCATTGCCACCGTAACCTGCCCCGCAACCTGATACCTGCCGTTCTCGACGGTTTCGGAAAAGACCTGGTATGCATCCACGTATCGTTCCGGCTGGCGAAGCACTTTGTCCTTGATGGCCTGAAACTTGGTCCCCATCTGTGACGTGCTCAGGAATGTACCCACGGCCTGCGTGATGGCCTGCACCTGAAATTCACGAACGGCATTCTGCTGACTTTTTTGCCGATTCTGGGGATCGTAGGGCGCCTGCCCCTGGCTGAAAAACACGGTCTGACTCCATCCGTCGCGAGGGTCGAGCCCAAAGGCGGAGGTCAACAAAAGCGCGGCCAGCGCCAATCCCGTCACAACGCATTTTCTTGCGGCATGTGTCATACGGATCGTCCTCGGAATAGACTCCCACCCGGGTTGAGCGATTCCGGGGCTCGCAACGCCGATCGGAGCGAATGCAAGGGCCGCCCCCGCAGGAGGCCGACAACCCCGTCGGCCGGAGGGCAGGGTTTATTCCCGCCCCGCGCTTGGAATCGGTCAATCTGCATATCCCACTGACTCCCCACCCGGCAATAGGAGTAGAAACAGTTGTGCAACTCCCGTCCTTGAGGGTATATTCCTGGTAACACAGTCGCCGGAGAAACTAAAGGGAGAAATAACCGTTGTCTGTTCCCACAAACTGCACGATTCACCGGTTCCTCATGGACCCGATTCAAATCCATTACCTCCGATTTGTCCTGGAGGCCTATGAAGGGATGGCCATCCTTTCCACCATCGACCGAAAACTCGGGCTCGTTCAACTCAACATCGCTCCGGGGTGCGAACGCGACCTGGACGCCATTCTACACCAGGAACGGAAATTCCTGAAGTATCGTCCCATCGATATCGAAAACCGACCCGAGCGACCCGCCCGCTCCGGTGAACCGGCAGGGTTCATGTAAGTCGAACGAATATCTTGCGTGGCTTGAGCTTGATCTGCAATTCACTTGCAATACCATGGGGAATTGGCTAAACAATATATCGAGCGATTGTTCCGCGCGGTTGATCTGAACAGGATACTCCAACTGCACTTTGCGGTCGGGGACAGTGATTTGCCGATCCGACGAACGGTTTCCCCCTCTCAGGGAAGCAGAAATCCCCTTGGTTGGGAACTTCACGAATGCACGCAATCGTTGACAACGTTGAAGAAGAGAGAAGCGGGCTGAATCCGGCCCAAGCCCTGGAGATACACACTTACCGTTACGGCGATGAGATATTCAGAGAGGGCGAGGAGTGCTCGTGTTTCTTCGTGATCCTCAGCGGTCAGGTGAGAATCAGTCAGCGGGGGAAAAAGGTACGTGTCCTGGAAGACCAGGATGTTTTCGGCCTTGAAAACGTCATTTTCAAGAGAGCGGCGCACTACACCGCTCGCGCCCTGACCAAGTCGCGTGTCGCCGCCTATGGCCCGGAAGCTCTCGACCACGTGATCCGGGAAAGCCCCAGGATGGTCAGGAGCGTCCTCGTGTCGACCCTGCATCAGCTCTCACAGACCACCAAGCACCTGCTGCACGACGCCGACGCGTTTGCGCTCGAAGACGTGAGCGTCAACTTTTACAATGATGGTGAAATCATTATCGAGGAAGGCACGACGGGAAGCAGTTTTTACCGGCTGGTTTCAACCCAGGGCGGTCTGCGTGTGACCATTGCGGGACATGAAGTGGCCCGAATCGAAAAACCCGGCGAGTTTTTCGGCGAAATGGCCGGGCTTCTCAGCCTGCCCCGACAGGCCACCATCACGAGTCTGGGAGACAGCGTGGTCGAGATATACAATATCGACGATCTGGAAATTATAATTCGAGATTATCCGGACGTTGCTCTTCAGATGATGCGCACTCTCGTTTCCCGGCTGGTGGAAATCAACCGCAAGTTCGCAGGAAGTCTCGCATAAGAAAACCATGATCACTCCGCTTGCCAAGACGGCCCCCGCGCCGCGTTACCTGTACGTTCGCACCTTCGGCTGCCAGATGAACGAATACGACAGTCAGCGGGCCCTCCGGCTGCTCTGCGCCGTAGGGTATCGTCCCACTTCGGACATTGCCGACGCCGACGTGATCTTTCTCAACACGTGCTCCGTGCGCGACAAGGCCGAGCAGAAGGTCTACTCCTTCCTGGGGCGTCTGCGCCGCCTGAAGGCGCACCGTCCATGGCTGAAAATCGTTGTCGCGGGATGCGTCGCTCAGCAGTTGGGCGACGGCCTGCTCAAGCGTTTCGAACACGTCGACCTGGTGGTTGGGACCCGCGGAATCGGCTCCATCGCCTCTTTGCTGGAAGAAGTCGAACGGTCGAAACGGAGGGTCGCGCATTTGCCCGCCGAAGAGCTGCAGGGGTTCACGACGGATAAGTGCAGGACGGTGGGGACCGGTGATGTGGTCGCTCAGGTGACCATCATGCAGGGCTGCAACAATTTCTGCACCTATTGCATCGTACCGCACGTTCGAGGGCGCGAAAGGAGCCGCGCGCCCGACGACATCCTGCGCGAGATCGACTTCCTGGCGTCCCGCGGCGCCAGGGAAGTGCTGCTGCTGGGACAGAACGTGAATTCCTACGGCCGGGGGCTGCCGGACCCGATTTCTTTTCCCGATCTGCTGCGCCGCATCGGGAAGGAAACATCCATCAGGCGGGTCCGCTTCACCACGTCCCACCCCAAGGACCTCACGGAAGATCTCATCGAGTGTTTCGCCGGCCTGCCCTTTCTGTGCAAACACCTGCATCTGCCCTTTCAGTCGGGTTCGGACGGCATCCTCAAGCTCATGCACCGCGGGTACACCGCGCGGCAGTACCTCGAAAAGATTGCCCGGCTGCGGGAGGTGTGTCCTGAAATCGCGCTTTCGACGGACGTCATCGTGGGGTTCCCCGCAGAGAGTGAGGAGGACTACCTGCAAACCCTGCGGCTCATTGAAGAGGTCCGTTTCGACTCGCTTTTCTCATTCCGCTACTCGGACCGTCCGCTCACGCGGGCAGCCGGTTTTCCCGACAAGGTGCCCATGGACGTCAAGGTCCGAAGGCTGGCACGGTTGCAGAGCATCCAGGCAGACATTACTTTGCAGAAGAACCTTGCCGAAACAGGGACTGTCCGGGAGGTGCTCGTAGAAGGTCCGAGCAAGGCGTCCAACGGGCAGATGACCGGCCGGACCCAGCAAAACAGGATCATCAACTTCCAGTGCCCTGTCGATCTCACGGGTAAAATCGTTCCTGTCCGGATTGTCGCCGCCTATTCCCATTCGCTCAAAGGCGAACTGTTGTCTCAACCGGGGAAAGAAAGTTAAGGGTTTCCTTTGCCGCCGATGCCGTTTAACATTCAAGGGCGTCGTGTCATGATCGGACCGGCCGACACCGAATCGCTCCACCGGTGGACGGGATCATCCAAGGAGGCATCATGTTCAAGGAAATGAAGGTCACGGGGCTGGTGATGGATCCGCAGACCAACACGCCCATCCTGATATTGAGGGACGTCAAGGACGATACCACCCTCCCCATCTGGATCGGCCTCCTCGAAGCGACCTCCATCGCCACCGAGCTGGAGAAGATCCAGTTCCCCCGTCCCATGACGCACGACCTGATCCGCAACTTCTTCAACCATCTCGATGTAAAAGTCGAACGCATCGAAGTGTGCGATCTCCGCAACAACACTTACTACGCCCTCATCTACATCCGCGATCGAGACCGTGTCAGCTCCATCGACGCGCGGCCCAGCGACGCCATCGCCATCGCGTTGCGCACGCAGGCTCCCATTTACGTGAAGGAGGAGGTCATCTCCAAGTTCCAGAAATCCGATGAATCGGCAAAACCGGTTTTCGACAAGGAAAACCGGGAAAAATGGTCCGAGCTTCTGGAAGGGCTCAATCCGGAAGATTTCAGCAAGTACAAAATGTAATTTCCTTCCCAACGACCACGCTTGTTTATATATTGCCGCAATCACCGTTCTTTTCGGGCGCCCGGTCGGCTGAGCGGGCGCAAAAAGTCGAACGTTCGATTCTGCATCGGAGGGGTGAATGAAGTGGGATACAGGCCGCATGGCGCGGATCATCGAAGCCGCCCAGGGCAAGCGTGTCGTTGATCTCTGCATACGGAGGTGCCGCCTGGTCAACGTGCTTTCGGGCAGCATCGACACCGTCGATCTGGCAATCCACGAGGGGTTCGTCGCGGGCTGGGGGAGCTATCGCGCCGCGCGCGAGATCGATGCCGACGGGATGTACGTCTGCCCGGGATTCATCGACGGACACATTCATATCGAAAGCACGCTGCTCGCTCCCGCCCAATTCTGCGCCGCGGCCGTGCCGCAGGGAACCGCGGCGGTGGTGGCCGACCCCCATGAGATCGCGAACGTTTTGGGGCTGAGCGGCATACGCTATTTTCTGGAAGCTTCCGAAGGCCTGCCTCTGGACTTCTTTTTCAATCTTCCGAGCTGCGTTCCCGCCACGCCCCTGGAGACGTCGGGCGCCGCGCTGCGCGCTCCGGATCTGGACGCTCTGCTGCCTCACGAGCGGCTCATCGGTCTTGCCGAGATGATGAATTTCCCCGGCGTTCTCTCCGGCTTTCCCGACGTGATCGACAAACTGCTGCTCTTCCAGGCGCGGCGCATCGACGGCCACGCTCCGCAACTGGGCGATTTGGGGCTCAACGCTTACGTCGCCGCGGGAATCACTTCCGACCATGAATGCACGACGCTCGAGGAAGCCCGCGAGAAGCTGGCCAAGGGCATGACCGTCATGATCCGCGAAGGCGGACAGTCAAGGGATCTCGCCGCCCTGTTGCCCGCGGTCGACGAGCACACCTGGCCGCGCTGCTGCTTCGTGAGCGACGACGTTCATCCGGACGGGCTTCTCCGGGAGGGTCACATGAACGTCATCGTGAATCGTGCCATGTCGTTGGGGATGGCCCCCGTGAGGGCGCTTTCCCTGGCCGCCCTGACGCCGGCAAGGCATTTTCGCCTGGACCGCCGGGGAGCCCTTGCCCCGGGGTACCACGCCGACTTCAGCATGAGTCCCACCCTCAACCCCTGGCAGCCGGAGCGCGTGTTCAAGGCGGGCGTCGAGGTGGCCCGCGACGGCCGCCTCCTTCTCGATCTCGGGAACGGCAACGGCGTAGCGGCTCCTCCCTCCCCCATGCACATCACGCGCCTTCTGGCCGAGGATCTCGTGGTGCCCGCACAGCCCGGCCTCCTCAGGATCATCGGGGTCCGGGAGGGGACTCTGCTCACCCGCAAGATCGTGCTCCCGCCCAAAATCCACGAAGGGGCCGCGGTGGCGGACCTCGATCGCGACATTCTGAAGCTCGCCGTGTACAACCGCTATGTCCCGGACCGCCCCCCCGCGGTGGCTTTCGTGCAGGGGTTGGGACTCAAGGAGGGGGCCATCGCCACCACGGTGGCCCACGATTCGCACAACCTGATCGTGGCGGGAGCTTCGGATGCGGACATCCTCCACGTGGTGGACGCCGTCAGGAAATCGGGAGGAGGAATGGCCGCGGGTCGAACGGGAGCCGAGGTGGACGTGCTTGCGCTGCCCATCGCCGGGCTCATGTCCGATCAGCCCGTGGAACGGGTCGCCGAACGGCTGGAACAGCTCCAGGGCCGCGCTCGCGCCGCGGGGAGCGGACTCCGCAACCCCTTCATGGCATTGTCGTTTCTGGCGCTTCCCGTCATCCCCGAATTGAAGTTGACGGATCTTGGACTGATCGACGTTTCGACGTTTTCCCCCGTTTCGCTGTTCGAAACGTCGTGAACGGCCCGGATCACCGCGGGCCATTCCGGACCGACACCGATCCGGACCGGGATTCCATGGAAAATGGATTCCCGGGTGAATCTCTTTTGTGCTTCGGGGTGTCGCCCGAAACATGACGGTTACGTTGAACAATTTAATAAGCAGACCCAGGAGGTGGAGATGAGCACGGTTTCTTGCAGTTCCATGGATGACGTCATCAATTTCGCCATATCGCGGGAAGAAGCCGCCATGGACTTTTACCAGAAATGCGCGGACCGGGCCAGGAACCCCGGCATCAAGAAATTCTTCCAGGAAATGGTGCAGGAGGAAGAACGTCACCGCGCGCTGCTCAAGGACTTGAATCCGATGGACCTTGGCACGCTCACGCTGGACAAGGTCGAAGACCTGCGGATCAGCGACTACCTGGTCGAAGTCAAGTTCACGGAACAGGTCACCTACCAGGAGGCGCTCACCCTGGCCATGAAAAAGGAAGAGAAGGCCCACGCCTTCTACGAGGCCTGGAAGAACAAGTGCATGCACGAAAAGACGGCCAAACTGTTCGAAATGCTCGCCGTCGAGGAACTGAAGCACAAGCGGAAGATCGAAACCCTCTACGACGAGGAAATCCTCACCTGGGATTAGCCCCCGGATGCCCCCCTCGGGAGGCCCCCTCGCGAGCCTCCCGGGACTTCGTCCTTCCCGCCTGCTCCATTAATCCCGTTCCCGCTTCAGACATTATAGTCCGTTGGCCGAGACACCTCTGTGCAGGTCAGTGCTCCGAATCGGGCAAATGCGGAAACGGCCCGCGGTGAACGCTCAATTCGCCGGCGTCACCAGCGGGGCGCCGCCCTTGTTTCGGCGCAGGAGAATGTAGAACGCCCCGGCCCCTCCGTCGTAGGAGCGGGCGGAGGCGAAGGCGAGCACCATGCTCTTGAGCGGGGCGCGGATCAGCCACGAAACGAGACCCTGCTTCAGCACCGGCTCCTTGTCCCTGGAATTGAGCCCGCGGCCCGAAATGATCAGGATGCAGCGCAATTTCCGGGCAAAGCTCTCCTGCACGAAGTCGATGACCACCGCCCTCGCCTCGGCCCGCGTGTAACCGTGCAGGTCCACGTATTCCTGGTAACTGAAGTCGCCGTTGCGGAGCTTCTTGAGTACCTTCGGGGACAGTCCCACCACCGCGCCGTCCACGTACTCGTCCGAGTAGACCAGTTCGAAGGGAATATCCCCGGACACCAGATCCTCGAGGTGGGTGAGGGCTTCCAATTCCTCCTGCTGGAGGAACCGCGCGGGAGTGCCGACGGGAGCCGGGGGAGGCACCCGCTCCTGCCCGGCCCGGTCGATGGGCACGACACCTTTCATCGCTTCCCGAAAGAGACGATCGCTTTCCTCGGCTTCGACGGAAACCGCGGCGGGAACGTCATGGGCCGGTCGGGTTTTCTTTGCGCGATTCTTTGACGGCGGCGCTGCCGGGTGTTGCCCCAAGGCGCTAAAAGGAGTATAGAAAGCCTGCACGCGTTGTTTTTTTTCACGCGGACGTTGTGCCGGATCGGGAGATCCTGTTTTGCGCTTGCGCATGGTCGGCCTCTCTTTCAGCATACAAATATCACAGCGGAATTTGACAGGAAACCCTTTCATGAATCCAGTTGTCGTCATCGAAAAGCCATCCGAGCTCGATGCCCTGGTGCGACAGCTTTCCACCGCCCGCCATCTGGCCGTCGATACCGAATCCAACAGTTTCTACGCCTACTTCGACCGGGTATGCCTCATCCAGATTTCGAGCCCGGAGCGGGACTACATCATCGACCCGCTCTCCCTCAAGGATTTGAGCGTGCTCGGACGACTTTTCGAAAATCCCCGGATCGAGAAGGTCCTCCATGCCGCGTCCAACGACGTCCTCGGCTTGAGGCGCGACTTTCAGTTCCGATTCAACGGGCTTTTCGACACGGCCATCGCCTGCAAGCTGCTCGGCTACAAGCAGCTCGGCCTGTCCAAGATCCTCGAAACCCATTTCGGGGTCTCCCTGAACAAGCGATGGCAGCGTTATGACTGGGGGAAGCGGCCGCTCGTCCCCGACCAGCTCGATTATGCGCGGTTGGACACCCATTACCTGATTGCGCTCCGGCATATGCTCGCGGCGGACCTGCAGTCCCGGGAGCTCTGGGCGGAAGCCTGCGAAGCTTTCGAAAAGGCCAGCGAGCAGCAGGTCCCGGAAAAGACGTTTCATCCCAGGGGCTTCCTCCAGATCAACGGCGCCCGGTCGCTTGACGCCGCGGGGAAGAGCATCCTGAAGGCGCTCTACATGTTCCGGGAAAAAGAGGCTCGCAGGCGGGACCGGGCACCGTTTCGCATCATGTCCAACGAGGCCTTGCTCCGCCTTGCCGACGCTCGGCCCGACAGCGTGGATGAAATCTCTCGGATCAAGGGGCTGCCCCGCAGTTTCCACGACCCGAAGGCGGCGTCTTTTCTAATCGAGATCATCAGGCAAAACAACAACTCGAACGATACCGAAGCCAGGGAATGACCCCCCGGGGAATCGTTCGCGACGCCGGGACCGGCCCCTGCGCCGGCCTCCCGGTGAGCGGCGACGGCGTTGTTCTCAGGAGACGCAGATGAGCTCACGAGTATTCGTTGCCGACTGCTTCAAGGCTTTTCGCCACGACCAGGACAAGGCCAGAAGTCCCGACGACACCGTCGCCTGGGTCAGGAAGCGGTTGTCCGGGCTCAACGTCGATATCCTGAACAAGACCATCCGCATCGACACCGGGCGCCTCGACATTCCCGTCTACATCAGCCTTTGCGGCTCGGATGCAACGCGCCTGACCGGCACCAAGAAACAGATGGGCAAAGGCGCCTCTCCAATCCAGGCGGAAGCGAGCGCCTTGATGGAGCTCATGGAGCGCTACAGCTTCTTCTCGTTCATCCACCAGAGCGATTTCCCCACGCTCCGCTACCGGGAAGTGCCGCAGCAGGTGGTGTCGCCCGAGGACTTCAAGCGGTCCATCCACGATGAGACCACGCCCGTCGACCTGGTGAGGAGCTTCCTCCAGGATTTTCCCCTGCGCTGGGCTGTTGCCCGGAACCTCACGCAGAAGATTTATCAAATGATCCCCATCGACTGGTTCTACCTCATCAACGAGTACAACGGTCCGGCGGCCGGAAACACCATCGAGGAGGCCATCCTGCAAAGTCTTTGCGAAGTGGTGGAAAGGCATGTCGGGTCCGTCATCTGCTACGGCGAACGCCCCACCCCGACGATCGATCCCGGCTCGGTTCGAGACCCGGCCGCGGTGGAACTGATCGACAAGTTCCGAAAGCAGGGGATCGTCCTGCATCTCAAGGACTTCTCCCTGGATACCGGGATCCCTTCCGTCGGAGCGCTGGCCTACGACCCGTCGACGTTCCCCGACCGGAGCGAGATCGTCTTCACCGTCGGGACCACCTCCAACCCCGAAAAATCGCTCTGCCGAGCCCTGACCGAAATCGCCCAGCTCGCGGGCGATTTCGAGAACCGGACCTCCTACCGGCCCACTCTGCCCAAGTACGCTTCCCTCGACCAGGCGCGCTACCTGACGGACGATCACGAGACGATCCCCATCAGCGCCCTTCCCGACCTTTCGCACGACAACATGCGGATCGAAATCGAGCGTTGCGTGGACGCCCTGAAACGGATCGGCATGGAAGTCATGGTCATCAACGTGGAGCACCCGGAACTGCAGGTGCCCGCCGTCTACACCGTCATTCCCGGCGCCCACTTCCTGGAGCACACGCGCGACACGGATTTCGCCCAGCACGCGGCGCGAACGATCCTCAGGGGCTGCGCCCCCGGGGAGGTCGTCGCTCAGATGGAACGGCTGCTCAACCTTTTCGGCCCCCGCTACGATCTGACCTTTTTCCTCGCCCACGGCCTGGAGCTCGAAGACAAACCCGGGCCCGCCATCCCGCTTTTCCGCAAGGCGCTCGAACAGGAACCGGACCCGAGAGAGCTGGCGAGCATCCACGTCCACATTGCCTCCTGCCACAAGGCGCTGGGAGAATACGAACCGGCGCTCGAAGCCCTGGAGCGCGCGGAGCTGCTCAACAGCGAGCTCAAGGAAATCTATAATCTGCGGGGATTCTGCTATTTCAAGCTGAAGAAGCATCACGAAGCGATCGAGGCGTTCGAGAAGGCGATCGAACTCGACCCGGGGTCGGCCATCGACTACGCCAACATCGGGTCCAACCTGAGGGACCTCGGCCACAGGGAAGAAGCCATCAAGGTCTACCGGATCGCCCTCGAGCTGGACCCCGGCATCGATTTCGCCCGGGAGAACATCGACCGGCTGGAAGCCGACCTGGCCCGGGAGCGGGCCGCGGGGCAGAGCTGAGACCGCGGCGCGTTCAGGATCACTCAACGCCTGCTCAGCGCGAGGCGGCACCGGCCGAGACGAAACCCGCCCATGCAAGGACCGATGTGCCGGTCAAACGTAGCAACCGTGTTCTTTGTCAACTTTCGAGTCGCGTAGGGTGGGATGCGCGACAGCGCAGCCCACGGTCCCAATACCCTTGCCCCAGCGCTTGACGCCCTGAACGATCTGGAGCCGACGTGAGGAACGCCCCCATTGAAGAGGCCGGCGGCCGCACGCTTTCGTAGCGATCATGACGAGTGCGGGGGCACGAGACCCGGCTTGACGTGGGCACGGAGGAACCGTGCCCACCCTACGGAACCGCACGGTCCCCGGGGTTTATCCCCGCCCGCGTCACCTCCCGACGGGCAGGTGTTGTGTCGTCTTGAACGCAACCTGGTCTGAGACCGGTTTCAACTGCTTTCCGTCACGATATGGGGAAGATCTTTCCCAGGATGTAACCCACCCCCAGCAAGACCTGGGTCAGCAGGATGAACATCACGTTCGTGCCCAGAGCCGGAACCAGCCTGCTCATATCCCTGTATTCCCCGGCCCCCCGCATGGCTTTTACGGCCAGAGGCAGAGTGAACAACGCGATCAGGCAATAGACCGGCATCACGACTCGACCGGTTGCAACGGTCAACAGCACGCACCCGACAATCCAGACATAAACGGATACCGTCGCAATCCTGAACACCCGGGCGGCGGCCTCCATGCCGTACACGACGGGGGTCGTCTTCCTGCCGCCCATCCTGTCCGCCTCCACATCGGGAAACTCGTTCAGCAGGAGCAGGTTGTGCACCAGGATACCGCTGGGAACCGAGGCGACCAGGACGACCCAGTCGTATCGGCCGGTCTGCACGAAATAGAAACCCATTATGGGCAATATGCCCAGCCCCAGCCCCGGCGACCACTCGGGCCGGTTGGTTCTCAATATCACGGGCGTATACAGGACCAGGCACAGAATTGCCGCAACCAGGAGCGGTATCAACTGCCAGCCGCTCACGATCACGAAAAAAACGCCGATCATCAGGGCGGCTACCGACGTGACGACGCCAACCCAGAGCGCATGTCCAAGCGGAAGTTTCCCGTCGGGGACGAGTCCGCTTCCCCCGCTGAAAGGGGTCCTGACGACGTGCAGGTCGATTCCGCTCTTGTAATCGAAATAATCGTTTATGGCATTGGCGCTGCCGTGGGTCAGCACCAGCCCGAAACCCGCAAGAAGAGCGTATCCGAGGTTGAAGGACCCGTAGTACCAGGCGATCGCCGTTCCAAGAAAGGCTAGAACAACCGACAGAAAGAGGAATTGGGGTCTCGTTTCCTTGAACCACAGTATCAGTCTTCCCATGACATCTCCTCCACCCGGAACACTGCATGAAACCGTGCGCTGTTCGTCCGAATCGCATCTTGAGACCGGGTCTTCCCCGAATGACCGCCGCCGCGAAGCCGAAATCCGCAAGACCATACGATTCTCCGGTCAAACGCGCAAGCGATATGTCAAGGAGGGCGGATTTGTCCCTGCACCGAAAGTATTGCGCGCCGGGAAGCCGGAGAGAAACCGGCGGATCTTGTTTATAGGATGGGAGCCACGGCCCCCGCCCGCATGCGAACGGGATACTTGCCGTCGAATACGCCTCGGTGGGCGGCATTGCCCTTCCGCCCGGACGCGAACGGGATACTCTTCGAATTCGACCAGCCGGGATTCCCCCACCGGTTTGATTAATGACATGGACAAGGGCTTGCGCCCGAAATTCCCGGCAAATCGGTAGCAGGGGAAGATCGGCCAAAGTGGTGTCAGGACATTTTAGGAACTTCAGCAGGCATTACCGGAAGATGTGTTCCGGGCGCGGTCCGCGGGATTCCGGCCGGCTCTTTTCAACACACCGACCAGACCCGGCGCCGCCGGACGTCGATAGTCTCCAACCACGTTCTGCGGGGGATTGAAGGCAATAGGGAATTGAATACCCCGAGCCAGGCCGGAATTAGCAGGGATGCTAATTCCGCCTGACCCAATATGAAAACGGCCTCAAGGAACCAGAAACCTCTACTTCCTTTCTCGTTTTGACACCTTGCACCTGATTGGAGTATTCTAAGAAAGTGCGAGCCGGCGGCAATCCCAGAACCGGAATGTACCGATTGGGAAGGCGCGTTGCAGCCAAGAATAATCCGAAAGAAAGGAACAGTATGGTTCAACAGCAATGCTCAAACAGCAAGAATTTCGAAGAACCTTCGTCAAGTTCAGCTGAGCATATGCATACTGATTTGTCTTTTATTACAAACGAACAGCATCAAAGTTTAAGAGATCGATTTGAAGTGCTCATTAAAGACACTTCTTTTTTTGACTGCCTGGTGGGATATTTCTATACCAGCGGCTTCCATGCGTTGTATCACTCATTGGAGAAAACCGAAAAAGTCAGAATCCTCATTGGTATCAGCACCAACCGGCAAACCTATGACTTATTGGTGAAAGCGGGCAGCCCCACGCAAGAGGTCATGCAATTCTCTCATGCCGAAACCAAAGAGGAAATCGAAAAGCTCGTTGAGGATGAGTTCGCAGACTCCGAAGACAACCGAAACGTTGAAGCCGGAGTCCACAAGTTTGTGGCGTGGGTCAAGGACAAGAAGTTGGAAATCCGGGCCTATCCGTCGCACAACATTCACGCCAAACTCTATATTATGACTTTTTGCGAGGGAGATCGAGATGTTGGCAGGGTTATCACCGGTTCGAGCAACTTCACCCAAGCCGGATTGATCGATAACCTGGAGTTCAATGTGGAGTTGAAAAACCGCAGTGACTATGAGTATTCCCGAAAGAAGTTCGAGGAGTTGTGGCAATCGGCGGTGGACGTCGGCGAGCGCTATGTACAGACCATCCAACAGAAGACTTGGCTCAGCCGGAATATCACGCCCTATCAACTCTATTTGAAATTGCTCTACGAGTATTTCAAAGATGAGCTCAGTCAGACCGATGAGGTGTTTATCAAATACCTGCCCGAGGAGTTCAAGAAGCTGGAGTACCAGGAGCAGGCCGTCTTGAACGCCAAGAAGATTTTGCTGGAATACGGCGGGGTTTTCATTTCCGATGTGGTCGGGTTGGGCAAAACCTATGTCTCGGCCATGCTCGCCGGGCAACTGTCCGGCCGAACCTTGATCATTGCTCCGCCGGTACTGCTCGAGAAAACCAATCCCGGTTCCTGGCCCAATGTGTTTTCCGACTTTCGCGTGTCTGCTGATTTTGAATCGTTGGGCAAGCTCGACGATCTCCTCAAACGGGGCACCGAGAAATATGAAAACATCATCATCGATGAAGCCCACCGTTTCCGCACGGAAACCACGGCGACCTATGAGAAACTGGCGGAGGTCTGCCGGGGCAAGCGGGTGATCCTGGTCACAGCGACACCGTACAATAACGCGCCCAAGGATATCTTGAGCCTGCTGAAACTCTTTCAAAAAGCCAAGAAAAGCACGATTCCCAATCTACCCGATCTTGAAGGATTTTTCAGCCGCCTGGAGCAGAAGCTCAAGAACCTGGATCGCCAGAAGGACTATGACAAATACATCAGCACGGTCAAAGAGAACGCCCGGGAAATTCGGGAAAAGGTGCTGAAGTACCTGATGGTGCGGCGGACCCGGACCGAGATCGTCAAATACTTTGCCGAGGATATCCACCAGCAGCGGCTGAAATTCCCCGTGGTGGAGAGACCGGTGCCGCTGTTTTACGAGCTCAACGGGAAGGAAGACCTGGTCTTTACCAAGACCGTTGAGCTCATTGCCCAGAAGTTCAAATATGCTCGATACATGCCCCTGCTTTATTATCAAGGCAAGGTGGACCAGCTGGAAAAACAATCTCAGCGGAACATGGGCCGGTTTATGAAGATTCTGCTGGTCAAACGCCTGGAAAGCAGTTTCTTTGCCTTCAGGAATTCGATTGACCGGTTCCTCCGTTCCTACGAGCTGTTCATCAAGGAATTTGACAACGGCAATGTTTACGTCAGCAAGAAGCACACCCGCAAAATCTTTGAACTGCTGGAAAACGATGACGATGACGCCGTGCAGCGGCTGATCGACGAAAGCAAGGCAGAGCGTTATCCCAGCAGCGAATTTGCCGAAGCGCTGCGGCAGGACCTCCAGCATGACCGGGATGTGCTCTTGGAGATCAAGGAGCTGTGGACCCGGGTGAAACGCGATCCCAAGCTCTTCACTTTTCTCAATGAATTATCGACCGACGCCGGACTCAAAAAGAATCATCTCATCATCTTTACCGAATCCAAGGAAACCGCGGACTATCTGTTTGCCAATTTAGAGCACCACTATCCGGAAAAGGTGCTGTGCTATACCGGCGCCTCGGGGGAAGCCACCCGGGACAAGGTGATTGAAAATTTCGATGCCCGAGCCCGCCATCCCAAGCAAGATCATCGCATTCTGGTAGCCACCGAGGTATTGGCGGAAGGCGTGAACCTGCACCGCTCCAATACGGTGATCAACTATGATATCCCCTGGAACCCAACGCGCATGATGCAGCGGGTCGGCCGCATCAACCGGATCGATACGCCGGCGAGCACGATCCACACCTACAATTTTTTTCCCACCACCCAATCCAATGACCAGATCAAGCTCAGAGAGGCGGCGGAAGCCAAGATCAACGCCTTCTTGACCCTCCTGGGCGGCGATGCGGAACTGCTGACCGAAGGAGAGCCGATCGGCTCCCATGAGCTGTTCGACCGGTTGCTGTCCAAGCACACCCTGGAAGGCGATGAGGAGCAAGGAGAGACCGAGCTGAAGTATCTCCACGTTATCAAGGAAATCCGCGACAAGCATCCGGACCTCTTTGAAAAGATCAAGCGGCTGCCCAGGAAGGCCCGCACCGCCAAGACTCACGCCGAACAGGCCGATTCCCTCATCACCTATTTTCGCAGGGGGAAACTGCAGAAGTTTTTCCTGGCGGCGGATCATCCGGAAGCCAAAGAGCTGGATTTCCTGCTGGCGGCTAAATTCATGGAAAGCGGATCGGAGGATGCAAAGAGAGAGCTGCCCAGTCAGTTTTATGACTTATTGGACAAAAACAAGGAAGCGTTCGTTCTGGCCACTACGGAAGAACTGCCTCAACCCAGGGCCAAGGGCGGAGGCCGGGACAGCGCCGCCAACCTTCTCAAGATTTTGAAGGTGACGCAGAAGAACACCCAAAAGCTGACCGACGATCAGGAACTCTTCCTCAAGAAGGTCTTCACACAGCTGGCGGAAGGCGGGCTGCCGAAGCAGACCGTCAAACAAACCCTGAAAGCCCTCAACGATCTCAAGAATGAATTGATCAATCCGTTCAAGGTGCTGGCAGTGCTCCAGACCCACATTCCCCCCAAGCTCCTGGAAGGGCATTATGCCGAACAAAACCCGTCGGTCTCCGGTAAGCGGGAAGTCATTTTGTCGATGTATTTGAGCGGTGAATAGCATGGATAAGCAACAGGCACGCAAACTCATCAAGCAAACATTTGAGCAGCCGTTTGAGAAGACGCGCTTTACCACGCTGATCAAAAATCTTCTCAATCGCTGTGAGGAAGCGCCACTTTCCTACAAGGGGCAGTACATCCCGGATGCCTACAAGCCTTATATCAGTGCCCTGGATCGTATCGGCAAATTCCACGACGGGGAGCACGCCGTTGATATTCTGGTGATCAAGCTCAAGAAGGAAACCTCGCTGGAACGCGCCCGCACCATGCAGCGGAATTTCGTCGCCTGGTACCTCAACGGCAGCCGCGGCGACAAGCTGAAAGACGCGGCACTGGTCGCGTTCGTCTCCCCGGAGGAAACCGACTGGCGTTTTTCGCTGGTGAAGATGGATTACCGGTTTGAACAGACGAAAACCGGCAAGATGAAGGTGAAGGAAGAGTTCACCCCGGCCCGGCGCTGGTCCTTCCTGGTGGGCACCAACGAACAAAGCCATACCGCCCAGAGTCGACTGATCAATCTACTGGCCAATGACGAACAGACACCGACGCTGGCCGAGTTGGAAGAAGCCTTCAACATCGAAACCGTCACTACGGAGTTCTTTCTCAAATACCGCGACCTGTTCATCCGGACCAAGGAAGCGCTGGACCGGGTGGTGCGGGGCGATCCCAGGATCGAGGCGGAATTCGAGGCCAAGCAGGTGAACACGGTGGACTTCGCCAAAAAGCTCCTGGGACAGATTGTCTTCCTCTACTTCCTGCAAAAGAAAGGCTGGTTCGGAGTGGGCCGAGATGCCCCCTGGGGAACCGGTTCGAGACAATTCCTGCGCGAGCTCTTTGAGCAAAAGCACGGCCGTTACGGTAATTTCTTCGACGATATCCTGGAACCTCTTTTTTATGAAGCGCTGCGCAACGACCGCAGCCACGATGATGATTACTACAGCCGGTTCAACTGCAAAATTCCGTTCCTCAACGGTGGGCTGTTCGATCCCATTGACGATTACGATTGGGTCCACACCAACATCAACCTGCCCGACAGCCTCTTTTCCAACCAGAACCGGACCGCCGAAGGCGACATCGGCGATGGAATCCTGGACATTTTCGATCGTTACAATTTCACCGTCAAAGAAGATGAGCCGCTGGAAAAAGAAGTCGCCATCGATCCGGAACTGTTGGGCAAAGCATACGAAAAGTTCAACGCCATTCGGCCGGACAACTTTGAAGAGTACAAACAGGTTTTAAGAAGCGGCAAGAAGGGGGATGAGAACAAATTCAACAAGCAGTTCGGCGTCTACTACACGCCCCGCGAGATCGTCCACTACATGTGCCGGCAGAGCCTGATCAATTACCTGCACACCGAATTGGGCAAGGACATAGTCACACACAAAAAGCTGTTTGAAAAACAGACCACGATGTTCGGGAATCAAGCGAAAAGGGGCCAACTGGACTGCACCATCGAGTACAAGCTGACGCCGCAGATTTCCAGGAAAGACATCGAAACCCTGATCCACCTGGGCGAACAGGTCAGTGCCAATGAGGCGCGGGTGGAAAACAAGGGCAAGGAGACCGTCACCTATTCTTACAAGCTGCCGGAAAGCATCCGCAAGAACGCAGGGCCGATCGACCGGAAGCTGGCGGATATCACGGTGTGTGATCCGGCGGTGGGCTCCGGTGCTTTTCCCGTGGGCATGATGACGGAGATTGTTCGAACCCGAAACGTGCTGTCCACCTTTATTCAGGAAGACAAGCCAACCCCGTATGACCTGAAGCGTCGCTGTATCGAGCATTCCCTGTACGGCGTGGATATTGACGCCGGTGCCGTTGAGATTGCCAAGCTGCGGCTGTGGCTCTCGCTGATCGTCGATGAGGACGATATCAAGAATATCAAGCCGCTGCCCAATCTGGAATACAAGATCGTCTGTGGAGACTCGCTTCTCGGGTATCCCTACAAGCCAATGGGACTTGATGAAGTTGAAAAACTCAAAGAGCAGTTCCTGGAGGAAGTCAATCCAAAACGGAAGAAGGAATTGAGAAACCGCATCGATGCAGCAATCTATGGGTTGTTCAAGAATACCGAAAAGAGCCTCGGATACCAAGTCACCATGGATTTCAGGACTAACTTTTCCGAGGTGTTTCGAACAAAAGGTGGATTCGATGTAGTGGTGGCCAATCCCCCCTACGTACGACAGGAGGCGATTCGACACCTCAAGCCCAAGTTTAAAAAAATTTTCAAGGATTTCTATTGTGGTACGGCGGATATCTATACGTATTTCTATAAATGCGGCGTCGACCTGCTGAAATCCAACGGGCATCTCTGCTTCATCGCTCCCAACAAGTTCATGCGGGCCAGTTACGGAAAGAATACCCGCACCCTGCTGACCACCCGGGCAACCCCGAGGCTGGTCATCGATTTTGGAGACCTGCCGATCTTTGATGCCACAACCTATCCGTCCATCCTGCTGATTGAAAAGCGGAAACCGGATGGGCGGGATAAAGCCGTTACGGCTACCTTTACCGATGCGTCCCAGCTTGCAAAGCTGGAAGATAGCCTCTTGGACATCGCTTTCCTCATGCCTGTGAAAGCCCTCAGCAAAGAAGGTTGGAATTTGGAGCGCTCGGATGTCTTGTCATTAATGGAGAAGCTGAAGAAAATAGGCGTCCCATTGGGTGAGTACATCCAAGGACGATTCTATCGGGGGGTACTGACAGGTTTGAATAAAGCCTTTGTCATTGACGCCGCCACGCGTGAAAGGTTGATTGCCGAAGATCCGGCCAGTGCCGACGTTATCAAGCCTTGGCTCCGTGGCCGCGACATTCGCAAGTGGAAGGCGGAATGGGCGGGATTGTATGTCATCAATATCGCGAGCAGTTCCAACAAAACATGGCCATGGTCGAATGTAAAAACAGAAGCTGAGGCTGTTCGCCAGTTCGAAGAGACGTATCCGGCGATTTACCGGCATTTAGCACCGTGGGAAAAAGAGTTGCAGAAGCGTGACGATCAGGGGAAATTCTGGTGGGAACTCAGGTCATGTGCCTACTATGAGGCATTTGAAGGAACCAAGATCATCTATCCTGATATTTCACAAGCATCGAAGTTTAGCTGGGATCAAAGCAATTCATATCTTGGCAACACGGTTTACATGATCCCAACGGACAAGCTCTGGCTTGTAGGGCTCCTGAACTCAAAATTTATCTGGTGGTATTACTCCAATATCACTTCAACTATTCGCGGCGGCTTTGTCCGTTTTTTCAGCCAGTATATGGAAACTATCCCAATTTCGCTAATTTCCGATAGCCAAAAAACCTCTATAATCGAACGCACTCGTGCCATTCTTGCTGCCCCTGGCAGCCCTGCGGTTCCCACGCTCGAAGCGGAAATTGATCAAATTGTCTATGTCCTTTACAACCTGACTCCCGAGGAGATTCGAATTGTGGAAGGGGTGAATTAAGATGTTTTTCACAGGAATGAGCACATTGGAATTAGCCAATCACATAGTGGTAATGATGAGTGCAGTTGATTATTGGATTATTATTGTATAATTATTTTTATATATTAAAACTTTTTGGTTTTGCACAGTTTTGGAGTGCAAAGGCATATCTTAGGATTGAGAATTTGTCGTGCGCACAGCGTCCACTCTGATACAGTAGATCGGAGGAACATCTTATGAAATCGGAACATAATGAAGAATTACTCAAGTTTACTTATAATTATCAAAAATCAGAATTGGAGTATCGCCGTAATCGGGAACACCAGATTTTTAGCTGGACTGCATCTATATTGTTGGCAATTATAGCTGCTTTGTTTTTCAAGTCTCCTAGTACTGAAATCCTTTTCAAAACGCAAAATATTGCATGGCGTTTATTATTTTCCATAGTTGTTATTGGCTTGACTATCTATTCCATTGGTTGGCAGCACTATCACAACACAAAGGCCGCCAGCCATAAAAAACTAATAATATCGATTATAGATAAACTTAAACTATTTGATGGCAACTCTCCTATTCTTTCCTCCAAATGGCGAAGTTGGGGAACCGAGTATGTTGGTTTTAGAGGTCAACATAAATATCCTAGCAAAATGTCGGCAACTGCTTTTTTGGGTATAGTCGGATTATTAGCTATTTGGATAGATTTTATATTGAAAATGAATTGATTTTATGTCGGTGAACTAAGAGGGATTCAAGATGGTGGCAGATAATTCTTATTTGCATTAATTTTGCTCGTGCCATACATACGAGTGAACGCATTTTCCTTCCCTCAGGCGTTTTCAGTATTCGTCAGGTTAGCTCTTTCTCAGTACGCACCTCACGGGCGCCTCGTGATGAAATCCTTATTTTACGCGGATCCTTGATTCTCGGATGACAAGATCCACCCAATGCCAGGTAAAGCATCCCTTCAAGGGCACCGGGCAATATGGAAAGGAAACTCAGGGGCGTTGACAGGGCGCTCCTTTCTGCTGTAATTTATTACGTAATTACGTAATATGTAATTTAGGTGAAATCCAAATGGAGTGAGGACAGCCATGCCGCTGGTCAGAGTGATCAGAAACGGACAAATCACGATCCCCAAGAAGTTGCGGGCCACTTTGGGCATTGAAGAAGGGGATCTTTTGGAAGTGAAACTGAGCCAAGGAGGAATGACCATCAAGCCTAAAACCGCCGTGGACAAGGAACTCTCCAAAGGGCGGTTCTTTCGGATGGTGGAGGAAATCCGGGAAAGCGTCAAGGACGCCGATCCCCGGGAGGTGGATGCGGCGCTGGCTGAAGCAGTGCGGGCCGCCGGGAAAGCCACGAGCAAAAAGATGAAGCCCCGACGCTCATGAAACCAAGAGTAGTGCTGGATGCCAACGTCCTGGTGAGCGCGATACTCAAGCCCGCATCCAATCCGGGTCACATTCTTGAGCCGGTACGGCGGAACGCTGTCCAGCCCTTGTTTCTCCGGCTATCCTGGCCGAAGTAAAAGCGGTGCTCCTTTATCCCCGTTTGCGTAGACTCCACCGTCGCAGTCCCACATGGATCAAGTCCTTTATGTAGGAATTGGCCGATCTCGCCGAAATGACCCCAGGCGCTTTGATCGTTGATGCCGTCAAAGCTGATCCGTCGGATAACATCTATCTTGCCTGCGCGGTGGAGGGAAAAGCGGATTTCGTGGTGTCCGGTGACAGCCACTTAAGAGATCTCAAGGCTTGTCAAGGAATCCGGATCGTTGATCCGGCTGCGTTTCTGCAGATCATTGCGCATCACTGGCCTGGAGCGAGGATCGATGGAGGGCCGCAGTCCCGTCCCCGCACAGCTTCACGCACGTGTGAACGATTGACCCGCACGGGATGCGAAACCCTAAAAGAATGTTATCCTTTCCTCCGGGATCGTATAAAATTGAAATATCATCGACACGCTGTAAACATACCCGGAAGCGCCGCTGATTCATTCCTCCCGCTCGCCTCACGTTCATCTCGGATCGCCTTCGCGACGCCGCCGGGGCCGAATCGACACATTTCCACGGGAGGGTCGGTCATGAGACAGTCGGAACGAGCTAATCCGTACCTGGGTACGATTGCGGCCGCGCTGTTCGTCTTTTCCGTTCTTTGCTGCGGAGCCGCCCGGGCGGGCGGCACGGACGAGGGCAGAGCGATACTCGTCGACGCGCATGGCAACGTCTATGTTTGCGCCAAGTCGTGGCGAAGCAGCGATCAGCAATTCGGCATTGTCACGATGAAGTACTCCTCCTCCGGCAAGAGACTCTGGGCAAGGCGCTTCACGGACATCAACAACAACGGAACCTGGGGTCAGGGCAGCGTCGCGTTGGATGGAAACGGCAACTTCTACCTCACCGGACAGACCCTGGATCGTAAATTACTGGTTCTCAAGTATACGCCGGCCGGATCGCCGGTCGTATCCAAATACAGTTTTGGCGGCATCCCGGTGGGAAGCGGAAGCAACGGAAGAGCCATCCACGTCACGCCCGACGGCAAGGGTATTTACGTCACCGGTGAATACTGGAACTCCAGCAACTCCACGTGGGACATTGTGACGGCAAGGCTCGGGCCGGACCCCGACATGGAGTGGACGACACGCAGAATTGCGTCGAAGCACCAGTTCGCCCGGGCCATGGTGGTGGGTACGAACGGCAACGTCACTGTCACCGGGCAAAATTTCGACGCCGAGGCCGACACGTATGACTACCTCACGATCAAGTACAACGCCCTGGGAAAGATTGAGTGGGCCAAGACGTACAATAAGGGCACGTGGGACGAACCTTTTTCCGTGGCGGTGGACCCCGGCGGGAATGCCATTGTGACGGGATCGGCCGGCAGCGCGGAAGCGACACGGGACTTCGTGACCGTGAAGTATTCGCCCGGGGGTGTCCAGTCCCCCGCATGGATTTATGACGGGGCGGCTCACGCGCTCGATTACGCCGAGACCGTCAAGACCGATGCGAACGGCAACGTCTATGTGGCCGGGACTTCATCCGGCGCCTACAACTGGGACATCGTCCTGCTGAAATACAACTCGTCGGGTCAGAAGGTCTGGACTCGAAGCTACAGCAACCTCTGCAATGACTTTTTCGACGAAATGGCCCTGGATAAGAACGGCAATATTTACGTGGCCGGACATTCCGGATCGGGAGGTTCAGGGACCTGGGACTACCTCACCATGAAATACAACCCGAACGGAAAGAGGGCTTGGACGAAGTTTTTCAACAGCAGCCACAACAGCGCCGACATGGCGCTTTCACTCACCGTGGACGGGAGCGCCAATGTGTACGTGACCGGCAAATCGTACAACGGGACGGACTACGATTGCCTCACCGTCAAGTACGATACCAATGGAAACCTGGTCTGGTCCAGGCGCTACGATTCGGCGTAGCCTCTTCTCCGGCAGTTCGCTGCGCTTTCCGCCGTCCTCTCCATGCATTGTTTTCCTTGCAAAACGTACATATCCGTGTACAATACGGATGGGATCGACATCCCCTGGAGTGAGGTGACGGTAATGCGAGAGACGAACGTGGTGGAGCTGCGAAAGCGCATCAAGCATTATTTCGACGCAGTGGAGAGCGGCGAGGTGGTCCGGGTTTACCGGAACGGCAAACCGATTGCTGAAATCCTGCCGCTCACGAAGAGGGAGGCTCCGTGGAAACGGGAAGGCCCACGGCTGACTGTTCCGGGCCTGTCGCTCAGCCGGGAAATTCTGAAGGACCGGGCGGAATCCGACACATGAAAGTCTTCTTTGACACCTCCGCGTTCGTCAAGAGGTACGTCGAGGAACCCGGGACGGAGAAGGTTCTCGAGATATGCGACAAGGCGGATCAACTGGTTCTTTGCGTCATTTGCCTTCCCGAAATGATTTCCACGCTCAACCGGCTCGTTCGCGAAGGCAGGCTGCAAAACGACGAATATCGGAAGCTGCGGGACCTCGTTTTGGAGGAAATCGAAGACGCCGAAATCTGCTTCCTCACCCCCGAGGTCGTCGCTCAAACGATAAAGTGCCTTGAAAGCAACGTGCTGCGCGCCATGGACGCGCTTCATCTCGGATGCGCCCTCGTCGTTGAGCCGGACCTGTTCGTGTCTTCCGATCGACGGCAACTTGAAGCCGCCAGAAGAGCGGGCTTGAAGGTCATGGAAGCGTGAGATACCCGAGTCCGCCCGGAAAACCCTGATCCGGCCGGGAGAATTTCCTTGCCGTCGGTCGGCAACCTCGCGGCGTGCAAGGCCGGGCATTGAGAAGAAGTGTCGTCACCCTTCCCCGGCGCCGTCCGAATCCGCCTTCCGGCTCGCCTGTTCGCGTTGCGCGCGGCGACAAACCCGACAATGTCGGTGATCGCGTGAGCCATCATGCACGCAGACAGGTCACGGGTCAGGATGTAGAAGACGGACAATGCGCCTCCCGATACGAAAAAGGTCGCGAGGTCCCCCGCTCATCTCACGCGCTCATCTTCTTCTCGAGCAGCTCGGCCAGCATGGACAGGTGCGCCTTTTCCTCGTCGGCGATGTGAAAGAGAATGCGCCGCGTCTTCTCGTTGGAGCTCGCCGCCCCCATCCGCAGGTAGAGATCGAGGGCCTGGCTTTCCACCATCATCGCGATGTCGAGGTACCCCGCCGTGGTCTTCATGAAGGACTCGTTTTGCTTCATGAAGTCCTGAATGTCCAATCCGCCTTCCATGATCCGCGACGAGCCCCCGGGCACATCCTCGGGCGGTGGCTCATCCGGGGCATGCTGTCGCAGCAGCTCGCGCAGCGTCTTCTTGTGGCTTTCTTCGGCCCGCACCAGCTTCACCAGCAGGTCGGCCAGGTCCGGCTCCGTGGTCCGCACTCTGACCGCCTCGTGGAAATCCAGCATGCCCTGTTCCATGGCGTAGGCGAGCAACACCGCTTCCCGCGGGGATTCGCGACCGCTTGCGAACTCCAGGTGGAATTTGACCGGGTTGGCCGCGGTGGGCTGCTCCCACGCCTGGATACCGCCCAGCAACTGGTAGACTTCCGAAAACCCATGGTGAGCGAGAAAGGAAGCGGCCGTCGCGCTGCGGCCTCCCACGGCGCAGTAGACCAGGACGGGCCTCTTCCGGTCGAGCCCCCCGATGGAGTCGGGCAGACTCGGCAAAGGGATCAATTGCGCCCCGGGCAGGTGTCCCTGTTCGTACTCGGTCGGTTGCCGCACATCGAGGAGGAGGTAAGTGCCCTCTTTGTGTTCGTCGATGAATTCCTTGGCCTCATCCGGGTAGAGTGACTTCACGTCCCCGGAACCGCTTCCCGCCGTCATTGATTCACTCCCTTCCCCGGCGTTCGGGCCGTATCGTCCGGACACTGCTCCGGCAACCCGCGCCGGCCCCAAGATACGGGACCTGCGAAATGCCGCCTACGACCCGCTCAGGCCGCGAAGAAAGGCCCGCACGTTCTCGCCCAGCACCTGGTGGTTGTAGCCGCCCTCGAGCAGGCCGAAACAGCCGACCTGCAGCCGTTTTGCGGTGTCGTGGACCATGCGGCCCATGGCCTGGTAGTCCTCGGTCAGCAGGACTCCGCCCCAGTCCTGGACATGATTGTCGAACCCCGCCGACACGGCGATGATGTCCGCCGCCGCGGATTCGAGATGCCTGGACACGTCCGAGAGGTATTCCTTTCGATCGTGCGATTCGGGGTTGTGAATGGCGACGTACCCTTTGGGCTTCAGGATGTTCACGGTGCCGTCGCCGTAGTGCATGTCGAAATCGAGCACGTATGCCGTCTTGATATGCCCGTTTCGCTTCAGGTGGTCCAGGGCCACGGCCATGTTGTTGAAGTAGCAGAACCCCCAGTAACTGTCCGCCGATGCATGATGGCCGGGAGGCCGGATCAGGCCGAAGCAGGGTTCCTTGAGCCCGGTGAGAGCGGTCTGGATCGCGCCTCCGGCGGCGAGGCAGGCGATGTTGTACAATCCCTGGTGCGTGACGCTCTGTATGTGCGACTTGCTGTGGATGGCGGCAATGTCCTCCGCTCCGGCGGGATAGGCATCCTCGAAGACCGCCTCGTCGCGGATGGCGCCGAGAATCGCCTCAATCCGGCCCGGGGCCGCCGCGGGTTCATGGGTATACACCTGCTTGAAGTCCTCGTGAGTCACAACCTTCATGCTTCACCTCCTCGATCTGATTCAGTGCAAGGCAACAGGCCGCATCATCCTCATCCGGCCTCGAAGGGCGCAATCCCGAGACGGAGCCCGGGCTCAGCCTTTTCCCGGACCCCCGGCTTCCTCGGCGATCTTCTTCATCAGCCCGCGGAACCCTTCCCTGCGAAACGTCTCCGCGAAACGGACCCGATAGCCGGCCACCAGCGAGACTTCTTCAATGTTAACGTCGTAGACCAGCCACTGTCCATTCACATTTCGCACGGAATAGTCGACGGAGATCGAACGCCCGCCGGAGACCACGGCGGTGTGCACCACGAAGTACTGCCTGCCCTTCGGTCTTTCCTCTTCGAACACGACGGATTCCTCGTCGAACCGCTCGATCGTCGCGATGTAGGAAGTCTCCAGCAGGCTCGCGAAGGCCACCTCGAACTCCCGCTGCTCCGCCTCCGAAATCTTCGGCCAGAACTCGCCCAGGCAGCGCTTCGCCATTTCCGAAAAATCGAAGCGCTCCTCCACCACTTTGAATATCCTGTTGCGCCGCTCCAGCATCCGATCCGGCGATTTGAGGCTCGGATCCTTCAGGATCTCGACGACTTTCTCGACGGAAACCCGCAACTGCTCCATCGGTTCACCGGCCGAAGCCGGCGCGGCAATGAAGAGCGACGCCGCCAAAAGCAAAGCAATCACCATTTTCCCGACCATTCCATTCTCCTGTGAGAGCCGAAAGGACGCTGGACTTTTCCCGACGATCGAGCGTCGGGCGGGCGGCTCCTCCCGGCACCCCCGCCGGAGGCTCCCGGCCCCGTGAAGCGATTGTCCGTCCGGCACCCCGTCACTTCTTCTCGAACATGTACTTGCCGATCAGCTCTTCGATACTGATCGCCGATTCCGTCTCGATCAACGTGTCGCCCGGGCCAATATCCCTGCCCGACCCGCCCGGAATCAGCTTCACGAATATCTCGCCGATGATCCCCTTTGTGCGGATGGAAGCCACGGTATCGTCGCTGAGGCGCACGCCGTCCCTGATCGCCATGACCACCCTGGCCTGGTTGTTTTCGAGGGTGATGTCCAGGACCTTTCCCACCCGGACCCCGGCAATCTCGACCGCCGCCCCTCTTCTGAGCCCGGTTATGGAGTTGAACAGCGCGTTCACCCGGTAGTGGGGTTCCCCCAGGGCGCCCGGCCCCCCGACAACCAGGGAAAGATAGGCCATGCAGACGACTCCCAGGATGAAGAAGACCCCCACCGTGATTTCGAGCGATGGACGATACATGAACACGCCTCCCAAACCTGGAGAAAATGACACGGCACGAATGGAAACCCGCCCGCTCGGGGTCCCCGCCCCTTGATGCGGCCCACCAGCCGGTTGATGTATGGAAACCCGCCCGCTCGGGGTCCCCTCGGCATGGCCCCGTCACGCCGACGGCTCCGTGCCCGAAAACCGTGTCAAAGCAACAGCGAGGTCACCATGTAATCCAGCACCAGGACCGCAATGGAGGTGATCACGACCGCGTTGGTCGTGGCCCTCGACACCCCCTCGGCGGTTGCCGCGGCGCCGTAGCCCATCATCGAGCAGATCCAGGACATGGCAAGCCCGAACACCGCCGATTTGAACAATCCGCCCGCGACGTCAAGGTACGCCACGGCTTTCGTCATGCCGCCGAAGAAATGGACTTCGGGCACCCCGTAGATCACCACCCCCACGAAATACCCGCCCAGTATCCCGACGACGTCGAAAAACGCGCATAGAACCGGCATCGAGACCACTCCCGCAACTATCTTGGGCGTAACGACGTGTTTGATCGGGTTGACGGCCATCATCTCGAGGGCGTCGATCTGTTCCGTGAGCCTCATGATGCCGATTTCGGCGGTCATCGCCGAACCGGCGCGGCCGGTGACGATCAGCGCGGACAGCACGGGCCCCAGCTCGCGCACGATGGACAGTGCGACCAGGGCTCCGAGGATGTTTTCCGTCGCGCCTCCCCGCAGCATGTGAAGGGCCTCAAGGGCAAGCACCATGCCGGTCGAGAGCGCGGTCACGAAGATGATGATCAGCGATTTCGCGCCGATGAAGACGATCTGCTCCAGCGACCTCCTGATTTTGAGGGGCGGCACGAACCCGTATCCGAGCGCTTCGCCCAGGAAGAGCAGGCTCCTGCCCGCAAGGCGGACGGCATGCACGCACCTGCGGCCGTTCAGGCCGAACGCCGAAGATATCGTCATGGGACCCTCAGAATGTCGTCGTAGTAATTCTTTTCGGTGCGGTTGAAAGGGATCGGCCCCTCGGGCTCCCCGCGGATGAACTGCAACACCCTGGCGTCTTCGCTGCCCCGGATTTCCTCGGGGGTCCCTTCCGCGATCTTCCTGCCAAAAAACAGAATGATGATTCGGTGCGCGATCCGGAAAGAGGAAGGAATATCGTGCGACACGACCACGGACGTCACCCCCATGGCGGTGTTCAGATCCACGATGAGCTTGTTGATCACGCCCGCCGATATGGGATCGAGACCGGATGTGGGCTCGTCGTAAAAAACCGCCCTGGGGTCCATGACGATGGCCCGGGCAAGTCCTATCCGCTTCGCCATCCCTCCCGAAAGCTGCGACGGCATGAGCTGTTCCATCCCGCGCAGACCGACCATCTCCAGCTTCATCGTGACCATGGCTCGAATGACCGGTTCCGCCAGGCGGGTGTGCTCGCGAAGCGGAAATGCGATGTTCTCGAAAACGTTGAGGGAATTGAACAGGGCGGCCCCCTGGAACAGCATGCCCATCTTCTTTCGTATTTCGTAGAGCTCGCTTCTCGACAATCCGGTCAATTCGCGATCCTCGAAAAATATCTTCCCGGAATCGGGACGTTCCAGCCCAACCAATTGTTTGAGCAAGGTCGACTTTCCCGAACCGCTTCCCCCGAGAATGACCGTGATTTTGCCTTTTTCGAAACGGCACGACACATCGTCGGACGCGACAAGCCCGTCATAGCTTTTGCGCAGCCGTTCGATTCTGATCATAACGCGTCCGCCCCCAGTGTGAGGGACCGCGGAGAAAACCCGCCCGCTCGGTCCCGGATCGATGAAATATATAGCACTTCGGCCTTTTGTACAAAGCGGATTCATTCTCATGCCTCGAGGCGCCGCGGGGCGAGGGCGGACGACCCGGTTGTTACGGTCCATATAGTCCGGATGATACCCGCCGCGGGGCGCGCGGGCGGACGAATCCGGACCGGAGGCCGCCTGCAGGCCGTTGGACGGAGTTATTCGGCTTCTTCGTTCAAATTGATTCCCGATCGTGATAGAATCGCGCTTGCTTGTCAGTAGGACTTCCACCCCGGCAGGGACTCCACTTTGCACAATGCGGCGGCTGGCCGCGGTCTTGTGCGCGCTTGCCGGTCAGGCGGCCTCTCACCCCCCTCGGGCCTGCCCGGGGATTTCCAATCCATCGCAAGGAGGGACGGACCATGAGCGTTCAATTCGTCAAAACCCGGGTGCAGCCCCAGGGAATCGCTCCGGCCGAAGAAGGCCGCGCCCTGCAGTTGGTCGAGCTCTGCGGCAGGACCGCGTACAAATCGGAAGACAAAATCACTCCCGATTCTGCGCGCAATTTCGTCCTGATGTTGAAGAGTCACGGTCACCTGTCCGTCCTGGAGCACAGCAACATCGTGCTGGAGATCGAGGCGACGCCGTCAAGCGGCGCTACACAGGCCCTTTCTTCGATTTCCGAGCTCTACGGGGCGCTGCTCGATGGCCTTGGCTTCCGAACCGCCTACCACCGCATCCACCTCTCGGCCCGGACTTCCCCCGGCGCTCTTTTCATCGCCGGCAACCTGCGTTCCTGGATCGAGACGCTCACCCATCTGGGCAACGGCGGAAGCCCCCTCCACGCCCTCCTGTCCGCGGCTTTGCGCGATTTCTTTCCCATCATCTTCGGGGGCGAGGAAACGGTTTCGAGCAACCTTTCCTTCAAGGTCACCCTGGTCCGCGAAGACGAACAACTGGCGCTGCTCCGGCGCGATGCCGCATGCGATCTGCCCGTCTTCGTGTTCAAGTTCGTCTGCGACCGCGGGATCACTCACGAGGTGGTACGGCACCGGGTGCTCTCGTTCACGCAGGAGAGCACCCGCTACGTGAATTACAAGAACAAGGGAATGGTGCTGATCCTTCCCGAAGAGCTCTATCCCTTTTACGACGATGCGACGCAGCAGCTCACGGGCCGGTCGCCCCTCGTGGACATGTGGATCGACAGGGCCGAGAAGCTCTTCGCCTGGTACCGGGAAGACCTCGACCGGGAAAAACCGGAAATTGCCCGGGACATCCTCCCCAATCTGCTCAAGAGCGAAATATTCGTGAGCGGCAGATGGAGCGGATGGAAGCACTTCGTTCAGCTGCGCGATTCCAAGCACGCGCACCCGCGCATCCGGGCCATCGCCAAGGAAGTGAGGAACCACTTCGATTCCCTGGGAATGACCGTCGAGTAAGGCGCGATTCAGACCCGCGCATGCCCTGCTGCGGACGAAGACCGCATTCGGGAAGGAGCGAGATGAAGGACATTTTCGATCGCCAGATGCAGCTCAACATCTATACGCTCAGGAACATCGGGCTGGATTTTTCAACCACCGTGGCTGACCCACTGGAGAAGACCGTCTGGATCGAAAACTACCGGAAGGCGTTCTCCGCCGAGCTGGCCGAACTGGTGCGGGAAGTCAGGGAGCGGGGAGTCGGCACGCACAACGGCAGGATCGAAGTGGTGGACCTGCTGCATTTCCTCGTGAGCCTGTCCCAGATCGTCGGCGTCGCCCCGTCGGCGGCCTTCTCCATGATGTCCGACGGCAATCCGGGCAAAGGCGGCGTTGCGGGGGGAACTGCGGAGCAGGCCGTTATGGAGTGTGTCGTCGAGACATTCCTCGCTTTGGACGACCTCCAGGGCTGCATGAAATGGAAATGGTGGGCAAAGGGAGGCGGTTTCAAGCCGGACATGGCCGAGAAGGCCGTTTTGGACCTGTGGAAGCGCTTCGGTGAAGTCTGCGCGCTGTTCGATCTCGATTTCGACACCACCAAGCGGATTTACACCGCCAAGAACGAAGTGAACTTCCGCCGGCAGGACCGGGACTACAATGAGGACACCAAGGACGAGTCCGACAATCTTGCCATTGAAGCTTAGCCGGGCCCCGGATCGGCGCGGATGCGTCCGCGACCCTCAATTCGAGTGCAGATGAAACCCATATCCCCGAAATTCGTGACGTTTGAAGGCATCGACGGCTGCGGCAAGAGTACTCTCATCGATGAGCTCGCATCCTGGCTGGACCGGACCCGGGTCCCTTATGTGAAGACCCGCGAACCCGGCGGAACGTCGCTGGGGGAGAAGATACGCGGGCTGCTGCTCGATCCCGCCCACCGGGGCATGAACCGGCAAACCGAAGTCCTTCTCTACACCGCCAGCCGCGCCCAACTCGTTGCAGAGATCATCCTGCCCGCACTGAAAAGCGGCGCGTGGGTGCTCGCGGACCGATACATCGACGCCACCCTCGCCTACCAGGGCTACGGCCGGGAACTGGACCCGGACCCGCTCCGGCGCCTTCAGCACTGGGCCACGCAGGCTCTCGTGCCGGATAAAACCGTGCTTCTCGATTGCGGAATCGATACGGCGGCGGCTCGCATGTCGGCCAGGAACCACAGGCCGGACCGGATTGAAATGGAGGAGCGGGCTTTTCATGAACGGGTGAAGGCGGGCTACCTCGATCTGGCTTCCCTCGATCCGGGGCGATTCATCGTGCTCGATGCCGAGAAGCCGCTCCCCGAGGTGATCGCCGATTTCAGAGCCGCCTTTCGCGAAATCGTGCCGGCTCCGTAACACGGAATGGCTCGCGCGGCTGTCGTCTCGCTGTCCGGCGGACGACCGGCGGCATCATTTCTGCCCGGGCGGTTTCGGCCTGGGCATGTGCGCTTGAAACCGCGATCGGCGCCGACCGGTGGAACCCGAAAGGCGGCGCACCTGGCGGGACCCGCCACGAATGACGGCCGGGAAACAAAGCTTACCGACGCGTCCTGGATTTCGCTTTCCGCTGAGGCTCCCGCTGAGGCTCCGGGAGCGTCAGGCGCACGGGCTGGCCCGGATTGCCCGGCGGATCGAGCGCCTGCCCGTCCCACACGATCCGGATTCCCCCCGCGTTCCCCACCACCAGGTTGATGCGGTCGCGCACCTTCCACTCGAACCGATTCCCGGGCTGCAGCGTCGTGGCCCAGGGTTTCCCCTTGTCGATGGTCACCTGGAGCCAACTCGGCTCAATCGCCTCAACGACGAAATCGTGGACCAGCGGGGTCCCGGGAGGAGCCGCGGGGGCAACATCTTTCGATTTTTCCGGGGCGGACGTTCGGGCTGAAGGAACCGGAACGGCCATTGCGACCTGCGGTCCGCCGACCATGGCGATTTTTTCCTCACCCGGCTCCGCCGCTTCCCCCTTTGGCTCCTGTCCGCCTCCGGAAATGGAAGCCGTACTTCCCGCGAATTTTCCCGCCCCGCCGTCCGGAGTGTCGCCGGGAACCGGAGAAGCCGTTCGATCCGGGGCGTTCCCCTGCGAATCGTTCCTTTCATTGGGCGCGGGATTCGGAACCGAGGTGTTCGTAAGGCCCGGCACACCCGCCGCCACAGGAACGGACGCGGCTTCCGCCTGAAGGGGCGACCGCTCCGGACGGGCCGTGGTCTCGGAAGAAGGCTGTTCCTTCACAGGGGCCGGCCCGCTCCCCGGGACCGACGCGAGCGCCTGCTCGGGCACGCTTGCCGGGATCGACGCGATAGCCCGTCTGCGCAACGTGCCCCGGGCATCATCGGAGGCATGGACATCGGGCTCCGGGCTCACACCGGCACCCTCCGCCGGTCCCGCGCCACGCGGCACAACCCCCACCGCAGGCGGACCAGGCGCGGCTTCCGCCTGCAGGGACGACCGCTCCGGACGGACCGGAGCCTCGGAAGAAGGCCGCTCCTTCGACCACATGAGAACCGCGATTCCGAAGCATATCGCCAGGATCAACGGGCCCATCACCAGGTATCGATCCATCCGGGGAAAACCGCGCCAGGTTCCCGACACCCGGCGGGCTTCATGGACCACTGCGGGCTCGACGTCCGCGTCCGGACCGAAGGTTTCCGTCAGCTTCCGCTCGAGGGCCGGTGTCCCGATCTCCTCGAATTCTTCTTTTCCCAGCAAATCCGAAGCCTTCACGGAAAGCCCGGACTTCCCGGCGCCCGTTCCGGCGGCAGTCCCTTCCCCCCACCTCCCCTGGCCGGCGAACGGACAGGATGACGACACCACGTCGATGAGCTTGTCCTTGAGCAATATCACCGAGCGTATCAGGAAGCTGTAGTAAATGAACTGCCGGTCGAACTCCGCTCCGTCGAAAACTCCCGGCAGATGGGAACGCAGGGCGAGGAAAGACTTGTAGACGGGTTTTATGCGGTCGTTCAATTCGTCCGGGGGCGGGATGGACCAGTTCCAGAAAACGATGGAGTCCATGAGCGCGTTCATCACGTCGTTTTCCAGGAAGCAGACCTTCTGATGCCGCCCCGAAAGCCCGCACTGATGATCCCGGTAAGGTTTCATGAAGAATTCCAGGGTGGCCTTGAACGGCTTGTCTCCTCCCAGCGCCCTCGCCTGCCTGAAATGAAGTGTCCGCAGGGACTCGAATTCAAACAACGTCCCCATGATTTCCCGATGATGCCGGCTTGTGACGCATTTTTCGGCGCATGCCTGCGCTTTGTAGAAGGACGCGACCGTCTCGAGAAACCTCAGGCGGAGGTTGTACAAAATGCTGAGGTAGGCATATACGCATGCCTGCGCGTGATCCTTCTTCGCCTTGGGAAGGTACTCGCCGATCAGAAAACTCACCAGCCTGTCGCTCAAGCTCACGAGAACGTGGGCCAAATCCTGGTTACGCTCCCGCGCCTCCGCGAACTCGAACCCCGCCGTATTCCCCTCGCGCGATATCTGGTACCACCTCAGCCACACGGGAAGCCGACTCGCCCCGATCTGGAAAAACAGCCGGTTCTGGGTGATCTTGAAAGGGTTTTCACACCGGAAGTAGACTTGAGCGCCTTCTTCCGAGAAGTCGAGGATGCATATATCGCTGACCTTTTCAAAATCTCCGCCGGGGGCAGAGTGACCTTCAGGACCGTCCCCGTGCCGGTCCGAGGCAGTCCCATGCTGTTGGCCCCGCGGCCTGTCCTTTCTGTAAAGCAGCATCCCGGAAAGATTGCCCGGATCGATTCGGCC
Source organism: Syntrophobacter fumaroxidans MPOB (assembly GCF_000014965.1). Taxonomy (NCBI): domain Bacteria; kingdom Pseudomonadati; phylum Thermodesulfobacteriota; class Syntrophobacteria; order Syntrophobacterales; family Syntrophobacteraceae; genus Syntrophobacter; species Syntrophobacter fumaroxidans. The sequence continues at coordinate 478,232 of NC_008554.1, read as the reverse complement.
GGTGAGGCCCTCCGGGGTCATGAATCTCGGATAAGCGCGTTTCTCGTCTTCCGCACGCCTCTGCGCAAAAGACTCGACCATCTCTCTCATTTTGTACACGTCCTCGGTATGATCATCCATACGATACTCTCATGCAGAGCCGTCTCGCGCCGTGAGCCGACGGCCTATCACATAATTCGGCACATGTTTCGGTTCACTGAATGATACTGATGTATGAAAATTCTCAGACCCACGTAAAACATGCCGGAAGCCGGCCGACCGGAGCATACGCCGCCGGCCTGACGGCGCGGATCCCAAGCGTCCGCCCCGCGGCGGAGAACTCCGCTCCTTGTGTCGCCCGGAGCCGGGAAAATCATCCTCCGATACCCGCAGGGGCTCAGCGTCGTGTGAAATCGCCGGAACACCGCGCGGCTCCATCCTCCGATACCCGCAGGGGCTCAGCTCTTTATGTGACCAGAACGCGATTGAATGAGAATAGTCTTATTTCCGAAAGGATCGTAAACCTGCCCGCGGCGTCCCGGTATAACCTTTCGGGACGCCGTTATACGCCGTCTGTCGAACGCCGTTGCCCAAACGCACGCCAAGCAATCGCGGCATGCCCGTTCCCCGCCGGACGAATGCCGGACGCCGTTCACCGGTATTGCCCGATCGGCGCATCCCGCCTGAGCGTTATGACAATGCGGTTCACTTTTCGTGTTCCCGTGCCGGGACGATGTTGAACCACGCCCAGCCGCACGCCGTTACTGCGCTCCATGCCGCGTGGTTCGGACGGACCGGAAAATCTCAATATGCGAAATCAATTATAATAATCAAACAGGTATCCGAAACGCAATTTCCCCACCCGCTTGTCCCGGTAGTTCTCATATGAGAACCGCTTTCCTTCTTCAAGCTGGTGCGATTTGATGCCGTGCTGAATCGAGAGAGAGGCTTCGATGAACGCGGCCAGCTTATCACACACCTCGATGATCTCTCCATCCAACGGAGAATACGCATCGCTGTTGCACGCGTCCATGGTCTCCCCGGATACGCCCTTCTTGACCGCCCCGGCATCGATGATCTTGTTTTTGAATTCGTCTTGAAGAAAATACACTATTTCTTCTCTCATGGAAGAGGGCAGCAAGGGAAGTATTTTTTCTTCAAGTTGGATTTCTTCATATTCCTTTACAATCTCCTCCAGCCCTTCCACCGACCTTTTCACCGGATGGATAATGTCCCGGGTCAGCACTTCGGGAAGATCGTGCAGCAGTCCCGCAAAGAAGTTGTTGTAGACTCTTCTGTCACAGGCGTCGATTTCGACCGAGAGGAAATAGCAGAGCATGGCCACGATCAACACGTGGCCAAGCACCGAGGTCTTGGGCACCCGGGGAGAGTGGGCCCAGCGCTGCTGAAATCTCAGCTGACCGCACAGGTCGATGAAGCCGAAGGATTTCTTCCGCAAGGAGATTTTCTGAACGCCGATCAGATCGTAGTGGTCTTCGATCTGGTTTTCGATTTCCTCCTTGGTTTTCTCAATTCCGTAGATGAAGGGGGCGGCACTGTAGATGATTTGAAACTCCCAGTTGGTGGCCAGGTAGTGGGCGGCCTTGAGCAGCCGCTTTTCAAACGGGCTGTAATCGCGATCGAAGAGATAGGACTTGAGCTTTTCCGCGAAATCCCCCCCGATGTCCCGAACGTCCTGCTCCAGCTTGCGGCACACGTGCGCATTGATTTCCGCGCCTTTCTTGCTCATCATCTTGTGAAACACGGGCGGCTTTATATCCGTCAGGATCACCCTGTGAAGAAATTCGAAGATCCCCCCCTCGATGAGCTTTCGCCAGTCGATTCGAGCCAGCCGTTGCCCTTCTTCCAGCTTTCCCAGGACGTAGGCGATGATCATTTTGTGGGCCTGCTTGTCGAGCTCCGTGAACTCGACCGGGCGCACGTGATCGTTCCATCTTTGAATGCTGGCGGCCTCGAAAAGCTTGTCGATCAATCCTTTCCTGATCATGCACGGTCTCCTCGCACGGGCAAGTCTACCAGAAACGGCGGGAGGACAGTGGCAAAATTTGGGTGAAAGGCTGGGGTCAAACCTACACTTTTCACATTTTCCATGTGCCGGGGCTTCTCACAACCAGTCATGAAATTTTGCCGAGCCGACGGCATTTTCACACAACCGGCGGTCCGCCTGCTTCGCCCCAGCCCGGAAGCGATCCGGCCGCAGGGGCACTTACGCGCCCCGAGCCTCCATTCGTTCAACAACGTCCCGATATTTTTCGTGAATCATCTTTCTGTCGAACTCATAGAACTCGGCGAGCATCCTGTCCTGCTCCTCTTTCGTGAAGTACTCCATGCAGGGGTGGAAGAAGTGCTTGTCCTCCTTTTCGATGTGCAACGGGTAAAACCGGGCCAACGCTTCGAGATGAGCGACAACCTCCCGGGCGGTGCCCTCGCCCCTGAGATACCTTTCCTTGGCCTCGACCAGTTGCTTCACGGTCTCCCGTGAATGGACATGTTCATCGACCAGTTCCTTCATGATCCGGGCGTGCTCCGGCGAAAGCTGCTTTTTCTCCAGGTCGCGGAAAAGGATATCCTCCTCCTTCCCGTGATGAGTCCGGTCCGCGTAGGTCCGGATGAAGTCGACGACCGCATCGATGAAAATGACATCCAATTTATTGGATTCCTTAACTTTTTCTATCTCTTTTTCACACACGCGCAGCATCTGTTCGATCAGGCGGTGCTCCCACATCATCGGGCCGATCGGTTTCATGAAGAATCATCCCCTTTCCCTGTTAAATTCCATTGAGTTGAGTTCTTTCCGCGCAATTGTCCGCACAATATTCAGCATAAGTCGAACGACGGCATCGCGCAACATCGCGACCTGGCATCGCACGCCCGTCCGCAAGCCGGGATCGCGGTCATTGCGACTCACCGCAGCCGGTTGTTCGCGCCCCGGGCGCCGCCGGACGGCTGCACCCGGTCATCGGCCTTTTGCCGCAATCGAAGAACGACACGCAGATGCGTTTCGGAGCCTGCCTTCGAACACGATGCGTGAAGGGACTGTTGCCCGTGTCAAGGAGCGCAACATGCAGATGATTTTCGGGGGCTGCCTGTAAAGCTGCTTCGAAAGTCGCCCGGGCGTCAGGGGGTTTCAGGATGCACCCATCCTGAAAACAATTGCCCATGGCAAGTCGCCCGGGCGTCAGGGGGTTTCAGGATTGTCGGTTGTCATCCAGGGCTTCGGCATAGACCTCCACAACGTGCCGGACCCGAACCCGGTCACCGGCCCGGGACAGCATGTCCGAGAGCTGGAGCATGCACGCGGGGCATCCCGTGGCCACCTCGGAACAGCCGGAAGCCGCAATGTTGTCCCGCTTGCGCCTGCCGATGGCGGCGGAGAGCTCGTAGTGCTGCAGGTTGAAACTGCCCCCGCAGCCGCAGCAGCGGTCCGGTTCGGCCATTTCCCTGAATGCATAGCGCGGATTGGCCCGGATCAGGGACCGGGGTTGAGCGTACACCCCCAGGGATTTCCTGAGATGACACGGGTCGTGGTAGGTGATCAGGCGCCGCTCCCCGGTTTCCTCCGCCCCCTCGGCCAAGGCTGCATGGAGCACATCGACCAGGAATTGGGACACGTCCAGCGTCTTTTCCGACAGCAACCGAACCCGTTCCCGTTCCTCCGCGCTCAAATCGCCGGCCATCAGAGGCCAGATTTTCCGGATCGTTGAGGTACACGTGGCACACGGCGTGATCAGGTGATCGAACTCTCCCGGTGCGAATCTGGACAGGTTGTGCCGCACCAGGGCGCGATAGCTTTCGAGATCCCCGGACGACAGGGCGGGAATCCCGCAGCAGGCCTGTCCATCGGGCATGAACACACCCACTTCGTGATGTCTCAATACCTTCAGAACGGCTTCGCCCACTTCGGGAAACACCTTGTCCACCAGGCAGCCCACGAACACCCCGACCTTGATGCCCGACCCGCCCGCGGGCGCGTTCAGCGCCGGTGTGCGCACATGCAGCGGCACCGCGGCGAGCGCCTTGAAATGCCGCTCTCCCAGCGGCGACTGGAAGCGCGCGCACGACGTCCCGAGCAGGTCGTCCACCGATCGGATGAACAGGGACTGGAACCTGGACCCCATCTCCACGATACGGTCAAACAAGGCGGGGCGCGCCAGCATCTGCCGGAATAAGAGTTTTTTCAGGGGCGAGAGCCCCATGTACCCGCCGAGAATGGCCCGCGCCTTGATAAAGATGTCGAGCACCCTGACCCCGCTCGGACAATTGGCGGCGCACGAACCGCACAGCAGGCAGCGGTTCAATCGATCGCTCACCCCCGCCGGATCCTTGAACATCTCCTGCATCAGTCCGTCCAGGAGTGCCAGTTTTCCGCGCGCGACGTCCGATTCCCTGCCCGTTTCGGCAAACAGGGGGCACACCGACTGGCACATACCGCATCGCATGCACACCACCAGTTGATCTTCGACTTCCCTGAGGAGCAACGCCAGGTGTTTCATCGATCGCATCGTCATTCTCCAATGATCTTGCCGGGATTCAGAATGTTTTTCGGATCCAGTGCTGTCTTGATGCGGCGCGAATACAGGATGGTCGCCCGGCTGGTCTCCTTTTCCAGGAAGCGGGACTTGGCGAGGCCGATGCCGTGTTCGCCCGAGAGCGTCCCGCCGAGCTTGAGAGCCTCATCGAAGATCGCGTCGATGGCGGCTTCCACGCGACTCCATTCCGCCCGGTCGCGGCGGTCGGTGAGGATGGTCGGGTGCAGGTTGCCGTCGCCCGCGTGGCCGAACGTCCCGATGGTCAAGCGGTAGCGCGAGGCGATGGCCTCCAGGCTGTTCATCATTGCCGGGATCTTGCTGCGCGGCACCGTGGCGTCCTCCAGGACCACGGTCGGCTTCAGCTTGGCCAGGGCCGAGAGGGCGGCGCGGCGCGCCTCCCAGACCTTGTCCCGTTCGGCGGCGGTGCGGGCAACACGCAAGGACATGGCCCCCCGGCCGCGGCAGACGGCTTCAACCCTGGAGGCGTCCTCTTCCACCTGGGCCGCGTGCCCGTCCACTTCGATCAACAGCAGAGCCGCGGCGTCCACGGGAAGTCCCGCATGACCGTAGTCCTCCACCGCGCGGATGGTGAAGTTGTCCATGAGCTCGAGGGTGGCGGGGACGATCTTGTCGGCGATAATGCCGGACACGGCCTCGCAGGCCTTGGCGATATCGTCGAAAACGGCCAGCATGGCCTTCCGGGCCGCAGGGATCGGTATGAGTTTCAAAATGATACGGTCGAACACTCCCAGCGTCCCCTCGGACCCCACCATGAGCCCGGCCAGGTTGTAGCCGGCGACGCACTTGACCGTGCGCGCCCCGGTCTTCACGATTTCACCGTTGGCGTCAAAAAAGCTGAGCCCCAGCACGTAATCGCCGGTCACCCCGTATTTCAGCCCCCTCAATCCACCCGCGTTCTCCGCGACGTTCCCGCCCAGGGTCGATACCGCCTGGCTGCCGGGGTCGGGCGGGTAGAACAGCCCCCGGGATTCCACCGCCGCAGCGAACCTGGCCGTAACCACGCCGGGCTCGACCACGGCGTAAAGATCGGCTTCATTGATTTCGAGGATCCGGTTCAGACCGTTGGTCACGATCACGACCCCGCCGCGGGCCGGGATCGTCCCGCCGCTCAGGTTGGTGCCGGCGCCCCGCACGGTGACAGGCAGAGCGTTTTCGCCGCAAAGGCGCACCGAGCGCCCGAGGCCCTCGCTGGAGGTCGGTCTCACCACCAGGGCGGGAAGGACCGGGTCGAGGACGGCGGCATCGTAGGAATAGGTATGCCGGTCCGCTTCGTCGGCGAATACATTGTCCCTGCCCAACAGCTTTTCGAATTCGGCGATCAAGGCACGGCCTATCATGGCGCCTCCCTCCGGTCCGGTTTGCGAGACCGTTTCAGGCAATTCTACTTGCTCCTGGAAATATCTCAATGTCCCAATACGCAAGGCCCCGCATTTCCTGATGGAACGACGCCCGGCACGGAACCGTCGAACCGGCATTGGAGGTGAGCCGCGCCCGCGCGGGAGCTGTATCCTTGTTTTGACTTTACTTCCGGCGCATGTTCTGAAATGGATATTGCCGAAGCAATGAAATCGACCTGCCTGCGCGTTGCCACGAAGGGACAAAAACCATGGACAGAGGGGAACTGATCGCAAAGCTGAAGGAAAGGGCCGCGGCCGTCCAGTCGGTTGCACTGGAGATCGGGTCGTTCGATGCCGCGATGCGGTATGCCGTCGATCTCACCGCAAGGCAGGGCGGAAGGAGCATCGCCGCGCCGGGGCTGCCCGACGACCGGTTGTCGGACCTGGCGACGCTGTGCGCCGGGAGGGACATCGAACTGCTGACCGGCGGCCTGCGACAGCGTCTGAGCGGCCTTCACACCGGGCTGACCGAAGCGGACTGGGGTATCGCCGAAACGGCGACCCTGGTGCTCGATTCGTCCGCCGAGGACATCCGCATCGCCACCATGCTGGTCGAAACGCATGTGGCGATCCTGCCCGCGTCCAGGCTCCGCGCCACGGCTTTCGACCTCGAACCGGAGCTCGGCCGCATGCTGCGGGGCCGCCCTTCCTACCTTGCCTTTATCAGCGGGGCGAGCCGCACCGCGGATATCGAGAGGGTCCTCACCGTTGGGGTCCACGGTCCCCAAGAGCTGCATATCCTTATCCTGGAGGACAACGGTTCATGATCACCACACCCCGGAATATGAAAGAATACAAGGCGCAGGTGCGGCGCGCGCTGAAGAACCGGTTCCTCGCGACCACCCTGGAGAATTTCGCCGCGGCCTACCCCGTTTCCCGCGCCAACGCCTTCGAAGGAATCGACGTGGAGGCACTGGTCGAGGAAATCGCCCGGTCCAAGGACGCGTGCATACCTTACCTCGAGGAGCTCTACGCCCGGTTCAAGACGAACGCCGAAGCGGCGGGCATGAAAGTGCACCGGGCGCGCACGGCGCTCGAGGCCAACGCGCTCATCGCCGGCATCGCGCGGGAGAGCGGCGTGACCCGGATCGTCAAAGGCAAGTCCATGACCGCCGAAGAGACCTTCCTCAACGATCGCCTGGAAAAAGACGGGTTCAAGGTGACGGAGACGGACCTGGGCGAATGGATCATCCAGCTTCGCGGGGAGGGCCCGTCGCACATGGTCATGCCGGCCATTCACCTGTCGCGCCGCGAGGTCGCCGAACTGTTTCGGCGCGTGACGGGACGTCCGATGGACCCGGACGACATCGACGGCATGGTCAAAGTGGCCCGTCGCGAGTTGAGACAGGCTTTCCTCGAGGCGGACATGGGCATCAGCGGGGCCAACTTCGCCATCGCCGATTCGGGCACCATCGGCCTGGTCACCAACGAAGGCAACGGGCGCCTGGTGACGACTCTGCCCCGCGTACACGTGGCTCTGGTCGGGTTTGACAAACTGGTGCCGGACCTCGAATCCGCCCTGCGCATCCTCCGGGCTCTGCCGCGCAACGCCACGGGACAGGTCATTTCGACCTACGTCACGTGGATCACCGGCGCCGTGGAATGCCCTCCGGCGCCGGGAGGCCGGAAGGAAACGCACATCGTCTTTCTCGACAACGGCAGGCTCGCCCTGGCCCGGGATCCCCTGTTCGCCGAAGCGCTCCGGTGTATCCGGTGCGGCGCCTGTGCGAACGTATGCCCCATCTACAAGCTGATCGGAGGCCACAACTACGGGCACGTTTACATTGGGGCCATCGGGCTGATTCTGACCTTTTTCTATCACGGGCGGGAGAACGCCCGCACCATTGTCCGGAACTGCCTGAACTGCCAGGCCTGCAAGGCGGTCTGCGCGGCCGGGATCGACCTGCCCCGGCTGATCAAGGAAGTGTACGGAAAGATACTTCGGATCGAGGGCGGCAAACCGCTGAAGAACAGGCTTCTCGGCCGGGTGCTCAAAGATCGCCCGCTGTTCCATTTTCTCCTGCGTCGAGCCTACCTCGCTCAGCAGCCGCTGACTCGCGGCCGGCCCATGCTGAGACACCTGCCCTTGTTCTTTTCCGGGGAACACGGCTTCCGCAGTCTGCCGGCCATTGTCGCGACGCCTCTCAGGGACCGGTGGGAAAAGATCAACCCGCCCGTGCCGAACCCCCGCCTCCGGGTGGGGCTTTTCGGGGGATGCCTGGTGGATTTCGCCTATCCGGAACAGGCCGAGGCGCTTATCCGTCTGCTCGAAGGCCGTCGAATCCGGCTCGAATACCCCATGGGCCAGACCTGTTGCGGCCTGCCCGCAAAGATGACGGCAGAAGACGAAACCGCGCGCCGGGTGGCCGCGCAAAACCTGCGGGCCATGGACCCGGACCGTTACGACCACATCCTGACGCTGTGCGCCTCGTGCGGCTCGCACCTGCGCGAGAACTACCCGAGGCTTCTGGCGTCGGACGCGCGGATGTCAGCGAAGGCCCGGCAATTTGCGGCCAGGGTGATCGATTTCAGCTCCTTCATGATCCATGTCCTCCATGTCGAACCCGGGTCGTTCCAGGGCGGAGGGCGCAAGGTCGCCTACCATTCCCCGTGCCATTTGTGCCGAGGGCTGGGTGTGACCCGCGAACCCCGGGAACTGCTCGCCGCTGCCGGCTTCGAGTACGTCCGGTGCAAGGACGAGGACGTGTGCTGCGGCTTCGGCGGGTCGTATTCCCTGGATTTCCCGATGATCTCGGCCGAGTTGCTGAAACGCAAGCTCGATATCGTGACGAGCAGCGGCGCGGAGCTGCTGGTCACCGACTGCCCGGGTTGCGTCCTGCAACTTCGCGGCGGGATGGACAAACGGGAAGGGCCGAAGGTCGAGGTGAAACACATCGCCGAAGCCGTGGCCGACGCCCGAAAAAGTTGATATACTGCGCGGTGCGCGAGCTGTTGAACGGTTGTGGTCCTTCAAGGAACCGGTTTTTTCGAGCTATTGTGCCGAAGGGGGAACGGGAGGGGCCCGGATTCGCCGTGCGTGTGCGGGCCGTACCCCCTCGATGAAGGGAGGAGAATGCCGTTCGGGCCTTTTCCGAAGGAGGGTAAGGAGAGGGACCTTGCGGCAGGAGCAGCGGATACGCCGGAGGCATGCCCGGCGGCCGGAGGTTTGATCCCGGGCGGCAGGCAACGCCGAAGGCCGTGACTTTTTCCAAGCTGTCTCAACCAGGAGAATGCCAAGATGCCGAATTCGAGTTCATGCCCTTTCCCCAAGCTCACCCCTGAAGAAGCCGCGGCTCTGATTTCCAACGGAGCCACGGTGGCTTTCAGCGGATTTGCCAACGCCGGCGCGGCCAAGGTCGTGCCCGGGGCGATCGCCGCCCGGGCCCGCCAGTTGCACGAGAGCGGCGCTCCCTTCAAAATCCGCGTCCTGACCGGATCTTCGAGCGGCAACAATATCGATGAAGAGCTGGCGATGGCCGAGGCGATCACCTGGAGAGCTCCGTACCAGAGTTCTCCGACCCTTCGCAAGCAGATCAACCGGCAGGAAGTGGAATACGTGGACATGCACCTGGCGCATGCCCCACAGGTTCTCGCGGCCGGTTTCTTCGGCAGGCTCGACTACGGGATCATCGAGGCCACCGAGGTCACGCGGGACGGCCGCGTTTACCTGTCTTCCTCCATCGGGGCCTCGCCCACCTATCTTCGATACGCGGACCGCATCATCCTGGAAATCAACCGGTATCATTCCATGCGGCTGCCCGAAATCGCCGACATCACCACTCTGCCGCCTCCGCCGCGCAGAAACCCCATCCCCATCCACGATCCTCTCACCAAGATCGGCTACCCATACGCCCTGGTGGACCCCAAGAAAATCGTCGGCGTGGTCGAAACGAACGAACCGGATGCGGTGAGGCCCTATACGGGCCCGGACCGGAAGTCCGAGCGCATTGCCGAACACGTGGTCAAGTTCCTGTTCGGCGAAATGATCACCGGCCATATCCCGAAAGAATTCCTGCCGCTTCAGGCCGGTGTGGGGAACATGGCCAACAGCGTCATGGCGGCCCTGGGGAGGAACCCGTACATCCCTCCGTTCAAGATGTACACCGTGGTCTTCCAGGACGCCCTGGTGGAGCTCATGGAGCAGGGCAAGCTCGAAGCGGCGAGCGCCACCAGCCTCACCCTGACCCCGGCTGTCCTGCGGCGCATCTATGACAACATGGACTATTTCGTGCCGCGGCTGGTGCTCCGCCCCCAGGAGATCTCCAACGACGCCGGCGTGATCCGCCGCCTCGGGGTGATCGCGATGAACGCGGCCATCGAGGTGGACATTTACGGCAACGTCAACACTTCCCACGTGTACGGGACGGACATCATCAACGGAATCGGCGGGAGCGGCGAATACACCCGCAACAGCTATCTTTCCATGGTCATGTGCCCGTCCATATCCAGGAACGGGAGAATCTCCTCCGTGGTCCCGATGTGTCCGCACATCGACAGTAACGAGCATTCGGTGCAGGTCGTCGTCACCGACCAGGGCCTCGCGGATCTGCGGGGCCTGGGACCCATGCAGCGGGCGAAACTCATCATCGACCAGTGTGCCCACCCGGTTTACCGCGACTACCTCCACGCGTACATCAGGGATTCCAAGGTCGGCCACATCCGTCACAACCTCAGGAAGTGCTACGAATTGCACAGGAACCTGATGGAGCACGGAGCCATGCTGCCGGATCTTAAATTGTCGGAAATCACGGACGCCGTCTGATCGTCCGGACAGATATCCTAAGGAGAAACACCATGTCTATCGTGGGTTCCTATCCCAAACCCAGCCCGGAAGAAGCCGTTTCTCATATCTTTCACGGCGCGACGGTGGCGTTCAGCGGGTTCACGAACGCCGGGGCGGCCAAGATCGTGCCGCGCGCGCTGGCGGCTCGGGCCAGGGCCGTGCACGAAAAGGGCGATCCGTTGAAGATCCGCGTGCTGACGGGGGCTTCGAGCGGGGAAAGCATCGACGAACCGCTGGCACAGGCACAGGCCATTTCCTACCGCGCGCCGTACCAGAGCGGTCCGCGGCTGCGCAAGCAGATCAACAGCCAGGAAGTCGAGTACGTGGACATGCATCTGTCTCACCTGCCCCAGACGGTTCTCTCCGGGTTCCAGGGCAGGCTGGATTTTGCGGTGGTCGAGGCCACCGAGATCACGAGCGACGGCCGGGTGTACCTGACGTCCTCCATCGGAGCCTCTCCCACCTACCTGAAATACGCCGACAAGGTGATCATCGAAATCAACCATCACCATTCGCCGCGGCTGCGGGAGATGACCGACATCCTCATCATGGCGCGTCCGCCTCACCGCAGTCCGCTGCCGCTCCACGACCCCCTGACCAAGGTCGGCTACCCGTACGCGGTCGTTGATCCCCGGAAGGTCATCGCCGTCCTGGAAACGGACGAACCCGACCGGGTGCCGAAGTTCACCGCGGGCGATCCCCGCAGCCACAAGATTGCGGAACACGTGGTGCGGTTCCTGTTGGACGAGATGCTCGCGGGCCGGATCCCCAACGAGTTCCTGCCCCTGCAGGCCGGGGTCGGCAACGTGGCGAACAGCGTGATGGCCGCCCTGGGGGAAAACCCCTACATCCCCCCGTTCAAGATGTACACCGAGGTGTTTCAGGACTCCCTGGTCGACCTGATGCAAAACGGCAAAGTCCTGGCCGCCAGCACGACCGCGCTCACCATCACTCCCGAGGTGCTCGGCCGAATTTATGCCAACATGGACTATTTCGTGTCGAAAATCGTTCTGCGTCCGCAGGAAATCTCCAATCATCCCGGCGCAATCCGGAGGCTGGGAGTCATTTCCATGAACACCGCGCTCGAATTCGATATCTACGGCAACGTCAATTCCTCGCACCTGTACGGAACCGACATCATGAACGGCATAGGCGGCAGCGCCGAATTCACGCGCAACAGCTACCTGTCCCTTTTCATGTGCCCGTCCATCGCAAAGGGCGGCAGGATTTCCTCCGTGGTGCCCATGTGCCCTCACATCGACAACAACGAGCACTCGGTGCAGGTGGTCGTCACCGACCGGGGGCTGGCCGACCTGCGGGGACTCGGCCCCATGCAGCGCGCCCGAACCATTATCGAGAAGTGCGCCCACCCGTTGTACAAGGATTACCTGTACCGGTACATCGAGAAGTCCCGGATCGGTCACATTCGGCACAATCTCGAGGACTGCTTCGAGCTGCACAGCAACTTGATGGATCATGGGGCCATGCTGCCGGATCTCGATCTCTCGGGCGTCACGGAGTAGGCGGCGGAGCTCGGATTCAAGGGTCGGACCCTTCCTGGGCGCGGGACCGATGGGGGCCCCCCCCACCCGTACCCGATGCCAAGAAAGAATCGTGCGCGGGGGCCGCGTCCGTCCGCGCCCGTTCCACCTTCGGACGATGCCGCCCGCGCGTTGACCGGGAAGGAGCGCCGTCCTCCTCTTCACCTGGAAAATACCTGTTTTTCTGCTTTGCCGGTGTCGCCGGCACCATGGGCAATGAGCTGTTTATCTGCCTTGCCCGTTCGTCCGCCACATGAACATGACCTTGAAAAGACCGGTTTTCATGCCTGGCGGGCGATGTTTCATCGCCGATTGCATAAGCAATCCATGGGATGCGCGGACGGGGCGTCCCGCCATGCCGACCGTGGGCGATGCGCCCGATGATTGTTGATGATTCTTGCTTGACCGTTACCGGAGGCTTTGTTAATAGGTGGACAATGCAGAGAAAAATGATCGCGACCAGGTTGCGATGGCACCCCGGCCGGCAATGGCCGGAGTTGCCGCAGGGGAAGGTTGTCCACTGCCGGGCAGGCTCAAGATTCAAACGAAGCCGTGGAGGCTGTGCACTTCGCGGCTCTTTTTTTGACTTTTCCGAACGCTTGCGCGGGTTGGACGACGAATGGCCGTGGGGCGGGAATCGCGGCTCGATCAGGTTTTCTTTCGGGGCGGCACGGCTGAAGGGAGTGCCCACCCCGCTTCTCGGATGTTCCCGACGTGCAAGGAGCGTAAATTGACGGAACGCAGCATATTATTGGGAAATGAAGCGATCGCGCTCGGCTTGCTGGAGGCGGAATGCACGATGGCGGCGTCCTATCCCGGAACGCCCGCCTCGGAGATCCTGCGCGCCCTTGCGAGCCTCAAGGAACGGCACAAGCTCGACCTCCACCTCGAATGGTCCATCAACGAAAAGGCCGCCTTCGAAGTGGCGCTCGCCAACAGTTACACCGGCAGGCGTTCCGCGACGATCATGAAGCAGGTGGGCCTGAACGTCGCCGCGGACCCTCTCATGAGCGCAGCTTATACCGGGGTGAAAGGCGGTTTCGTCCTCATCTCCGCCGACGACCCGGGGCCGCACAGCTCCCAGACCGAGCAGGACAGCCGTCTCATCGCCATGGTGGCGAAAATCCCCGTGTTTGACCCGTCTTCCCCGGAGGAGGCCCGCGAGTATGCCCGCCGGGCCTGTGCCCTGTCCGAGAAACATGAAATCCCGGTCATGCTGCGGCCGACCACGAGGGTGTGCCATGCCCGCCAGGACATGGACCTCCGCCCGGTCCCCCACCCGAAGCAGTTTCCTTTGTTCGAGAAGAATCCCGGACGCTGGGCGGCGACGCCGAAATTCAGGCTGGTCCTGCATCGTCAGCTCAACGAGAAGCTGGCCCGGATTTCCCGGGACCCCGACTGCGCCCCGCAGCTCGTGAACGGCGACGCGCTGGGGCCCGGAACCCGAGACGGCGGGCGGGCCTGCATCGTCGGCTCGGGCGTGGTCACGGCGCACGCGCAGGAGATCCTGGGCGAGCTCGGCCTCTGGGATCGGGTGCCGTTCTACCGTCTGCCCATGCCCTACCCTCTTCCCGAGTCTTTCCGGGACGACCTGCTGTCGAGCTACGACAGGATACTGATCCTCGAGGAAACCGACCCGGTCATCGAACTGCAGCTTCAGAACCGCGAGAAGATTTTCGGCCGGACGACGGGCCATGTGCCGACCGCCGGGGAGCTGCTGCCCGAGGTGGTGGAAGGTATTCTTCGGAGTTTCCTGGGTCTTGACCCGTCGCCTCCCGTGGAACCGCCGGCATATCCAGGCCGGCGCCCCACCCTGTGCGCCGGATGCCCTCACCGCGCCGCCTTCTTTGCCATCAAGAAAGCTTTCCCGAAGGGGATCTACCCGGGCGACATCGGCTGCTACACGCTGGGGCTCAACCTGGGCGTGGTCGACACGGTGCTGTGCATGGGAGCCTCCATCAACCAGGCCGCCGGGTTCTACCACGCGTATCGCTCGGCGCGCCGGGACATGCCGCCGATCTGCGCCACCATCGGGGATTCGACCTTTTTTCACGCCGGGGTTCCGGCCTTGATGAACGCCGTCGTACAGGGGGCGCGCTTCGTCCTGGTGGTCCTGGACAACAGCACCACGGCCATGACCGGACACCAGCCCACGCCCGCGCTGGGACGGAACCTCGACGGCATCCCGGTCCCGAGGCTTTCCATCGCGGAGCTTGCCAAAGCGTGCGGGGTAAGGTCCGTCGCCGAAGGCGATCCCTATGATTTCGACCGGTTCCTCGATCTGCTCAAAGCGGCCGGGCGGCATGCCGGCGCCGAGGACGGGGGCGTGGCTGTGGTGATCGCCAAGCGTCCTTGCCTCATGGACCGGAATCAGCCCCGCACGTGGCCGCGCCTGCGGATCGAGGTCAATGAAAAATGCAAGGGCTGCGATTTTTGCGTCAAGCAGTTCGAATGCCCCGCCCTCCGTCCGCGCGGCGAAAAGGAACCCATCGTCATTGATGACAGCCTGTGCTCGGGATGCGGAGTATGCGTGCGGGTATGTCCCCACGGGGCACTCGAGGCGGTCTCCGAGGGACACTGAAACGGGAAGGAAAGAACATGCAACAGATTATCGTGAGCGGCATCGGAGGCCAGGGGGTGTTGTTCGTGACGAAACTCCTCGCGCAAACCGCGGTGGACACCGGCCGGTCGGTATTGCTTTCGGAGACTCACGGGATGGCCCAGCGAGGAGGCAACGTCATCAGCCACCTGAAAGTTGCGCCGCGCGAGCAGTCCGGCACTTCCCCGGTCAGTCCCCTGGTGCGTCCCGGGCACGCGGACGTGCTCCTGGCGTTGCACCCGGACGCCCTCGCCGCCCATGGCTTCTTTCTCAGACCCGGCGGCCGGGCGTTTTGCAACGCGTCGGGCACTACGGCGGAAGGATCGCTCGATGCCTCGGCCATTGCCGGGTCGCTCGGTTCGGCCGTATCGGCCAACCTGGTGTTGCTCGGGTTTGCCGCCGCTTCCGGCGCGCTTTTCTGCGACCCGGCACAGCTCGAAACAACCCTCGCGCGCATCGGGGGCAAACGTACCGAATCGTCCCTGGCGGCATTTCGGGCCGGCCTGAAGGCCGCTTCGGCGCCCTGAAAGGACGGGATTCCCATTGCCCGGGAAACCGGCGCGGAACGGGCAAGGCAATCATGCCGGAAAGGCGTCGTCGTCATTTCCGCGGACGGTCATGGGCCCAAGATTCGGCAGGAAGCAGGAAAGCCGCCGTTGCTCTTCCCGCGCCGGGGGAAATCAGGGAGGTCGGCCTTCCCCACGGTCCCGGCCGGCATGACGGCCCCATTTTTACGCAAAGGCAAACGGGATGCCCTGGCAACTGATCCCTCATTTCTTCGTATCCGGCGTCACCAACGGGAGTATCTACGCCCTCATCGCACTCGGGTACTGCCTGATTCAGAACGCCACGGGCCTGGTCAATTTCGCCCAGGGCGAATTCGTGATGCTCGGGGCGATGATCGTCATCACCCTGCACAATGTCATGGGCCTGCCCATGCCTCTGGCCTTCGTGCTCTCCACGGCCGCCGTCGCCATCATCGGGACGGCGCTCGAGCGCGGGCCGATCCGCCTTTCCAGGAATCGCGACGTTCTCACGCTGATCATGATCACCGTCGGGGCCTCCATCGCCATTCGCGGCGCAAGCATGATGCTCTGGGGAAAAAGCTCGCATGTCTTCCCGTCGTTCGGAGGCGACGATCCGATCATCGTCCTGAACGCGGCCATACTGCCTCAGTCTCTTTGGATCATGGCACTTTCGCTCGCGGCGCTCGTCCTGCTATATCTGTTCTTCCACCGGACCCTGCTGGGCAAAGCCATACGCGGAGTCGCGGACAATTCCCTCGGAGCGGTCCTGATCGGCATCTCCGTGCGCCGCCTCGTGGCGCTGTCCTTTGCGCTCAGCGGAGCGCTCGGGGCCATGGCCGGCGTACTGATCACCCCGATCACGAGCATGAGTTACGACGGCGGGTTGATGCTCGGGCTCAAAGGCTTCGCGGCGGGCATTCTGGGTGGTTACGGCAGCACGCTGGGCGCGGTGGTGGGCGGACTTCTGCTGGGGGTCCTCGAAGCCTTCGGAGCCGGCCTCGTCTCCTCGGCCTACAAGGATGCCATTGCTTTTCTCGTGCTCCTGACGATCCTTTTCGTAAGACCGGCGGGGCTTTTCGGCAGCGTCCGGGTGCACCGCCTGTAGGGAGTCGTGTGCCTTAACCTGAGTTGGAGCGGTCATTGAATCTCATCATCGTGCCGAGACAATGGCGGGCATTGCTTCCACTGGCCGTCGTGCTGTGGGGGCTTCCCCTGGTGATGCGCAACGACTACCTGCTCCTGCTGTGCAACGTCATGGCCCTCAATGCCATGGTGGTGCTGGGTCTCAACCTGCTCATCGCGTCCACCGGCCAGGTTTCCCTGGGCCACGCCGCGTTTTACGGCCTGGGGGCCTACCTGTCGGCCATCGCGAGCACGACCTGGCAGTGGCCTCTTTTCGCGGCCCTCGCCTTCGCCGCGGCAAGCGTCGCGGTCATCGCCTTCCTGCTCGCGCTTCCCACCCTGAAGCTCGAAGGCCATTACCTGGTGATGGCGACGCTCGGTTTCAACATCATCGTTTTCATCTGCTTCAATCAGATGGAAAGCGTGACCGGCGGTCCATCGGGATTTTCCGGTATTCCCAGGCTCGCGCTCGGTTCCTTCGCGCTGAACACCGACCTCAGATTTTACGTCTTCATCTGGACCCTGTTCCTGGTCGCTTTCGCCCTGACCCTGAACCTGCTCGATTCGAGGCTCGGCAGGGCGCTCAAGGCGATTCACCAAAAGGAGCTCACCGCCGAGGTGCTGGGGATCCCCGCCCGCCGTTACAAGATCGTCACCTTCGTGCTTAGCACGGTTTACGCCGCGGTTGCCGGCTTCTCCTACGCCCATTACGTCACGTTCATCAGCCCGAAGACGTTCGACATCTTTTACTCGGTCCAGATTGTCACGATGGTGGCCGTGGGGGGCATGGGAAGCCTGTGGGGAGGACTCGCGGGGACCATCCTGCTGACCGCTCTCCCTGAATTCCTGCACCACTTCGAAGATCTGCACGTGCTGCTCTATGGACTGACCCTCATGGGCGTGCTGGTGTTCTGTCCCCAAGGGTTGCTCCCCGCGCTGAAGTCGCTTCTTTCGGCCCGCTTGAAGACCGGAGGCACGGCGATCCTTCGCCCCGCGGGGATGGATCGACCGCCCGCCTCCGTCCGGGCGGGCCGGGGACGAATCGTCTCCGCGCCGTTCCCGGCAGGACATCCGGCCGGGACCGGAATGCAGGGTGACCTTCCCGCCCTGAAGCTATCCGACATTTCCCTGGATTTCGGCGGCCTGCAGGCACTCAACCAGGTCGGGTTCGACATCCCGGGGGGGCGGGTGGTGGCTCTTATCGGGCCCAACGGCGCGGGTAAGACCACGCTGCTCAACGTCGTTTCGGGGCTGCTGCGGCCTCGAAACGGTCAAATCCTGCTCCGCGACCGCAGCCTTATCGGGAAAAGCCCCTGTCTCGTGGCAAGGGAAGGCATCGGCCGCACGTTTCAGGCGGTGCAGATTTTCCAGGATTTCACCGTGCTCGACAACCTGCTCCTCGGGTACCACCTGCAGGGGCGCGCCGGGTTCCTTGCCGGGTATCTCCACACCCGGGCCGAACGCCGGGAGGAGGCCGTGCTGCGGGACAGGGCACTGGAGCATCTCGACGATTTCGGCCTCGCGGAAAAGGCCCATTCCCCGGCCCAACAGCTCAGCCTGCTGGAACAGAAGCTCCTTGAACTGGCCCGCGCGCTGGCGCTCTCCCCGTCCATTCTCCTGCTCGACGAACCCGTCGGAGGACTCAATCCCCGGGAGAGCGAAGTCCTGGTCGAAACCATCTCCGGCCTGCGCGAACGCGGCATCGGGGTGTTGCTGGTGGAGCACGACATGAACGTGGTGATGCAGCTCTCGGATCGCATCGAAGTGCTGCAGCACGGGAACCGCATCGCGTCGGGTCCTCCCCGTGAAATCCGGCAGGATCCACGCGTCATCGCCGCGTACCTCGGAACGAGAAGAAGGTAGGAGGGAGGGCGCAATCCATTGCTTCGAGTCAAGGGTCTATCGGTTCGCTACGGTTCGGTCCAGGTCCTGAGGCGGGTCAGTTTTCACGTGGCCGAAAACGAGATCGTCGCCCTGATCGGGGCCAACGGCGCGGGCAAGAGCACTCTCCTGCGGGCGCTGTCCGGCATCAACCGGCCCTTTGAAGGGGAGATTTTGTTCAGGGGCGAGCCGCTCCTGAAAGTCAGCCCCGAGCGCATCGTCCGCATGGGGCTGGTTCAGGTGCCCGAAGCCCGGCAGTTGTTTCCGAACATGACGGTGCTCGAGAACCTCGAACTGGGGGGGTACCTTTACGGTCTCAAGCACGTGCGCGCCAAGCTGGCGGAAATCTACGAGCTGTTTCCCGTCCTGATGGAGCGCAGCAGGCAGAAGGCGGGAACCCTCAGCGGCGGGGAGCAGCAGATGCTCTCCATCGGCCGCGCCCTGATGGCCCGGCCGCGACTGCTCGTCCTGGACGAACCGTCGATGGGGCTGGCCCCCCTGATTGTCGAGGAGATCTACCGGACCGTCGAGGCGTTGCATCGTGAGGGCACCACCGTTCTGCTGGTCGAACAGAACGCCATGGGGGCGCTGGCCGTGGCGGAACGCGGGTACGTCCTCGAGACCGGGCGCATCGTCCTCTCGGGCAGGGCCGATGAGCTTATGGAGCACGACGATGTCCAGAGGGCTTACCTCGGCAAAGACTACGAATACAAATGGGAGAGGTAGAACATGGCCGTGTCGCAGAATCCCATCGCCGTGATGTCGCGGGATGAGGTAGGCCAGTTGCAGCTCGAGCGGTTGCAGATGACGCTGAACAGGGCTTACTTCAAAGTCGATTTCTACCGCAAGCGCATGGACGTTCTCCGAATGCTTCCCGAAGACGTCGGGACGTTCGAGGACTTCCGTCAATTTCCCTTCACCACCCGCGAAGATCTGACCGACCATTACCCTTACGGGCTCTTCGCCGTGCCGCTCCGGAGCATCGTGCGGCTCAAGATCACTTCGCCGCCTCTTCGGGACCAGACCAGGCCGATCGTGGTCGGGTTCACCCGACACGACACGGCGATGTGGCAGACGCTCATGGTGCGCCTGTTCGAGCAGCTCGGGGTGACGGACCGGGACATCGTGCAGGTGGCGTTCAACTTCAGCCTGTTCCCGGGAGCCTTTACGTTCAACCACGCGGCCGAGATGCTGGGGGCCACCCTCGCCCCTTCCGCCACTATTTCCGCGACCATGCAACTGCGCATCATGCAGGATTTCCGATCCACGGTGCTCGCCACGACGGCGGCATTCGCCCTGCACATCGTGGACACCATGGAGCGGCAGGGCTGGGATGCCTCAGGCCTTCATCTGCGACTCATCCTGCTGGGACCCGACCCACTCTCCGAAATCACCCGCAGGCGCGTGGAAGCAGTCTTCGGCGTCCCGGTTTACGGTCTCTACGGGGTTGCCGAGATGGGCGAGCCGGGAATGGCGGGCGAATGCCCGTCCAGGCAGGGGCTGCACCTGGCGGAAGACCAGTTCCTGGCGGAAATCGTGAACCCGGCCACCGGAGAGCCGCTTGCGCCCGGCCAGGAAGGGGAGTTGGTTCTCACGACGCTGACCGCCGAGGGCTACCCCCTCATCCGCTTCCGCACGGGCGACATCACCGTGCTGCGCGACACGCCCTGCGCGTGCGGCTCCACCCTCGCCCGCATCATTCCCATCCTGCGCCGCACCGACAACCGCGTCTCCATCCGGGGCATTCCCGTCTACCCGGAACACGTCGAAGAGCTGCTCAAAGGCGTCGATCCAGGCATGGAGGACTTCCGGTTGGTCATTCACACGCAATACGGCATCGGCGAGCAGATGGAAATCCTGATCTGCCGCTCCGCAACCGACGATCTGCCGGGAGGCAATCGCGCCCAGTACCTGGAGCTCCTGAGAAGCCAGGTGAGACGGGCGCTCGGTCTCGGTGTAAGAGTGCAGGTCGTCGAACCGGAACGCCTGCCCCGCGAAGGGCTGACCTACAAGACGGTCTTCCGAAACGTCTCTCCATTTTCGAACGACGTTCCGTGACGCACGAGGAAAGACCCGCGACAGATCGGCTCCCGCATGCACGGGGAATCGCGGGGCCCATGCGCGCGCCGGGCGAGAACACCATGCTTTCAGGCTGCGCCGTCGGTCCCCTGCACTGGAATCATGCGTTCACTCCGGCCTCCGATACCGGTCCCGAAACCCTTCGAGTCCATAACCCGGCCCACGGCCAACGCCGTGATCGCCCCCAGGTACGCACCGAAGATCACGTCGCCGGGGTAGTGGGAACCGATGACGACCCGGCTGGCCATAACCAGGAGCATCCCCAACGCGTAGAGGAATCCGTACCGGGGGAACATGAAATACAGGGCCACGGCCAGGGCCGCGACGGTGGCGGCGTGCCCCGAAGGAAAGGACAAGAAAGCGTACTTGGTCTCGAAAAAGTAGAACCCGTACCAGTCTTTTTCAAACAGCAGCGTCGGTCGGGCACGGCCCAAAACGAATTTTATGAGGTCGGTGATTATGCCGGACAGCGCGACGGAAAGGAACACCAAAAGACCGCGGTTCGACCAGGCTTCGCGCTTCCTCACGAACCGGAAGAACGCGAACACCGCCGCCGATGCCGCCATGTACCAGGTGGAAACCCCGAGGTAGGTGACGGTTCGGAAGACGTCCCTGACCGATTTGTCGAGCCCGCGGCAATAGACGGCCACGGGCCTGTCGAGGGTGAAATAGCTCAACGCGCAGATGGCGAGGAAAACCGGAAAGGAATAAAGAAGGACCTTCTTTCTCACGACGCTCTTTTCCCCGGAGGCCGCAGGCCGGCTTCGGCGGATGCCTGCGATTCGAATGCGTTTTGGCTCCGGCCCGGACGGCGCACCGCTCAGCCGCTGAAATCTTCCTGACGACGGCATGCGGCGCGGGCGGAGGTTGGGCCCGTCTCCCGAAGCGAACAAGAACCACCAACTCCAACCCTGGACCCAAGCCGGACGTGAAATGTTCCGATCCAGCCGTTCCCCCTCCGCCGACGGCGACGACATCTCGCTTTTTGCGTTCGCGCTCGCGCGAGCCCGGCGTTCGGGCCGGGGAACGCAAAGGATTTCTTATTGCTTTTCAAAGAATAAATGCCGATAAAGGTCACCGTCGAGGAGAAACATCCCGCCGGCCCGGGATGCTTTCGGGGTGCTCCGCGGGCCGGGCCGCGATCCCTGCCGGAAGCTCTTTTTCGGCGTTCCGGAGCGGCGCGCGTCCCGGGATGATGGTGCCCATGGGACCCGCAAGGCCTGTGGGACCGGTTGCTCCTTCGGGTCGGCATGCGCCCCGAATGCGACGCGTTCATGTATAGCATATTGCTTGTCCGGGGGTGAGCTTGTTTCGATCGGAAGGCCCCACGCCTTACATTCTGCTTGTCGTCCTGTGTTGCCTGCTGTACCTGCCGGGCCTGACACGGCTTCCGGTGGTGGATCGCGACGAGGCCCGGTACGCGCAGGCCACGCGGCAGATGCTCGAATCCGGCGATTTCGTGCGCATCCGCTTTCAAGACGAACCGCGGCACAAGAAACCCATCGGCATCTACTGGCTCCAGGCGGCCTCCGTCTCGCTTTTTAGCGCATCGGAGGGAAAGGATATCTGGCCGTTCCGGGTCCCTTCCGTTCTTTGCGCCACCCTGGCGGCCCTCCTGACCTTCGCCCTTGGAAGAAGATTGTTCGACGCGCGACGCGCCCTTCTCGGGGCCGCGCTTCTTGCGGCCTGCGTGATGCTCATTTTCGAGGCCCACCAGGCGAAGACGGATGCAGCCCTGCTAGCCGCGACCCTGGCCGCGCAGGGTTCCCTGGCGCTTGTCTATCTGCGCGCAAAGTCGGAGGAACCTGCTCTTGTGTGGCCGGTAATCAGCTTCTGGTTCGCCCTGGGTGTCGGCATCCTCATCAAGGCACCCGTCGCTCCCGTCCTTTCAGGGTTCACCATTGCGGCTCTGGTCATCGCGGACCGGAACGGACAGTGGCTCAAGCGGTTGCGCCCTCTTCCCGGTATCCTGCTGCTTGCGCTCGTCGTCTGCCCCTGGGCGTTCGCCATCTACAAGGCAACCGGCGGCTCGTTCTTTTACGACTCGGTGGCCAGGGACATTCTGCCCAAATTGATCTCCGTGCACGAATCCCACGGCTCTCCGCCCGGGTACTACCTTCTGCTCTCAACGATCACTTTCTGGCCCGCTTCCGCCTGTCTCGGGCCGACCCTTCACGGCGCCTGGAAGAAACGCCGGTCCCCCGGCGTCCGATTCTGTCTCGCGTGGATCGTTCCGTACTGGATTTTCTTCGAGCTGGCCCCGACCAAGCTCCCGCACTACACCCTCCCGGTCTACCCGGCTCTTGCCCTGCTCACGGCCGACGCCCTGTTCACGCTGAAGGAGGGCGGTGCGAAATGGCCGCGCTTCTGGCCCCGGTGGGTCCCGATCCTCGTGTGGTCGATTACGGGCGCCGCCATGTTCGGCATCAGCATCTTCTTCCCCTGGTATTTCGACGGGCGCTTCCTGCCGGAAGCCCTCCTGCCGGGGTTGGCGGCGGTCGCCGCCGTGGCTCTCGCGATTCGAAGCCTCGCCGGCGAGCGCCCGGTGAAATCGGCAATCATTATGATTGTGGGTTCGACGGTCATCTTCGGTTTTGCACTGCACCGAATTCTTCCGGAGGTCAGGGGATTCTGGCCGACCACCACCGTGGTCGACGCGGTGCACGCATTGGAGCGGGCCAGGGGAACGCGCATCCCCGTCGCGTCCGTCGGCTACCAGGAGCCCAGCCTTGTATTCATGCTGGGAACGGACACCGGACTGCTCACCTCGGCCAACGCCGTTTCCCTCCTGGCCCGGAACCCCCGGGCGCTGGTGATCGTGGACAACAAGTCGGAGGAAGAATTCCATCGCGACCTGGACGCCGCAAGGGTTTCGGTCCGGGAGATCGGCTCGGTCAGGGGCTTCCACTATACCAAGGGCCGCTGGATCACCCTGCGGTTCTGCGTCTCCACCGCGGCGCCGTCTGAAGAAGGAACGAACCTCCCCGGGACGAACCCGGCACGCCTGCCCGGCCCTTGAGCGGCGAGCGGATCGACGACGCCGCAGCCTGGTTATCGGCGCGGCGCGAGCCGCCGGGTGAGGATTGCAAGGCCGACGGCCCGACCGGCGGGCGATATTTGGGTTTATCCCCTCCTTCCGGAATGGTAGAATACGTACCGCCGACAGCTTCCCGGACCGGGCACCGGAGCCGTACGATCGGGCCATCCGTATGTCCGTTTGGAAGACCCGCCGCTTGCCGCGCGACGGGCGCTTCGACTTCCCGGGAACCTGCCGCAGTCGATTCGTTCGCTGCCTTCGCGGTCTTTCCGCAGAACGCGCCAACATCCAAAGATCCATGCAACTTTTTGCATTTTGTGATAAGGAGTGTCACGCGGTCCCGGGCGACCACCCGCAAGACCGGAAAATGCACGGCCGTTCGTTGGCGTGCCGGAACATTCCGGAATTTCAGCAAAGAAGGAGAAGGAGACCTGTAATGAGTGTCAGTTTCATGCCGGTCCGGGCATCCCGCGAAGACTTGCATGCCCTTCAGCTGCAGGGACTGCAGTGGACCGTTTCCCATGCCTATCGTAATTCCCCTTTCTACCGTGCAAAACTGGATGCCGCCGGGGTCGGCCCCGACGCGGTCCGCTCCCTCGACGACCTGAGCCGGCTGCCTCTCACCACCGCGTCCGACCTGAAGGATGGTTATCCTTTTCCACTTCGGTCCGTGCCTTTCGAGAAAATCGTCCGCATCCACGCCTCATCGGGAACCACGGGCAAGCGCAAAGTGCTGTGCTATTCGCAAAAGGACATCGACGACTGGGCCTGCATGTTCGCCCGGTGCTACGAGATGGCCCGGCTGACGAGAGAAGACCGGGTGCAGATCGCGGTCGGCTACGGCCTGTGGACGGCAGGGGTCGGCTTTCAGCTGGGGTGCGAGCGGTTCGGAGCCATGGCCGTTCCCATTGGGCCGGCCAACACGGAAATCCATTGCCAGATGCTGCTGGACATGCAGAGCACCGTCTTTTGCGCCACGGCGTCCATGGCGCTGCTCATTGCCGAGGAAATCGAGCGGCGGGGCATCCAGAAGAAGATCGCTCTGAAGAAATTCATCTTCGGGGCCGAGCGTCACAGCGCGGGGATGCGCCGCAGGATCCGCGAAATCACCGGAGTGAACGAACTCTTCGATATTCCCGGGCTGACCGAGCTGTATGGGCCCGGAACGGGGCTGGAATGCCCCGCTCACGAGGGGGTGCATTACTGGGCCGACTACTACATCCTCGAAATCCTCAACCCGGAGACCCTGGAACCGGTTGCGCCGGGCGAGGTGGGCGAGATGGTGGTCACGACGCTCCGCAAGGAGGCCGCCCCGCTCATCCGGTACCGTACCAGGGACCTGACCCGCCTCATCCCCGGGGACTGTCCCTGCGGAAACCCGCTGCCCCGGCACGATCATCTCCTGGGAAGGTCTGACGACATGTTCATCTTCCGTGCGGTGAACATCTACCCGGGGCAGATCGATCACGTGCTGTCCCAGATTTCGGGCATCGGGAGCGAATACCAGGTGCACCTGTACCGCCGTGAAGACGGCCGGGATGTGATGCTGGTGAAGGTTGAACAAGTCGGGAGCGACTCCCCCGACGCGGACAGGAAGCTTGCGGAAACGGTCGCGGCCGAGGTCCGCCGACAGATCATGGTGCGTTGCCAGGTGGAAATCCTCGAATACGGCACCCTCCCCCGCACAGAGCGCAAGAGCAGGCGCGTTTTCGATCATCGAACCGTCGAGGATTGAGGGATTCATTGTCCGGCTGCGGAAGAAAGTCTTGCGGACCGGCTTTTCGAAGCCCGTTCAGCCGGGCGGGCTGTCTAAAAAGGAGGGAAAATGAACGGAAACACGAGGCTGAGGGTCCTTTTCATCGTTGCGACGGCATTTGCCCTTGCGCTCTGCCCGCTGTGGACGGGAGCGCGGGCGGCCGATCCGATCAAGATCGGCGCGTTTTTCGCCCTGTCCGGGCCCGCATCGTCCATCGGCACTCCGACGAAGCTCGTCGCCCAGATGGTGGTGGACAAGATCAACAAGGAAGGCGGAATCAACGGCACGCCGCTCGAACTGGTCGTAGGGGACACGGAAAGCGACCCGACCAAGGCGCTCATGGAGGCCAAGCGGCTGATCGAGGCCGGAAAGGCGGCGGCACTCATCGGCCCCACAAGGACCGATGAAGGAATGGCGGTGAAGGCATATATCGAAGATACCGCCCACATCCCCATCGTGATGACCATCGGCGGCGATCCGGTCATCGCCGGAGGCAAGTTCGGCCCTTTCAAGTGGACGTTCAAGGCCCCCCAGAGGACATCGGTCGCAGCCCGAAAAACCTATGACTTCATTCGTTCCCTGAAGCTGACCAAGATCGCCGTCCTGACCGCCACCGACGGATTCGGCAAGGACGGCCTGACCTGGCTCGAACAACTGGCTCCCGAATTCGGCCTGGAAATCGTCGCCAAAGAGGCGTTCGGGGTGACCGATACGGACATGAGTCCGCAGTTGTTGAAGATCAAGGCGAGCGGCGCCCAGGCGGTGATCTGCTGGACCATCGGACCGGCCGGCGCGCGGGTGGCCAAGAACGTGAAACAGCTTGCCCTCGGGATTCCTCTGGTCCAATGCCACGGGCAGCCCGATCCCAAGTACATCGAGCTGGCCGGAGACGCGGCGGAGGGCAGCATCATGCCCTCCACCAAGCTGATGGTCGTGGATCAACTGCCGGACAGCGATCCCCAGAAAGCGGTCATCATGGAATTCATCAAGCTGTACACGGACGTATACCATTTCGATAAGCAATACCCGATCAACACGCATTCCGGGTACGCCTGGGATGCCATCTATCTTGCGGCCAACGCCATGCGCAAGGTGGGCACCGACGCCGAGAAGCTCCGCGCCGCCATCGAGCAGACCAAGGGCTACGTGGGGGTGAGCGGGGTTTTCAATCTCACGCCCGAAGACCACAACGGCCTTGGAACCGATTCCCTGGTCATGGTGAAGGTGGAAAAGGGCAAATGGGTGTTGTTGAAACCGTGATCGTGAGACGGCCCTTCTCCGTTCCCTGAAGGCGCAGGCTCGCTCACAGCCGCTCAGCCGACGGCGGGATCCGTTCACTGGTCCTTTCCGCGAAAGCGGGAATCCGGAGCGGCGTTCAGGCCCCCGGCGCCGACCCCGGCCTCCGCACCGGGGGCGGTGTCGGGCGACGGCTCGGGCCGGCCGCTTTCCATGGAGCCAATACCGTTGCCGCGGGGGAAAGCTCCCTCCCCTTGCGCTCACGTCGGCGAGCGGAATCGATTCGCCGATCCAGACAAGTCCTATGACCCGTTCTTCCGAACCTCTGCCTGATCTCCGCAGGATCATGATCCGCTCCGTCAACTGGATTGGCGACGCGATCATGACCACACCCGCGATGGCCGCAATCCGAGCCGCCTGTCCGGACGCCGAAATCGCGGTCGTCGCCAACCCTCCGGTGGCGGAGCTCCTGGCTCACCATCCCGCCTGCGATCGGATCATCTTGTTTGACAAGAAGCGCGAGTGCAAAGGCATCGGGGGTTTCCTGCGCTTCTGCGCGGAACTGCGCGATGAGCGCTTCGATGCCGCGTTTCTCTTTCAGAATGCCTTCGAAGCCGCCATCATGGCCTTTGCCGCTTCCATTCCCATTCGCGTGGGATACCGCACGGACGGCCGCCGAATGTTTCTGAGTCACGGGCTCTCTCCATCGATTTCGCGAGGGCTTCACCACACCCTCTACTACCTGCGGCTGGTCGAGCGGTTCGGCATGACGGGAGGGGACCGGCGAATCACGCTGGCCTGCACCCCTGAGGAAATGGACCGCGCGGGCGAGCTCGTGCCTCACCGCCGGTTTGCGGTCATCAATGCGGGGGCCGCATACGGTTCGGCCAAACGGTGGTTCCCGGAAAGATTCGCCGCCGTGGCGGACGCCGTTTTCGAAGAATTCGGCCTGCATCCCGTTCTCATCGGCGGCCTGGGCGAAACGCAAATCGGAGCGGAAATCGTGCGTGCGGCACGGACCCGGGTCCTCGACCTTACCGGCACGACCACGGTGCGCCGGATGATGGCGCTCATTGCTCGATCGGCACTCATGATCACCAACGACTCGGGCCCGATGCACGTGGGCGCCGCGTTCGGCGTTCCGCTCGTGGCACTGTTCGGACCGACCGATCCCGAGGCCACGGCCCCGGTATCGGCGGCCGCCCTCGTGGTCCGACATTCCGTCGAATGCTCGCCCTGCCGCAGGCGCGTTTGCCCGACCGATCATCGCTGCATGCACTCGATCACCGTGGACGATGTCCTTGAAGCGGCGCGCGCGGTGCTGCGCGAGACGAAACCGCCGAGCGCTTCGTCTCCCGCGTGAGCCCCCGGGAATCGGAGTTTTTCCGCGGTTTCACCGCACAATGTCTCGTTGCTTTTCGTACGCGCGGCTTCCCGGGACTTCGGGCGGCAACGGGATCGGCTATCAACGGGATAGGTTGACAACCGTGGACGATTCCGGCACTAAGATGCATCATCGAAGCGGGTTGGAATTGTTTTTTCGATCAGGAATGGAGTCAATAACGTGAACATCGATCCGGTGCCGCCGATCAGCCGCCTGCTGGACGCACTCGCCCGCATGGACAGGGGGACCTGCGCCCGGCTCGCCGATCTCGCCGGCGATCTGTGGCATCGGTTTGACAGACGGCACGTGGAAATCGTCCACAGCAATCTGCGGCGTGCTTTCGGAGACGACTTGAACGACGCGGACCGCAATAAGCTTTGCCGCGCCGTTTTTCGGAACCTTGCCCGCGTGATCCTGGAGTTCCCGTTTCTGCGGGTCCTGGACCGGCGAGTCGACGAATTCATGTGCTTCGAAGGATACGAACACGTCGTGCAGGCCCGGGCCAAGGGCAAAGGCGTCCTCATCATGGCGTCGCATTTTGGGAACTGGGAGATGATGTCCCTGGGGTGTTCCTACCGGTGCACTCCGTTCAGCGTGGTCGTGAGACCCCTGGACAACCGGGTGCTGGATGAACTGGTCAACGATATGCGCTCCGCCGGAGGCAACCGGATCGTCCCCAAAAAAGGGTCCATCCGGGAAGTCCTGCGCATCCTCCGCCGGGGCGAGTTGGTGGCGCTGCTCGTCGATCAGAATGTGGACTGGTACGATGGAGTTTTCGTTCCATTCTTCCGTGATATCGCCTGCACCAACAAGGCACTGGCCGTTCTCGCCCTGAGAACCGGAGCGCCCGTCATCCCCCTACACAATTTCCGGCGCCCGGACGGGAAATACCAGGTGGTGATCGAACCGGAGCTGGAATTGATTCGAACGGGGGATACCACAAGCGATATCGAAGAAAATACGGCCCTGTTCAATCGTGTCATCGAAGGCTACGTTCGACGTTACCCCGAACAATGGTTCTGGGTGCATCAGCGATGGAAGACTCGCCCCTGGCAGCCCTGGCCGAAAGGACGGGAATAGGTTACGATCTGCCGCGCCCGGGAGCGACGAAACGCGACGCCGTGCCTGACCGGGACGAAAATGAAAGCGTATGCCGAACTGACCGATATGATGGGGACTTCCGCCGGGTGCCGTACAGCATGACGATTTCGAAACCGCTCCGCAAGATGCTCGTGGTCAAACCGAGCGCCCTGGGCGACATCATCCACGCCCTGCCGTTCCTGGACGCGGTGAGCCGGAGTCATCCGGGAATCGCGATCCACTGGGTTGCGGCCCGCGGGTTGCACGAGATCCTTGTGGACCATCCGATGATCCGCAAACTGTGGATCATCGACAAGAACGCATGGAAGCGCCCGGCCGCCCTGCCCCGGACGGTGCACGAGATAATGAACCTGGCGTCGGGCCTGCGAAGGGAACGCTTCGACATCGTCGTCGACCTGCAGGGGTTGCTGCGAAGCGGTATGATTTGTGCCGTGAGCGGGGCCGGCATGCGGCTCGGGTTCAGTGATGCCAGAGAAGGAAGTCCTCTTTTCTACACTCATGGAATCAATGGAGGCAGGGACGTTCACGCGGTGACGCGCTGCCTTCGCATGGCCGAGACCCTGGGATGCGACACGCGGGAAGTCCGCTTTCCCCTGCCCGCGCTTCCCGCCCGGAACCTGTTCCCGCAATGGTGCGGCGACGACTACCTGGTGATCGCGCCGGGAGCGGGTGGTGCCGCAAAGCAATGGCCGGTGCGTTTTTTTGGAGAACTGGCGGCGAGGCTGCCCCTCAAATCGCTGGTGGTGGGGGGAGCCTCCGACGCCGTCCTCGCGGCGGAAGTGCAAAGGCTCTCGCACGGTCATGCCGTCTCCATTGCCGGCATGACCGGCCTCCGGGAGTTGGCCGCGGTCATCGGAGGCGCCAGGGCGCTCGTCTCTTCGGACACGGGTCCCATGCACATCGCCGCGGCCCTCAACGTGCCCGTGGTGGCCGTCTTCGGCCCCACCAACCCTGCCCGAACCGGTCCTTTCGGTTCCATTCACACCGCCGTCGTGGCTGACGTCCCTTGCTCGCCGTGTTATAAGAGAAAGCGCTGCCGAGAATGGCGGTGCATGGAATCCATCGGCGTGCGGCAAGTCCTGGACGCCGTGCTGTCCAGACTGGCGGAGCCGCCGCCCGCAGCGACGTATGGCGATGACGACCGTGCGGGACCGGCGGTTCGTCTTCAAAATGAGAAGGCGTCATGAAACCGGGCATATCCGCGGTCGTCATCACCTGGAACGAAGCCTCGAACATCAGGGACTGCCTTGCAAGCGTGCGGTGGGCCGCCGAGATGATCGTGCTCGACCGGTTCAGCACGGACGACACGGCCGCCATCGCCCGGGAGTGCGGGGCACGGGTTTACCAGGAGGAATGGAAGGGGTTCGCGCGCCAGAAAAACAGCGCCGTCGAAAAGGCCGTCAGCCCGTGGATCCTGAGCCTGGACGCCGATGAACGGGTCTCCCCGCTCCTGGCCGAGGAAATCCAGGCCGTGGTCGGGCGGCCCTACGCCCTCGACGGCTACCACATTCCGAGAAAGAACTTCTTCGACGGCCGATGGATTCGGCACGGCGGCTGGCACCCGGATTACGTGTTGAGATTGTTTCGGAAAGGCAGCGGCCGTTTCCAGGATCGCAGGGTGCACGAACGTTTGGTGCTCGAGGGAAAGTCGGGCTACCTGCGCAGCCCCATCGAACATTACACCTATCGTTCGGTGTCGGACTACCTGGCCCGCATGGACCGCTACAGCCTGCTGGCGGCACAGGAGACCGAGTCCGACGGGAAAGCCGCGTGGAGCTCTCTGTGCCTGAGACCGGCCTTCACCTTTTTCAAGATGTACCTCCTCCGGGGAGGCTTTCTCGACGGCAAGGCGGGGTTTTTTCTTGCGGTTTCCTATGCCTACTATACGTTTCTGAAGTATTACCGCGCCTCCATTGGAGACGCTTCGGAATAGCGCCGGATCGGATCGGGTGCCCGGACCGCCCAGAGGGTCCGGCCGGAATCCGTTGCGGGAATCGAGCTTTCGATGCCACCCAGGATCGCTTTTGTCCGATACAAGTACACGGCCTTCGGCGGTGCGGAGCGTTTCACCGACATGCTGGTCGAATCCATGGCCGGGCGCGGGGTGGAGGTGCATTTATACGCCCGCAAGTGGAAAGAAACGCCCGGCAACAACGTCGTCCTTCATCGCGTGGAGGGACCTTCCCGTCCCGCCCTGCTCGGTCAGGCGGGCTTCGTGTTCGCGGTGCACCGGATGCTTGCCCGCGGGCGCTTCGACCTGGTCCACTCCAATGAGCGCATCCTTTCCGCCGACGTCTACCGGGCGGGGGACGGCGTGCACGCCCGGTGGCTCGAGCTCCGGCGATCGCGCCAGAACGTGTTGCGCCGCCTGATCGTCTTGCTGAACCCGCACCACGTTTTCCGCCTCTGGCTGGAACGAAGGCTCCTGGAACACCCGGCGTTGAAGGCCGTCATCGTCAATTCCACGATGGTCAGGGAAGAAATCCTGGCGCGGTTCAGGATCGATCCTTCCAGGGTTTACACCATATACAACGGAGTGGACCTGGAGCGGTTCCATCCCGATAACCGCCGGTCCATCGGCGTGGAACTACGCAGGCTGCGGGCCCTGGCCGAGGACACTCCGGTGGTCCTGACGGTCGGGTCGGGGTTTGAGCGCAAGGGACTCGAACCGCTTCTCCGCGGCATGGCCTCGGCCGAGGGAAACGCCGAGCTCTGGGTCGTGGGAAAGGGACGGTCTGGCCGTTATGCCGATATCGCCCGCAGGCTCGGCATCGCCCACCGGGTCGTGTTCTGGGGGCCACGTGAGGACACCGCCCCCTTCTATGCCGGAGCGGACATCTTCGCCCTGCCCGCTCTGTACGATCCTTTTCCCACGGTGATCCTCGAGGCCATGGCGTCCGGCCTGCCGGTGATCACCACGGCGCAGTGCGGGGCAGCCGAGATCATCTCGAACGGCCGGGAAGGCTTCGTCCTGCGCTCGCCCGATGAGGTCGCGACCCTGGCTGAGCGCCTCAGGCAACTCTATTCGGCGCCGTTTCGCGCCGCCATGTCGGAAAGGGCGCGCGTGGCCGCCGAAGCGTTCCCCGTGGAGCGAACCATGCGTGAGCTGGAAGCGCTCTACGCCGGCATCCTGGATTCGGACTGCAGGAGTGGTTCAGGGCAATGAGTGAGTGAACGCGGCGTGAGGATTTGCGATCGAGACGCTTGTGTTGTCGTGCGCCGGAGGCACAGGAGAATGATTCTCCCGAAGGCCCCGGGGGTTCGGACCGCGCACGGACGCGCATGGCCGAGCGCTATAGAAGAAGGGGTTCCGACGTGAGGCCGGTACCTGGGAAACTGACCGCATGAGACTTTTTCACCCGACTTTCAAATGGATCATCCGAAAGATTTCCGGGCGAATGCCGCCGCCTCTCGATCTGGAAACCTTTCGCCCCGACGCGGTCAACAGCATCCTGATCGTCTCCTCGACGGCCATCGGCGACGCGCTGATGTCCACACCGGCCATCCGGTCAGTCCGGACGTCCTATCCCGAAGCCAACATCGTCCTTCTGGCAAGGCACCGGTACCGCGAGCTGTTCGAGAACAACCGGCACGTGGACAAGATCGTCTCCTATCACGGGGGGTATAAGAAGTTTCTGCAAACCGTGCGATTACTCCGCAAGGAAGCCTTCGACCTCGCCGTCATCCTGCACGGCAACACGCCTCAGGCGGTTCCCCTGGCTTATCTCACCGGGGCTCGCCACCTTGTGACCCTCCCCGTGGAACGGGAGTTCGCCTACCTGATCTCCAACCGCAACGGGGACCATTCCTCCCGCCTCCCGCAGCACACCATAAGGCAGCGGCTGGGCATAGCGCAGCTCGCGGGGGGCGCCGGCACGTCCGTGGACATGGAGCTCGAGGTGACCGGCGAGGCGCGACGGCAGGTCGATGCGTGGCTCCACGGCGCAGTGGATATTCCCGACCCGCTCCTTGTCGGCTTCCAGGCGGGCGCCTCGAAACCGTACAAACAATGGCCGGTGAAATCCTTTGCGGAGCTTGGGAAAAGGATCCTGGCGTCGCACCCCCGCGCCCGCATTTTCGCGATCGGTTCGCCGAAGGAAAAGGCGCTGTGCGCCGAGGTCGTGCGAGCCATCGGGTCCGATCGGGCCGTCTCCGTTGCCGGTCGTTTTCCCCTGACGCAGGTTGCGGCACTCATCGGGAGACTCGAGCTCCTGGTCACCAACGACACGGGGGCGATGCACATCGCCATCGCCTTGAAGACAAAGACGGTGTCCCTGTTCTGCCCGACCTCTTC
The DNA here is from genome assembly GCF_000014965.1 of Syntrophobacter fumaroxidans MPOB. Taxonomy (NCBI): domain Bacteria; kingdom Pseudomonadati; phylum Thermodesulfobacteriota; class Syntrophobacteria; order Syntrophobacterales; family Syntrophobacteraceae; genus Syntrophobacter; species Syntrophobacter fumaroxidans. The sequence goes on along the minus strand of NC_008554.1, from coordinate 444,945 downwards.
CCGCGTGTCGGGGGCCATCCAGGACCCCGTGTTGCACCGGGCCATTGAGAAAGACCTTCCGTGTCGCCCGTGCATCGGCAAGAAATGCACTACCCCCTTCTGCATGGAGCAGATCACCGTGGAGGAGGTCTTCCGGGCTTTTCGCGAGTTCGAATGTTAGAAGCGCGGGGTTGCTCGATGGGACGCCCGTTGCTCGCATTGAAGAAATCATGATGGTACATCATCAATCCATCCGGCCCGCCGGAAACCTCGCAGGGTTCACCGCGTTTCCCGGGCATCGAAAGGTCTTCCGATCATGCGGATGACCGGCAATCAGAGCCATCACGACAACCGCACCGGCGGGGCCGATGCGGAATCGAGCGCCCCGCCGGGACTTCGTCTCCCTTCTCGCGAACGGGTCAAGTTCCTGCTGATTCGGCGCGACAACATCGGCGACCTGGTTTGCACGACGCCGTCCATTCTTGCCCTGCGCCGAACCTTTCCGCAATCCCGGATCGATCTGATGGTAAACGGGTACAACGCGGACGCAATCGTCGGGTTGCCGGAGCTGGACACCGTTCACATCTACCACAAGTCCAAACATGGACGCTTCCGATACGGGTGGCAGAATCACTTTCACTTGCTCGATCTTTTCCGCAAAATCAGGCGCGAACGATACGACGTCGCAATCGGTGTGGCCGGCCAGTTCAACAAGACAACCGCACGCTTCACGCTCATGAGCGGAGCCTTCCACAGGATCGGCTACGCAAGCCGTGCGTCTGCAATCCCGCTGTTCGAACGTCTTTGTTACACGCGGCTCGTGGCTCCGCCGGACCCCGGTTGCGGCGCGCACGAAGTTGAACTGTCCTACCGGCTCCTGGCTCCTCTCGGTATCAGGGACACTCCCGGCCCCATGAAGCTGGCGGTCCGCCGCGAGTGTTTGCAAGAAATCCGGGACCTGTTATTGTCCCGAAATGCCGTGGGACCGGTGGTCGGATTGCACATCAGCAGCCGTAGGCCGGAAAACCGTTGGGCTCCCGAAAACTTCGTCGAGTTGGCCCGAATGGTGTCGAGGGAAAGACCCGAAACGAAATTCCTGATTCTGTGGGCGCCGGGAGATGCCTCGAACCCTTATCATCCGGGAGACGACCGGAAAGCCCGCGACATTGCGGAAGCCTTGCGCGATTGTGCGGTTCCCTGCAGAACCGACACCATCCCCCGGTTGACCGCCGCGATGAGCGCCTGTAGATTGGTTATATGTGGGGATGGAGGCGCGATGCATATCGCGGCCGCCCTTCAGCGGCCCGTGGTCGCCATTTTCGGATCGAGCGACGCGTCCAGGTGGCGCCCCTGGGGAACAAAATGCGAACTGCTTCAGAAGGGACGGAAGGCGGACGACAACTCGGTGGAAGAAGTCTATCGATGCTGTGGAAAACTCATGATCGGCAGTTGAAACACTGCTTTTTTCGAAAGAAACGTTAGTCGCAATGACCTTGAACAACATAAACAACATATTGGTGATCAAGTTCAAACATATCGGCGACGTGCTCGTGACCACGCCTTTGTTTCGGAACTTGCGGATCCACTTTCCCGACGCCAGGATCTGCGCGAGCGTGATCCACAACACGGTTGAAATGCTGTCGGACAATCCCGACATCGACGCGATTTTCCCCGTGAACCGGAGGTCCGGCCTGTGGACACAACTCCGTCTCATCGGGGAGCTTCGCAGGAACCGGTTCGATCTGGTCATCGATCTCAGCGAGGGCGACCGAGGCGCCATCGTGGCGTTCCTTACAGGCAGCCCCTGCCGCCTGGGCTACCGCAGGCGACGCAGTAAATTCATGGGTAGAGATCTGCTCTTCACCGATTTGATGAGCAGCGTCGACAACGACAAACACGCCGTGCGCTACCACCTCGAACCCTTGCGCGCCCTGGGGCTCCCGGTCAAGACGGAAAAGATGCGCCTGCAATGGACCGATGCGGTGGAGGAAAAAGTGGACCGGCTGCTCCGTGAACGGGGACTCAAGGAACAGCCGTTTGTGGTGGTTCATCCGACGTCGCGCTGGCTTTTCAAGAGCTGGACCCCGGAAGGCAACTCCGCCGTCATCGATTTCCTGCGGGAACGCTGCCGATTGCCGGTGGTCGTTACCTGCAGCGATGACCCGAATGAGCTGGCCGTGGTGAAGAGCATCATGCACGGCGTCCGGGTGCCGGTCGTCGACTTGGCCGGACAGTTGACCCTCAAGGAACTGGCGTCCCTGATCCGGAAGGCGGTCCTCTTTTTCGGGGTCGATACAGCCCCCATGCACATCGCCGCGGCGGTGGGCACGCCAGTGGTGGCGCTGTTCGGGCCTTCGGGCGATCACATGTGGGGCCCCTGGGGCCACAGTCACGTCGTCGTGAGCCAACCGTGGGACTGTCGCCCGTGCGGCCGCGCCGGGTGCAATGACAGTGGGAGCAGCAGGTGCCTCGAAACGATCCGCGCGGAAACGGTGATCGACGCCCTGTCCGCGAAACTCCGGGACCTCGGCTTCACGCCCTCCTAGCCGCGGGGTCAAACCTACACTTTTCACATTTCTGCGGGAACCCCCGCATCGACCAGCAGACAGGACGGCGCGGGCTTGCGATCCGGTCAGCGATATCGGACTTTGAGGCCAGGGTCGGGGCGGGTCGCATTTGTTCCCATGCCCAAGGCGAGCCACAACCGGTCCTATCGTTGCAGTCGAGCCTGGTGACGTTCCCATCCCCTCCCTTTGTATTTCAGGCATCCGTGGGCAAAGATCGCGACCGCGTCGCTCGAGTTCGCATCGGCTGTCGGGGTGAGTTCCCCCAAGAGGCTCGCCTCCGCAGCCCCCGGCGATGCGGGTCAAATCCCGAGGCCCTTCAAAGGCGAGCGTCGGAGGCCGAACGGGTTCGCATCCACGTCGTTCGATTCAGCCGGATGATGCGGGGCGGGGCGAAGCGGAGCTGGTCCGGCAATGAATCGGACATCGCTCCAAGGTTGCGAAAAAGTGAAAAGTGTAGGTTTGACCCCGAGTTGATCCTCCTTGACAATCTGCGCTCCGCCTGTTACTGAACAGGCCAGTCTGACGGGATTTGGGTTCCGCTGGGATCCCTCGCCGAGGGACCGTGACGGAAGACGGGAACGAAGGCCCGCTGGTTCGATCGTGGATGAATCTCGTCGTGTCTTATTGGAGGAGCCTTCCCGACCCTGGTCTTGAAGGCTTTTTACTTTGTTGCGGAGGTTTGGTGAGAGGAGTCGACATGCGCATCATCGAAACGGTTTCCGAGATGCAGCAGCAAGCCGATGATTGGAGGAGAGCGGGGAAAAGGATTGGATTCGTGCCCACTATGGGCTACTTCCACGAAGGACATCTCATGCTGATGAGGAAAGTCCGGGGAGAGGCCGACATGGTGGTGGCGAGCATTTTTGTGAACCCCGCGCAATTTGGTCCCAACGAAGATCTGGCCACGTATCCCCGGGACCTGGACCGCGACCTTCGCCTGGCGGGGGAGGTCGGAGTGGACGTGGCCTTTGTGCCCCAGGTCGGGGAGATGTACCCCGACGGGTACCAGACCTACGTCGAGGTGACGAAGGTAACGGCCCCGCTGTGCGGGCGCAGCCGTCCCCTGTTTTTCAGGGGTGTGGCGACGGTGGTGGTCAAGCTGTTCCACATTGTCAAACCGCACGTGGCCGTTTTTGGAGAAAAGGATTACCAGCAGCTGGTGACAATCCGGCGCATGGTCAAGGATCTCAACCTGGATATCGAAATCCTGGGGCATCCCATCGTCCGGGAACCGGACGACCTGGCGATGAGCAGCCGGAACAAGTACCTGACGCCCGAGCAGCGGCCGTTGGCGCTGCGCCTGAGCCGGGCGCTCAAAGCGGCCCGTGCGCGGGTTGCACTGGGGGAAAGAAACGGGTCCGTCATCCTGAAGGAAGTGAAGGAGTTGTTGGACGCCGGAGGCGAAGTCAGAATCGATTACGCGGAGTTGCGTGACCCCGCGACCATGGAGGAAGTCGGCAGTATGGATGGTCCGTCGCTGCTGGCCCTTGCGGTCTTTGTGGGGACCACGCGGCTCATCGACAATTGCATTCTGCGGCCGGCGGCCTAGCCGAACGGAACACTCCAACAGCACTATCTCACTCACATTCAGGAGACACGATCATGCAAAGACTGATGCTTAAATCCAAAATCCACCGCGCGCGGGTCACCGAAGCAAACCTTCACTATGAAGGAAGCCTGACCATAGACGAAACCCTGATGAAGGCAGCCGATATTCTGCCCTACGAGCAGATCAAGGTTTACAACGTCTTCAACGGCGCCAGGTTCGACACGTACGCCATCGCCGGCCCCGCGGGCAGCGGCGTGTTTTGTCTCAACGGCGCGGCTGCCAGGATGGGAGCCGCCGGGGATCTGATCATCATCGCAACGTACGCGCAATACGACGAAGCCGAAATCGCGCGTCATCAACCGAAGGTCGTCCTGCTCGACGGAGACAACCGGCCTCTGTCGCAGGGATTGAAAGCGTGCTTGAGTTGAAGCGGCATCACAGACCGGGGAAATCCGAAGCCGTCCCGCGAACGATCCATACCGTGGGCGGACTCGGTTGCGTTCCCGTGATCGGCGCCCTGCATCATTCAAAGGAGGAGAATTTCCAATGTCCATGAGCAATTTTCTTTTCACTTCAGAGTCGGTCACAGAGGGGCATCCCGACAAGGTCGCCGATCAGATTTCGGATTCCATTCTCGATGCGATCATCACCGAGGACAAAACAGCGCGCGTCGCCTGTGAAACCCTCGTGACGACCGGTCTCGCCTTCGTCGCCGGCGAGATCACCACGTCCTCGTGGGTGGATATCCCGGACATCATCCGCAGCACGATCAAGGGAATCGGCTACAACGACTCCTCCATGGGTTTCGACTGGTCCACCTGCGCCGTGATCACCAGCATCGACAAGCAGTCCCCGGATATCGCTCAGGGCGTGAACCCCGGTGAGGGGCTGTTCGAGGAGCAGGGCGCCGGGGACCAGGGTCTCATGTTCGGGTTTGCCTGCAATGAAACCCCGGTGTTCATGCCCATGCCCATCTACTACGCCCACCGGATCACCCGCAAGCTGGCGGAAGTGCGAAAGAACGGCGTCCTGGAATTCCTCAGGCCGGACGGCAAGAGCCAGGTGACGGTCGAGTATGACGACCATCGTCCGAAGCGGATCGACACCATCGTCGTCGCCGCCCAGCATGCTCCCAACGTGTCCTATTCAATGATCCGGGAATCGATCATCGAGGAGGTTATCAAGAAGGTTTTTCCGCCCGAATTGATCGACGACAAGACCAAGTACTTCATCAATTCCACGGGGAGGTTCGTGATCGGCGGGCCGATGGGTGACTGCGGGCTGACCGGGAGAAAGATCATTGCCGATACCTATGGCGGCCAGGGCAGCCACGGAGGCGGTTGCTTTTCCGGAAAGGATCCCAGCAAGGTCGACCGCACCGCCTCCTACATGGCGCGCTACGTGGCCAAGAACATTGTGGCGGCGGGAGTCGCCGACAAGGTCGAAGTGCAGGTCGCCTACAGCATCGGAGTCGCGGAGCCCGTGTCCCTGATGATCGACACGTTCGGCACCGGCAAAATTCCGTCCGACCGCATCGCTGAAATCGTCAGGAAACTGTTCAGCTTCAAACCCGCCAACATGATCAAACAGCTGCGGCTCCTTCGTCCGATCTTCAAGAAGACCGCCTGCTACGGTCATTTTGGCCGGAACGATCCCGATTTCACGTGGGAAAAGACCGACATGGTCGAGCCGATCCGCGAACTGGCGGGCATCTAGCCCGATCATCCCACGGATCGAAGGGTCCGCTGCGGATTTGCGCGGATCGAAAGTGAACGGCGCGGTGCATTCACCGGTCATGGAGGGCCGGGTGCGCAAACCTACAGGGCTCCCACGGTTCCCTGCCTTTCGGGGACCTTCCGGCTGCCCTGTTTTGCTATTTGAACCTGCGACATTTTTTTTGAGGAGGATACATGGAATTCGACGTCAAAGACCCGGGGCTTGCAGAGAAGGGGAAGCTTCGCATCGAGTGGGCCGCGCAGTCCATGCCGGTGCTGCGTTCCATCCACAAGCGATTCGCAGCCGAAAAGCCTCTCCAGGGAACACGGATAGCCGCCTGCCTGCATGTCACCACGGAGACCGCGTCTCTTGCCCAGACGCTCAAAGCCGGAGGAGCGGAGGTGCGCATCTGCGCCTCGAACCCGTTGAGCACCCAGGACGACGTGGCCGCATCCCTGGTGGTGAACGACTCGATTCCCGTTTTCGCCATCAAGGGGGAAGACAAGGACACGTACTACAGGCACATCAATTCGGCGCTCGGGCACTCCCCGCACATCACCATGGACGACGGGGCGGACCTGGTGAGCACCCTGCACTCGGACCGCCGGGAGTTGCTCCAGGGGATACTGGGAGGCACCGAGGAGACGACCACCGGGGTGATCCGTCTGCGCAGCATGGCGGACAAAGGCGTCCTTCAGTATCCCATCATCGCCGTGAACGACGCCAGCACCAAGCACCTGTTCGACAACCGTTACGGCACCGGGCAGAGCACGGTGGACGGGATCGTCCGGGCCACCAACCGTCTCCTGGCCGGTTCCGGTTTTGTGGTGAGCGGCTACGGATGGTGCGGCAGAGGCGTTGCCATGAGGGCCTCCGGAATGGGCGCCAAGGTCATCATTACGGAGGTGGACCCGCTCCGGGCGCTCGAAGCGGTCATGGACGGATACCAGGTGATGCCCATGGAACAGGCCGCCGTCGTGGGCGATTTCTTCTGCACGCTCACCGGGGACATTCACGTCATACGCAGGGAGCATTTCGCGGTGATGAAGGATGGAGCGATCGTCTGCAATTCCGGCCACTTCAACGTTGAAATCGACCTGGATGCACTCGCCTCCATGGCTGTCGCCCGCCGCGAAATAAGGGATTTCGTCGAAGAGTTCAAGCTCGCGGACGGCCGGAGGGTCTACGTTCTGGGCGAAGGACGGTTGATCAACCTGGCCGCCGCCGAAGGCCACCCGTCGAGCGTGATGGACATGAGTTTCGCCAACCAGGCCTTGTGCACCGAGCACATGGTCAAACACCACACGACCCTGAAAAAACAGGTCTACCGGGTGCCGATGGAAATCGACAAGAATATAGCCAAGTTGAAGCTGGCTTCCATGAACGTGGACATCGACACGCTCACCCCGGAGCAGGACGCTTACCTGCACTCATGGGAAATGGGCACGTAGTCCATGTGCCCGGGGCGTAAACCGAGCAGCGCGGCTCCGGATATGTTGCCGAAAATTCTCTCCCTGGCTTTTGCGGCTTTGGTGCTGTTCGCGGGCTGCACACCGCAGCCCGCACCCAAACCGACCGCGGTCTCCGTGCTGCAACGCCTGCCGGAGGAGCAACTCCCCGATTTCAGCGACGACATGGATGCGGCCTCGCTGCTCACAGCCGCTGAACGGAGCATGAAGTTTTTCGACCGGGTTCCCGCGGACCGCCTGTATTCACTGGGTGAAGTGCAGGTCCGCGCGGACCTGCTCAAATCCACTCTGCAACGCTTCCTCGAGCTCTGCCGGGCTCAGCGCCTCGACAGGAAAACCATTGCCGCCGCCTTCGACGTATTCCTCGTCGCCCCGCCGGACCGCCCTTCCCTCGTCACGGGTTACTATGAGCCCATCCTCGAAGCCCGCGGTCGGCGCGACGAAACTTTCCGCCATCCTCTCTACGGGGTTCCCCCCGACCTGCTGACCATCGATCTGCCTTCCTTCGATCCCGTGAAATTCCCCACGGGCCGCCTGATCGGACGGTTGAACGAGCGCAAGGTCGTTCCCTACTTTACGCGGGCACAGATCGACGGGGAGAAGGCTCTCGACCGGTGGGGAAGCGAACTGGCATGGCTGGCCGACCCGGTGGACGCCTTTTTTCTTCACGTGCAGGGTTCCGGGATGCTCCGCATGCCCGGCGGGGACCGACGAATCGGCTACGCGGGAGCGAACGGACGCCCTTACAGGAGCATCGGCAAGGTGCTCATCGACAGGGGCGTGATGACCGTCGATGAAATGTCCATGCAGGCGATTCGCGCCTATTTGGGGGCACATCCGGAACTGATGGAGGAGATCCTGTGGCACAATGAGAGCTACGTATTCTTTCAATGGGTCAAAGAAGGCCCGATGGGAAGCATCAACGTGCCCTTGACCGCCGGGCGCTCCATCGCAACCGACCCGCAGTTCCACCCTTCCGGCGCGCCGTGCTTTCTCGAAACACAAAAGCCCCGCCTGGATGAACGGGGCAACGTGCTCGGATGGGAACCGCTCCATCGCTGGGTTTTGAACCAGGACACCGGAGGTGCGATCAAGGGGCCCGGACGAGTGGACCTGTTCTGCGGCACCGGGGAGCAGGGGGAATGGCAGGCGGGTCGGCTGAAGCACCCCGGAAAGCTGATGATTCTTATCAGGAAGGGCGGCATCCCCTCCGGCAGTTCCCAACCCGCAGTCCTGCGGCGCACGGACGCAGGCTTGCCGGAGCTCCGCCCTCAGGAGACGTGCGGGGCCTCGCCCCGGGGTGCGGCGATCGCCTGGCGATCGAGAAGGCATTGGAAAAGGATTCGCATTTCGTCGAAACACCGGCTGAGCACGATGATGGCCTTCAGGGGTTCATCTTCTTTGCGTTCCATGTCGGAGACCGATGCCAGAGAAGTCAGCAGAAACATCTGGGCCGCTCTGAATCGATCCGTGGTCAGCTCACCCCGCAGCTTGACCTGGCGAAGCAACATGGAAGGATCGGCCTGTTGAACGATTTCTTCAAGTTCCCGGGTTTTTTGTTCATATTCTCTGGCCAACTGCCCCATGATCTGGAGATGGTCGAGACCCTGATCTGTCATGGCGAGTCCTTTTTTTCTTTCAATTGGGATATTTTTGAATTATTAATCATTCTAAAAGCCTGTCGCCTGAGTTAGGATACGTATAACGTATTGAAATTGAGATCGGGTGTCAAACAGTAGTTTCTGCGTTGCGGCATTCGATCCGAGACGCCGGCGATCCGAAGAAGGAAGGTTTTCGGCTCGGGCGAGCGTGGCGGGTACAGGTACAAAGTCCGCTGCTCCCGTCCCTCCACGGGACCGGTGGACTGAAGGGGAAACGGAGTTTGTTTTCGGTTTTACCAGACTGAGCGCAAGTACGACATCGAGATTTTTGATCGAACCGATGATTCCTGTGCCATGTGAAAAGGACCGTCACGGAGCGGACAGGTAGGCGTGGGTGTCTACCCGAACGATTCCCGTGGCCCGTTCCCGCATTTCGAAACATGCCGGACGGGTTCACGAGAGCGCCCGCGCGTTGGAGCACGGTTGCACCCACTCCACCGGATTGTCTCCCCAACGCCGATTTCTTTTCCAGGTGCGGGCGGTTACGCCCCGATTCGCACGGAACTTGAGGAAGCAATTCGTGCTTGGATCGCGCCTGGCGAACAAGGTTTGGCAAATCCGTGAATGACACACTCGAGTTGATCCCATATTCATGAAAGGTTTTTTCTGATGTTCGTAAAGGTGCTGAACATATTGGTCGCAGAATGGATAAAGATTCCCGCGGAAGGTTTGTCGCCGTTGCTGGAGCGCAAGCTGCACGAGCGCCTTGTGTTCACGAATCCGGACTATGAGATGCGGCACAACAGAGGGGAATGGATAGGAAATATTCCACCGCAGATCAGTTGTCTGCGGCAGAAAGGACGTCACTACCTGTTGCCGCGGGGATTCCTCGACCAGTTCGTGGATCTGTGCAAGAAGTTTCAGCAGCCGTACCGCATCGTGGACAGGAGGCGTACGTTCGAACCGCTGCCCATCGAATTCCACGGGGAACTCAAATCTTACCAGCAGGATGCCGCCGAAGCGGTGCTCGATCACGACTGCGGGACCCTGGTTGGGGGACACAAGAGCGGCAAGACGGTGATCGCCCTGTACACCATCGCCCAGCGTCGTCAACCCACGCTCATTCTTCTTCCCAAACTGGATCTGCTGGAAGGATGGCTGACCAAAATCGAAAACTTCCTGCAGATACCAAGCTCCGAGGTCGGGATGTTTTCCACGGGCGTGCACCAGATCGGCAAATACATCACCATCGGGCATACCGGGGAGGTCATACGGTACTGGCGCAAGTTGTGGGAGCATGTGGGATACCTCATCGTGGACGAGTGCCAGCGCTGCCCATCGAAGATACTGACCAACCTGATTCCCAACTTCGACTGCCGGTATATCCTGGGACTCACCAACACCACCCAGAGAAAGGACCGCTTGTCCCGGCTCGTCTATTACTACGTCGGCGATGTGGTCTATACCATCAATGACAAGGATGCCCGCGAAGGGCGAGGCATTATCCACGCTCATGTGGTCACGAGGCAGACCGATTTCGAATACCCGTACAGCTCGCGCGCGGATTACCCCACCATGCTGCAGGCGCTCATGAAGGATGAGAAACGAAACCGGATCATCGCCGACGACATCGAAGCCGAGCTTCAAAAGAGCCCTCATCCCCTGATCGTTCTGTCCGGGGGCGAAGAGCAGGAGGACACGCTGGGAGGGGAACTCAGGAGGCGCGGCATTTCGGTCTTTCAGTACAGGGCCGCCGAACCCGAGGGGGGTGGTGATACGGACAGCCCGCCCTGTCCGCAGATGCCGGTGTCCGAAGCTCCTCAGGCGGTATTCGTCACTGCGCAGACACTCACCCGATGCTCGCAGGCGCTGAGCTCGAAAACCCTCGTCCTGGCTGTGCCCCTTTACTTCAGGAAGAACCTTGCGCTCGCCATTCGGGACCTGTTCCAGAACGGCAGCAGCCCGGAAAGCAAGTTCAAGATCTACGATTACGTCGATCACAAGATCGGCCTGCTGGAAAACTTCTTCCGAATGAGAAGCTACAATTACGGGGTTCACCCCGATGTGCTTCTCAACCCCAGCCTCAATTGATCCCCGGGGCGGTTTGAAGGGCGGCATCGGGCTGCCGCGTGCCGCCATCCGGCGGACCGGGCAGGGTCGGCCCGGCCTCCTTCGGAGGGTCGAGGCACGGTTGCCCGCGCGATGTTCTGGAGAGTTCCGCGATCAATTGCGATTCCGTGTATGGAAAGACAATCACTGTCCGCCGCACACCCCGTTTACGTTGCCCTCGCCCGCGGCCTTGAGTCATGCGCGGCCGTTCTGACGCTTGGTCTGAGGGAATCCATCGGCGCCTATTCGGCCGAGGAGCGGGACCTGCTTCGCGAGGCAAGGGTGGTCTTCTTCCCCTCCATCCGGTTTGTCGATGTTCTGGAAGCCACCGGGAAAAGAACGTTTCCCAGCCCATCCACCTATCGTTTCCAGCGCTCGCGGCTGCAACAGGAACTGCTCATCCGCTACCTGGGTATCCCTCACCCCCGTACCCGGTTCTACTATGGAGCGCGGCAGAAACGCCATATCCTCGAAGGGTTCGAATACCCTTTCCTCGCCATGGGGCCCGGACATGTCTCATCCCCTCCCCGAATCGTGCGCAACGCGGACGATTTGGGCCGGGCGTGTCGGGCCTTCAACCCGGTCGTGATTCAAGAGACCCCGGCATGGGATGAGCGGTTGCGCCTGATCTGCGTCGGCGACGCGTGTGCCGGCGCGCTGCGGCTGCACGGCGGAGGAGGCGAGGCGGCCGGATGGGAACCGGTGGACATTGAGGCGATGCGGACCGGAGATGCGCGGGCAACCCGATTGCCCGGAGGGAGCGAGACCGCCGCGGGGTCGACACGCGTCCATGGTCACACCGGATCCGGAAAGCGTGCGCCAGGGCGTGGCGGAGCCGAGGCTGCGGTTTTCAGGTCCACCCATGATCTCATGAGGACCGCGGGTCTGGACGATATGGTTTTTGAATGGGCACGCGCGGGCACTTGTTGGTACCTGGTGCGAATGGAGCGCCCTCCCTCGACATGGCTGACCCCTGCCGGCCGGGTGCATCACGGTCGCCACCTGTGCAAGCTGATCCAATCCGGCGCTTTTTCCTGAATCCCCCGGCCGCGTCCACGACAGCCTGCAGAACGCCCCGCCTTGAACATCGTGCCGGCAGAGGTCGGGGCTGACGAGAACGCACGCTCTCCGGCCGGTGTATTGACCCGAGGGATATAATTATCATTCGAGAAACGGCCTCCCGTTTACAGACGTGCCCGTCAGGCGCTGTCTTCCGGCGTGTTTGAGCCCCGTGACGGACCCGGGACGAACAAAGATCGCGGGATGGCAATCCACCATGGATAAACGGCAAAAAGGGGAAGTTTGCACCATGATCTGTAGACTGCTGTTCGGAATCTGCGTGGCCCTTTCACTCCTGGGGCCGGGTGTCGTCGCACGCTGTGCCGCGGCGCAAATCTGTCCTTCGCTGCCGCCCCCGCTTCAACCCTCCGTGCAACGAATCCTGTCGTCCAAACCCGGCGACCTTTTCGTCGTCTTGAAAAACGGCCTGACACTGCTCATGAGTCAGAAACCGAACTACGACGTGGTCTCGGCCCAGGTTTTCGTCCGAGCGGGCTCAATTTACGAAGGGAAATACCTCAAGTCCGGTCTTTCCCACTATCTCGAACACGTCGTCTCAGGCGGCACGACCCGCTCGTTCACCGAGGACCAGGCGAAAGAGAGGCTGAAAAAGATCGGCGGCAATTCCAACGCCTACACCAGCCACGACCGCACCGTCTACTACATCAACACTTCGGCGGAACACTGGAAGGATGCCCTGGACCTTCTTCTTTCCTACGTCTCCGAATGCACCCTGGAGCCCACGGAGGTCGCGCGGGAAAAGCCCGTGATCCAGCAGGAGATCAAGATGGGGGAAAGCAATCCGAGCAACGAGCTCTGGAAGCTTTTTCTCAGGACCGCCTACCAGGTCAGCCCCGTCAGGAACCCGGTCATCGGTTACGAGGAAGTCTTCGTGCGGCTGGATCGACAGGCGCTGCTCGACTACTATGCCCAACGCTATCAACCCGAAAACATAGTGGTCGTGGTGGCCGGGAACATTTCCCCCGAAGCGGTGCTGTCCTTTGTCGCCGACAAGACGAAGGATTTTCTCGGAACGGCCGGCGAGTTCGACGCCGTGCCCGTCGAGCCGGCACAGTCGACGACGCGTCGCCAGGAAAAGGAAATCCCCGTCGCGAGACTTACCCAGGCCATGGTCGGGTTCCCGTCCGTGGATCTGAATCACCAGGACATGTACGCGCTGGACGTGCTTTCTCTCCTGCTGGGAGGCGGCGAAACCTGCCGTCTCCACTGCCGCCTCAAGGACATGGAAAACAAGGTGCTCAGCGTGAGCGCCTCCAATTGGACCCCATCCTACACGAAAGGCCAGTTCATCGTTTCCTTCACACTGCCCCCGGATGAGTGGCCGGGAGTACTCTCCCAGCTCGGGGAGGAGATCGAGGTCTTCAAGCGGGACCTCGTACCGATGAAAGAGCTGGACAAGGCGAAAAAGACCGCCATGGCCAGTCACGTTTTCAGCAATGAAACCGTTTCTTCCATCGCGGCTTCTTTGGGCAGCTCCTACTTCAGCACCGGAGACCCTTATTATGACGACACGTATGTGGAGGAAATCCGCCGCCTGACGCCCGAGGGCATCCGCTCGGCGGCACAGCGCTATCTGATCATGGACCGAATCAACGTTGCGGCAACCAAACCGCTGTCCCGGCAGGCGGCGGCAACGCCGGACACGGCGTCGTGTCCGCCTCGGGAAGCTTCGCCCGCTCACATGAGCAAGCTTGACAACGGGCTGAAGGTTCTGCTCAAACGGGACGACTCGCTTCCCATGGTCACGATGCATCTGTATGGCCTGGGAGGGCTGATGCTCGAAGACGGGGACAAACCGGGGATCGCCTCCCTGACCTCCGCATTGATGACCTCGGGGACGCTGACCCGCACCAGACAGCAGATTTTGCAGAGTATCGAGGATGTCGGAGGCAGTATCGAGACGCAGTCCGAAAACAGCACGTATCACGTGTCGATCAAAATCTTGAAAGAAGACTTCCACACGGCGCTCGACATCCTTGCGGACATCGTGCGCAACGCCCAGTATCCGGAGGAGGAAATCGAGAAGAAACGCCAGGACACGCTCCTCGCCATCCAAAGGATGGACGAGAGCTGGCAGGCGGAGATCGTGCGGTTGTTCAAGAAGAACTACTTTGAAAAATCGCCTTATCGTAACGACCGTCTGGGGACCCGCGAATCGGTGGAATCCATTTCCAGGGACGACCTCCTCCGGTTCCACCGACGCATGGTGAATCCCGGGCAGGCCGTGCTCGCCGTGTACGGCGATATCGACGCCGAAAAAACGTCGGAGCGGGTCCGACAGCTGTTCGGGACCTGGGAACAGGGAGAAGTAAAATACCCCGAACTGCCTGATGAAACGACCCAAATCTCCGCGAACCGCGTGGTCGAGAAGAAGAACGAGAAAGGCTCAGCCGCTCTGTTTGTCGGCACCAACGGGTTTGCCATCCGGAATTCCAGGCGGGCGACACTCGATGTTCTGGACGCCGTCCTCTCGGGGGCGGGCAACCCCGGCGGGAGGATATTCGAAGCCCTGCGCGGGAAGCAGGACCTGGTTTACGTGGTCGGGGCATTTCCGTTCTATGGCAACAACGCCGGTTACTTCGGCGTGATCACTCAAACCACCATGGCCAACCTCGACAAAGTGCAGGGAATCATATTGGACAACCTGCGCATTCTGGCCCGGGAACCCGTTCCTGCGGACGAACTGGAAAAAGCGAAGAGCCAGATCGTCACCGCTCACCGGCTGCACATGGAAAGCCTCGATGCACAGGCCGGGAGCGCGGCGATAAACGAGGTGCTGGGACTGGGCTGGCAATACGACAAGGAATATCTCAAAGAGGTTCAGGCAGTCGGTCCGGCCGACGTCCGCAACCTGGCGAAGGAATTGTTCGCGCACACGCTGATTGCCCGCACCATCCCGGAACGACCGGTGGAGGTTCTCTCCGTGCCGCCGCCGTCCAAGTCGGATGTGCGCGCGCAATAGCGGGGTCGTGCCTGGTGTGCAGTCAAACAGGCAAAGACCTAGGCACGGTGAGGTCGCGTGCTCCCTGCGCGACTCCGCACCGGATGAGGCGCACGGGTGAACCGGTCGCCGATGCCGGTGTCCGGCATCGCCCCCTGCTTCGTCACCTCCTGCACTCGGGCGAGCACAGGAATTCGATTTCGTTGTAGAGGTAGCGCGTGAGGCGGTTGTCGGCTTCGAGCGACATGACGGCCCGCCGCAGCTCCACCTCGGGTACGCCGAGGGATGCCGCCATTTCCTCGATGGAACAGGGCCGCCTGGAAACCAGCTCCAGGATGCGTCCGCTCAGGTCAGGGTCCTCCCCCTGCCCTTCCGCGCGCTGGAAACGCCCGATCACATCGGTTTTTCCGGCCGGGAAAAAGCTTGCGCATTCTTCCATCCGCCGCGCCGAAAGCCCCGTCGTTCCCCATTGCGCGGGCGGGCGAACGACCGTGTTGAGCTCCACGCGCTCCGGCCCCAATTCCTCGACAAAACGACTCAGTCGCAGCAATTCCTCCCGGTTGTCGTTCAGGCCCGAGACCAGCATCACCTCGACGTGCAGCTGCCCTTTATACTCCTTCCGGAACGCTCGCAGACCGTCGAGAATCGAATCGTTGTCGAGCTCGGGGTGGGGCCGGTTGACGCACTTGAAGGCTTCGTCCGATATCGCGTCCACGGACGGGACGACACGGTCGGCCCGCAGCAGAGCGCGGCGCACTTCCGGATGCCACAGCAGCGAACCGTTGGTGAGCACGATCAGGGGCAGGGACGCGTAGGCTTCCTTCACGGCACGGACCAGCTCTTCCAGGGGCTCGTAGAGCGTCGGTTCGCCTGCGCTGGAAAACGTCAGCGCGTCGGCGCCTCCGGGATGCTCCAGGAAATACTCTCGCAGCTCCGCAAGGACGTCCTCAGGCCGGACAAACGCCCGCCGCTTCACCGTCAGATGCGTGGTAAGCCCCGATTCGCAATAGACGCAATTGTAACTGCACGTTTTCGGGGGAATGACATCGATGCCCAGAGACCGTCCCAGCCGACGGGACGGCACCGGGCCAAAAATCGTCCTCACGTCTTGACCTTTATCCTTTCACAAAACCGCGCCCGACCGCGGCGAAATCCGCGGTCGGGGATATCGTGCGCGCGATTCTCACGATCCCTCCCACGCATGCACAAGGTCGCACCCGCAGGCGTGCCCGGGTGAAGCGGCTCACGTCTTTTCCACGCCCGAATCCGGGCATTTCAGCATGATCACCCGGTCCATCTTGTGCCGGTAGACCTCGCAGTCAGAGCACGCCAGATCGGAATCCTTGCAGCAGCGAGGTTTCAACTCCCAGCAGGGCACCGGGAAATTCAGGATGGCCGGGCACTGCTTGCGCGTTTCCTCGTCGCAGTCCCGAATGCTCCAGCAGGGGGCTATCGTCAGCAGTTTCTTTATCCCCGCAATGTTGAGTCCCTCATCGGTCAGCAATTTACGAAGGCACCGCAGCCATTGGAGGTCAATGTTCGAATAGAAACGCTTCCCACCGCGTCTGGCCGGTTTGATCAACCCTTCCTGTTCGTAGATGCGCAGTGTCCGAGGATGAATGTTCAACAATTCAGCGACGATACCGATTGGATACAGGGCTTTTTGACGCTCCGGCTCCATTGGACCTTCCTCCCATACCGGTCATATAAAAAGTCTCACAAAGTCTCTTATAATGTTCGAGATTATAAAAATTGCACTATTCATTGTCAAATAGTATCCGGGAGACGATGGGAATGCGGGAGGGAGAGCGTACAAGACGCGGGGTTCGAAACCAGGGAATCGTGTGTGAGAGGATCGGGTTGCCGGGTGGGCGCAGTCCGGCTGAGCCCACCACGACCGGCGGATGGGAACGGCGTCCCGCGGCGTCACGATGCCGCCGGATCGAGCGATGCCAAACCGGCATTGGGCTGTCGGCGGATGTCCCCCGTCTTTCACGGCAGGCCCGTGAATCGGGGGAGGAGTCCGCCACCGTCTCGTCCTGCCGCGGGTGACGCCAGGCTCGTACACCTCGCCCGGGCGGCACCCGGTGCTCCGCTACAGCCTTTCGAAAACGACGAATCCGTTTGCGGGGATGACGGCGTCCATTGAACCGTATCGGGACTCACGCACCATCCCGCCGTTGCCGACGTTGTTGCCCCCGTAGACGGCCGCGTCGCTGTTGAAGATCTCCCGCCAGGCGCCATCGGGGATTTCGGCTTCGTTCACGCGATAGCCGTCGACGAATGCGTAATTGTTGAAACTGGCGAAAACGATGAGGTGCTCGTTTTCCAGGGAGCGCCTGAACACCAGCACGCGGTTGTCGTTGCGGACGTGCAGCGGAACGAGCCCGGCCGTTCGCAGCGCGGGTTTTCGGCGACGCAGCTTGATGATGTCCTGGTAGAACCTGAACAGGTTCGCACCGCTGCCACCGCGCTCGCGCAGAAAATCCTCCCGTTGGCTCAGAAAGAGATCGTACGGATAATCCTTCTGAAACCCGACCTCCTCTCCCATGAAGAACATGGGAACTCCCGGAGACAGCATGTTCAGGCCGCAGGCCAGGCGGCAGCGCGCTTCGGCCCAGCGCCTCGTCTCCCCCGAAAGAGTCGCCCGGTTGACGGCCACGGCGATGGTGCGCCCCGAGAACTTCGCGTTTCCGGCCTCGTCGTGGGATTCGTGGTATACGACGGTAAGGTTGCCCGCATGCCGCAGCGCGCCGACGAAATAATCGACGGCCAGGGGGCGGTCGTCGCCAAAGCCGCAGGTCTTGATGAGTTTTGCGTAGTCGGCGCCCTTGTCGGTATCGCCGATGAGGTGATGATAGAAATCGGCATACCAGTATGCATCGAAACCCAGACCGCCCTTGTCCGGGGGTTCCGTCACGGCGGACCATCCGGAATGGTCCTCGGCGATGAGCATGACCGTCGGCTTGATCAGTTTGAGGGTGCGCGTGAGCTCTCGAAGGAACTTGGCGCCGAAAATGCGGGCATCGGCGGCGGCGCGGCCGTCGGCATGGACCACGGCGTAGCTGTGGATGGAGGTGGTCTGATCCACCCTGAACCCATCCACGTGGAATTCATGCACCAGGGCCGCGGCGCTGCTGATGAACATCTTGCGCACCATTTCCTCGCAAAACCGGGGCGCATAGCCGGTGGACATGTTGTCGACGTACCCTCCGTGACCGGAAGCGGGCCTTTTGCGGGGATCGAGGGTCGGATCGCCGGCGGCGTGCTCGTAGTCGCGATAATCGGACGGCATGCCCTCGTACCAGTAGTAGATGTTCTTCTCGTGACGATTGGAATCGTACATCCATTCCGCTCTTTCGGCGTTGTGCGCGTAATGATTGTAAACGACGTCCAGGAGCACCGCAAGGCCGCGCCGATGGCATTCACGCACGAAGTGCTTGAACTGGTCACGCCCTCCCCCCGCGTACTCGACGGCGAAATAGTGGGACGTCGCATAGCCCCAGGCCGCCCATCCCTCGAATTCATTCATCGGCAGGACTTCCACGGCGTTGACGCCAAGATCGACCAGGTAATCCAGCATCTGCACGGCATCCTTCAGATCGCCGGTGAACGGCTCACCGGCGGCATCCGTTTTCCCGCATCCCAGCCCGGGGACATGCATTTCGTAGATGACCAGGTCGTCGATGCGCGTCGGCACCGGGCGCAGCGGATCGAACTCGTTTTTCCAGAACTCGTCCGCGTCCAGCCATTGCTTCTGAGGAAAGGGCTCATCGAAGAGCTCGGTGACGCGTTCGGGATCGACCACCACCGAGCAACTCACCGACCCGGCCAGCCCGGTCGGTCTTCCGTCGTACTTTTTCCCCTCGGGATTCTTTTTGCCGCTCCCGATCTGGCACCTGGAATAGAGGTCCGTCCGGTAGCAGACGGTATCGTCATCCTTGGTGATCCTGAACATGTAGGGCGTGTGATCGAACTGCGCAAAGCTCTCCAGACCCTCTGAATCGTCGTCGGTACGCCATATCCCGGTCCACGTTCCGTCGACCATCTCCTTGTGCATCGGGAACGCGGCCAGTGCCCCCGTGCCGTTGTCGTCAATGTAGCCCGTGGCGGCATCCCCGCGCACCATCTCGACGTGGAGCGCGTTGGGCGCCCAGACGGCAAAGCGTACGGCCGGCTCACCGCCGCCGGGACGGTGGAGCTTGTTGGCGCCCAACCGGCGGCAGTGGGTGAGATGGTATTCGTTGAACTGCTCGGGCCCTTTGAGCTGGAATCCGCGGAACCGTTCCGACGAGTTGCGGTCGTGCACTTCCGTGGTGATGCCCCATCGATTGGCGCCTCCCGGGCCGTCGAGCAGAACGCCCCAGCCGAAGGTCCACCCGGCCTGGTCGCCGTTGAGGTTCACGGTGGCCCTGAAGCAGGGGCAGCCGCTGTCCGAGACCTCTTCCCGCATGGGAACGCCGGTCCATTGGTCGGAATGGCTGCCGTTTGCATCCCAGCTGCCCACCAGCCTGACATTGCGGAATATGCCGCCTTGCAGGCCCACATGATAAGTGAAATGAACGGGTATCCAAGACATTGTTTCCCTCCTCTGCCGGGCACGAAAAACCCCCGGCTCGAATCCGGCGGAAATCGCCACGCCCGGCTTTCGAAATCTGGCAACGGGACGAAGCATCGGGCCGACACCGGCGCAGGTCAGGAATCGCTCGTGTTGCGCCCGGGATGAGCCGTCCGTCCTCCGGGCCGCATCGTTCCGGGGCCGGGCCGGCCGCTCACTGTTTGTGCAGCCGCCCGGACCGAAAACTGACCACGATCTCCTTACCGAGCTCATCGGGCTGAAGCGGGATCTGGAAGTCCTCCTGAGCCATGAACTTGCGCTCCTTTCCGTTCACTTTGATGCTGGTGATGTCGAGGACCCCCGGGCTCATGAAATCGGGCAGCACGTTCAGCGACTGGATCTGGCTCCGCTCGGCGGGCCAAAAATAGAGGCAGAAGTCCGCTCCCGCTTCGGAGCGGTCGTCCTTTGTCGCCACGCCCGCTCCCGAATACACGAAGGTTCTCAGGTAGATGTGAGCCAGGAAGTTCAGCTCGAACGAGTGGTAGCCCGCGATGTCGAAACCCGCCATGCCGCGGCCGGAGATAAACGGATCGCCGTTGTCGCTGACCCTGAAGAAGACTCCGCGGTTGTCCCGGTCCAACTGAAACGTGTTCCACCAAGCGGCGGCGTCCCGGAAGAGATCGCGGTACAGATTAGTTCCCGTGTAACCGTACAAAATGAGGTAGGCCAGTACGTTTTGCTCCTGCTGCCAGAAGTCCTTGTGGTTTCCCCAGACGAACTGGATTTCCCCGGGGCTCTTCGGTTTGCGCTCCACGGCGTCGAAACACCCGCCGCGCACCTTGTCCAGGCCGGCGTCGACCATGGCTTTCCCCAGTTGCTCGGCCAGTTGCATCGCCCGTTTGGCCTTCTGATCCTGCCCTTTGTAGCTGTAGTAATTGGCCACCCGCGTGAGATTCCAGGCGATTTTCAGGTTGTGGCCCACGATTGCCCTGTTCTGCTGCCATTGCCAGCCCTGATCGGGTGTCCAGTCGGCAAAGAACCGTTCGTTGACGTAGGGACAGTCCGCCTCCGGAAACTTCTCGATGATGAGGTCCGTGGTGAGGTCCAGCATGTCCTCGCACTTTTTCAAGAACCTCTCGATGTCCTTCCCTGCGCCCTGGGGAAGGGGGTCCAGGGCCAGGATGAGGTTGACGAGATAGGCCGGAATGTGGTCGCCGATGGAATTCCAGTTCTTACGGAGGCGGTTGTGCGCGAGCGCCGGCGAGTCGGCCCGCATGGTTGCCGGGTCGATATGGCTGAAATACCCCTTCTTTCCCGGATATTCGGGGACGACCGCACTGTCGTCCAGGAAAAAGGTGTTGAACGCGCGGACCGTCCGCATGATGTCGTCCAGGACTTCCGGGTCCCCGGTGATTCGAAAATACTGCGTCATGCCGGCAAGAGCGTAGATTTGTTCGTAGAGCGGTATGGTTCCCGCGTCATCCCCCATGAGGGAGGGAATATAGGTCAGGTTGCCGTTGACGAGCTTCCTGCGCGCATGGCTCCAGATGATGGTGCGCCCGTCGTGGCTCAACGAGCGGAAGGCGGTCCGCTGGAAATCCACGCCCGCTGCGGCCGCGTCCAGGTAGCGCCGGTCGCCGAGCAGCAGGTAGGCCGAGGAGAGTCCGTAGATGAGGCGCGACAGCGTTGCCATGTCCTGGATATCGTCGTCCGTCTTCCCCCCGTAGATGTTCAGATTCGTCCGGTAGAGGCGCGAGAAATCGCTTTCGTCATAGGTGCGGGAGTCCCCGAAAAGGCTCTGGAGCCACTGGTCGGCCATTGTGGCCATTTGCGACAGCCACCAATGCGTGTGGTGTTCGAAGAGGAACTTGTCGGGCTGGTAGTGAAACGGGCGGACCGCAAGGGCCTCGAACCGTTCGTTGCCCGCATTCTGAAAGAAAGTGCCCTGAACGTACATCTTTTGCCCGGAGCATATGTACTTTTTGACTTTGTACTTTATGCCCTTCGTGATGTCGTCGTCTCCCGCAACGACGGGGACATTGTCCGGTTCGGGAAAACGATCGTAGATCAAGCCGTCGAGGTTGCTCAGGACCATGAACGAAGTCCCGGCCCCGACACAGACCGTCAGGTTGTCGCCGGTGCGAAGACGCAGGGTAAAACCGAGGTCCTGCACATCAACGACCGTTCCGAGCACCGTCATTTTCTGATTGAGTGATTTCATGGTCTCCCTTTCGCAGGCGAGGAGGAAAAGGTTGGTTGTCAAGGCACCGGCCGCGTGCAAAAGCGGCCGTGCCCGTCCTGCCGATCGGATCGTTCGGATAAACCGGATCGGTTTGCGGCGATCGGGGCCGGTTTGGAGCTTCCGATGACCGCGCCCGGAACCCGCCGGTTATTCCACGGCGCCCGGGAAGGATTCCCGGATGCCGAATCCGCCCCCGCCGTGCCCCCTTGCTCCGGCGGGCCGTCGCAATGCCTCGAACCGCGACGACGGCTGTCGATTCGCAGATCCTTACCAGCCGAAGCGCCGGAGCGGTGGCTCACCGTCCAGCACTTCCACCAGCTTCTGCCCCGTGAGATAGGAATCCGGGGTCGACCTGCCGGTGATGAACGGGTAGTCCACGATGACGCTGGTCTCCCTGCCGACGTTGCCGTGGAAGCCCCCTTCGGGTCCCGTGGCGTCACGGAGGATGTACTCCAGGGGATAGGGAGGCGGACCCATGTTGATGTCGTAGAACTGTCCCCTCGCTTTCATGAAACCCGTGCCGTCCTTGTAGTCGTATTCCTTGCAATGGCCCGTCACATGTTTTCCCCAAATGAGGCTTTTCCGATCCTCCAGCTCACGGGCGAACGCCAGGCAGGCCACGCCGTAGCACTCCGCCGCGATGGGTTTGTCCGCCCGATGGAAACCCAGGATGAGGTCGTGGACCCGGTGATTGTTGGCGAGGTCGCAGATGGGGCCGCTGCCCCCCACGATAAGGAGCGCATCGTAGTTCTCGATCTCCCGGCGGGCCCGATCCAGGGCACGGTTGTAGTGCTCCATGGCGCGGATGAACTGCGGCGCGCTCCAATATGGCCGATCCGGAAACCATTCCGAGAGGTTGAGCGGCGTTTCCAGCCGCCTGCCCTGCACCGTGGCGGGATCGTCCCACTCCCGCGTCCTGGCGGCCACTTCCTTCGAGGTAACGGACCGCCCCAGCGGCGGATCGGTGTACTCCGGGTTCATGCTCACCGTGATCGCGACGGGCCTCTTTCCCGTGGGAGTCAGGAAATCCGCCCGGTAGCCCGCCGCATCGAACACCTCCACCGGACCGACCAGTTCTTCTCCCCAGTACCCGAATTCCGAGAGGAGAACGAGGACGCGGCGTCTTCCCGGCTTCACGTCGCTCAGGCTGAATCGGGGAGGGTCGGGTATCAAGGCGGGTGCCGTCAGAAGCTCTTTGATGGCGTCCACCATCGCTCCCGCCTCGTTCTTCGAATGACCGGTGACGAGATCCCGGTCGACCACGATACCGCTCGTCGACGGGGTGATGACGGCGCCGGCGTTGACGATGTCCGAGGCGACCACCTCGTGACAAATGACCTTCCTGCCCGTGAGCAACTCCGGGGTCGGAGTGAGAATCCAAAGACCGTGGCACAAAGCCCCCTTGACGATCCGGGGATTTCGCATAGCATCGGCGAAGAACTTCACGGCCGGGGTGTCGCGCATGGTGTGGGGCGGGCTGAAATAGCGCAGCCGCACACTCGTGTAGTTGGCCGCCATGATCACCGCGGCGTAATCCTCGGGTCTGACGGATTCCACATCGATATCCACCCTGAACGTCTCGGGCGTTCCCTGAGGATCCTCGAGCTCGCTGATGAACGTCTGGCTGGATTGTCCCCACAGGCGGGACACGAAATGACACGTCGCCCCGTATGCTTCGAATTTCTCGCGGTAGGCGCGAAGTTCCTCCGGGATGTACTGGCTTTCCACAAGGATCGCCACCTTCTTGTTGGAGAGAGGTTTGTCTGCCATGCTTCGCTCCACTCTTGATTGGCGGTTGTCCGGCTTGTTTGTTGGTTGGACAAGTTTTGTTCCGGGCGGCGCAGGCACGCGGCCGACCGGCCCCCTCAACGGCCCCCCGGCGCGGGACGACCCCGACGGACGCTGAAGCAGCCGAAAATATGGCGAATGCCCTCGGCTCGAAGCTGCTCCAGGAGCTTCCGCTGTCCAGTCGTCTTTGCCATGGTGGTTTTCCCGGTGACTCCTGTGGTTCTTTTCCGGAATACCAGGTGACTCCGAACCGTCTCTTCCGTGTTGACGCCGGGTGGTTCCTTCTCCTACGGCCAAATGCCGCGCGGATTCGCATGTCTCATTCAGAAAAGGCGTTCGATCGGCTCATACCGAAGCGCATTCAAGATCACACAACACCTGTCCGGTGTGAGGTGACGCGTTGGATAAACGTTGCCCTTACAAACCGATGCACCGGTCAGACGTAGGAGAGGGTTTTATGCCATCACGCCCAACACTGCGGACTTGAACGCAACCTGGGATCAGAACCTAAAAACCGCGCATGGAGTTGCCTTTGGAAATCAGAGAGGAAATGACGGTTCTTGAAATTCAAGCGGACATTGATGAGTTGATGAGAAAGGCTCCTGACAAGTTTTATGTAAGAACTCGCTCCACAGCAGCCATTGGATCGTGAGATTCATTCCGTGATTTCTGATTTTACGAATAAAACTCATGAAAAATACGATAGAAAGAATCACTGTATGCGTAAATGCTGTAAATCCTGCATTTTTGGATGAAGAATACTGTACATTAATTGGTAGGAAAGTAGAAAAGGCGTAGTTGTTCTACAGAAAAGGCGGAAGATTCCAATGAAATCGCCTTTGAATCCATTGATTTGGAAATCTGCTTTACGAGTAATTGAATACTGCATGGGTTGAGAAAGGGAACACCTGATGGGTGCGTCATGGGTTCGGCCAGGTTCCGTTTCGCTGATGGTGTACGGAAGGGGGTTGAGCGAGGGTGAAGCGAGGCCGGTTATTCATTTGTGTGATTTTGCGAATGAAAAACCGTGGGCACGATAAGACCTTGCCCGCCCTTGCATGCTCGTGCTTGCGTTGCGAATCGATGAGCGGAGCGGGGATCAGAGCCGTGCCCGCCCGAGCATGCGGACCAATGTCCCTGTCAGAGTTACAAGGTACGGGCTTTACGCCTTCCCGAGGCAACCCGGTATGAAAACTGCCGTGCAGGGTGACGCGAAAGAAGAGCGATTGGGGCGCCCGGGCATATCGTCCCACGCCAGGCGCATGGCTTCGCTTTTCGGTGATGCAAAAGAAAAACGAGCGGCCCACCTGAACGGGCAGGATGATGATCCGGCGCGAAGAGCAGAGACTGCCTGCGCGATGCATCCGGCCCGTCGGGCGGGATCCTTTCATTGCCTTTTCCCTTGCCATTTCCCTCGACAATACAGTAACTAATAATACACACGTCGAATGACGAATAAATCAGACCGTAGAGGAGGACAATTCGATGCGAAGTGATCTAATGAAGAAGGGCGTTGAGAAAGCACCGCACAGATCGCTGTTCAAGGCGATGGGATACACTCAAACCGAGCTTGATCGGCCCCTGATCGGAGTCGCGAACTCCGCCAACGAGATCATTCCCGGCCACATTCATCTGGACAAGGTTGCAGAAGCCGTGAAGGCGGGGATCCGTCTCGCCGGCGGGACACCCATCGAGTTCAGCACCATCGGGGTGTGCGACGGCATCGCGATGAATCATGCGGGGATGAGGTATTCACTGGCAAGCCGCGAGTTGATCGCCGACTCCGTAGAGATCATGTCCATGGCTCATCCTTTCGATGGTCTGGTAGCCGTTCCGAATTGTGATAAAATCATCCCCGGAATGCTGATGGCGATGCTGCGCCTGGACATACCGGCGATTCTGATCAGCGGGGGTCCCATGCTGGCCGGGCGTGCGGGGCACAAACAGGTCGACCTGGTCTCGGTATTCGAAGCCGTCGGTTCCTTCAAGGCCGGTACCATCACCATGGAAGAGCTGGAACAACTGGAGGATTACGCCTGCCCGGGATGCGGTTCCTGCGCGGGAATGTTTACGGCGAATTCCATGAACTGCCTGTCCGAGGCCCTCGGCCTGGCGCTTCCCGGCAACGGGACCATTCCGGCGGTCACCGGTGCGAGAATGCGCCTTGCCAAGCTTGCGGGCATGCGTATTGTGGAACTCATCAAGGCCGATATCCGACCCAGGCAGATCGCGACTCAGAAAGCGTTCGAAAACGCCATAACGGTGGACATGGCTCTGGGATGCTCGACCAACACGGTGCTTCACGTTCCGGCCATCGCCCGCGAAGCCGGGATCGACCTGGACCTGGGGCTTTTCAATACGCTCAGTTCCCGCACCCCTCACCTGTGCAGTCTGCGGCCGGGGGGCCCTCATTTCCTCGAAAACCTGGATCAGGCAGGCGGCGTGCAGGCGGTGATGAAGGAACTTCTGGCGCGCGACCTCATCCACAGGGATGCCATGACGGTCACCGGCCTGACGGTCGGCAAGAACCTGGAGAGCAGCAAGAACACCGATCCGACCGTCATAAGGCCGATCAGCGATCCGTATCACAATGAAGGCGGAATTGCGATTCTCTACGGCAATCTGGCACCGGAGGGCGCAGTGGTGAAGCAGTCCGCCGTCGCGCCGGAAATGCTTCAAAGAACCTGCCGGGCGCGGGTGTTCGAGAGCGAAACGGATGCGGCCGGCGGAATCCTGGATGGCAAGATCAAGCCGGGGGACGTGGTGGTGATCCGTTACGAAGGCCCCAAAGGCGGTCCCGGGATGCAGGAGATGCTCACACCCACCGCCGCGATCATCGGCATGGGACTGGGCAAGGATGTGGCCCTGATCACGGACGGTCGCTTCAGCGGAGGCACCCAGGGAGCCGCAATCGGTCATGTGTCTCCGGAGGCGGCGGTGGGAGGCCCCATTGCTCTGATCGAGGAAGGAGACGAAATCCTGGTCGATATTCTCAACAAGAGGCTGGAGCTGATGGTCGACGATGCGACGTTGAAGGCGCGTCGCGACAAATGGAAGGCCCCTGCGCCCAGGATGACTCAGGGCTACCTTGCCCGTTACGCGCACATGGTGACCTCCGGATCGACGGGAGCCGTCCTTCGCACGGAACAGGACAAATAGCGGGAGTGGAGCGATCCGTGGGATACGTGTTTCGCCCCGAAGATGCCCTGATGGTCGAGGAGTTGTCCCAGACTCCCGCGGGACGTCTTGCACTTCTCATCGAGCAGGAACTCCTGCTGAGACTGTGGCGCCCCCTGACTCCGCAGAGGGTCCTGGAAGTCGGATGCGGAACCGGGCTCTTCCTCGAGCGGCTTGTCCGGGAGGGGCACATTGTGACGGGCATCGATGCGTCGCCGGCGATGCTGGAAATCGCGCGCCGCAGGCTGGCTCCCCGGGTTGCGTTGCGCCAGGGATTCGCGGAGGATTTGCCTTTCGACGATAACGAATTCGACACTGTGGCGCTCATCGGCACACTCGAATACGTCAATGACCCGGTGGCGGCGCTCAGGGAAGCCTTCCGAGTTGCCCGGCAGCATGTGCTGCTGGGCGCCGCCAACCGATATTCGCTCGAGACTTTCAAGCTCTGTGCGCAAAGGCTCTGGAAACGTTCTTTCTACGATCATGCGAGGTTCTACAGCGTGTACCGTCTGCGGCATCTTGTGGAACGGGCGCTGGCAGGTTCGGTCCCCGTGCGGTGGGGAACCTGCCTCTCCTTTCCCCTGGGCCTCCTGAAATACGTGCGCTTCCTGGAACGGTCGCGCCTCCTGCAGTGGCATCCCCTGGGACATTTCATCGGCATGCGGGTCGACATGGTTTATCCCATGCAAACGATCCAGACCCCGCTGTTTGCAGAGGTGACCTCGAGGATGGACCGGAGCAGGGCCAGAGCCTCATGTTGGCGTTCCCTGGCCGGGGACAAAGGATTTTGCCGCTTTGCCCCGGGCCTCGACGGAACAGGGGCGTTCCATCCACCTTCAACGGCGGGGCGAATGAGAATAAGCCGGCCCCCCATATCCGATCGGTAGGGGCGAGGGCAGTCCCTCCGCCTGCCCCGCGATCATCGTCTTGAGCTCAGGCTCGTATTGCGTCCGGGAAAGGCCCCCTTCTTCCATGCCCGGCGAAGTCGGACGCAGTGTACCGCCGGCGATCCCGTCGCGGCTGCCTGACGGGTTCCCGTGCGCCATGGAACCGACAGGAGACGTCATGAAGGAGGCGATGTTCTACCGAAAGCTCGATGGGAACGAGACCGCTTGCTTTCTTTGTCCCCACCATTGCCGCATCCTTCCTGGAAAGCGCGGCAAGTGCGCAGTCCGTGAAAATCGGGACGGCAAGCTGTACAGCCTGGTTTACGGAAAGCTCATCGCGCTGCACATCGATCCCATCGAGAAGAAACCGCTGTTCCACTTCTGCCCGGGCACCACCAGTTTTTCCATTGCCACGGCGGGCTGCAACCTGCAATGTCGGTTCTGCCAGAACGCGGACATCTCCCAGGCGCCCCGGGATCATCGGACCATCTTCGGCGAAGACATACAGGCGGCGGTCGTTGTCGAGCGCGCCCGGCAGCATGGGTGCGCAACGATTTCCTATACCTATACCGAGCCGACCGTTTTCATGGAGTACGCCTTGGATACGGCCCGGCGCGCCCGCGCGGCGGGCCTCGGCAACGTGTTCGTGAGCAACGGCTTCATGACCGAGGAAGCGTTCGAGGCCGTCGCGCCCTTTCTGGACGCTGCGAACGTGGACCTCAAGGCCTTCAACGACGCGTTTTACCGGGAACAGTGCGGAGCCCGGCTCGATCCGGTCCTCAAGACCCTCGAACGGATGAAAAAGCGCGGGATCTGGCTGGAAGTCACCACCCTGTTGATTCCGGGCCTCAATGACGGCGACGAGGAATTGAAGTCGCTGGCGGGCTTCCTGGTCGAGCTGGGTCCCGAGACCCCCTGGCATGTCAGCCGGTTCCACCCCGACTACCTGATGACCCATGTCCCCCCGACTCCCGTCGAGACGCTTCGGCGGGCCCGCCGCATCGGGATCGAGGCCGGGCTGTGGTACGTCTATACGGGCAATATTCCCGGTGATGAGGGTGAGCACACTTTCTGTCGGAACTGCGGCCTCAAGCTTATCGACCGCTTCGGCTTCACCATCGGGCGCAAGCAGCTTTCGCAGGGTGCGTGCGTCAACTGCGGGACGCTCCTGCACGGCGTTGGAATCAGATGATGACCGACCGAAACGGGCTCATCCGGTTGATTTTCGATCGCCTCCACGGTTTCTTCGGCCCCCAGAACTGGTGGCCGGCGGACACCCCCTTCGAGGTCATCGTGGGTGCGATCCTCACTCAGAACACCTCATGGAAGAACGTGGCGCGTGCCGTCGCAAACCTGCGGGATCATGGGCTCTTGTCTTTCGAGGCTTTGTGCGCAGTCCCGGAACCGCTTCTCGCCGAATTGATCCGCTCTTCCGGTTACTACAACCAGAAAGCCCGCAAATTGAAGGCCTTCTGCCGGCACGTTTGCGAAACAGGGCACGCGGGCCTCGACGGATTTCTCGCCCAGGATACCGACACGCTGCGTTCCGAGTTGCTTCGCATCCGCGGCGTGGGTCCCGAAACCGCCGACAGCATCGTGCTCTACGCCGCCCATAAGCCTTCTTTCGTGGTCGACACGTACACCCACCGGGTATTCTCCCGTCACGGATGGGTGCAGGAGTCCCCGAGCTACGACGAGCTCAGGGGGTTTTTCATGGATTGCCTCGAACCGGATGTCGGTCTCTTCCAGGAGCTCCATGCCCTGCTGGTGCGGACCGGACACCTGTTCTGCCGGAAAACCCCGCGTTGCGGCGGTTGCCCGCTCGAGGGTCTCCGTGCGGGAACGGCGGCCGGATGATCGAACGGCACAGCCTGCGTCGGGCAATCCATCGAGAGAGGAAAAGATGGTCGATATCGGGAAAATACTCGTTCTTGTCGATTTCTCCAGGAATTCAGCCGAAGCGGTCCGGTACGGTCTGACCCTCGCCCACAGTCTCGGGGCCCGGCTGTGCTTTCTGCACACGGTCAATCAGCGCATTATGGATGCCCTGCAGGAATTGAGCAGCAAGGGCTACAAGGGTGACTTCCTGCAGGCTCTCAGGAAATTGATGGAGGATCGGGAAAACGACCTCCGGGAGTTCGTGTCGAAAGAAGAGTTGGCGGGAGTCGAGGCGGAATTCCTGATTCGCAAGGGCGAACCGGTGGAGGAGGTCGTCAGTGCGGCCGGGGAGTATTCGATCGATCTCATCGTTGTGGGGAGCCAGGGGCACGCCGCGTCGGCAAACGGCTCAGTCGGCACCGTCGCGCAGGACGTGATCAATCGGGCCCGGTGCCCGGTTCTGGTGGTGCGGCCCATTGAACACGATTTCATCGAGGAACCCTGACATGCCCGCGACACGCCTGAGGGGCCGCGAAGCCGGACCCCCCTTCCCTTTTCATCGGCTTTGCCCTGTGCCGATCACAAGGACCGAGGAGTCTTCCGAATTTCGCCGTCCGATGACCGACGAATGCTGGCAGGATGCCGTCAGGACCCTGGCCGGGCAGATCGACCCCGCGCACAGGCGCCTTCTTGAAGCCGTCGCAAACGAGATCTCCCTTAATATCAAAGCGCTGGACACGCTCATGGACCGTTACTGCAGGGAGACCTGCCCGTCCTGCGGGAACCCCTGCTGTGACGGCCGGGAAGTGTTCTATAACCGCGCCGACCTCCTCTACCTCCTTGGAACCGGCAAACCTGTCCCTCCGGGCCAGACTCGCAGGACCCCGGGTGAAGCCTGCCGATATCTGACCTCCGGGGGATGCCTGCTCCCCAGGGACGAACGGCCCTACGTCTGCGTGTGGTTCCTGTGCGAGCCGCAGATGGGGCTGTTTCAAGCCGAGAAGCCTGCGACCCAGAGACAAGTGATCAACACGCTGCTCGATACGAGGTCATACCGACTTGGACTGGAAAGCCTTCATGACAAGAGCGGTTGCAGACTGAAAGAGGTTCACTCGACCGGTTCCGAATGTCCCTGCACGGAAAAATAACCCAAGCTCGCGTTCCCGATGGGAATATGGACGGGAGAGCGTCAAATCCTCCCCTTGGATGTGTCCGGCCTTGCAGGTGTCCGGCCTGCGCCCCCTTGCGGACGATCTCTGCGGCGTGGGAACATGGCGTGACCGACCGGCCGCACAGCCCGGCCAACCGGTGTCGTGTGATCTTGAACGCGAAGAGGTAGGTATAAGCCGGGCGGCCTCGGGGCACTTCGCCACGGGCCCGGTTCTCACGCTTCGAGGATGCCCCCCGGGGAATGACAGCCTGTGGGAAGATGCAACCGTCATTCGGGCAGGAAACGCTCCGCCTGCCGAGCTCCAGCCTTCTTTCGAAGATGCCCTGTCATGACACATTTCAATAATGCGTTGCGAGCCCTCGGCTCATGACGATTCGCATGAATATCCGGAATGATCTGGACGTTGCGTTGTGAGCCCCCGCCTCACGGAAGCTCGAAGGGACGTCGCACTTCTCCCCGCACTCCCGGGTGGGACCCGCACGCTCCCTACGCACTGCCGGTTTTCACCGACTTTCCCGGCCTGCGCTTGGTTGTTTCGTGCATTTCGGGGGTGGCGAGGCCTTTTCTGCGCCGCTGGTCTTCCAGGTACTGCTGCAATTTCTGGGGCAGACCCCGCTTCTTTGCGGAACGGCTGCGCAACTTCGTCAGTACACGGGCAGCCAGCGGCTGCTTGAGCGGGAACCCCCACTTGCGTTTGTATTCGCGGGGCGTCAGTTGATGCGTGCGCAGGTGGTTGGCGGTGAGTTGCCGGAACTGAGAGCCGCATTCCATGCAGATGACCTGGTCTTCCTGGATCGAGTCGCGCGGATCGCCCTTTCCCGGTGGTTCGTGTTCGTCGGCGGCTCCGTACCCGATTTCCTCCATGGCCACCGGACGCCCTTCCTCCTCGGCGCGCCTCATCCGGTGCAGCGCATTGTATACCCTGACCAGAACCGATTCGATCTCCTCCCCTGTCATCTTGCCGATGGAAACTTGTGCCTGGACTATTTCCACCGCAAGTTCCAGCAATTTCTTGTCCATGGAATGTCTCCTTTGAGTGAACCTCGCTATAGGACTAAACGGGACCATCGTCATTGATATAATATGATAACTTACCCACCCTTTGTAAAGATAAGCATTTAATAAATTCTTAACGAACTGATACCAGCCTGCGTTGATAATGGTACCCATTTCGGGGCCGGACGGGAATAAATCCCGCCGGCCCCTACATTCACTCCGCATGGACAGGGGTTACCCCTGCCAGTCCTTGTGATGACTGAGAGAATGCTTGCCTGCTTTTGAACGCCCTGGCGTGAATTGTTCGGCGGCACCCCGTAATACGAAGTTGCATTCAAGATGGATCTTTCAAGCACAAAAGAGCGGGGGAATGATTCCCCCGCCCCCCCAAGTTTCGGAGCCGCGAAGCGGCGAGAGGGTGTGGGGGATACGTCCCCCACGCTTTTAGAGTATCATTTTGAACGCAATTATCCATGCCCCCTGCGACACCCGCGAAGCATGAAAACAGACTCACCCGGGAATCTATTTTCTAGGTAAATCCGTATAAGTCGCCGCCCCCATGACGAGGGCGGCCTCGCTCAATGCTTCATGGCGGGAGGCCTGCAAACCGGCGGGTCGTCATTCCCGCTCCCACGCCGATGGCGTATTGGAACGGGGCGCACCAAACGACACGGCCCCGATCCGGGCCGGATCGGAGCCGTAAGATGGGCGGCGGGCTTTGCGGAACCGCAGGCCCGCTTCGTCCTAAAAGAGCATCTTCTCCACGGGACGACGCTCCGGGACGTATGTTTCGGGAATTTTCCCTTCGTTCCATTCCCGGGATACGTAGAGATTGCAGTAGCAGCTCCCGAATTCCGCGACGTCCGGCTCCCGATAAACACACGGGCAGATGATGTCCCTGTCCCTCTCGCGGTCCTCGGATGCCAGGCGGCACGGACAGGCCATGTACCCGTACCGTTCCCGGTTGATCAAGAGGCTTTCGAGAAGTTCCAGGACCTTTTTCCGATCTTTGTTGAAGTAGTACCCCTTGGCTTCCTGGGCCCGTTCCAACATCTCGTAGAGCTGTTCCTTATCCATCACAGATTCAGAGCCTCCTTGATTTCTTCCTTCCTGAACCGACGATGATCTTGTCCCCGATGATGATCGTGGGAAAGGAACAACTGGGATTCACCTTCTTGATTTCCTCGATGATGTTCTTCCTTTCATCGCCTTCAAGCTTGTCCACTTCGACACAGTCGTATTTGACCCCGCAACCGTCCAGGTATTCCTTGGTGTTTTTGCAGTGAATGCAGGTGCTGAGCGCGTAGAGCATGACATCACAATCCGCCATCTTCGATCTCCTCGTTTTCGTCATGATATGTCGTTGTGCGTCACCGCGGGAATCATTCCCAACGCCTGTGACGCGGCCTTCCCATAAACCGGCGGCCAAGCCCCGGGCATTTTTGCTTGTCCTCCGCGTGTTCGCTCCCGGGAGCGATTCCGTTCCGCAGCGGGACGAGGCGCACCCGATATTTAATCATGCGACGACGCGAGCGCCACTGTCCCCGGTCAGGAGTTCTCGTTGAGAATCCCGATCCGTGTCAATGCGAAATCGTATCGTACCGGATCGCTCGGGCAGATGGTTCTGAAAGCGTCCGTTATTTCGAGAGCGGTCCTGAGATCCGCGCCGTTTCGCACGGTGAAGCCAAGTGCGCGTCCGATGCGGTGCATGTGAGTGTCCACGGGAACCACCAGTTGGGAAGCGGGTACGGCAGTCCATATTCCCGGATCCACCTCGTCGCGGCGGATCATCCAGCGCAAGAACAGGTTGAAACGCTTGCAGGCGCTCCCTCTTGCGGGAGAAGGCAGGAACATGCTCCGCGACCCGGGGGAACCGTCCAGTTCGCCGACGAAAGCACACAGGGCCGGAAGGACCGTCTCATCGGCATTCTTGCGAAAAGAGGCAAAACAGTCCTCCAGGGAACCGTGACGTTCCAGCATCCTTTTCACCCCGATCAGCATCGAGGCGACTTCATGCCCGGTGGTGAAACGGTGTTTGAAGCCCTCAAAAACGTTCCTGATTAACCCCGGGGAACTCGATCGCACGAAATCCGCGGGAGAGGCCCCCATCCTCCGAAGCGCCTCGGCAACGCTCCCGAGTATCTGCCTCACCCGGCCATAAGCGAGCGCGGACGCAACGATTCCCACCACTTCCCGGTCCCGCGGATCGTCATACTCATGAAGAAATTCCACCGGGTCGGGATGGACGTACTCCCGCCGGTTGAAACGATCGTACAGTTCGTCAAATGCGGCCTTCCCGGGTTTCGACTCCGACAGGCGGCCCAAATGCAGGGAACCGCGAACGATGTATTGCCGACTCATGCTTCTCCGTCTCGCGGCGCCATCCGCTACGTCCGGTTGCTCCCTTACCCCCGTGACGGCGCCGCCGGAGCAACCCGCCTTATCCCGGGAAACGGCCCTTCAGCGGCCCTTTGGCGGTCGTCATGAATTCCCTCGACTCAAGCCCCTTCAAAACGGGCGAAAAACGCATGCCATTCCCGCGAGGGCCTCGCCGCGGCGGACCCCGGAAAAGCTGGCTTCCCGGAGGACCTCTTTTTCTTCAGCCGCGGCCTGTTCCAAAATATCACATCCCCGCCTCTTTTCCTAGCCGATGCACCGGCACATGCTTGCGAGCTTTTCTCTCCTGTCGCATCGAACCTTTGTGGTATGGTTGAAACGAGCCGGGCGCGGGCTCCGAAGACCGTCGCATTGCAGCGGCGCAGGGCGAACGTGACCGGCGCGTACCCCCCTGCAACACGGCGGCCCCCGGAGCGGGGGCGACAGAAACGCGCTGCATCCGCTTCGGAAACATGCCCGGTCGAAAACCGTTGAAGGAAGGCACATGCAGACGTCAATCATCCTCGGCACGGGGCGTTTTCAGGCCATCAGACGGCTTTCGGCCCGCGTGCGGCGACTGTGGTACTCGGCCCCCGAGACCCTTCGCGGAGGTCCCCTGCTTTCCGCCATCAAGCTGACTTCCATGACTTACCGGGCAGGCTTCGAGATGGACCGGCGGCGATCCCGTTTCCGCCGACGCCGCCTGCCCGCATACGTCGTCAGCGTGGGGAACCTGGCCGTGGGAGGAACCGGCAAGACGCCCCTTACCCTGTGGCTCGCCCGATATTTCAAGAACGGGGGCCGTAGAGTCGCGGTGCTCAGCAGAGGATACGGGAGAAGCGGGAGCGCCCCGGGCCGCGTGCCTTCCTCGGGCGAGTTGTCCGTCCTGGCGCTCGAGTACGGCGACGAACCGGCCATGCTGGCACTCGAACTGGGAGACACGCCGGTATATGTCGGAAAGCACCGATGGGAATCCGGAATCCTTGCGATCGAATCTTCCCGGGCGGATCTCGTCATTCTTGACGACGGCTTTCAACATCATGCGCTCGAACGGGATCTCGATCTCGTCCTGCTGGATGCGTCAAATCCCTTCGGAAACGGTTTCACGCTGCCCCTGGGACCATTGCGCGAACCCAAGGCACACTTGGCGCGTGCGCACGCCATCGTCCTGACTCGAGCCGTCGAACCGGAGTCTGTCGCGCGCACTCGCGCGCAACTCGACAAAGCCTTTCCCGACAAGCCGGTATTTGCGGCACAGCACATACTGAGGGGGTTCCACGCGGGTCTGGGGGGAGCCGTCGTTCCCTTGAGGAGCATGGTCGCACGGCCTGCCGTGGCTTTTGCGGGGATCGCCGACCCCAAGTCCTTCTTTTCTCTGCTCGAAGCGCTGGAGATCGACCTGCGCATGGCGTTCGCCTTTCCGGACCATCACCGGCCGACGGCCCGCGATACCGCCGCCCTGTTCGACGCAGTCCGTGCCTGTTCGGCTGACTTGCTCATCACCACTCAAAAGGACGCCGTTCGGCTTCCCGGATTTCTGCGGCGCGTGGTGTGCGTGCCCGACCTGGAAATCGACTTTGGAGAGGACGAGACGCGCTTCCGCCGGTTCCTGGATCGGGAGACCCGTGGACGGCAAGCGATGCCCGAATGAGGGCGCCCCCGGTGGAATGTTGCCTTTGTGCGCCGCAGGGGTCCGAGGCGCATCAGGCGTAAAGTGCCCGCGCGGCCTTTTCGGACTGCCTGAGAGTGCTTATGAATAGCCGTAGGAATATGCTCTCCGTGGAAGTTGATAAAGTTGATGCGCGGCCGGAGTATGGAGCACACGATTCTTTGCATTCCGTGAGTTGGAGGACCCCATGACCATCAGAGCGAAGATTCGGAGCATCTACAGTACCGCCTTGACCAAGCTTCTCCTCGATTCGGGACACCGCGTGGTCGAGCCGTCCGTCAAAATCCGCGAGCGCTTTTCCATCGAACCCTGCGACGAAACCCACGATGTCCTGCTCATGGATCGAGACGATTTCCAGGGACTGGACATTTTCGGCGAAGCGGAGTCCATCTGCCGCTTGCTGGACTGCATCCGAAAGCATCTGCTCGATGCGGTGCTGGTCGAACTGGACCAGGACGATTCCGACGACGGCCTGATGAGCGCCCGGATGGAGCTGCCGGGCGCTTCCAAGGAAGCGCTCGACCAACTCCGCTATGCGGTAACGCCCACCCTGCTGCGGCATCATCGACTGCGGATCGTGGACAGCACCGCGCTCGAGCGCGCCGAAGGGACCCTCTCCCTGCATCCCGAGAAGAAAGGCGAGCTGGAGAAGGACCTTTTCCTGCAGGCAATCCTCGCGCCCCTGGAAAAGGCCGGGGTGGTGAGGGTCGAACACGTGAGGCCCTCTGGAAAATCCATGCGGCCGCGCGAGGGGGTGCTGGTCAACGCGACCCCGGAGTCCATCCTCTTCAGGCGCTCCTTTTCAAAGGGAGGCACCTACGACGGCCTCGATGTGCCCATCCAGGCCGGAGACTACGGACTGACCACCATCAGGGAAGGTGCCTGGTTCGTCAAACATGCTTATTACACCAAAGATGACAAGCTCATCGGAGAGTATTATAACGTCAACACCCCGGTAGAGCTCTACCCCTACGGTGCCCGGTACCTGGACCTCGAGGTCGATGTCGTGAAGAAGGCGGGGCGAAGACCCAGGTTGCTGGATCGTGAGAAACTGGCGTTGCTGTCCCGGCGGGGGGCCATCGGCAGCGCTCTCGAATCGAAGGCCATGGCGGTGGCGGGGGAGCTCATGCAGACGCTGGCGGGGTGAAGCGTCCATCGAGATGCACCCAAATTCGTCGCCGGGCTTGTCGGGCAACAGACGGTTCCAGCGTCGAGAAACCCAACTTCGGAATTCAGGGAATGCAACACGGCGGTCGCCAGCCCGCGGTCCCGGCCTGTTGCTGAAACGATCGCTGTCGTCGTTATTCATTCGCACGCGGAGGATCATTCATGAGGGCGAAACGCATTTGGAGCGTTCAGTCGCTGCTGACCTGTTTCTTCTGGAACGCCGTGCTTGTCGGGCTGCTGTACTTCATGGCGGACAGGACCGTTGACGGATTGCGCCAGTGGGTCGACCCCTTTCTCAAACCCGGGGGAACGGCGTTGCCCGAGGACGCCCGCTCCGCTTTTGCCTCGCTGGACCAGTTCCTCACCCAGATCAGGACCTACGTCGCACTGGTGGTGCTCGGTGTCGGAGGGGTCGCGACGTTCATCCTGTGGGTGTTCGTCATGGCCCAGGGCAGAAGCCTTGTCGCGCGAGTGGAGGCCGCCGCTCAAAGCGTCCTTCCCTCCCCGGCTCCTCAGACGGACAAGCCTGAGCCAAAAACCGACAGACCGGCGCCCGCCGCTCCCTCTCCCGCTGCGGAACCGTCTCCGCAGCCGGTGATCCAGTTGCTGTCCAGCCTTCAAAGTAAGGGACGCTTCATCGATTTCCTCCAGGAGGATCTGAGCCCTTACGGTGACGCGCAGATTGGGGCCGTGGCGCGGAGCGTCCACCAGGGATGCAACCGGGCGCTGGCCGAATACGTCGAAATGAAATCCATTTTCGACGAAAGTGAAGGAAGCGAGGTGGCGGTCCCTCCGGATTTCGACGTCAATTCCGTTCGCCTCACCGGGAACGTTTCGGGGAACCCCCCGTTTCACGGCATACTGCGTCACCGTGGCTGGAAGGCGGTCAAGGTGCGGCTTCCCAAAGCCGCCGCGGGGCGGGACAAAGAGCCCGTGCTCGCTCCCGCCGAGGTCGAAATCGGCGCAACTGCTCCCTGAGGGCCCATCGCACCGCGGGATGCGCGAAAGCCCTGCTTCGGGAGATGCCTTTTGCGGGGTTGCGTTCCAAATCGCGATGCGGATTCATGCCGAAGGCGGGAAAACAGCTTGAATTCGGACAGACCGGAGCCTTTCGCTCCGGCTCGGATGGATAAACGGCCGGCAGGAATCCTGCCGCCGACAGTTTCAGACCGGCACCGGGGAGATTCGGTGCGAATGGTTTCGCCCGGCGCGCGGGGAAATCGATAAATCAAGTGAAGTGATACGGAAGTCTTGGCGTATGACGGCGAATGCGTCCATGGAAGCGGAAACGCCTTCCTTTCAATATATCATCGGAATCGATCTCGGGACCACGAATTCGGCTGTGGGCTACGTGGACCTGTCGGCGAGCGGGGCAGACGACGCTGCCGTTCGTTTTCTCGAGATACCTCAGTTGGTTGCACCTGGAGAACTCGGCAACCGTCCGGTATTGCCTTCCTTTCTTTATCTTCCGGGCCCCTACGAGCTTCCCCCCGGGAGTACGGCCCTGCCGTGGGCGCCTGAGCGTTCTTACGCGGTGGGCGAATTCGCACGCGAACAGGGAGCCCTTGTGCCCGGCCGCCTTGTCTCTTCCGCCAAGTCATGGTTGTGCCACGGCGGGGTGGACCGCACCCATGCGATTCTGCCCTGGGGCGCGGCCGAAAACCTCGACCGCATCTCGCCCATCGAGGCGAGCTCTCGAATCCTGCTCCACATCCGGGAGGCATGGAACGAGGTCATGGCGCATGGGCGCGAGGAGCACTTCCTGGAAGAACAGCTGGTCGTATTGACCGTCCCCGCGTCCTTCGATGAGGTCGCCCGCGAGCTCACGGTTCGGGCGGCCCATGAGGCGGGGATTCGCCGGATCGTGCTGATCGAAGAGCCTCTTGCGGCCTTCTATGCCTGGCTGTGGAAGCACGAGGCGGACTGGCGCACCCTGATGCGCCCGGGCCAGTTGATCCTGGTCTGCGACGTGGGAGGCGGGACTTCGGACTTCACCGTGATCGCCATCCGCGAAGACGCGCTGGGATTGCGGCTCGACCGGCTGGCCGTGGGAGAGCACCTCATGCTGGGCGGCGACAACATGGACCTTGCCTTGGCGCGACATGTCGAGGAAGTCATGCAGGGCGGCACGGGACGGCTCGATTCGAGAAGGTGGCAGCAGTTGTGGCACCATTGCCGGAAAGCCAAGGAGACGCTGCTCGGAACGGTTGAGAGCGCCGGCCCGCCCGCCGGACGGCCAAGCGCCCCCGATTCCGTGGACCTCACCATCGTCGGTTCCGGAGGCAGGCTCATCGCCGGGACCCTCACGGCCACTCTCAGCCGGGAAACGGTGAAGGAGCTGACCCTCGACGGTTTCTTTCCGTTCACAAACTTGGACGATGTTTCGCCGCCGGCCGCCGGGGCGGTTTTGTCCGAAGGGGGACTCCCCTATGTCGGCGACCCGGCCGTGACGCGTCACATGGCGGCATTCTGGCGGCGGCACCGCCCGCTTCTGCTCCGGGAAACGGGACGCAGCCGGCTCTATCCCGATTTCCTGCTTTTCAACGGCGGAGCATTGATCCCGGAGACCATCCGGGACCGCCTGCTGCGCGTCGTTCGGGAGTGGTTCAGAGCGGAAGCCGGCGATGAATGGTCGCCCGTCGAGCTGGAAAACCCGCGACCCGACCTGTCCGTGGCGATCGGAGCGGCCTATTACGGCCGGGTAAGATTGGGGCGGGGAGTCCGGGTCGGGGCGGGAAGTCCGCGCACGTTCTACGTCGAGGTCGCCCCGCCAGGGGACCGGACGGTGGAGGAAGGACACCGCACCGCCGTGTGCCTGTTGCCGAGAGGCGCGGAGGAAGGGTACGAAGCCGAGCTTGAACGGCCCGAATTCCAGGTGCGCACCAATCAACCGGTTTCCTTCGGGGTGCTGGCTTCGAGCACCCGCATCGGAGACAGCCCCGGCGAAATCCTGTCCCTGCCGAATCATGAGCTCACGGTGCTGCCTCCCATACGCACCGCGCTGAGGTACGGACGGAAAGGCTCAGCGGCAGCACTTCCGGTGCGCCTTGCGGTTCATCTCACCGATATCGGCACCCTGGAGCTTTGGTGCCGTTCGACATCGGGTCCTCACCGCTGGCAGCTTCAGTTCGACGTCCGGCACAACGCCGAGGATGAAACCCGGCCGTCGCCGGCCGGGGAGACATTCGAGGCGGGCCGCATCGACGAGGCCGGGGCAGCGATTGCCGCGGTTTTCCGAAGGAGCGCCGGGAGGACTCTGCGCCCTCCCGAACGGCTGGTGAAGGACTTGGTGGAGATCTTCGAAGTGAAGCGGGAGAGATGGCCCGCATCGCTCGTTCGCAAGCTGGCCGACGCCTTGCTCGAAGACCGGGAGGGGCGTTCCCTGACCGCGCAGCACGAAGCGCGCTGGTTGAACCTGCTTGGGTTCTGCCTGCGTCCCGGATACGGCGACCCGCTCGACGAGTGGCGCGCAAAGGAAGCCTGGAAGCTGTATCCCGCGGGACTGAGCTTCGCTCGGCAACCACAGAACCGCTCCGAATGGTGGATCTTCTGGAGACGGGCGGCCGGGGGCCTCAGCGCCGGCCAACAACAGCGCATCTGCCAGGAGGTGCTCCCCGGGCTCCAACTCGAGGAGCAACGGAAAAAGGGGACCACGCGCAAAGGAGGCGCTCCCCGGACGGTCCAGGAAGAACTCGAGACCTGGATGATGCTTGCAAACCTCGAACGGCTGCCGGCCGCCGTCAAGACAAGCCTCGGGCGTCTCATGCTGCGACGGCTCCAAC
The DNA here is from genome assembly GCF_000014965.1 of Syntrophobacter fumaroxidans MPOB. NCBI lineage: Bacteria > Pseudomonadati > Thermodesulfobacteriota > Syntrophobacteria > Syntrophobacterales > Syntrophobacteraceae > Syntrophobacter > Syntrophobacter fumaroxidans. The sequence goes on along the minus strand of NC_008554.1, from coordinate 404,243 downwards.
GAGGCGCCCCTCGGCCCCAGGAACTCTGGACGTTCGCCCGGTTCGGGGCACGCGTCCCGTTCTACGGTCCTCTGGATCAAACCGTGCCCCGCGAAGAAGCGGCTCTCTGGCTGGCCGCCCTCCTCGACCTGGACCTCGAGCCCACCCAGCCCCTTGCCCGAACCCTGGTCTCCCTTTCGAGGCTCACGGGCGACCGAGCCCGGGACCTCGATCGCGCGGACCGCGACAGAGTACTCCGCCGTCTCGAGTCGATTCCCGGGACGAGCCACTTGCGCGCGCTCGTCAACGATGCCCGTACGGACCTCGAGGGAACGGAGCGTGAATGGCTCTACGGCGAATCGCTGCCTTCGGGGCTCATCGTGGTGGAGGGGGCGGAGACGGTCGAGCCGTGAAAATCCGCGCGTGGCCGCCCATCTTGCCGCACGCGCATTCTCTGCCATCGGCTTGCAGTCCCTTTCATCCGGTATTAGATATCTATGCAGGGTTTTTCACGGACCCGGCAGGATCAGGAGGGGCGAGAACGGTCTCCAGGCATCGAGAACGAGAGGCGTCGCCGATCACCTGCCCTTGGCGCGTAGTCGGAGCGTTGCGCGCTCGGTTTTTCGTGAGGGTCGTGCCTCACCCGTGAGACATCGAGAATCGATGCTACTGGATAATTGTCTTGCCTGGAGCGGCACCTCGTAGACGAGAGCAGGCAATTTCCCTGCAATTCTCCGTGACCGCGGCGTCACCCACGAACGGTGTCTATTGGGGAATTCCGCATGATGCTCGCCTTACTCCACCACCATTGGAAAAGGGGTGGTTAAAGGTAACCGGCCATGCCCCCTGCACAGGAGGCGAGGCATGAATACCTTTATTTTCCGACTACTTCCCGTCTGCCGACAATCCGCACGGAAATGAGGGTGTGATGAGCGATCGTGCCTTTGACAGAATCCTTGCCGACAAGAGGAACCTGGAACACATTCTGGACAACCTGATGGAAGGGATCATCTCGCACGACAGGAACCGGCGGATCCTGTTCTTTAATCGCGCGGCGGAGAACATCACCGGGTATGCGCGGGAAGAGGTGATCGGCAGGGACTGCCACGAGGTTTTCGGATCGCCTTTCTGCGGGCAGCGCTGCTCCTTTTGCGGTGAAAGCCCGGACCTCATCGATCACAAGAGTTACGTCGTCAACATCCTCACCCGCAAGGGCGAGCCCAGGCGGATCGAAATGTCCGTCACGGGCATGGTCGACGAAGATGGACGTTTCCTCGGAGTCCTGGCCGCCTTCCGCGATCTCACCGATCTTTTCGGAATGAAGCTGCGCCTGGGGGAAATCAACAGTTTCGCGGGCATCATCGGGAAGGATCACAAGATGCTCCAGGTGTTCGACCAGATCCGCGACCTGGCCACCAATGACTTCCCGGTGCACATTTCCGGTGAAACGGGAACGGGCAAGGAACTGGCGGCGGCAGCCATTCACAACGAGAGCCACCGGGGCGGGGGGCCGTTCGTTCCCGTCAACTGCGGCGCGCTGCCCGAAGGGCTGCTCGAGAGCGAATTGTTCGGACATGTCAAGGGCGCTTTCACCGGCGCCATTCGCGACAAGAAGGGACGTTTCGAACTGGCCCACGGCGGCAGCATTTTCCTCGATGAGGTCTCGGAGCTTCCCAGGTTCATGCAGGTCAAGCTCCTGCGCGTGCTCCAGGAAGGCACTTTCACACGCGTCGGCGGGGAATCGACCATCGTCGTGGACGTAAGGGTCATCAGCGCGTCCAACCGTGACCTGAAAAAGGAAGTGGAATCCCACAACTTCCGTGAAGACCTGTATTATCGGCTCAACGTCGTGCCGATCCGCATACCGCCGTTGAGAGAACGCAAGAACGACATCCCCCTGCTCGCTGCTCACTTTCTTGAACAGGCCGTGAAACGCGGACAAAAATCGGCCGTCCTTTCCGAAGACGCCCTGGCCGCCATGATGGACTATTCCTGGCCCGGAAACGTGCGGGAACTTCAAAACGCCGTCTATTTCGCGTTGGTCAAATCCAGGGGCTCGACCCTCCACGTCGACGACCTGCCGCTCGAACTGGCGCGAACCGCGCCGATCTGCAAGCCCGGTCCCGCGCGCAAACTCGACCGGGACTCCGTTGCCGCCGCCCTCAAACAGAGCGGGGGCAACAAAGCGCGGGCAGCCAGGCTCCTCGGGGTGGGCCGTGCCACGCTCTATCGTTTCCTGGACGATTTCGAAAACGTCCCATGATACAGTTGTGTCTCAGGAGACATTGCGAGACATTGTCCGCTTTCGCCGATGCGGCCGTGGAAGGCAGGATGAGGCTGATTTCCCGTTCCTTGTCGAGTGTCTCGAAGGTGTCTCACCCATCCGCCCTTTCCGACCGTCATTCCCGGCCCGCCAAACGCAGCTCACCGAAATCATTGAATTTATTTTTCACACAAGACGCATTGTCCCGGCACGCAACTTGCCTTTATTGGAAAACGCGCAGGAACACACAACTGCAATCAGGAGGAGACGGAGCGAAGGCATGAGGCCGGGTGACGTGTTCATCGAGAGGACGCTCGAACTGGTCGAGAAGATGATAAGCATCGCCGACGAAGGGGATCGGACCCGGGAGGATCGCGGCTGCGGGGTGCTTTGCGGCGTGCTGCGGGATTCGGCGTTCAAGATCAGAAGACTCGCCGAGGAGGAACGGGAGCTCCACGCGCGGCAGGGACCCTCGGGACCGGAACAGCCGCTCCGCGGAGCGCGCGCTCCTTCCGGTCGGGGGGCAAGCGCACGGAATAGCGGCCGCGGGAAGTCCCGCGGAAAACCGGCCGGGACCGCTTCAAAATGAAACCAGGCAGGCCTTTTTCGAACGGACCGGAAGCGAGACACCGGCCTGCGCCGACAAAAGAGAGGAAAAACGATGGCTAAGGCACTTATCGTGTATGCGACGCGCCTGAATCAGACCCGCAAGATCGCGGAACTGATTGCGCAGGGACTCCGTGCGGGAAACGTCGAACCCGTGCTTTTGAACGTCACGGAGGCCGGCTTCAAGGGACTCAAGACCGACGATTTCGATGCGCTCGTGCTCGGATCGGCGACCTATCACGGTGAAATGATGCAGTCCATGAAAACTTTTTTGTTTTCACTCGAGAATCTCAATCTCGCAGGGAAAGTCGGCGGGAGTTTCGGGGCCTTCGGGTGGAGCGGGGAAGCCCCCGGAAGAATTTTCGATACCATGAAGAATCTCTTCGGCATGGAGATGGTCGGGGGTCCTCTCAGGGTGAAGTCCGCATCGGAGAGCGGAGCGGCGAAGACCGCGGAGGATTACGGCAGGCAGATTGCCGCGAAACTGGGTCCGGCGGCACCCAAGGCATAGGCATTTTCATGCGGTTTCGGGTTTCTTGCTTTTGATGCAGGTATGAACCATCACGGCAAGGGAGGAGTATGATGGACGTCCTGATGCTTTCGAGGCTGCAATTTGCCGCTGCGACCTTTTTTCACTTTCTGTTCGTCCCTCTTACGCTGGGGCTTTCCATCCTGATCGCCGTCATGGAAACCATTTACGTTCGCACCGGCGACGAGGAATACAGAAACATGGCGCGTTTCTGGGGAAAGATTTTCCTCATCAATTTCGCCATCGGCGTCGTCACGGGCATCACGCTGGAATTCCAGTTCGGCACCAACTGGTCGCGGTATTCACGCTATGTGGGCGATATCTTCGGCTCGCTGCTGGCCATCGAGGCAACGGTGGCTTTCTTCCTGGAATCGACTTTCATCGCCGTGTGGGCGCTGGGATGGAAGCGGCTGTCGCCTAAGGCTCATGCGGCGACCATCTGGCTGGTTGCCGTCGCCTCCAACGTGTCGGCCTTCTGGATCCTGATCGCCAATGCCTGGATGCAGCACCCGGTCGGTTACACGATCCGCAACGGCAGGGCTGAATTGACCGACTTTACGGCGATCGTCACGCAGTCCTTCGCACTCAACGAAATCGTGCACACCCTGGGCGCGGCCTACATCCTCACCGCGTTTTTCATGATGGGAATCAGCGCTTATCATCTGCTGCGCAAGCAGCACGTCGCGTTTTTCACCAGGTCGTTTCGCATGGCGGTCACCTTCGGCTTGATTTTCGCCGTCGTCGAGGTGGTTCAGGGACATATGCACGGGGCGGAGGTGGCCAGGGTGCAACCCGCCAAGCTTGCCGCCATGGAGGCGCTCTGGGACACCACCGCGCAAGCGCCCCAACACCTTTTCCTCATCCCGGACGAGAAGAATGAAACCAATCTCGCAGTGTTCGGCACCATTCCGGGCGCTCTGAGCATGCTGGCCTATCACGATCCCAAGGCCACGGTGAAGGGCCTCAAAGACTTTCCTCCCGAGGAACGGCCGCCGGTCACGCTGCCCTTCGCGGCGTTCCGGATCATGATCTCTCTGGGCTTCCTGTTTCTTTTTCTCACCGCCTACGGCTGGATACGGCGAGACCGGCTGATGGAAAGTCCCCGGTACCTCAAGCTCATGCTGTTCGCCGTGCCTCTTCCCTACCTGGCCATCCAGGCCGGCTGGGCGCTCGCCGAGGTAGGACGCCAGCCCTGGGTGGTTTACGGGGTGATGAAAACCGCCGACGCCGTTTCCAAACTGAGCGCGTCGCAGGTCTGGGCCTCATTCCTCGGGTTCATCGTGGTGTACACGTTGCTGGGAATTGCAGCCTTCACCCTCATTGTCTCCACCGCCCGCAAGGGGCCCGAAACCCATCCGGCCACGGCGCAGTAAGGGAGGAATCCGACATGCTCGAATCGATCTGGTTTGTGTTGTGGGGTGTGTTGTGGGCGATCTACTTCATGCTGGACGGCTTCGACCTCGGACTCGGCGCCCTCATGCCGGTTCTCGCCAGGGGTGAAAACGACCGGCGCACCATCTATCGCGCCATGGGCCCCTTCTGGGACGGGAATGAAGTATGGCTGATCACGGCGGGCGGGGTCACCTTCGCCGCGTTTCCGGTTGCCTACGCCGTGATGTTCAGCGGTCTGTACTCGGCGCTGATGCTCGTCCTGTTCGCCTTGATCTTCCGCGGCATCGCGCTTGAATACCGATCGCACCTGGCGAGCGAGCGCTGGCGAAAAACCTGGGACACCTGCCTGACGGTCGGGAGCTTCGCCGCCGCACTGCTGCTCGGGGTGGCGTTCGCCAACATCTTCAAAGGCATTCCCATCGATGGCGAGGGCGTCTTCCAGGGCAGTCTTCTCACCCTCCTCAACCCTTACGGCATCTTCGGAGGCGTGCTGTTCGTCCTGATGTTCACGGTGCACGGCTCCCTGTGGCTGACCCTGAAGTCCGACGGCGAATTGCACGCGCGTGCCGCGCGGCTTGCGGAGAAGCTCTGGATCGTGCTCGCCGTGGCCGCGGTCGGTTTCCTCGTGGCCACGTGGTATGCCACCCGGCTCTATGACAACTATCTCAAGGAACCGATGCTCTTCGCGGTCCCCATCGTCCTCATTCCGGTCATCACCATCGCCGCCCTCGCGTTCATTCGCGTCGGCATCGTCAAGCGGCGGTATTGGAGGGCGTGGTTTGCATCCAGCGTGTTCATCGTGGGCGTGACCCTGTTCGGAGTGGCGGGGCTCTATCCGAACCTGCTCCCGTCGTCGCTCGATCCGGCCTTCAGCGTGAACGTGCACAATGCGTCGTCGAGCCCCCTCACCCTCAGGATCATGCTCGTCGTGGCTCTCGTCTTCGTGCCCGTGGTGCTTGCCTACCAGACCTGGGCCTACCGGCTCTTCAAAAGCCGTCTGGAAGACGGGGAATCCCTGCACGACGAAGCCTATTGATCGAATTTCGAGCATTCCCCCGCCCGCGAGTCCCGCGAAACTGACGGCGGCAGGAACATCGGCAAAGCGATCCGGTCCGTCCTGCCGCCTTCCCATTTTGTTTTCTTTACGCCCGGTTTGTGAGAAAATGCGGCCGTCATTCCGGCAAGAACCGGCAGGCCGGAGTGCCTTCCCGGACTCGCGCCCGCGCGGGATCGAGGCAAAGGCTTTTCGCGCTTCGTTGTGAATCCCCGGCTCGCAACCGTTCCCGTGCGGATGGAAGCGAATCCGCAAACCGGAAACGGATGCGGAGCAATCCAACGAAGCGTTGCTCTTTTCCGCGTCGTGATGCCGGGCCGGGCGCGAGCAAGAGAAGCTCTTCCCCCCGCAACGGCCGAACCGTAACCTGGCAGGATTTCCATCGGTCAGGCGACCGAACGGGACCGTCTCAAACGGGATTCCCATGCCGGAAAGCCCTCACGGGGATTGCAGCCATGAACGAGCGAGAATTCACCAGAGTCACCCTGCACACAACGGCCGAAGTGAGATGGGGGGACGAAGTCGTCACCGGCGAGGTCGAGAACCTCAGCCTGAACGGAGTGTTCGTCAAATCGTCGGCACAGGTACCGGCGGACACCCCGGTGGAAATCACCATTTTGCTCGTGGGAGCATCGTCGGAGCTGTCCGTCAGGATCAAGGGAGAGGTGGTCAGGCGGGAACCCCACGGATTCGCGGTTCGGTTCCAAGGGATGAACCTGGATTCGTTCTTTCACCTCCGGAGCTTCTTCGTCGCCCGGAACGCCGACGAAAAAGCAATCCGCGCAGAATACCGGGAGCACATCCGGAAGAAAGGGTCTTGAACGCACCGTGCCGCCCGGGGCAATGCACCGCGCGTGCGGCAACTTCCCGGCGGTTCACTTCGTCAGGCTCTTCACGGCGGCATCGGTGTCATCGAGTCTCCCGTCCCCTGCGTCGCGAGCCGTCCTGGCTTTCCTCACCGGGGCCTGGGTGTGTTCCCGCAAGACGTTCGGAGATTCGGCGGCGGGAGTCTCGACACTGGTCGCCTTCTTCTCCGGCTCCTTCGCCCTGGAGCAGCCCGCGGCCCCCGCGCACCAGATCAAGGACAGAATTGCGATCCCCGCCAAAATCCGTCTCATGGCAGCCTCCAGTTTGCTCCAATGACGGTTCGAAACCTTGGCGCCCCCGGGTCATCAAGGAGGGAGGCGTCCCTTTCGAGACCTGACGAGGGCGAACCACCGAAGCCTCAACCGCCGGCGTCCCTGCGGCCGGGTTTCACCACTGTCAGCACGGCGACGGGGATGACGCACAGGGCCAACGGCAAGAGGCACGCTTCCGCGCTGCTGCCCTCCCGCAAAAAAAAGGTGCCCGACGCAATACCGATCAGGAGAACGATCATCGCCCACGCGATCGTGCGGCCGAGATGACGGATATAATTGAAGAACCTGAGGCGTTCTTCGTAACCGGGGCCGGATGGAGCTGCGTTTCTCATTTTGTGTATCGTTCCACATGCGGACGCGTGTCCCGACACGCCGGGTGTCGCCGGAACCTGCACGGACGGCGCAGTCCCCTTCCCGGCCAAGGCGCGCGAATCGTCCGCGCCGCGTTTCCTTCGGACGCCGGAGCGCAAACCTCGATCTTCGGGGCGAATCGGGCTCCCTCCGGCACGAACGCAATCATTATACAACATCGCGGATGTCTTGTCATTCAGGGAAAGGGACATCAGGGAAACGGGCGGCCGGTGCAATGTTTCACCGGACTGTGGCGGGTCTATTCGGAGGTGTTCCGACGTTCCCGCAACGGGGAGCGGATGGACCTCGCCTCCGGGCGAGGCGGCTGCGGGTGTCGGGCTCAGAGCCTTCCCGTTCGCGGCATCTCCCTCCCGACGCCGGAAAGAACACCCTGACGGCAAGATTTGCCCTGTGGAACCTAAGCCCCTTCCCGCAGGTTATTCGTCAACCGGCGGATCAACTGTTCGATGCACTTCCTTTCCGATTCCGGAGCACCGTCGGTATAGGTGGCGGCAAAGTAGATCGTTCCCGGCTTGCACTCATCGGCCCAGCACAAAGTCCGTTCGCCGTCGACAAGCTGCTTGCCGACGTTTTCCGACTGGCCGACGCCGATCACTTTCCACTTGTCTTCGATCTTGCACCAAACCACATACACACCCGCCCTGGGTTGAAGCCTGTCCGCGACACTGTACGCGCCGTCAAATTCGTAACCCCACTGTTCGAAGGACATACCATCCCCCTGCGACTGGCCCTAGAATGCATACCGTCAAACCACTACTGTGTGACTTTTTTAACAATAATCGCACAGGGGGCCGTTCCTCTGCAAGTTAAATTCGCATAATCGGGGCCGTTCCCCACCGGCGATGCGTACCGAAGACCCGTTACGCGTTCCGGATCTCCGCCATTCAGGTGCAGCCTTCCCCGCCTGCGATCGCCCGTTCGAGGCTTTCCATGCTGGGCAGCCTAAGAACCCGTGCGTTGACGACCCGCCGTTGTGCCGCCATCGTGGCGGACTCGGAGAATAAGACCGGATTGATAAGATATTCCTCCAGACTTATATTTAGGGTAAGCACATTCTCTTCGTGAGGCCCCTGTCTTCTGCGGAATTGCCCTTTGGGTTCACTCACAGCGCTGTTCTTCTTTTCCCTGCGCTTCAGGCTTGATGCGAGCTCGACAACCGTTTCTCAACCACCGATGCTGTCGTGCCGTGTTCCCATACCCCTGTGACGGTAAGTCGTGAACGCGCCTCCGGCAAATCGACACCACCGGGGGAAAGTACCTCCATGAAAGAGGATCACCGGTCCTGATGCGGCGAGCGCCACAATCCGCGAGACCGTCGGAACTCCGGCCCCAGCCGGAGAAACGACCCCGGTCGACAAGGTCTTTCTTGGAGCGACGGTATTTGCTTCCGCGTCGGCCCGCGGGTCGGAACGCCTGAAGAACCCCGGACAGGAGGTGACGTCATGAGCAAGAAGCTATTGATCGCCGTTGTGATCGTTGTGCTGGGCCTTTCCTGGGCGTATGCCCAGCAACAGCAGGCCGTAGACGAAAAGGCCTTGGCCAAGGCGATGGTGGAAAAGGCCGCCGCCTTTCTGAACGAAAACGGGAAGGAGAAGACCATCGCGGAAATCAACAAACCTGACGGCCAGTTCGTGCAGGGCGAGCTCTACGTATTCGCCTACGACCTCAACGCCGTCATGCTCGCCCACCCCAAGAACCCGAAGCTGATCGGTCAGAGCCTCATGGACAAGCCTGACAGCAAAGGAAAGCTGTTCCGAAAGGAAATCATCGACAAGGCCAAGAGCGCCGGGAGCGGCTGGGTGGACTACTTCTACCTGAATCCCCAGACGGGCAAGGAAGAAGCCAAGACCACCTATTTGAAGAAAGCCGGAGACATGGTGATCTGCTGCGGCGCGTACAGGTAACCTTTCATGGCCTGGATCAAAGGATGTTCCGGGCCATCGGGATTACGCTCCGGCATTTCGCGCGCCTGGGTGGAAGAGCAAGACTTTCTTCGACTGCGATCGCAAGGGATGATCGCACCATCGCGAAAGCCCTTCAGGTTAGCCCGAAGGGTTTTGCTTTTCGGCGCGTGGCATGCCTCCGCATCAACTTTAACCCGTCTCCCGATAGCTTGATCGGCGCCTCGGCAAGCATGTTCATGCCTCCCCCGCTCCCGGGCGGTTCGCCGGTCGCGGCACACCATCCGAGACCCTGGCTTCACCGGAATGGTAGGATCTGCTGCGGGTTCAAGACGTTTCGTATGCAAAACGCCATGAACAAGAAAGCGAGGCGCAACCAGGAAAAGGGAGCTGCGAATACATGCGAAAAGACGGGATGAACATCGCAACCGTCACGCGCCGGAAGAAGGATCCAACCATACATTAAAACTCTTTAATGTACTATCGCATTATATGCCATCATACAGCTACGATTCAAGATTTATTCAATAATTTCTATTCGACAATAATATTTATCTGAATAATTCCGATTCATAGTGCCTTTCGAGGACAGCTTCTCAGGAGTTCTCTGAAATTGTATCCGGGAATCGAGACTTTTTATGATCAGGAAAAACTTATTGCATTGTGCTCAACATGGGTCATTCATAATGCTCTCATTTTCTTATAAATGAGCTTTATGAGATTACTTATGCACTACAGTGCCTTGACTTTGAAAATCTTTAAGGAGTATAGTCCGTTAACAAAATATTCCTGGAGGCCGAGACCGAAGACCCCGGTTCCGGCCTCGATGATGCAACCGCCGGGAGGACCGCGCCGGTCCCCGCGGCAGAAGCCGTGGAATTCGGGCCTGCCGGGGGTTCCGTTCGAAGCGCAACGAGGCCCGGCGAGCCGTGGATTGGGGAGCAGGCACGGACTGTTGAACGCGGGCTCTGACACCTTGCCGTTCAGTCTGAATCGAGACTGCGCGACATGGGAGGCGCCCATGAAACCGGGAGGAGGAACATGCTGAAGATCCGTCCAGGCTTTTTGATGCGTTGGAGATTGAATCTGTTTTTTGCCTTCGCCGCCTTCTTCTGCACCCTGGGATGTGCGGCCGCGGTATCGGCAGAGTGGGTGAAAGAGTACGACGGACCTGGCAATGGCCGGGACTATTCCACCGCCATTGCCGTCGACGGCGGCGGCAATGTCTATGTCACGGGCCATTCCGATGGTATCTCCACATCTCTCGATTCCGATTATGCGACCATCAAGTATAGCGCGAACGGAAGCCGCGAGTGGGTGGCCCGATATGACGGACCGGCGAGCGACTCGGACTCTCCCACCGGCATCGCGGTAGACGGCGACGGAAATGTATACGTCACGGGCCGTTCCAGTGCTGTTGTTTCGGAGTTCGAAGGTGATTATGATTTTGCGACCGTCAAGTACGATACGGACGGAAATCAGAAATGGGTGACGCGGTACGGCACCCTGGAGGGCATTCATGACATTCCCGCGGGCGTAGCCGTAGACGGTCTCGGGAACGTCTACGTCGCGGGCGGATCAACCGACGGCACCTTGTGTCTGGACGCTACAGTCATAAAGTACGATGCCGACGGGAATTGCATATGGATCAGGCGATTCGACGGCGGAGCATACGCCATTGCCCTGGACGACAGCGCGAATGTCTACGTCACGGGCACTGTGACCATCAAATACGACTCGGATGGAAACCGGAAATGGGTGACGCGATCCAGCGGCATGACTTCGTCCATCGCCGTGGACGACACCGGGAATGTCTATGTCGCGGGCCAGATAAAAAGAACATCCTCAGGGTACGATTATCTAATCGTCAAATACGACGCCAATGGAAGCCGGAAATGGGTGAAGCGTTACAACGGTCCGGCCAATGGCAGTGACTTTGCCCATGCCATCGCCCTGGACGGCGCAGGGAATGTCTATGTCACCGGCGTTTCGGAGGGAACTTCTTCAGGCGAAGATTATGCAACCGTCAAGTACGACGCGAATGGAAACCGGAAATGGGTGAAACGCTACAACGGTCCGGCCAATGGGGGTGACTCCGCCTCGGCCATCGCCTTGGACGGCAAAGGAAATGTCTATGTTACAGGCTGGTCGGATTCAGATTCCTCAGGCAAAACTTATGATTGTGCCACCATCAACTACGACGAGAACGGAAATCAGAAATGGGTGAGACGATACGAGCAGGCTTCCGGCAGTTCCATGGTCGTCGGCGGTGGCGGGAATCTGTATGTCACAGGCACTACGTTGACAACTACAGGCCTTGAGCATTACCTGACCATCAAATACGATGCAGGCGGAAACTGACCGACGGGAAGACCCCTCGCCGGGCAAACGACTGCCGACCATCCATTGACGGCGGCCGGTGTGTAAACCATGCCCGCCCTCGAGGTCCAAATCCCTCCAGCCGGGGTGCCTGTAACCCTGTCGCCAACAGGCCCGAACAGCCAGACCCGGCGGGGAAATGCCCGAAAGGCAGGGTTCTGTTGAAACGCGGCGTTCCGGCGGTCACGGTGTTGTGTTCGGCCGGAACCACCACCATCTGCGTTTCTTCTTGCGTGCTTCCCTGATCTGTCGTTCGAGCTCCTCCACGGTGAGGCGCGGCTCATCGGAAGCGGTTTCCAGCGGCAGCCACTCGTCCAGGGCAACATCGCACCGCGGCGGGGCCCCGTTCAGGTAAACTTCGATATGCGTCGCGGACGCAAGCCGATCCAGAAACCCGCAGACCGGTCCCACCGGGACGTCGTCCCCCGGCCGGCAGACCCACACCGGGAAAACGACCCGGTCGCCAGGCCTCAGGTTACCGTCACTCCGAAAGATGCGAACGACGGTGCCTTCAACGAGCACCTGCGCCGGGGTCTGAATATCGGTGGGAATATTCCCGATTTTCACCTGGACATGAAAGCGCGCTTTCTTGCGGGCCTGCAAATGCCCAGCCAGCGGAACGGCCATATCCGGTCCAACTCCGTGTCGGTTGTCGTTGTTCGGTCTTGCTGCCTGCCCCGAAAACCCGCCAGAGACAAGGATGTCCATATGAAGGGGGCAAATGCGCGTGGTCGGCGCACGGATTGAATTTCTGCAACGAGACCATGCCTCACTATCACTTTATCTGCAAGGGGAGCCACTGGATTCGGAGGGGGACCTCTGCGTCCCGAACGCAACGGTCTAATTTCACCGCCGGTGAATGGATCGTCGACGCTGGAGGGCAAATTGGGAATTATTAACTCTTTGATTTTACTTGGTGGAGATGAGGGGATTCGAACCCCTGACCTCCGCGTTGCGAACGCGGCGCTCTCCCAACTGAGCCACATCCCCACTTGAACGCCCTCTTATAGCCCCCCGACGGGCAACTGTCAACCTTTCAGTTGCACCATTTCTTAGGTCCGCTCCCGCCCCGCGCCACAGGTTTCCCGGCTTCCCGCCGCGGGCGGAAACAACGCCTCTGCGACGGCACACAACGAGGACGGCATCCCTTCGGAACAGGCGGTTTCTCATTCCGCAACACAATCATTGTGCAATGCGTACCGAGGCTGCCCGGAAAGGCGCGCCGGATTCCCTTCGACCAGGCTCCATCGAAATGACGTCCGATGTGCGACCCTTCTTCCGGAACACTTCTTCGCGGCCGCCTTGCAGGGCGAAATTTCTCGGAAGACGCTCTCTTCCTGCTTGCCGGCACGATTTTCCCATACCGGGACGATCTTCCCGACGGCAACTCCGCACGAAGCATCCGCAAGCCGAGTTGAATTCACATCGCCGGTCTTTCAGCAGTGTTTCTCTTCCGGCCGGCGATCAGGCAGGAATGTATCGCTGCATCGAAACCGTTCCGGGGTCTCCGCCTGTCCATAGCAGACATATAGAACCGCCATGCGCAGGTATGTCTCGCTTCATCGAGGTTGTTCCCGGGTTTTCAGGTCGAGTCATTTTGCCACCCTCGGCCTCCAGTTTCGCGCCATTTCCTGAGCCCGCGCAACCTGTTCCGGAGTCATTTTCTGCGCGATGTGGTCCCGAAATCCGGCCATTCCCCTTTCGCCCTGCGCCGCCGCGAGGATCAACCACATATAAGCCTTGACATAGTCCTTCGGAACCCCCCTGCCTTCCTCGTATGCGGCCCCGAGCTTTCCCTGCGCAAAGGAATTGCCCTGTTCGGCAGCTTTCCGAAACCACTTCACGGCTTCAACGTCACTCTGCCCGACGGCTTCCCCCTTGAGGTGCATCTGCCCAAGCGCGACCTGGGCTTCGGCATGACCTTTCTTGGCCAGAATCTCAAATTCCCGGAAGGCCGTCTCGTAGTCGCCGCGGGAATAGGCGGCCTTGCCGGACTCAAAATCCGCCCATGCGGGACCAGCCAGCACCACCAGGCCGATCAAAAACGCAATCCGCTTCATAACGCCTCCCCCCCGGGATCCGCCGGCACCTTCATGAGTCACCCCTGAAGCCGATCTGTTCACCCAAATTAACCATTGATTTGATTCGTTGAAAGGTCTCCGGCCCGCCCCATGACTCCCCGCATTCATCATAAACCGCCATGAGCCGGGGGCTCGCAACGAAGCATGCAAATTTACCAGGCCGGGGCATTTTCACACTGAACGCCGTATCGCGGGTTTCTCCGAATTCCGGCGATGAGCGCCAACGACGCCCCGCTGATCGCACGCACCGCGACGGGAGTCCGGGACGGCCCAAGCGGTCGTTTTCCAGCGAGGCGCTCTCCCGACGACCCCGCATTCTCAATGGAAGGGTTTTTTCCCGGATCGTCCGCGGACTGCCGTCAACAACGGAAATGAATCTTGATGGAGTCCGGCTTTTGCGGTAGAGGTGAGATGCGACGACGGCCCCGAGGCGACGGCCGCGTTGCCGCCGCGCCTGAGTGAAGGGGCTCCGGGCGGCGGCTTTTCCTTTTTCTGTCCCCACACAGCGAGGTGACGCATGAAAGTGGTCGCATTCAACGGCAGTGCCCGACAGGATGGAAACACCGCCATACTCCTCAGGACCGTTCTTGCCGAACTGGATAAGGAAGGCATCGAAACGGAGTTGATCCAGCTGGCGGGAAAACCCCTTCAGGGCTGTACCGCCTGTTATTCGTGCTTCAAGACCAAGGACGGGACCTGCGCCGTCGAGACGGACGAACTCAATGAATATCTGGCAAAAATGATCGAAGCGGACGGCATTTTGCTGGGTTCGCCGACCTATTTCGCGGACGTGTCCGCAAGCATGAAGGCATTGATCGAGCGATGCGGGCTGGCGGTCCGGGCCGGAGGCGATCTGCTCCGGCGCAAGGCGGGAGCCGGTGTGGTCGCGGTCAGGCGGGCCGGTGCGGTTCACGCTTTCGATTCCCTGAACTACTTTTTCACCATCAGTCAGATGATCGTTGTGGGGTCCAGCTACTGGAATATCGGAATCGGCATGGACCCGGGCGATGTGCACCGGGATGAAGAGGGGCTCCAGACGATGAGGACCCTCGGCGAGAACATGGCCTGGCTGCTCAAGAAGCTGCGGTGAGCGTGGAGGACGATCGGCGGAAGGGCGAAGGAGCCCGCACCGGCTTCCGATTTCGGAAAGCCCGTCAAGACTCCCGGCCCCGCGCGGGCGCCGGGAATCCGTATCCCTGCCTCGGGTCGTCTTCGAAAGGTTCAGAAGGATGGCGTTTCGTGTGCGGACTCAGGCATCGGAGGAAGCGTCCGGTTTCGCCTTCTTATAAAACTCCATCAGGAACTCGGTTTCCTTGGGTGAAAGATCGAACCGCAACACCGCCTCCTGGACAAGCGACTGGGCAGCCTTGTCCGGATGCTCTTCCAAAGAGGCCGAAATCCACTTCACCGCCCTGCGAATCGCTTCCCCTTCAGGCATAACCGTCGTCATAGATCAAAGCTCCTCTCGTGGTTGGGTTTCATTCTTCGTTCCATTATACTCATGAACGGCCAAAGGAAGCGAAACAAAAACGATAGGCACCCCGATTTACAATCCATCAGGATGACGGCTCCCGTATTCCATCCAGGCCGCCGCCCCTGCCGGCCGGCCCGGCGGCCCCCCGCGCGCGCTTACGAGGGAACACCCGGCAAGGACGGATATCGTGTCTGCGCGGTCTCCCCCGCGCTTCCGCGGGGAGGGATTCGGCCATGCGCGGGAGCGCGTGAGGCTGACGGGCATCGTCCGGGAGCACTTCGCCCTGGTTAGACCATGCGCGTGAGTGCCTGGGGATCAGTGCCCCGTGTCCGTCACTCCCGCTTCTTCGAAGGTCTTGCACTCAACGAGCACTTTCGCCGCCGCTTCCACGATGTTCATTGCCAGCGCGGACCCCGTGCCTTCCCCCAGTCTCATGTCCAGATCGAGTATCGGGCGCATGCCCAGCATGTCCACCATGGCGGTGTGTCCGACCTCCCGGCTCCGATGCGACACAAAAAGGTAGTCTGCGGCTTTCGGCGCGAGCCTGCATGCGACAAGCGCCCCGGCGGTGGCGATGAACCCGTCGCAGATGATCGGAACGCGGAGTGCCGCCGCACCCAGAACGGCGCCGCCCAAGGCGGCGATCTCAAACCCTCCCACTCCGGCGAGCACGCCCAGGGGATCATTCGGGTCGGGCCTGTTCACTGCGAGCGCCCTTTCAATCACTCGGACCTTCCGCTCGAACGCGACGTCGTCGATGCCGGTCCCCCTGCCGGTGAGATCCCGCACGGGCTTGCCGCCAAGAGCCGCGATGATGGCCGTCGACGGCGTGGTGTTACCAATCCCCATGTCCCCCGTGCCGAACAGGAGATACCCCTCCTTCAGGTGCGCGTCCTGCACGATTTCCGCACCGATCGTCAGACCCCGGACCGCCACCTCCCTGCTCATGGCGGGGCCCACGGCGATGTTTGCGGTGCCTTTGCCCAGTTTACGGCGCAAAACAGGCCAGTCCGGAGGCAGATCCGATGCGACGCCGCAATCCACCACCCGCACGGCCGCGCCGCAGTGGACCGCCAGGATGTTGATCGACGCCCACCCGCGCACGAAGCTGCCCACCATCTGCGCGGTCACTTCCTGCGGATAGGCGCTGACCCCTTCCGCGGCCACGCCGTGGTCGCCGGCCATGGTGAAGATGATCTTCCTGCCCACCGCGGGAGTGAGGCTCCGTTTGATCGCCGCCAGTCGCGCCGCGATGACCTCAAGCCGTCCCAGCGAATCGCGCGGCCGAATCTGAGCGTGCAGTCTTTCCCATGCCTTCGCCTCCCAATCCTTGGAGGCCGGCTCGATGCGTTCCAACAAACGATCAAGCTTCTCCATATCCTGCTGGCTCCTTTGAAAGCATTTGCTTTCTCGAAAAAAAATGATCCTTCAAACCTCTGCATCGAGGCTTGAAGGATCGCTTTATGGCTTCGGCAATCCCACCGCCCAACAAACGGCACCGACCGCACCAAGTCTTCACGGCAGGTCTTCTGGCTCGCGGATCGACTTACTTCCCGGCCCCTTCCCGTTCTCCCCCTGCGCACGAGATGAGAGAGCACAGTGGTCGCCGCCGGGTTTCATCCCCGCTCACAGCGCCGGCCAAACGCGTCGGCATCGCACCGACTTCCCTTTTGAGCCCGAGGCACCGCAAAGACATCGTTTCATCCGGGCGTCGAAAACCGAACCCGTTTTTACTTTGTACCGACCCGTTTGAGGAATTTCAGGGCCTTTTCCGTTTCCATGACGGGAATGATTTCGGCGATTCCGAGGTCCGTCCAGGCATAGACGGACGCCGCCAGGTGGACCTCGTCGTCGGCCTCGAACAGTCTGAAAACCCGATGGCCGGAGATGTCGAACCATTCACCCTTGACTTCCACACCCTGGTGTTTGGTACCGGTTCCCATGCCTCTCTGGATAACGTCGTCCCGGTCTTCAGGGGAATAGCTGAAAATGGCAAGAAATAACATGAAAATTCTCCTTTCTGGAGTGACTTCGACTGCTTTCGACCGTCGGACCCGGCCGCACGCCGTTAGACGATCGCGGGGACTTCCGTGCCACAATCCCCCGGAATATTCCGGCCCCCGCAGCGCCCGGCCAAGGCGCGCCGCACACTTCAAGCCTCCCGGCGGACAATCGGGTGCCCGTGCCAATGCCGACCATTATAGATAAACACGGGATGTTAACGCAAGTCAATCCGGGGAGCGCGATCCGGCATGCCGCGGGAAAAGGCGAGGACGGGAAGACCATGGGGGCCGAAGAAGGCTAGATCTTGGACCGGAGACGATCGAGCAGCTCATAATACTGACGCTCCACCCCGCGTCCCACCCATTCGGAAAAGGACTTTTCGAAGGTCAGAGAGATCTGGGTTGCACTTCGCCAACGCTTCATCGGATCACAGATCAGGCAGTTCATGATGATTTCGTTCATCACTTCGGGAATTTCAGGCCTCCACACTTTCGGGGGTGTCGGATACTGCTCGCAGTGCTGGATTTCGAATTCTTCGATCGACGATCCGCTGAAGGCCTGGATGCCGGTCAGCATCTCGTAGAGCAACGCCCCGAACAGGTATATGTCGGTGAAAAACGGCGGTTTCTTCCGGGACAGGTAGGGACGGAACTGCTCCGGGGCACGGTAGGCGAGCAACGGCAGCGGCAGGTGCTTGAGCGAAGCCGCCCTCGGGTTGGCCCGCTCGAGCTCGCTCAACAGCCCGCCGTTGCAGATTTTCACCAGGAACCGGTCGTCGTGCAGGAGTATCTTGGACGGGCGCAGATCCAGGTGGTGGATTTTTCGGATCTCCTCATCCTTCCCCATATGCAGGTGCAGGTCGCCGATCCCCTCGAGGATCTGGTAGGACAATCCGATGGCCAGCGGGATCGGCAGCACCTCCCCCATGTTGAAGATATCGACCAGGGAGAGCGGAAGGTGTTCCCTGATGATGAAGATGCGGTCCTCGCACTGGGCGATGTCGTGGATGCGCACGATATGCTGCGAATTGCTCATCATTTGAGCCCGAGCCCAGCGAGAAAGCACGGCGGGGTCGACGCCGGCGCCGTAAGGCCCGCTCAGGATCTGCCCGGCCAGCATTTCACCGGTGTCATCGTCGGTCACCTGCATGACCAGGGAAGTGACTCCCACGTGGAGCAGATTCGAAATGGTATAGGTGTGTTTCTCCCCGGCAACGAAGCTGTTCCGGGAATCGTTCCAGGAGGCGGCGTGCTGCCCGATGAGCTGGTCCAGGGAATGCTGGTCCAGGGAACTCAACGAAGGAGAAAGCGTTTCCGATTCCGGTTTGGCGACCTTCGGGGGTGGAGCCGGGCCCGCAGCGGCAGCGGCGACGGCTTCGGAACGAGCCTGGATCGTCGAGGAGACATCGTTTTTCTTCCGATTCTGGGAGCACTTGGTGATTTTGAGCAGGATCTGCCGTTTGAGCTGCTCATCGGCGGCGGGATCAGCGTAGATGTTCTCGTAGTACCGGATGGCCTCATCCCACTTGCCCAGTTTCCCGGCGCAGTCCCCGCACAGCTCCCAACACTGCATGACGCGAAAGCCGACTGCGGCGGCGGTCTTGAATTCACGGATGGCTTCGTCCCAGAACTGGCCGTCCATGAGCGCCAGACCGTACTCGAAGGTTTGATCGGGCTCGGCCATTCCGTAAGCGGGGCCCTGCGGCGCGGAGGGCGGCTCTCCCGCGGCGGTCTCTTCCGGTATGTGTCCGTGCTGCTTCTCGATCCTGGACCGCAGATCACTCTTCTCTTCCTCGGACAGGGCGCTCTGCTCAAGATCCTCCAGGATGCCCTTGACGATTTCCCCCGCGCCCTCCCCCAGTCCCTGTTCGAGATACAGGCGCGCCTCTTCGAGGCGGTTCAGGTAGGATTGAAACAAATCACCGTAGGCCATGCTTGTGAAGATCCCGTGATACAATTTTGCGTTCAAGATGAGTGCATTGGGCGGGAGGGCATAAAGCCCTCCCCTTGTCTGACGGGCACATCGATCCGTAGCAAGGGGCGGGGTTTATCCCTGGCCGCGTCAACCTCCCGACGGGCAGGTGTTGTGTCATCTTGAACGCACCTCGGTATGAATTCCCGTCAAATTCAAAACGATGCCGACGCCGGCGGCATTCCCCGATTCTCCCGTATATTTGCCGCACCCCGAACACATCCGTCAATGATTTTGATGGGGAAACCTCTTTGGGCGGGAAAACGCCAACGATTGGGAAAGCCCCCCCGCGGTCTCCCGCTCCCGGCTTGACCATCACCGGCCACAGGTCGTTCGGTCCTGCAGAGGGGCTGCATCTTCGGATGTCCGTCGCGGCGCGGCCGCCGCTGAAGGACATCCGGTCTGCAATTCCAGGCCGCGTTGGGCCCCTTCGGAACCGTTCCATCCATTCCCTCGCGAAGCCCGCCGGAAAGAGGAGCGAGCGGCCTTCCGCGGGCTAACCCAGCGATCTTACGGTCCGGTCCAGATTCAGCACTTCAACGGGTGCGTCCGCCACGCCCATGATGCTTCCGAGCATCCGGTCATCGCTCGCCTTGCCGATCACGATCTCGACATCATTGTGAAGATCCACGACCGCGGAATCACAAAACACGATCCCGTGCCGCTTGCCGCTGCTCAGCAGAATCGCCCCGCCTGAGCGGGCGGGCAATGACTCGCCGCCAAAAACCTCTGCGGGGATAGGCACAAATCGATAGCCCTTGAGAACCTCGAGCGGCAGTCCTCCCCACGTTCCAAAAAGGCCTGCCTTGATGTTCTTGAACATGGGCTTGAAATCGTTGAGGGAAGCATAGCCCTGCTTGACGAACTTTTTCACCTTCGCCCCGGAGACCTTGTCGATCTTGACCACCTGCGAGGCAAGCACGGCGAATTTCCTGCCACCCATACTGAAGTAGTATACCTGGTCCGGTCTGACATCTCCCTCGACGGAAAACGCCGGCGCATATCCCGGTTCCCGGAGTTCCTCGGCCTCGAGCACCACTTCCTCCAGTTCCACGGCGTCTTCGGCCGGACGCGGCACTTGCCCGCCGCGGCTCGAGATCGTCACATCAAGCTCCCCAAGCCACCGGATACGCTCGTCCCATTCGGGCTCCCTCGACTTGAATGCCAGGACGTGCTTCTCCACGTTCGCCCGTATGCCCTCGAGACGCGCAACGAGCGGCTCCAGTGCCTTGGTCTTGCCCAGGATTTGCTCGATCTGCCGAAGCCGCCTGTTTTCAAATTCGAGTCCCTGAACCGTCTCACTCACCAGTGCCCGGGACGCTTCGAGCCAACCCTTCAAGGCGCTGATCGGTCGGCGGTCGACAAAAGCGATTTGATCCTCGGGAAGAGTGGCCAGGGGGACGGCCTGATCGACTTCCATCCCGGCGTCGGCTTCCGTCGCAAGCCGCGATGTGATCGGCGCCTTGTCCAGAGAGGTCTTGTCGCGCTGGGTCTGGAACCGTGCGATGAGGTTCTTGACCTTTTCCTTCTCCTGCCGGTCGAGATGGCCTTCCTTGAGCAGAATGGGTTTGAGCAGCTCCTGCGAATCGCGGACCATTTCGATCAATTGGGGATTGATGGCATGGGGTTTGGTCTTGAGACGCTCGAGCACGGCCTTCAGGATTTTGTAGATCGAGTTCGCCCCTGCGCTCTTGCGGCAATGGGGCTCGAGGCTGCTCAGGGAGGCCTGGAGGCTGGAGATGTTCTCGACGGAGAATTCCCAATCCAGGCTGAGGTATGCGATTTTGAACGCATCCAGCAGGGCGGCGAGCTCCGTTCCTTCCTCGGCTTCCAGCTCCGCGGCCGGCGCCGTTTCCGCCTTCTCGGCCCGCACTTCATCCAATACCGGTGCCGGAGTGACGGCAGGCGCGTCGGAAACCGGCTTAAACCAGTCGGGAGCCGGCATCACCGCTGTGGGAGCAGGCTCAGCCTTCTCCGGAGCCGCTCTGAACAGATCGGAAGCCGGCTTGTGCGGTTCGGCGGACAGTATCTCTTCGAGATTGAGGTCGGCGAGAAGATCCACTTGCGGCGCCTTGGGTGCGGGTTGCTCCGCAGCGACGCGAGGAGCGGGCGGTTCCTCGGCCTTCGCTTCCGCCCCGGGGATCTCGAACTGGAATTCGGCTGTCGGGGTTTTTGCCGAAGGCGCGGGCGGAATCGGACTCGACGGCACGAAGAGACTGTCGATTTCCTGGTCGAGCTGCAATTCAAAGTCGCCGGACTTGATTTCCACGGGTTTGACGGGAGAAGAAGGAGTCGCGGGAGGCGCCTCGGCTTTCAGAGGCTCGAAAACGGGTTCCTCCATGATGTCCTCGGTCTTGATCTTCCCGGTGGCAAGGATATCCGGAACAGGCCGGCTCTGGGCCGCCGTCGGCTCGGACTTCGGTGACGCAGCGGTCTCGGCCTGGAACAGGAGATCGATTTCCCGGTCGATCTCGACTTCCAGCTCACCCCCTCCGGCGACCGGCGCCGCGGCCTCGGGTTGCAGTTCCGTCATCCTGTGAAAGCCTTCAGCCGACTCCGGAAGGTCGGGAACGACCTTGGGGACCGTTTGGGCCGGAATCTCCGGCACCTTCTCGGCAACGGCGGGACCAACCGCCTTGAATGCGGTTTCAAGCGAGATCTCGGGAACGGGCTCGACATCCGGCTTCGACAACCTCTCGGGCGCAATCCCGGAAAGCGATGTGGCGGCAGGCTTCGGCGCCGTCTCGGGAACGGGTTCGACGGTCAGCTTCGGTACCATCTCGGGTGCAATCCCGGCAACGATCTCGGGAGCCACCTTGGGGGAAGTCGCGGGAGCCGGCCGGGGCGGCGCAGGTTGCGCTTCCTTCCCGATCGCCGCAGATGAGCCCGCATCCTGCGCAGTCTGACCGGCAGGAATGAACAGGCTGTCGATCTCCTGATCTATCTGCAGTTCAAATGCGTCAAAATCGATCTTCCTCTTTTTTTCTGCTGCATCATCATTTTGTTTTTCGGACATCGGCGTGTTCCTTCCTGACATAAGCCGGCCCAACCTTCTCCCGGGCCGCCGGACAAAGGCCGCAAGATATGCTGTATTCCCATTCGGCAACGTCGGATCGCGATGTCGTGAAGATCATCGGTTGCCGTCGATCCATTGACGATTGTTCTCGCTCATTTCCATTGGAAACGACCCGGAATAATAATCCCGAGGCCTTCAATCTGCCGGTAGCGGAGTGCCTGGCGCTGATGCGTGCCCTCCGGACACCGCCGCTCGGTTGGTTCGGAAGATTTCGACCCGGCCCGGATTGGGCGGGCATAAGAACTCCACACAATTGCTCCATCCGCGCGGACCGCCGGATGCCTCCCTACTTTAAATCTCCGCCCACTTTCTGGATCACGTTCTTTATGGTGCGCTTGCTGATTTCCCTCAAAGTCTCATAAACCCCGTTCCCCCTCATGGCGCTTGCCTCGAAGGCCGGAACTTTCAGGTCCTTGTTCAGGTCTTCCTGCATCTCTTCAACAGAGAGGAGAGGAATGTTGGATTCCATGAGGTCGCGTTTGTTGTACTGGAGAACGAGGGGGATATCGTGAATGTCGAGACCTTCGTCCGTCAGGTTTTCGGCAAGGTTCAGGAGGCTCTCCACGTTCTTTTGCTTCTGAACGCGCAACGAATCCGCCACGAAGGCAACTCCGTCAACCCCTCGCAGAACCAGCTTTCTCGTGGTGTTGTACATGACCTGACCCGGAACCGTGTACAACTGGATGCGGATGCTCAGGTTCAGGATCTTGCCGATGCTCAGGGGCAGGAAATCAAAGAAGAGAGTACGGTCGCCCTTCGTGTCGATCGTGACCATCTTGCCGCAAACCTGCTTGGACATCGATTCGTGAATGAAAAGCAGATTCGTGGTCTTGCCTCCTCGACCCGGACCATAGTAGACGATCTTGGCTTGAATTTCGTTCTTGTTAAGGTCTATAAAGGCCACTTGTTCTTTCCTTCCAAACCCTTGAAAATTGAGGCCATCTGCTCAATCGCGCGATTCAGCTTGAGCCTAATCAACCCGAGTGACACGCTTTCGTTAAACAGTGTTATAATAATGTGTTCTCTGCCCAATCTGCTGAAATGGATATTTCGCTTGTCCCCCTTGTGAAAGAGTAAGGAAAAGTCTTCTTCGCCGATCAGTTTGGCGATCTCGGCCGTGGCGGCGAAATTTGCAGCAGACAAGGCAGCCAGAGAGAATATGTCTTCCATATGCATGGAACCCTGCTGCATGATCAGATTGCCCGACATATCCACAATGATCACATGATCTGCGCCGGCATCGAGAAGTTCTTTTCCGACAATGCTTTCGAGCTGTAGGATTTGCTCTCTCGTCACAATCAAGCTCATTCTGAATCATACCCTTTTTGCTATGAATTCAGACCTTTGTCACCACCTCGCCAAGACGAATTCCGGACGGGTGCGCTCAAAACGGCTGCAATATCGAAGTGCTGAGCGAAAGACGCCTGTCCATCTGCTCTTTTAATATCGTCAAGTTTTTTTCATCTCTTTATGATAATTGACAGTCAAATCAAACAGCGGATGGTTGCGTTTGATACGGATAAAGCGCAACGGCGCAATGAACACATCCTCCTCGGCAACAATCGAGCAAAGGATTTCCCCCGTATCCGTGGACGCAAAAGCGTCAATAATCTGCACCTCCTGGGTGGGACGAATGTTCTTGCCTTCCGCGACCGTGAGTTTCATCAACTCCCTGGATGGATAGGCCGGGATGGGCAGATACCGGCGGATCTCGCGCAGCATGCTGCCGTGTTTCCCCCTCATGAACGCCGGCATACTTTCGTCGCGGCGGCGCATCGCTTCGATGATCAGGTTTTCCACGGGCTTGTTGATCGTACTCGCCCCCACCTCCTCGAGCGTCACCGTTTCGAAGCGCCCCCCTTCCCATGCCAGCATCTTGAACAGGGCATCCTCGCCGTCCAGCCGGTCCAGTTGGGCATGGTAGACCCTTCCCGAACCGACGTGAATGGTGCCGCACCCGCTCTCGGATTCAATCTTGAACATCAGGTTGGACCGGGACAGACAGACGATCTGGATCAGGTCGGTCAGTTGGATGCCTCCCACCGAACCGACAAATCCCTGGTACTGTGAGGGGTTTTTCGGCGGAGTCTCGTAGTGGTCGACCAGTTTCCCCTCGAGGTAGGCCTCCGACAGGTTTGCCCCTCGCAGATTCGTCATGCGCAGATTGGCCTGGCTGAGCTTGGCCTTCCAGAGATTCGCGCCCTGCAGATTGGCCCCCTCGAGGTCCGCGGATTCCAGGTTGGCCTCCTTGAGGTTCGCCTTCACCAGGGTCGTGCCGACCAGGGTTGCCTCGCGCAGGTTCGCTCCCGCCAGATTGACGGCGCGCAAATTCGCCACGTTGATCCTGGCCGACTGCAGAATGGCCCCTTCCAGGTTGGCGATCGCCATGTTGCAATTCTGCATGTTCGCCTGCTGCAGATTTGCGTTTCTCAGATTGGATCTGCTCAGATTGGCGCTCGACAGGTCCGCATTTCGAAGGTCGGCTTCGGCAAGCCAACCGGCGGATGAAAGGTCCAGGTTGGAAAGGTCTACGCCTCTCAAGTAGGCCGGCCCCCTCCCGGAAATAACGGCCATGAGCAGCTGCTTGCGGGTAATTTCGGGCATATGAATGTCCTCATGTTGTGAAATGCTTCGCATTTTCCGCAGAGAACGCGGTGATTGCGGCATGGCCCCGCTGCCGCCCGGGACAACACACTACAGGCAACCCCGGCCATACTACCCTATATTCGGCAGGATCACAAAGAACCATTACAAATGGAAAAGCTTTTCCGACCCGTTTTTTGGCCCGCACCCGCCACGAACCAACCACTTTCGGTCCGGACGCGACCGTGGCTCAACCCAAACCGCGCTCCCCCGTGAAAACGGGTCAAGGGAGCGGCACCGGCTTGACTCCTGCCGATCCGCCCGGTCAAAGGGAAAACATGTCATGGTTGCCGACCTTCCGGAGGGCTTCGTGCCGATTCGCGCTCAACAGCGCGCAGCAAGGAATCGGCGGGAGGTGAAGCGCACGGGGATGAACCCCGACCTAATACCGGTCTCCCGGAAAACAGGCTCCCCCGGGAATCCATCTTTCGGGCAAGCCGGGTTCAGTAATAGATCGTGCGACAAAGATGGTAAGGATACTTTCTGAAATACTCCAGCTGCCCCAACTGCCAGAGCCAGCCATCCACGCGCATGCTTGTCGGTTCGGCGCCCCGCCGTTCAAACGCTTTCTTCAGGGCTTCCACCGCCCATACCGTCGCCGCCCTGATCTCAACCTCTTCCTCGCTTCCGGCAGGCAGCCGCTCCCGCCTCTCGATCCTTTCCGCCAGTTCGGGGTGATACACGATCAGTCCGAACCGGCGCAGAACCTGGGGAAGCTTGTAGTCGGCGAACGCGGTAAGCCGTTCTATATCCTCGAACGCCCCCCAATCCCTTCCGTCGAATGCCGAATGAAGATCCGCCGCAAACAGCTGCGCCCTCTTCCAGAAATACACCGGCCGCCCTCGATACCCGCACTCGTCGCGAAAGCTCGAGAAGCTGTCGACCACGCCTTTCACGACGTCGACGGCGCTGCGCCCCGCGGAAGCAACCAGGTTGACGATGTCGCCTTCCCACCGCGCGAGCAGTACCCGCCCCGCTTCGCGCAGGTTCTCCAGGCGGGCCTCGAGGAGCGGAATCTCGCCCGTTCCGGCTAAAATCTCGCGCAATGTTCCCGGGGACAGACCTGCCAGGAACGATGCATTCGTCACCGGGACGCCGCTTTCCATGGCTCGCTTGAGAGAGGCGGCAAGGCCCGCATAGCCGGAATATTCGTTCCCCCGGTAACGCACGGACCAGAGCGGTTCATTCTCATCAGGCCAGAAACAGTGGTTGAGAACGTCCAGGACGAACACCCAGCGCACCGTCTCCAGGCCTCCGTCGAAGAAGTGCCAGGGCTGTTTCCAGGTGGGGACCGAGTCCAACAGGTGTCCCCATCGCTCGATGCACAATTCCGCCGACGCGGGATGGAACGTCACCCAGCGGCTGCGCTCCACCACCGGAGCTATCGACTCCAGCACCGGAAAAGCGCGCGGGCTTTCGTGCAGGTT
Organism: Syntrophobacter fumaroxidans MPOB; assembly: GCF_000014965.1. Classification (NCBI taxonomy): domain Bacteria; kingdom Pseudomonadati; phylum Thermodesulfobacteriota; class Syntrophobacteria; order Syntrophobacterales; family Syntrophobacteraceae; genus Syntrophobacter; species Syntrophobacter fumaroxidans. The sequence goes on along the minus strand of NC_008554.1, from coordinate 377,953 downwards.
TTCCATTTCCTCTCCCGACGTCGAATCCTTGGCCTTGACTTCTTTGTCCTCTTTAGACTAGTGTAATTTTCCACACGGTGCCAGCTCAAACTATTCTTCCTCCCCCTACCCAGCGTGCGCCGTGAACCCGGTTTGTGCTTTATTTCATTTGTTTCACGCTTCAGTGCCACGGGTTTGCCTCTCAAGCCCCAAGGATCCATCTTTGCCGAAAGGAGAAAAAATGAAGCGCATGGTGTCGGCTATTGTGACTTTGTCTTTTGCACTCGCGTTCCTGGTCCTGCCGGCTTTCGCTCAGGAAACCGTCAAGGTGGGCATCATTCTGCCGGTCACGGGAGAAAAGGCGAAATTCGGCGAAATCGAGAAGAAGTCTTTCGAGATGGCCCTGGAGGAGATCAACGCAGCGGGGGGCATCAACGGGAAGAAGCTCGAATTCCTGCTTGAAGACGACACCGGACGCCCGGATGTGGCTCGTTCGGCGGCCGAGAAGCTCATCACCAAGGACAAGGTGGTCATGCTCGGCGGCGGATACGGGAGTTCCGAGACGTTTGCCATTGCCGGCGTTGCGCAACAGAGCCGCATCCCTTTCCTCGTCAACACGGGATCGGACGATAAGATCACGGAAAAGAAATGGGAATACATCTTCCGCCTGAACCCCCCCGTGAGTGAGTATCCGAAGGGGCTCGAATCCTTCCTCACCGAGGTGGTGAAACCGAAGACGGCGGTCATTTTGTACGAAAACACCAACTTCGGGTCCTCGGGGTCCAAGGAGTTCAAGGCGACCTGCGAACGGCTGGGCATCAAGGTGCTCATGATGGAAGGCTACGAACACGGCGGAGTGGATTTCAAGCCCCTGCTGATCAAGGTCAAGCAGGCCAATCCGGATCTCGTTTACATGATTTCCTACCTCATGGACGCGTCGCTGCTCATGAGGCAATCCCTGGAGCTTCGCGTCACGCCCAAGCTCTTCGTCGGGGGGGCGGCGGGTTTTACGCTGCCCGAATTTCAGAAGAATGCGGGCAAGGCCTCCGACATGGTCTACTCCGCGACCCTGTGGTACCAGACCCTGCCCTACCCGGGAGCCAAGAAATACTTCGACGATTTCAAGAAAAAATTCGGGGTTGATACGGAATATCACGGTGCCGAGGCCTATGCCGCGGCTTTCGTGATCGCCGATGCACTGAAACGGACCAAATCCATGGGTCCGGAAGATGTCCGCCAGGCGCTGGCCGCCACCGACATGATGACGGTTTTCGGCCCCGTCAAGTTCATCGCTTACGACACGATGACCAACCAGAACAAACTGCCCACCTACCTGGTGCAGTGGATCGACGGGAAGCTCGAGCTGGTGTGGCCGAAGGACGTCGCCTCCAAACCATACGTGTATCCTATCGACTGGGAAAAGGTCTGGAAATAGTCGCATGGAACCGGGGCAGGCCCCCCTGCCCCGACCTCCACTTTCTTCAGCGCGGGTCTCACACGGAGGACAAAGTCCCATGGAAGTTCTTATCCAGACGCTTGTGGCAGGGATTCTGATGGGTGGCATTTATGCTCTCGTCGGTCTGGGAATGACCCTGATCATGGGTGTCATGAAAATCGTCAACCTGGCTCACGGTCAGTTGATGATGATTGCCATGTACATCACTTTCGTTCTGTTTGATCATTTCCATATCGATCCTTATTTTTCGCTCCTGGTGAGCATGCCGGCACTCTTCCTCCTGGGGGCTTTCATCCAGAAATATCTTCTGAATCCCCTGTTGAAAGTGGATTCGATTCTGCCCGAAAACCAGGTGCTCATGACGGTGGGCATCGGGATGATCCTGACCGAGATCGTTCGATTCATTTTCCAATCCGACTACAAGTCCGTCAAGACATCCTACAGTTTCTCCACCATGTATCTGGGAACGATATCGTTCAACACTTCCATGGTTGTTGCATTCTGCATCGCCGTCCTGCTGACGGGCGGCCTGTTTTTCTTTCTCGCCAAGACGGATGTCGGCAAGTCCGTACGGGCAACCGCTCAGAACAAGGACGCCGCACTGCTGATGGGTGTCAACGCCGAGTGGATCACCATTCTCACTTATGGTTTGGGCGCCGCGCTGGTCGCGGCCGCAGGCACGCTGCTCCTGCCCATCTATTACCTCTTTCCCGACGTTGGCGGCCGTTTTACGCTAAAGGCCTTTGTGATCACCATCCTCGGAGGCATGGGAAGCACGGTGGGGGCCATTGTGGGAGGGGTTTTTCTCGGCATTGCCGAGTCGCTGGGAGCCACGTATATTTCCATGGCCCTCAGTGATGCGGTCGGCCTGGTGATATTTCTCCTTGTGCTCATCTTCCTGCCGGGCGGCCTGAAAAAGCTCACCAAGATCTAGCAAGGGCGGTGATATGAAATCAATTCGTTGGTCGACGCTTGTCATCCTTTTATTACTTGCCGTTTTTCCCCTCGTGATCCAGTCCGATTACTACCGGCACATCCTCATCATTGCGCTCATGTGGGTGGTCATCGGATCATCATGGAATCTGCTGTCCGGTTATACGGGACAGGTCTCGTTCGGCCATGCCATTTTTTTCGGCATCGGCGCCTACACGGCGGGGCTGTGCACGACCCAGCTCGACATATCGGCATGGTACGGCATGCTGCTGGGAGGACCGGTCGCCCTTCTCATCGGGCTCGTCATCGGATGGATCTGTTTCCGTCTGCGCGGCCCTTACTTTGCCCTCGCGACCATCGCGGTGGGCGAGATCTTCCGGCTGGTCGCCACGGAGTGGGTCGACTTCACGGAGGGCATGCAGGGCATCCTCATCATCCAGACATTCCGGAGCAAGATTCCTTACTATTACCTGGCCCTCGGTCTGGCAGCCGCATGCATTTATTCCATCCACACGGTCATGAATTCAAAGTGGGGTTACTACTTCCTGGCCATCCGGGAAGACCAGGACGCCGCCGAAGCCCTGGGGATCAGCAGTTTTCGTTACAAGAGCCTCTCCCTTATGATCAGCGCCTTTTTCACCGGTCTTGCCGGTGCCTTTTACATGAACTACATGGCGTTCATCGACCCTCAGGTGGTCTTTTCGCTCCACTTCATCTCCATCATGGCCATCCTCGTGGGAATCATCGGCGGCGTGGGAACCCTCTGGGGCCCGCCGACGGGTGCCTTTATCATGGTCCTGCTCCAGGAGACATTCCGGAGCGCCTTTTTCGGCATGCTTCCGAAGTGGGTCAGTGAGGCCCACGTCCTGGTTTTCGGATTGCTGGTCATCTTCGTCATCCGCTACATGGCCAACGGCATTGTGGGAGACTGGGGCAAGATCCGCCAGGTTTTCTCCGGCCGGAAAGCATCACCTTCTGCAGGAAGTGGAAACTGATCATGAATTTTTTTCAAACACATCGTCTCGTCAAGGCCTTCGGCGGCCTGCTCGCCGTCAACGACCTGACTTTTGAGGTCGAGAAAGGGGAAATATACGGCTTGATCGGTCCAAACGGTTCCGGCAAGACGACCGTTTTCAACCTGATCACCGGTTACTACCCGATCACTTCCGGTTACATCGAGTTCCAGGGGAAGAGACTCAACGGCCTGCCGACCTGGAGGGTCTGCAAGCAGGGCATCGGGAGGACTTTCCAGATCGTGAAGCCCCTGCGTCGAATGACGGTGCTCGAAAACGTCATGACCTCCGCCTTCAACAGGACTTCACGGGAGGCGGAAGCCCGTGAAAAAGCCCTGGAAGTGCTGGATTTCTGCGAACTGACCAAAAAGCAGGACTATCCCGCAAAAGGCCTCACCATCGGCGACCGCAAGCGCATGGAGATCGCGCGGGCGCTTGCCACCGCCCCCGAGCTGCTCCTGCTGGACGAAACCATGGCCGGCCTGACGCCCCAGGAGCAGGCCGACGGCGTCCAACTGATCCGCAAGGTCCGCAATTCCGGAATCACGATCATCATTGTCGAACACATCATGCACGTGATCATGAACTTGTGCGACCGCATCCTTTGCATCAACTACGGTCAGGAGATCGCACGAGGAACGCCGGCGGAAGTGGCCAACAATCAAGCCGTTATCGAGGCGTATCTGGGAAAGGAATAGGATCATGCTGCGGATGGAAAATGTGAACGCCGGATACGGCGACGTCCAGGTGCTCTGGGATGTCTCCTTCGAAGTCAAGGCGCGGGAATTTGTGGTACTGGTGGGAGCCAACGGAGCCGGCAAGAGCACGATCATGAAGACCATATCGAGCCTGCTCCATCCGACGTCGGGGACCATCTGGTTCGAGGATCAGAGGCTGGATCACGTGCAGCCGTATCATATCATCGACGTCGGCATCGCCCATGTGCCGGAGGCACGCCAGTTGTTTCCCGAAATGACGGTCCTGGAGAATCTTGAAATGGGCTCGCTGTGCGCCAGGGCAAAGCCGCATCGAAAGGAAAGCATCGAGTGGGTGCTCGACCTTTTCCCCCGGCTTCGCGAACGCCGCAAACAACTGGCGGGCACGCTGTCCGGAGGGGAACAGCAGATGTGCGCCATCGCTCGCGGGCTGATGTCCAAGCCCAAGATGCTGCTCTTCGACGAGCCTTCGCTCGGGCTTTCCCCGCTGCTCACCCAGGAGATTTTCCGCCTTGCCTCGAAGATCCACGGCGAGGGAATGACGATCCTCATGGTCGAGCAAAACGTCAAGCAGACGCTTGCCATTTGCGACCGGGCCTATGTTCTCGAAAACGGCCGCATCGCGCTCGAGGGAAAAGGCCGCGAGCTGCTCGAGAACGAGGAAGTCAAACAGGCATTTCTCGGAATTTGATCCCATTGGCCGGAACAGGCCGGGAATTTTGCGTGTGTGAAAGGAAAACCGGCGGGTGAACACCCGCCGGTTTTCCTTTGTCGGCCCGTGGCTCGGTCGGGGGGAACGACTCGCGCAACGGACGCAGGGCGCATCGTTTGAACCGCCCGCACAGTTTTCTCATGCCACCAGGTCGTGGAATATTTCCCGCTTGTTGTCGCGGTGGTCCACGATGTAGATCAGCATGGCAACTTGCTTCAGTTCCTCGACCAGCTTCGGTAGGACGGCGCGGTCTATATCGTAGGTCCTGATGTATACGATGCGATGGCCGGGCGCCGCATATTCATACGAGCTCAGGATGCTCGCGATCCGACCGTCGTACTTGCGGATAACGTCCGTGATGTTCTTGATCGAGCCGGAACGGTCCTCCACCTGGAAAGCCAGTTGGATGCCCTTTTTGCCGAGCCCGCTCAGCATGATCAGGACCTTGAAAAGATCGTCGCGCGTGATGACCCCGACCACCAGTCCGTCGTCATCCAACACGGGACAGCCCGAGATCTTCTTCCTCATCAGCAGTTCCGCGGTCTCTTCCACGGTGAAGTTTTGCGAGACGGTGATGGGAGTCTTGGTCATGATGTCCTGGACCTTGATCTTGGAAATAAGGTAGAGCAGTTCGTGCATGTCCAGGGTCGTGGCATCGGAGGCCGAAGCCCGCTTGAGGTCCGTGTCGGACACCACGCCGACCAGCTTCCCCCTGGCAACCACCGGCAGCATGCGGATCTTGTGTTCCTTCATCAGGCTCATGGCATGTTGCATCGAATCATCTTCTTCAATGGTGACCACCGTCTTGCTCATCCAATTCTTAACCAGCATTCTTCATCCTCCAACGTTCGGATTTTGCGCCTTCACGACGTTTCGATTTCTGCCTCTTTATGGAATTCTTTTCGGATAAAATCCATAAGAATTTTTCTTTCATTCATAAATGGATTCTCGATAACTTCCAGGTGAGCCCTTTCGAGAATTTTTCCCACGCGTGGACCGGGTTTGAGCCCGGTGATGCGCATGACGTCTTCACCGGTTATGGGAAGGTCCCTCAGCCTCGGAACGGGACGCAACTCCACTTCCCCGCGATAGCGCCGGTACAGGCCGCTCAGTTGCTCCGCGCCGGCGGAATCGCCGCCCGCGGCGCGACAGGCCCGGGCAAGCTCCAGGACATCCCCGGCAAATTCCGGACCGGTCCGCGCTATGAAGCGTCGCAAATCCGCGTCAGTCCAATTCGCCGAGTCGCCCGGAAGCGGGTTCTCCAGAATGCCGAGAACACCCTGAATTTGCCTGCGCGACAGCCGCCACCGCACCATCACCTCTTCGGCCCTGCGGCTTGAAACGCAGCGCCCGCATGGAGAGACGGCTCCAAGGGAGGCTTCTTCCTCCACCAGGCCGTGGAGCAACGCGGCCATCCTGATCCTCAACCGGTTCGGACATCGTCCCATCGTGTCGATGGCGTGACTGCACCCGCTCTCGTGGAGCTCGGGCAAAACCGTTCGCAACACGCGGCTTTCCTCCATAAGCCGGAGGGCACTCACGGCGTTCCCGCCCGAAAGGATCCTGAAGACCTCCTCGCGTACCCTCTCCCCCGCAACCGCGGCGAGACCGTTCGCCTCGGAGCGGGCCGCGGCACAGGTTCCCGGCTCGACGTCAAGCCCGAGCTCACTGACGAACCGGAAGACTCGCAGCACCCTCAGCGGGTCCTCGCGAAAACGACGGCCCGCATCCCCCACGGCGCGAAGTATCCGGGCGTCGGCGTCGTTGCACCCGCCGTGAGGATCAAGGAACGATCCTTCCGGGTACGACAACGCCAGGGCGTTGATTGTGAAGTCCCGCCGGCCGAGATCTTCTAGAATCCCTTCCAGTCCGCTTCCCGGAGTGCTGGTGACCTCGACGTCCCTGGTCCTGGTGTGGACCTGGACCGTCCCATGCCGAATTCCGATGGGAATGACCCTCGGGAAGAGTCTCACCACTTCATCGGCCGAGGCGTCCGTCGCCAGATCGAAGTCCCTGGGCGCCTGCCCCAGAAAGTGGTCGCGCAACGCGCCGCCCACCAGCCAAACGCCATGGCCGGCGTCCGACAGGATGCCCATCATCGCCATGACATCCGGAGGCACAATGTCGAATCCGACCTTTTCCCGCATCGCCCATACCTTCCTAAATCCGGTCGCACCCGATCGGGACCGCGCCTGTTCCATATTGGTGCAACCATAACCCATCGGCCCGAGGATTCCCACCCGTCACACCTGTTGGTCGCTTTCAGGTCTTGAAGTTTTTCGATCCGACAATATAATCAATTTACATATCGGTTGCGAACTGATATATGAAGCAGAGCAAGGGTCACGAACGGAATCGGTCGGAGGAGCAAGGTGGACACGGCACAAGCCAGTCAGGTCATGCAGGAATCGAACCGCATCATCGAGGATCTTCCGGCAGGCAAGTTCGCGTTTTATTTGTTCGTTTTTGCGGTAGAGATCGCCCTGTGCTTCGGTATTGCCCTGGTTATCTGAGAGATTTTCGGCAACCGGGCACGACAACGACACCAGGAAGGCCACAAGGAAAGGTCATGATCCAGGCTCTCGTCCTATCCCTACTTCTTCTCGACCTGAATGGTCGGACGCGGAGACCTCGTGCCTTTCTCTTGCCCGCGCTCTGAAGCGCGCTGCATACCGTCCAAACCTAAGGCCATGGGGGAAACTCCATGGCCTTTTTGTTTTGGTGCGCCGTGCTTTTCGCGGCATTGACTTTTTCCGAAGGAGGTGACCGACATGGAACTATCGGACCTACAAAGCGTTCAGCCTGACGACCGGCATTCTCGGAAGCCGTCGTAGCAGGGGCGAGGCGTGCCCCGCCCCTCACGGACGCGCGCGGGGAGGTGTCGCGCGCTCCGACGGCAGGCAACACGGATTTGCAGGGCGAGTCAGGCCTCGTTTCTGCCGGAAACTCCCGAAAAGGTGGTTTCCCCGGATGGACTCCGGCCTCAGTCGCGCCCCGGCCTTCTCGGGGGTCGGTGCGCAACGGGCAAGCGACGACAGTGTTTGTTCAACGGAAAGGACATGACATGAGCAGGAAAATATTCATCTTCGATACCACATTGAGAGACGGTGAACAGGTCCCCGGAGCCAAGCTCAACAAGCGCCAGAAGATTGAAATCGCACAGCAGCTGGCAGTGCTCGGGGTTGACGTCATCGAAGCGGGCTTCCCGTGTTCTTCTCCCGATGATCTCGCCGCGGTCAAGGCCATCTCTGAAAACGTGAAGGGGCCGGTGATTACGGGGCTGGCCCGCGCCGTGGTGGAAGACATAGACATCGCCTGGGAGGCGGTGCGCAATGCGGAGCGTCCCCGCATTCACGTGTTCCTGGGTTCCTCGGACATCCATCTTCAGAAAAAACTGCGGCAGGATCGAGCCACGGCCCTGCGGCAGGCCGTGGACGCGGTGAAGTACGCCAAGCGATTCTGCGAGGACGTGGAATACTCGACGGAAGACGCCTCCCGCACGGATTTCGAATACCTGTGCCGGGTCCTTGACGCCGTCATCAAGGAGGGCGCCACCGTGGTGAATGTTCCCGACACGGTCGGCTATGCCGTGCCGGACGAATTCGGGGAAATCATCCGCAAGCTGCGCGAGAAGGTTCCCGGCCTCGACAAGGTGACCCTGAGCGTGCATTGCCACAACGATCTCGGGCTGGCCGTGGCCAACAGCCTGGCCGCCGTCAGCAACGGCGCCAACCAGATCGAATGCACGATCAACGGTGTCGGAGAACGCGCCGGCAATGCTTCCCTCGAGGAACTCGTCATGGTGCTCAAGACGCGCCACGCAACGTTTGACGCTCACACCGACGTCAAAAGCCAGGAAATCTACCGCACCAGTCGCATGGTCAGCCGCCTCATGAACGTGCCGGTCCAACCCAACAAGGCCATCGTCGGGGCCAATGCGTTCGCCCATTCGTCGGGAATCCACCAGGACGGCATCCTGAAAGATCGCAGCACCTATGAGATCATGAAGCCCGAAGACGTGGGCATCCGCCAGCACAAGATCGTCCTGACCGCCAGGTCGGGACGCGCCGCCCTGCGACACCGCCTCACAGAGCTGGGTTATACGATCTTACCGGAAGTGTTCGACCGGGTATACAACCGCTTCATCAACGTGGCGGACCGTAAGAAGGAGATCGGCAGCGAGGATCTGCATTCCATCGTGGAAATCGAACTGACCCGGGTGCCGGAAACCTACACCTTCCACAGCCTCCAGCTCATGAGCGGCAGCAGCATGGTCCCGCTCGCTTCGGTCACCCTGACCAGGGAGGGAGTGAAAATCACCGACGCCGCCACAGGCAACGGCCCGGTCGATGCCGTCTTCCACGGTATCGAACGGATCGTGGGCGTCAGCGGCAAGCTTCGCGACTACGATCTGAAAGCGGTCACCATGGGTCGGGACGCCCTGGGCGAGGCGATGGTGAGGGTTGAAATCGAAGGGACGGTCTATTCCGGCACCGGTGCCAGCCCAGACGTCATCGAAGCCAGTGCCCGGGCCTATCTGAACGCGTTCAACCGGTATTTCGCCAACTCACACTGAACGCGACGCCATGGATGAGCGCACTGCCCGCTCCGGGGTTCCGGAGCAGGCAGCGCGATCGAGAATCGGCACGGTCTTGCGTTCCTTCACGTCGAGACCGACTATTCGGATTCCGATGTCGAACAGCTGCGAACCGGAGTGGAGGCCTATCTCGAAACGGCAGAACGGCGCAGCCCGGCAGCGACCGCACCGCCGCACCGGCAATCCGCCGGCTGACGGGTGGTTGGGTTCAGGACGATGGTCCTGCCGCACAACGGAAGAGCATCGTAATGAGTCCCGCGCGCCTCCCGGCCTTCGACCCACGCACGAGCGCTCGAAGCTCGGCGCCGGGCGGCGGCTGCGAGAGCTCCCGATCCGCGGGTGCCGCCGCAGTCGCCCTCCCGGCGTCTTTCATGGTTTTCAGGAAGTGCTCGCATTCCCCGGGTATCCGACTCCGGAAAGAATGCGGCGTCTATCGATTTCCCCGCATGCAATTTCGATATGCCACGTCGTAGTGGTATTGCCAATTGCCGGCATGATGGGCGCCACCCGATACCGCACCGACTCCGGCTCCGATGGCCGCGCCCTTCCCCGCGCCTCTGCCGCCGCCGACGATCCCTCCAATCAGCGCGCCGCTCGCAGCGCCGGCAACCGCGCCGCCAACCACGTCCGCACCCGCGTTGGTGTGACGGTTGGCGTAGTCCTTGGCGTAATCATCACATTCAGTGGCAGACTGGGCGAACCCCGTCTGCGGTCCTCCAAAAACCAGGCAGGTTGCAACAACAGCCGCGGTCAAACACCACGCAATCCAAGAGCTCCGTTTCAACGTCATCGATCTCCTCCATCTTGTAGCACTGAAAGTGCATCGCGGGCCGGCCACGCGAAGAAGCGTTCCGCCGACCCGTTCATTCCATTCGGCCGCCGCTGAAGCATCGTTTCAGGGAACCTTACGAATGGAATCGGTGATTATCATTATAAGCACAAATACATTTCCTCGAAACAACTCCCGGCCGCGAAAACTCAGAACCGCAACACCGGCTTGACCGTGATCCCGGACAGGGAATCCTTCACCGCTTCGTTGATCCTTGACGCCGGGTAGATGCGTATCAGCCTCTCGAAGGGAAATGCGCCTTCCTTGTGCTTGCGGATCAGGAAAGGAATGAACGTTTGCGGATCGCTGTCGCCCGCGACGCTGTAAATGACGGACTGGCCGGGGTCGCGTGATTTCGGATGGACACGCTCCTCCCCTTCATCAGCGGAAACCGCGAGCAACGATATATTGCCCCTTGAGCCCAGGGCCTTCATGGCGCAATCGATCACCCGCGAGACACCCGTGGTCTCGACGGCGTGGTCGATGCTTCCCGCCGTTTCGCGCAGGTGCTCGACCACATCTCCCGCGCGGCCGTCAATGGCGACGGCCGCTCCCAGTTCCAGGGCCAGCTCCAATCGGGATGCCACCACGTCCACGACAACGATGGGCGCGGCTCCAGCCAGGCGGGCGGCCATGAGTGCCGCCAGGCCGACCGTGCCGGCGCCGAAGATCGCAATCGATTCCCCCCGCCGGGGCTTCAACTCGTTCAGTACCGTCCCGGCCCCGGCCTGGATGCCGCATCCCAGGGCGGCAAGGATCGTGAGTTCGTCCTCATCGACGGCTTCCACCCCCACCAACCCTCGTTCCCGGACCGTGGCATACCCGGCAAGCGAAGACTGACCAAAGAAAGAGCTTCCCAGCGGGGCACCCTTTGCATCCCGGATTGTCGAAGAACCGTCGGGTCTCGCGCCGCCGAAATTCAACGCGTCGAACTCCCCGCATCGGGCCGGATGACCTCCAAGACAGCCGGGGCACTCCCCGCAGGAACTGAACGAGAGCACCACTTTGTCCCCGGCACGGAACCGGCCCACTCGACTGCCGACGCATTCCACGACGCCCGCGCCCTCGTGCCCGAACACGGCGGGAAGCGGCACTCCCAGCGCCCCGTCGCGCCCGGCGATGTCCGTGTGGCAGATGCCGCAGGCAACCATTCGAACGAGGGCCTCATCCGCGCGCGGATCGTCGATCTCGACATCTTCAAACAGGAACGGCCCGCCACGCCGGCGGACCACCGCAGCACGAGTGCGGATCGTCATGACCGAATTCCTCCCTGACACCGAGAAGTCGCCATGCAAGTCCTCCAAATGCGGGTTAAACAGGATCACGTCCGCAGTTTCACCTTTTGCAGGATCCCATCCTTTGGCTGTATAATAACAAGGCACACCGTTCGCCTCTCGATTTCCCGGTTCAATCGCCCATGCGAAGCGCCGGCCGAATCGAGGAGCGACGCGACGGTTCCCTTTTCATGGCGGTCTACCCCTTGCGCCCGTTTCCCATGCGCCTCAGCCGGGACGGGATCCGCCGGGAGCTCCGCCGAGGCTCGGCCAATTTTGGCTCTTCGCCGACGACAACGGGATGCCGTGTCAGACATGGAGCAGCAGATGGAGCAAAGTCAAATCAAAGCCTTCCTCGACGCCGCTCACGAAGGCGTGCTGGCGGTCGATGCCGATGGCCGCGTCACGCTCTTCAATACCGCCGCCGAACGTCTGACGGGGATATCGGCGGATGTCGTTCTCGGGCATCACGTGCGGGATGTGATCCCCAACACCCGGCTGCACATCGTCCTCGAAACCGGGGAAGCCGAACTGGATCAAATCCAGGACACCGGAATGACCACCGTGATGACCAACAGGGTGCCGGTGCGCAATGCCCGAGGCGAGATCGTCGGGGCAATGGCCATTTTTCGGGACATAAGCGAAATAAAGCGCCTGGGATGCGAGATTGCCGAGCTCAAAGAAACGCGCACCCTGTTGGAAGCCATCGTCAACTCGACCCAGGACGCCATATCCGTGGTGGATGAAAGAGGGATGGGGCTTCTCATCAATCCAGCCTACACCCGGCTGACCGGCATGACGGAGCGGGAGGTCCTTCACCGGCCGGCCACGGTCGATATCGCCGAGGGCGAGAGCATGCACCTGCAAGTGTTGCGCACGCGCCAACCGGTAAAGCATGTTCCCATGAAGGTGGGCGCGGCGCGACGCGAAGTGCTTGTGGACGTTGCCCCCATTGTCGTAGACGGTGCTCTCAAGGGGAGCGTCGCGGTCATTCACGACGTTTCCGAGCTGCGTTCCCTGACCGAGCAACTGGACAGGGCCCATCGGCTGATCCGGCGCCTGGACACCAAGTACACGTTCGAGGATATTATAGCCGTAAGCCCGATCATGCAAGAACTGCTCGAACAGGCCCGAAAGGCCGCGGCAACGCCCGCAACGGTCCTTCTGTCCGGCGAAAGCGGCACGGGAAAGGAGCTCTTCGCCCATGCCATCCATCATTCGAGCGATCGCGCCCAACGGCCCTTCATCTCGGTGAACTGCGGCGCAATCCCCGACACGCTCCAGGAAAGCCAGCTTTTCGGTTATATCGAAGGGGCGTTCACCGGTGCCAAACGCGGCGGTCAGAAAGGCCATTTCCTCGAAGCCCAGGGGGGGACGATTTTCCTCGATGAGATCGCTGAAAGCAACCTGGCCGTTCAGACCAAGCTGCTGCGCGTGCTCCAGGAGAAGGAAATCGTCCCCGTGGGGGCCTCGCGCCCCGTCCCCGTCGACGTCCGGGTCATTACGGCGACCAATGTCGATCTGGCCTCCCTGGTCGAAAAAGGGCATTTCCGATCCGACCTTTTCTACCGGCTGCACGTCCTGCCGATCCACATCCCACCGCTGCGCGAACGGCGCGAAGATATCCCGCCGCTGCTGAGTGTTCTGCTCAACAAGCTCAACCAGGAATACAGCCGCCACGTCGAAGGAATCTCCCCGGAGGCGCTGGAAATGTTCTGCTCCTACCATTGGCCTGGAAACGTGCGGGAATTGGAAAACATGCTCGGACGCGCGCTCATCAACATGCAGCCCGGAGAAAAGACGGTGCGCGCCGAACACCTGCCGCACACCTTGTCGGCCTTTGCGCGGCCGGAGGCCAGGCGCGATGAAGGCGCGGAGCCTTTGCGCGTCGGGAGGAGTCTGGCCGAGGCTCATGCCGTCTGGGAGAAAGCCCTCCTGGAGAAGGCTCTGGCCATGACGAACGCCAACCGCACGCAGGTGGCCAGGCAGTTGAGGATCTCCGTGCGGCAGCTATACAACAAGCTCAAGCGTTACGGACTCGGGTGAATCAGGCAAAATATTGCCGGCACTTTATTTCATTACGGAAATAAAGTGCCGAATCTCCGCTCCTTTCCTCCTCCCTCTATTCCCCGGCAAGCCGACCGATTCCCGGCAATGCATTCCCAAAAATCTCCGATGACCGGCGGCGGTGAAATAACTCTTCCGTTCACTCCTTTTCGGGCTGCACCCGCGCCCCGCGGGGACCGCTCTTATGCCTCGCGTCGCATAATGCTTTTAGCCTCCACGAGAAATGGCACGAGATATGCTCTTGATTGAAAGTGAGGGAGAGGAGGAGTGCCATGTTTGCAGCTCGAGACCTTGCATTCGAAACCAGGAAGCGTCACACGTTCAAGCCGGTGATCCACGCCGACCGGTGCAAGGGTTGCGGCATCTGTGCGGCATTCTGCCCGGAGAAGATTCTCGTGCCCGGCAGCCATTTGAATGCCCACGGCTATCCGGTGGTGAAGCTGGTCAAGGGCGCGCTCTGCAGCGGCTGCCGCCGTTGCGTCCTGATGTGCCCCGACCTGGCCATCACCTTCGCCCATGAGGAGAACGGGTCATGCGCGTCATGATGAAAGGCAATGAAGCCCTGGCCGAAGCGGCCCTGCGGGCTGGGTGCCGGTACTACTTCGGATACCCCATAACGCCTCAGACCGAGCTCATGGAATACATGGCCCGCCGCCTGCCCGAGATCGGCGGGACCTTCCTGCAGGCGGAGAGCGAGGTGGCGGCCGTGAACATGGTCTACGGGGCTGCGGGCGCGGGAGCCCGCGTAATGACCTCTTCCTCCGGGCCGGGAATCAGCCTGAAGCAGGAAGGGATTTCCTTCCTGGCGTCGGCCGAGCTGCCCTGCGTGATTGTGAACGTCATGCGGGGCGGGCCCGGGCTCGGCACCATTCAGCCGTCGCAGGGAGACTATTTCCAGGCGACCCGGGGCGGCGGCCACGGCGACTACCGGGTGCCGGTCCTGGCGCCGTCCTCCGTCCAGGAAACGGCCGATCTCGTTTTTGAATCCTTCGACCTGGCCGAACAATACCGTACCCCCGTGCTGCTGCTCACCGACGGCGTGCTCGGCCAGATGATGGAACCGTTGCGGTTACCCGAAGTGCGCACTCCGCGCACTTCACGCGCGCCGTGGATCACGGACGGCTGCAAGGGACGTCAGAGGCGGATCGTCAAGACCCTTTACCTCGACCCCCGCGCCCTGGAGGCGCACAACCTTCACCTTCAGGCCAAATACGCGCAACTCGCGCGCGAAGAGGTCAGGTCCGAGGTCTATGGCATCGACGGCGGCATGGACGTATTGATTGTGGCTTTTGGGATCTGCGCTCGAGCGGCCCGCACCGCCGTGGACAACCTGAGGGAGAAGGGCTTGCGGGCGGGGCTGTTTCGCCCGGTTACCCTGTGGCCTTTTCCCGGTGCCGCCCTGGAAGCCGCCGCCCTGGCGGCAAGGCACGTCCTCACCGTGGAGTTGAACGCCGGCCAGATGGTTGAGGACGTGCGGCTGGCGCTGTCGGGGCGGGAGATCGCCTTCCATGGGCGCATGGGAGGCATCATGATCACGGCTTCGGAAATCGAGGCCGAGGTCCAACGGATCAGCGAAGGGAGTGAGGCAGCATGAGCCGAGCCGCTTCTATTCGTCCGAAAACGTTGACGGCAGCGAGGTTTCACTATTGTCCCGGCTGCGGCCACGGGGTGGCGCACCGGCTTGTCGCGGAAGTCATCGACGAGCTCGGCCTGCGGGAAAAGACGGTCGGCGTGGCTTCCGTGGGATGTTCGGTCCTGATCTACAACTACCTGGACCTGGACATGCAGGAATCCCCACACGGCCGGGCGCCCGCCGTGGCCACGGGAATCAAGCGGGTGCTCCCGGACCGGATCGTGTTCACTTACCAGGGCGACGGAGACCTGGCCTCCATCGGATTGTCGGAAATCGTCCATGCGGCGGCGCGCGGCGAGAACATCACCGTGATTTTCATCAACAATGCAAACTATGGCATGACCGGAGGCCAAATGGCCCCGACCACGCTGCCCGGGCAGAAGACGACGACTTCGCCCGCCGGCAGGGACGTAACCCGGGCCGGATATCCGCTGCGGATGGCCGAGCTCCTTGCGGGGCTGGACGGGCCCGTCTACATCGCGCGGGCGGCCCTCTACAACCCGGCACAGGTGGTCCGGGCAAAGAAGTGCATCAGGAAAGCCTTTCTGTGCCAGGAACGGGGCATGGGGTTCTCCCTGGTGGAAATACTCTCGTCCTGCCCCAACAACTGGGGAATGGAACCGACCGCGGCGTTGCGTTGGGTCGAGACGCAGATGACCGCTCGCTACCCGCTTGGGGTTTTCAAGGACGCGACGGTGCCGACGGTCCGCGGCGACACGGCCGGCAGCCGGGAAGACTCGTCGCCGGAACCGGGAAAGTGAGGGTGCCATGTATCATCAGGTTCTAATCGCAGGCTTCGGGGGGCAGGGAGTCCTGCTGTGCGGGCAGATCCTGGCTTTGGCGGCCATGATCGAGGGGAAGCACGTGACCTGGATGCCTTCTTATGGCCCGGAACAGCGCGGAGGCACGGCCTCCTGCGTGGTCACGCTCTCCGATCGGCCCATCGGTTCTCCTCTGGCGGAAAAGCTGTCCGCGGCCCTGATTTTCAACCGTCCTTCCCTCCTCAAGTATGAGCCACAGCTGAGCGACGGGAGCCTCCTTATCCTCAATTCGTCCATCGTCCAGGCGCACAGCGGGTACGACAGGCATCACGTGTACCACGTCCCCGCGGACACCATCGCCAGGAAAGCCGGGCTCCGAAGGGCCAGCAACATCGTCATGCTGGGAGCCTACCTCGCCGCGACCGGTGTGGTGTCGTTCGAGGCGGCACGGGATGCCATCGCCCACCATCTTGGACCGGCCAAGGCTCACCTCGTGGCGGCGGATCTGAAGGCGCTCGCCGCCGGGCAGAGCTTCATGCGCGCTTTCCAGGCAGGACCTTCCGAGCGATCGCTGAAACACGCCGTGTAGGATTGCGTTTCCAAAACCGCCTTACGCACCGGCGCACCACTCGGCCGCAGGCCGTTTCGCCCGTGAACCCCGATGAACCGGGGGTTCACGGCAGACGATGAAAAAACGCCGCATCGGGACATTCTCACAGCATCCCCGGGAATCCTGCCCCGACACGATCCGCCAACCGGCGAAAGCGGCCCCGCGACGCGCCGCATTCATCCCTTGCGCGCCGTCGCCGGAACGTTCATTCATACGCGCTTGCGCTGTCCAGAAGCTCGAAGTCTGCAGGGGCCGGCGCAAGCTCCGGCGCCCGGATCAATTCGTTCATCTGTTCCATGTTCGTGGCGCTGGCAATGGCGGCGGTGACGCCGGGACGGGCGATCAGCCATGCAAGCGCAACCCGCGCGGGGGTAGCGTGATGTTCGCGCGCCACTTGGTCCAGAGCATCGAGGATGTGAAATCCACGGTCATTGAGGTATCGTTCGAGATACCTGGCCCGGGCGCTTTTCGACGCGTCCGCCCCGCGCCGGTATTTGCCCGTAAGAAAACCGCTGGCCAAGGAGAAGTAGGGGAGCACGCCCAGCCCCTCCCGCCGGCAGACGGGTTCGAGCTCCCTTTCATATTCCCGGCGGTCGTAAAGATTGTAGAGGGGTTGCAGGCTCGTATAGCATGGATACCCTTTCCGCCCGCTCACCTCGAGCGCCTCAGACAGCCGCCCGGCCGCGTGGTTCGAAGCTCCGATTGCCCTGACCTTACCCTGTCGGATCAGTTGCGCGTAGGCCTCAAGAGTCTCTTCCAAGGGGGTTTCGGGATCGTCTTCGTGCGACTGATAGAGATCGATTCGATCGGTCTGGAGGCGTTTCAGCGAATCCTCGACTGCGCGAAGGACATAGGCTTTCGAAAGCCCTTTGGCTGTCGGGCCCATCTCCTTTCCCACCTTCGTCGCAATGACCACCTTTTCCCGGTTGCCGCTCCGTTTCAACCACTTCCCGATGATGGTCTCGGATTCCCCGCCCCTGTTGCCGGGCGCCCACCGGGAATAAACATCGGCCGTGTCGATGCAGTTGAACCCGGCCCCCACGAACGCGTCCAGCAACCCGAAGGAGGTCGGCTCGTCCACGGTCCACCCGAAAATGTTGCCTCCAAAAGCGATCGGAGCAATCTCCAACCCCGAATGTCCAAGCTTCCGTTTTTCCATCGCGTGTTTTCCTTTCTCATCTGAGCCAATATCCACGTCGAGCTCCGGACATCCGAAGCCGCACCGTCCGAATTCAATCTAGACACGCCCCAGTGGAAATTCCAGGCCGTCCGGCTTTCCGGCCGAAAGAGACGGGCGTGCGCGCGAACGGTTGCCGTTTTCGTTGTCCGCACCGGTCGGCTTCGGGCGTGAATCGCTCCGTGTGGGAATATTTCAGATATGGATATAATATAAGTTCTTGACGCTATATACTTATCTGACTTTGTGTTCGCACACTCGGGCGATCGAGGTGCTCGCGCGGGACCGCGGCGGGCGGTTCCGATTCCGCTCCGCGCGGCTTGAGAACAGGCCGCGAAACAAGGAGGCGCGGACTGAAGCGCCGGGAGAAACGCCATGTCCATACTTCTCGCCGCACAGGCTGCACGGTACTCCGACCGGGATGCAATTTCGACCCCGGAGGGTGTTTTTTCGTACCGCCGACTCCTCGACGCATCGGCGAGGGTTGCATCCTTTCTGTTGGGCGGCTCTTCCGATCTGGAGGAAAAACCGGTGGCCTTCCTGGCGCCTCCGGGGTTCCACTATGTTGCGGTGCAGTGGGGTATCTGGCGCGCCGGAGGCATCGCCATGCCGCTGTCCCTGTTCCATCCCCGCCCGGAACTGGAATACGTGCTCGACGATACGCACCCTGCCGCGGTCATCGCTCACCCGCAACTCGCGGCGGTCCTGAAGCCCCTCTCGGAGGACCTGCGCTTGAGGTTCGCCTTGAGCACCGAGGCGCTGGAGCACGCTCCGGGAGTCCTTCCGACGATCGTCGCGGACCGGCGGGCCATGATTCTCTATACGAGCGGCACCACGGGCAGGCCCAAGGGAGTGGTGACGACGCATGCAAACCTTGCGGCCCAGGTGACCAGCCTGGTCCTGGCCTGGGGATGGACGTCCGAGGATCGCATCCTGAACGTTCTGCCGCTGCATCACGTTCACGGAATAGTGAACGTGCTCGCCTGCGCCCTCCGGGTCGGAGCGGTCTGCGAAATCCTGCCCCGGTTCGATCCGGCCGAGGTATGGGGCCGCTTCTTGCGAGGCGGGCTCACCCTGTTCATGGCGGTGCCGACGATTTATGTGAAGCTCATCGATCACTGGGAAAAGTCGTCGCCCGCGGACCGGGAACGCATGTCCGAAGCCTGCCGCGGGATGCGGCTCATGGTGTCCGGTTCCGCGGCGCTTCCGGTCGGCACCCTGGAGCAGTGGCGGCGCATATCCGGCCACGTGCTGCTGGAAAGATACGGAATGACCGAGATCGGGATGGCTCTGTCCAATCCTTTGGAGGGGAGGCGTATACCCGGTTCCGTGGGGAGCCCGCTCCCCGGCGTGGAGGTGAGGCTGACGGACGAATCCGGCAAACCGGTCGCGATCGGCACTCCCGGCGAGATCGAAGTTCGCGGCCCCACGGTGTTTCTCGAATATTGGAACCGATCCGAGGATACTCTCAAGGCGTTCAGGGACGGATGGTTCCTCACGGGGGACATCGCCGTCGAAGAACACGGCACGTACCGCATTCTCGGGCGCAACAGCGTGGATATTCTCAAGACCGGCGGGTACAAGGTTTCGGCGCTTGAAATCGAAGAGACCGTGAGAACGCATCCGGACATCCGGGAATGCGCCGTGGTGGGGGTTCCGGACCCCGTTTGGGGCGATCGCGTGTGCGCCGCGCTGGTGATGCGGGAAGGCGCGAAAGTGGAGCTCGAATCCTTTCGGGCATGGGCCGGAGAACGGCTGGCTCCGTACAAGATTCCCAGAGAGATAGCAATCCTTTCCGAATTGCCCCGGAACGCCATGGGAAAGGTGTCCAAGCCGGCGTTGAAGGAACGCTTTCAGCGCGAGAAGCCTTAGCCGAATGCGCCTCGCGCGACAACCGCGCTCCGAGCGCGGCCCCCGGGCGCCCGCCCCGAGGGCACGAGAGCTGAGCGGCGTTTCGCTTTGCGGCGCCTCGGCCTCCGCGCCGGGGGGCAATGGGGTCCGCCGATCCGTTTTTCAACAACTTTCGAACTCACTCGAAGGAGGAAACACAGATGGCCGGATTGACAGGCGGCAAGCTGGTTGCAAAAACCCTCGCCACAGAGGGGGTTCAAGCCATTTTCACGCTCTGCGGCGCTCACGTCATGGACATTTACAGCGGGTGCCTGGACGAGGGAATCCGCATCATCGACGTGCGGCACGAGCAGACGGCGGCCCATGCGGCGGATGCATGGACCAGGCTCACCGGCGTCCCGGGGGTCGCCGTGGTCACGGCCGGACCCGGGGTGACCGATGCGGTCACCGGGGTGGCCAACGCGTACAGAGCCCAAGTGCCGATGCTTCTCATCGGCGGTCAGGCTCCGATCCGGAACCTGCTCAAGGGCGGACTGCAGGAAATGAATTCCGTGGACATGATGCGCCCCATCACCAAGTTCTCGGGCACGGTCTTCGATACCGTGCGCATCCCGGAGATGATCGGGCTCGCGCTCCGGGAAGCCTGCAACGGGCGTCCGGGTCCGTCTTTTCTCGAAATTCCCCAGGACGTGCTGGATCGGGAAGTGGAAGAAAACGAGGTCCGCGTCCCCGTTCAGTCCCGCTCCCAATGCCGCCTGACGGGTGACAGGAAACTCATGGCCCGGGCCGCCGGACTGCTCGCCAAAGCGCAGCGCCCCGCGCTGATCGCCGGGACGCAGGTCTGGAGCTGCCGTGCGGTGGAACAGCTGCGTTTGTTTGTGGAACGGGCCGGGATTCCCACCTACCTCAACGGCGCGGCGCGAGGTTGCCTGCCGGTCGATTCGCCGCACGCGTTCAATCGGACCCGAAAGTTCGCGCTTTCCAAGGCCGACGTCGTGCTGGTCATCGGCACTCCGTTCGACTTCAGGCTTGGATACGGCAGCCGAATTGCAGAGGGGGCGAAGATCATCCAGGTCGACCTCGACTACGCGGAGCTGTGTCATAACCGTGACGTGGAAGTGGCCATACAGGCGGACGCGGGTGCTTTCCTGGAAGAGCTCGAGGGCGCCGTGTCACCTGCCGGAGGAACCCGCAAGTGGCTCGACGAGCTGCGTACCATGGAAACCGAGCTTCTGGAGAGGGAAAGTCGTTTTCTGAGCTCGGATGCCGTGCCGATTCACCCGCTCAGGCTCGCGCGCGAGATCGATGCTTTCCTCCGGGACGACAGCATCCTCATCGCCGACGGCGGCGACACCGTCACGATGTCGGCGAGCGTGATACGGCCACGAGGGCCCGGCCAGTGGCTCGACCCCGGTCCGCTCGGCACGCTGGGAGTGGGAACGCCGTTCGCCATCGCCGCCAAGGCGGCCATGCCGGCCAGGGACGTCGTGGTGCTTTTCGGTGACGGAGCCTTCGGGTTGACCGGGTTCGATTACGATACGCTCATTCGGTTCAACCTGCCCATGGTCGGAATTGTGGCCAACAACGGGGCGTGGAATCAGGTGCGCTACGTGCAGTTGTTGAAATACGGACCCCAAAAGGGGAATACGGCCAATCTGCTCCATTCTCTGCGCTACGACCGGATTATCGAGGCCATGGGCGGACACGGCGAGCACGTCACCGAACCGGGCGAAATACGGGCCGCCCTCGACCGCGCCCGAAATTCCGGCAAGCCGGCATGCGTCAACGTTCTCGTGGACCGCGAGACGTTCAGCTCCAGCACCCGCGATTTGACCATTTACAAGTGAGTTCTTCGCCCGGCCCGATGGGTGGGCGCGGCGGAGCCGTGCCCACCCTCGTACGGACCGATGCGCCGATCGGACGTAAAGAAGGGGCGGAGTTTATCCCCTCCCGCCCGATGCCGTCATCTTGAACGTAACGTAATTGTCCATGACACCGGCGACACCCCGAAGCATGAAAACAGGCTCGCCCGGGAATCCATTTTCCAGGCAACCCGGTATCACACGATCCATCACGCCGCTCGATGTATTATTCCGGCTTGATTTGTCTCGGCGGATTCTTTATCGTTAATTCACCGCCAAAACTACTGAACTCAATCCTGATTACTGTCTCTCGATGCGCTCACTGATGACGAGGCGCCCGCACGCGGGGTGTTCGGCGCCGGTCCGCCGCCGTGGTCTTCATCTATCGAGGAGAGAAACCAGGTGAAACGGTTGAGAAGTGTTCTGCAGCGTTCGGAGTTTCACACCCTGCTGTTCGTCCTCGGATTTGCCCTGCTCAACTGGCCGTTCCTCGACATCTTTCGGTTGAAACGACCAGAGGTTCTCCTTGCTTACATTTATATCCTCTGGGCCATCGGCATCATCCTCCTGTTTCTTGTGAGCAGAATCGTCAGCAAGTCTGCTTCCGGGGACGAGGTCAGGAAGCGGAAGGACCACGGTGCTTGACTCCGGCATAGTGCTCAGCGCGTTCTGCCTGTACATGGCATGCCTGTTCCTGATTGCCCTGTGGGTGGAGCGGAAATCGGCGGCAGGCAGAAGCCCTGCCAACAACCCTTTCGTCTATTCTCTATCCCTGGCGGTCTACTGCACGGCCTGGACATACTATGGAAGCGTGGGTCAGGCCGCAACTTCCGGGTTTCTCTTTCTGCCCATGTATCTGGGTCCGACGATCGCCATCATGCTGTGGTGGTCCATTCTGCGGAGACTGGTTCATCTCAGGAACAGCCGTCGCATCACGAGCATTGCGGATTTCATCTCAGCCCGTTACGGCAGGTCCCAGTCCGTTGCCGCCATGGTCACCCTTATCGCGCTGGTGGGCATCACACCCTACGTCGCGCTTCAGCTCAAGGCGATCATTTCCACTTTCGAGATCATCACCGCGGCCGACGCATCCTCCTGGATCCGGGCGGATGTGGGTCCCCTGGTCGTGGTGCTCATGGTGGTCTTTACGATCATCCTTGGCGTGAGGCGGCTGGATCCCACCGAACGGCACGAGGGCATGATGATGGCCCTGGCGGTGGAATGTGTCATTAAATTGCTGGCCCTCCTCACCGTCGGCATCTTTGTGACTTACTTCATGTATGACGGCTTCGGCGACATCTTCAGGCGGTTCTCGGAGAGCCCTTTTCATCATGTCTTCGAACTGGGGAGGCACGATGCCGGTTCCTACGTCACGTGGACGGGTTATCTCGTCCTTTCCATGTCGGCGATTCTCTTTCTCCCCAGGCAGTTTCACGTGGCGGTCGTGGAGAACCACGACGAGAAACACATCCTGACGGCCATGTGGCTCCTGCCGCTCTACCTGCTGCTGGTCAGCATGTTCGTTCTCCCCATCGCCGCGGGAGGGCTGCTCGACGGCCGGCCGCCCGACCAGGCGGACACCTTTGTTTTGCGCATCCCTCTTCAGCACGGCAAACCGTGGCTGTCGCTCCTGGTGTTCATCGGAGGTTTTTCCGCGGCGGCGGGCATGATCATGATCACCTCGGTAACTATGGCAACCATGATCACCAACCATCTGCTGCTGCCCCTGGTGCAATGGATTCCCGGCCTGGCTTTCGTTAAGCGCCATCTTTTGAAATGCCGGTGGGGCGCTGTGGCCGGTTTCATCATCATCGGTTACTGGTTCGAGGAGCGAATCGGTGAATCCTACATGCTGGTCAATATCGGCCTCATTTCGTTCGCCGCGGGGCTTCAGTTCGCTCCGGCCATTCTGGGCGGCCTCTTCTGGCGGGGTGGGAACAAGACCGGCGCCATCCTCGGCCTCGCCGGGGGATTCGCCGTCTGGAGCTACACGCTGCTCCTGCCGTCTTTCATCAAGAGCGGCTGGATTTCAAACGCTCTGCTCGAAAAGGGAGCGTGGGGAATCGAGCTTCTGAAACCGGAGGAGCTGTTCGGCCTGACGGGGTTGAACCCCTTGAGCCACGCCGTTCTCTGGACGATGTTCGTCAATATCGGTCTCTATGTTGCCGGTTCCCTGTGTTCCAGGGAACGCGATGAAGAGCGGAGTCTTGCCGAGGAATTCGTGGGGGTTCTGGGTACGCCGGCTCCTCTGCGCCGCGCCCGCCGCTGGGACGCTTACATCGAGCTGGCTCCCAAGAGAAGCGAGATCGAAAAGGTTTTCGGCCAGTATTTTGCCGAACCGGAGGCGACGGCCATGGTGGAGAAATGCCTTTTCCAGACGGGAATACATCAGGCCGCGCGGATTTCGATCGTCCAGCTGGTCGAGCTGCATAACGAGGTGGAGCGATCCCTGGCCGGGGCCATCGGGTCGGCGGCCGCTCACAAGGCCTTGCAGCAGGGGACCATTTTTACGCCCAGGGAAGCCCAGGAGCTTTCCGAGGTTTATGGCGAGATCCTCGCCGACCTGAAGGTTTTGCCGAGCGAGCTGTCTGAGCGAATCGACTATTACCAGGAAAGGGAAAGGCTCCTTCTCCAACAGGCCAGGGAGCTGGAAGAGAAGGTGAACGAGCTGCGAAAGCAGATCCGGAAGCGCAAGCGGGCCCAGGCGGCACTCAGGGAGTCCGAGGAACGCTACAGGACACTGGTGGAAAGCACCTCGGACGCCATTCTGATGGTGGATAAGGACAGAATGATCGTTTCCACCAATCAGGCGTTCCTGGACCTTTTCGGCTACGAGCGCGGGGAGCTGGAGGGGCAATCCATACGAGTGGTTCACCCCTCCGAAGAGAGTTATGTCGTTTTCGGGCAACGAGCGCACCATGCCATCCGAACCGGAGCTCCCTTCCGGACGGAATGGAACCTCGTGCGCAAGGATGGAACCATACTCCCCATGGAAGGATCGTACTCGGCGATCAGAGGACCGGATGGTTCGCCAACGGCTTATGTCGCCGTCATCAGGGACATCACCGAAAGGAAGAAGGCCGAGGAAGAGCTGAAAAATTATCGCGATCGACTCGAGAATATGGTCAGGGAACGGACCCTGCAACTCGAGGCCGCTCAAAAGGCCCTGGTGCAGAGAGAAAAGCTCAAGACTCTCGGCGCCATCGCGGCGGAGGTGGCCCACGAAATACGCAATCCGCTCATGTCTTTGGGCGGGTTTGCCATGCGTCTCCAAAAGAAATATCCTGAGAGCCCCGAGGTGGAAATCATTCTGGAGGAATCCAGGCGACTGGAGAAGATCCTGGACCGCATCAAGGACTATCTCAGACCCGTCGACATCCGTTCCCGGGAATGCCCCGTGAACACCGTGGCGGCGGAATGCGTGGGGTTGCTCGCGCAGGACCTGGAACGCGAACGGGTGGTCTGGCAATTGGATCTCGCCCCGGAGCTCCCCCCTGCATTGGTGGACCCCGATGTCCTGGGCGAAGTCTTCGTTCATGTGATCACGCATATCGCAAAGGTCATGGATAAACAGGGACTTCTGACCATAAGAACCTACGAAAGCGACCGCAACATCCAGATCGATTTCCGGTATCGCCTCCCGGCGCACAAGTCCGTCCAGGATCCCGAACGGCTTTTTCTGCCTTTTGAGGAAGGCGATGCGACCGGCGGGGTGCCGCTGAGTTACCGGCTGCTCAAGGGTATGGGCGGTCTTCTTTTCGTTACCCAGGAAGAGCGCGACACGCTCTTTACCGTCTCCCTGCCCCGAGTCCCCGAATCAAGCGGCGACACCAAACAAAGCATCGACGAGTGATTGCGTCACCGGACGCCGGACCTCGCTCAAATCCCGCACATTTTCCGAACGCATTCCGCGGTCATCAGATACCCACCACCGCAGTTCATCAGGCCAATGAGGTCGAACAAGTTGCGGGAGATCGCCGCCGGCGCGGGCGGGACGATGCCGGCGCTGCACTGCGGGTTTCACCGGCGGGCGGTTTTTTCGCCGGATGTGTGCATCAGGTTCTGCAATCCGGTCTCGGCTGTCAGGTGACCCAAGCCGCGAAGGACTGCCGGGAACGGGTCCAACCCCTTTCCGCCGGATCGAAGCCCTGCCCGTGCCCGCACCGAAATCTCCGGCGCTCGCCGGAAGGTGCGGACAACGTCGTCCTCCCCGGGGGGAATGACGGACCGACACCTTGATGTCCCGGACTTCCTTGCTATATTAATACTATGGCACAGAGGGTGCTCGACCTGAGCGGACTCCCGTTCACATTCGTTCCACCCCGTCCGCGCGCGGACGGTCTGTCGGAAGCTCGCCTTCAAGACCTCAGGGACGGTCCCTCGCCAAAGCTTGCGGAGTCAGGTTGTAAAGTTTCGGGAGAGAGCCTGGCGCTACAATGACGAACCCGAACGGGGTGATGGGAGGGGCGTCGAGGATTGATGCCAGGTAACGTAGAAAATGGATTCCCGGGGGAGTCTGTTTCCATGCTTCGCGGGTGACGCAGGCGTCATGGGCCATTGGGTTCAAGATGAGTGCATTGGGCGGGAGGGCATAAAGCCCTCCCCTACGTGTGACCGGCACATCGGTCTGTAGCAAGGGGCGGGGTTTTTCCCCGTCCGCGTCACCTCCCGACGGGCAAATGTTGTGTCATCTTGAACGCACCTCGGTATGACATCCGGCAGAGGAGGGAAAGATGGAACAGAAAATCGTGAGCGAGAGACTTTACGTCAAGATCGACGAGACGGGAAAGCTTGTCGAGGCATCCTACCTGCCCATGGTCGATTCCCGCATCGAGCCGGTTCCGACACCGCTCATCCCCGCGGCCACGACGAAAAGTGCCAGTTTCCAGATCAATGAAGAGGGGATCATTGTTGAGGCTTCTCCGCCGAATCTCAACGGTCACAAGCTCGTGTTGCACGCGAAGTCCGATTCGGCCCTCGGAAGGACCGATGCGGTTACGCCCAAGAGGGTGTGGGTCCCGGACGGCAAAGGGGGTTGGATCTGCGTGTGACGGCTCCCCGCGGATCACCCTTCAACGCGTTCGACTCTCGCCGCCGATATCGATAACGGGTCCCCCGTTCGGGCGGATCCGCGGCCGGGGGACCCGAAGGAACGGCATGCTTTCTTCGTGGTGTCCTCCCTTGTGCCCAAAAAACAACAGCCGGGCGAAAAGCCCGATTCTCCGGCAAGTCTGAAGACTATTCTCCCGTCGAGGCTGGAAGCTCCCCGCCCGGCGTCTCCTGCGCCTTTTCCTCAACCGCATGCGTGCCGCTCTTGCTTTCCGCCAGATCCTCCCGGTATTCCGCACCGTAGAGATAGAGCATGATCATCGCAAAGGACACGATCAGCGGACCGTAGAGAATGCCGGTGAGCCCGAAGTACTGGACGGCACCGATGATCGACAGAAAGATGTAGAACGGAGACAGGTTCGATTGCCCCCGCATCAGGTAAGGCCTTACGAAGTTGTCGATGCTGCCCACCAGGACGATGCACCAGATGGCGAGGAAGAGGGCCGATTTCCAGGTTCCGAGCAACACGAGGTAAGCTGCCATGGGAACCCAGACCAAGGCGGTTCCGACGATGGGAATGAAAGAGGCGAAGCCCATCACCGTGCCCCAGAAAAGTCCCGGCAAACCGATCAGGGCAACTCCGATACCCCCGATCAGCCCCTGGCACAGCGCGGTCATGAAGGCGCCCATGAGCACGGAACGGGCCACCACCCGGATGCCGCCGAGCAACCGGTCCTCCTGGTCCTTGCGCAACGGGGAGAACCCCCTCGCGGCATCGAGCATCGCGGCCCCGTCGCGCACCAGGTAGAAGGAAATGAACACGAGGATGAAAAAGTGGGTGACCAGGCTGGCGACATTGCCCAGTATGGTCGCGGCACGGCTCAGGACGAACTGACCGAAGTTCTTGCTCAGTGCCATGATATTGCTGGATACGTCGAGTTTCTTCAGGTCCAGGAACGAGAGTCGAGTCTGAACCCAGTCCATCAACTCCATGACCCGTGGATCTTGTGCCAGCTTCTGGATATTGCCGGCGCGAAGCCAATCGTTGATCTGGTTGATGGTCTGCACTCCCTGGGCGATGAGCGTCGATGCGAAGAAAAATATCGGTATGGCGATGACGAACGTGATGATGAACACGATGGTCAGGGCGGCAAGGGTCTGCCGGCCGCGGTACTTTTTCACCAGCCAGGTTTGCAGCGGATAGAACAACGAGGAAATCACGATGGACATGATGAGCGTGTCCAGGAACGGGTGGAGTATCAGGTAAGTGAGATAAAGGGAATAGAACAGCACAACGAGAAGGAAAGGACGATACCCCGGGAAGCGGGGCGTCCCGTTCAGCGTCTCCAGGAATCGTTTGCTCATACCCTTCTCCGCGGATTGAAGACGAATCCGAAGCCCGTTCTCACAGCTCGGACGCTTTCTGCTTATAGAGGTTGGACTTGTTCGTATCCCCCAGTTCCCTGTACAACTCGGCCTCGAGGAGATACGCCTCCTTCAGTTTCCTGGAGTCGTCCTGAAAGAGCACTTCGGCTTTCTTGGCGAATTCGACGGCCTTCCGGCGAGCTCCTTTCATCTTCCAGGCACGAGCCAGCCCGAGGAAGGCGTCTCCGTTGTGCACATCCACCTGGACCGCCTGTTCCAGGACGGGTATGGCCGCATCCGGCCTTCCCCTCGAGAGCTCGGCCCTGGCTTGGTCCACCAGGTGCATGGAAGCCAGATGCTGGGGCGGATGGACGACCGCCTGCTTCTTCTCCGGCACGGGCGGCTGGATCGTCTCCAGTCCGGGTTCGACGTCCTTTTCCTTGAATTGCGGCGGCGGTTTCAAGATCAAACCCGGCGCGGGTGGAGGTGCCGTGGACGGCGGAACGGCGGCGGGCGCGCGTTGAGCCTGGGTTGTTGCGGAGGGAGGCGTACGCCATTCGGACGGAATTTGGACCTGTTTCCTGGACCCGCATCCGGAACTCGCCAGCAACAGGAGCCCGACCACCAGGCAGGCCGCACCCGACACGACTTTTCTCGCGGTTATTCGCATTCCGGGGCCTTTCCACACGGACGACAACACGCACCATGCCGCACTGAAGATGCCTTCGATCTTTGTTTTTCAGGTATCGACACGTGCTCCGTGAAACTGAAGCGGATTCGGAAACTCCGCACGACCGGCCGGCGCACGAGGCGCACCGGCCTCCAATGCGGACGTTCGAAAGGGAGTCGGTTCATTCCCTGCGATGAATATTACAATATTCTTTCAGCTCGTTTTCCGCCAGAAAATATTCCATCCGCTTATCGGGACACCTGGGATTCGCCAGCTTTCCAGACTGCCCGCAGATGACGCGCTGTACCACCCCCGGAGGAACACGGAAAGCCTGGGGATTCATCCACGGCCGCACTTCGTTCATGAAGCGCGCCCAGATTCTTCCGGCCCCCCGAGCCCCGGTGAGCCCGGTGGGGCGATTGTCGTCGTATCCGACCCAAACCACTGCAAGAAGGTCGGTCGTGTACCCGACGAACCACGAATCGCGGTAGTCGCTGGTTGTTCCGGTCTTACCGGCGCAGCGAAAATCGATTCCCATCCTGCGCACGCTTTTCCCGCTGCCCCGCTCCATCGCCCCCTCCAAGAGGTTCGTAATGAGAAACGCCTTGGCGGGCGTGGTCACCGTGACGAAATCCATATCGCGCCGTTCCTGGACCTCGCCGTTTTCCGCCACGACTTCTTTGAGGCTGAGCAGAAAGGGCCTCTGTCCGTCATTGTCCAATGCGGCGTACCCAC
The DNA here is from genome assembly GCF_000014965.1 of Syntrophobacter fumaroxidans MPOB. Lineage (NCBI taxonomy): Bacteria > Pseudomonadati > Thermodesulfobacteriota > Syntrophobacteria > Syntrophobacterales > Syntrophobacteraceae > Syntrophobacter > Syntrophobacter fumaroxidans. The sequence continues at coordinate 348,664 of NC_008554.1, read as the reverse complement.
CCGCCAGTTCAATGGGAGTGACTTCGAAGGCGCCCAGCGCAAGGGATGGCACCGGCTGAAGCGGAGACTGGATTCCCAGGCTTCTGATCGTCTTGATCAACCCGTCCAGCCCGACCGTGGAGGCCAGGTTGACCGTCGCCGCGTTGATCGATTCTTCAAGCCCCAACCGGAATGTCACGCGTCCGCGGTAGTGATCGTCGAAGTTGCGCGGAGTCCACGAATCGCCGTCCACAACATACGGCGTCGGTTCGTCGGGTATCCAGCTGGCGGCCGTGTAGCGGTCCAGGGAGCCCAGGTAGATGAACGGTTTGATGGTGGAGCCGGGCTGGCGGTGCGCTTCCAGCGCACGATTGAAACTGCTTTCGGCATAGTCCCGGCCCCCGACCAGCGCAAGTACCGCCCCGGTTTTCGGCTGAATGGCGATGAGCGCAGCCTGTAGCGGGGGTGAAGCGTCTCCTTCGCCTCGCGCCCCCTCGGCCCGCTCCTTTTCAAGCTCCTGAAGACCCTCGACAACGGCCTTGTGCGCAGCGAGCGCCATTTCGGGGTGTAGCCTGGTGTATATGTTCAGCCCCTCCGATTCCAGCACCCCCGGCTCGTAGAGTTCCTGCAGCTGCCGCCGAACATAGTCCACGAAGTACGGGGCCGTGTTCACCGGCAAAAAGGTCCCCGGCACCCTGACGCGCTCCGCCCGCGCCTGTTCGTATTCCTGGGCCGTGATTTTCTCCAGGTCAAGCATCCGCTTCAAGACAGTGTTTCTGCGCTCGAGGGCCGCATCGGGGTGGGTAAGGGGCGAGCAGTTATTCGGGCTCCTTATCATCCCGGCCAGGGTAGCGGATTCGGCCAGGGTGAGATCCTCGACGTTTCTTCCGAAAAAAAAGCGTGACGCTTCCCCGATGCCGTGGATGGCCACGCCGCCCCGCTGTCCCAGGTAGATCTCGTTCAGGTACATCTCGAGGATCTCGTCCTTCTCGTACATCGACTCGATGATCGAAGCCATCGAGACTTCGAGCATCTTCCTTTTCAGACTGCGTTCGGGCTCCAGGAAGTAGTTCTTCACCAGCTGCTGAGTGATGGTGGAGCCTCCCTGGACCAGGCGCCGAGCCAGAACGTCCGTCCAGACGGCCCTCAGGATTCCCACCCAGTCCACTCCCCCGTGCTCGTAAAAGCGGTGGTCTTCGATGGCAATCACCGCGTCGCTCAGATGCTTCGGGACCTGCCGGATGTTTACCAACAAACGGCTCTCGCGGTTTCGTCCGAAAAGGCGAGCGATTTCAATGGGCTCGAGCTCGAGATAGGCCAGATCGCCTTCCTGGCTGCGGATTCTCACCAGCCGGTTCTGCTGGAACTCGAACATGACCCTTTGCGCTCGCAGCCAGTGGCCGGGGAATTTGAAGTCTCTGAGGAAAACGATCAGGCTGCCCCTGTGCAGCTTGAATTCCCCGGCGCGCAAAGGTTCCCTCAGGGACTCCCGGTACCGTCGCTCCTCGAGCATCTGCCTGAGTTGACTCAAGGCCAGCGAGTGGCCGGGGTAGATCGGAACGGTGGCCGAAAAGACGCGCGCGGGGATGCTCCACCTGCGGGATTCGAACCGCTGCCTGACTTCATTGTAAAGATAGAAATAGTAACTGGTCGCGAACAAAACGCAGACCAGCCCGAGCAGAACGACCAGTCTCCACCAGATAGAGCGCTTGCGAACCGCTTTGTCAGTGAAACTCATCATAAGGAATGATCGTCGCCCGCATCCCGGCCGCGCCGGAAGGCTTCAAAGGTCTTGTCCCGACCCGGATCATCTTTTCCTGTCCATCCGCACCACGCACTCGATGTGCGGAGTGTGCGGAAACAGATCGAACGGACGTACGGTCCCGATTTCGTATCGTTCCGTGAAAAAAGCCAGGTCCCTCGCCAGAGTCGCCGGATTGCAGGACACGTAGATGATTCGCCCGGGTCCCATTTCCAGCAGCGCCCCGACCACCTGCGGATGCATCCCGGCGCGTGGCGGATCCGTGATGACGATGTCCGGGTGATGCTCACCGCTTCCCGGCCCTCGCGCATGGTTGATCCGTTCCTTCAAGTCTCCGGAGATGAACCGGGCGTTTTCGATCCCGTTCAACCGCGCGTTGACGCAGGCGTCCTCGATCGCCTGGTCCACGACTTCAAAGCCCACCACCCGGGCCACCCGCGGCGCGACCGAAAGGGCGATGCTGCCCGTTCCGCAATACAGGTCCCAGACCGTTTCCGTGCCCTGGAAGGCGGCAAGGCGGGACACCTCGTCATAGAGCTTTTCCGCGGAGAACGGATTGGTCTGGAAAAACGACTCGGCGGAAATCCGAAACCTGAGCCCCCCCAACCGCTCCTCGATGACCCCCGGCCCGGCAACCACCCGACTCTGGTCGCCGAACGCCACCTGGGCCTTCTTCCGACTGACCGAGTGCACGACGGTCGTGATGTGCGGAAATCGCGAAACAAGGTGCCGCGTGAGGGTGTTCACGGCTGCTTCGTGTTCGGGTTGATCGGAAGTGACCAGGTGCAGAAGAGTCTGCCCCGTCCGCTTTCCTTCCCTGATCACGAGAAACCGCCAGAAGCCGCGCTGGCTCTTTATGCCGTACGCGGGAACGCCGCTCCCCCGGCACCAGTCCCTGGTCTCTTTCACAATCTCGACCGCCTCGGCCGACTCCAGTAAGCAGTCCTCGACGTTGAACACCTTGTCGAACCAGCTCCGGACGTGGAGCCCCAGGGTGAACGTATAGGCATCCCGCATCCCCGCCGCATCGATTTCCTCGGGCGTGAGCCAGCGCCGGTCGGAGAATGTGAATTCCATCTTGTTCCGGTAGTGGATCAGCCGGTCCGACGGAACGGCGGCTTCGATTTTCACGCCCTGCGCCCCCGCCAGGTGTTCCAGGGAATCGGCGACTTGGACTCGTTTCCATTTCAGTTGTTCTTCGTAAGCGATATCCTGCCATTGGCAGCCGCCGCACACGCCGAAATGGGGACACACCGGTTCGGTATGCGCCTCGGATTGCGAGAGCACCTCCACGACCCTGGCTTCGCAATACTGGCGTTTCTTCCTGGTGATCAAGGCCCTGACCCGCTGACCGGGAACCGCATGGTCCATGAAGACCACCAATCCCTCCACGCGCGCAAGGGCTTTCCCGCCAAAAACCAGCTTTTCCACCAGGAGCTCGTACTCCCGGCCTTTCTTCAAGTCGTCCATCGTCGGCAATCGGTCCTTGCTTCCATGGCGTCCCCCCCACACCCGACCTGCCTCGCACCCGCAAACCGTCCCCGCAACGGGCCGTGTTCACGGGCGCTCCGACACACCCTCGGCCCGCGGGACCGCTTCACCTTCCTGAAATCATCAACGGGACCTCAAGCCGGGCGATTGCCGTCCTGATGAATCCCCCCTGGGGAAACGACGGATTCATACCGAGGTGCGTTCGAGATTGCACAACACCTGCCCCGCGGGAGCTGACGCGGGCGGGGATAAACCCCGTCCCTACGGACCGATGTGCCGGTCATACGTAGGGGAGAACTTTATGCCCTCCCGCCTGATGCACTCAACTTGAACGCATTTGTCCATGGCGCCCGCGTCACCACAAGGCATGAAAACAGACTCACCCGGGAGTCTATTTGCCAGGCAACCTGGTATCGCAGCCCACGGTGGATCCCGCTCATCCTCCAAAACTACGCCTGACATTGTCGTTCGAGCGCTCGTGACGCGGAACCCGCGCCTCGGGCTTTCCGAATCGAGACCGGTTCGGAGCGATTTTTGGAATCGTAAGGATACTGCGTTTTTCTTGAGGAGGGAACTCCTATCCGCAATCATTTTCGGGCGGATCGGCGGTTGCGTCGTCTTTTTTTTGTGGCGCCGTTGTGATAAGAGACTTTCACCTCCGGAACACGGAGAATGGGCTCCGCCGGAGGGCCGGATGACCTTTGAGGGAGAGTGAACGCGTCGCCATGTTGCTCACTCGAATCAGAACCTACGGTCGATTGATCAAATTCAGCCACACGATCTTCGCGCTCCCGTTCGCTCTCGCCGCCGTTTTGCTCGCAAACCGCCACCAGCCCGTTTCCTGGGCGACCCTGGCGTGGATCGTGCTCGCCATGGCGTCGGCCCGTTCCGCCGCGATGGGATTCAACCGGCTGGCGGACTACGAATTCGACCGAAGGAACCCGCGCACATCCGACAGGCCTCTGACGTCGGGAGCCATCGACCGGAAGTCGGTACTCTGCTTCATCTTCATTTCGTCGTCGGTCTTCGTATTGAGCGCCGCAGCCCTTGGCCGACTGTGTTTCGTTCTCTCCGTGCCCGTTCTGCTCGTCCTGTTCTTCTATTCCTACACGAAGCGGTTCACGGCGTTCTCGCACCTCGTGCTCGGGTTCGGCATCGGCCTTGCTCCCATCGGAGCCTGGATCGCCGTCACCGGGTCGCTGACGCCGGGCATAGTCCTGCTCTCGCTGGCGCTCATGACCTACATCGCGGGCTTCGACATTCTCTACGCCTGCCAGGACATCGACTTCGACAGGCAGTCCGGTCTTTTTTCACTGCCCGCCAGGTGGGGCGCATCCAGGGCACTGACCGCCTCCTCCCTGCTCCATGCCGCGACCTTCCTCTGCCTGCTCGCGGTCACCTTCGCCTTCAGCCTCGGTCGAGTCTACCTCCTGTTCCTGGCCCTCATCAGCCTGCTGCTCATTATCGAACACCTTCTCGTCAGGCCGGATCGACTCGACAGAGTAAACGTCGCCTTCTTTCACGTGAACAGCGCAATTTCAGTTCTGCTGTTCGTCGGAATCCTGGCGGACGTGGCCGTCTATTAGAGTTGCCTCCGACGATTGGGCACCCCCGGCGGAACGCGCCCATTCCCGCCCATGCCGCTCTCCGGGCTGCGAAACATCGGGGAACTGAACCGAAACCGCATGGGAACAAGGAACCCAATGTCCATGAAGACCGCATTCCGAAACCTGCAAGACTTTATCGCCGACCTCGAGCGGGCCGGAGAATTGCTGCGGATCAAGGCCCCGGTCTCGAGCGACCTCGAAATCACGCAAATCACCGACCTTGCCTCCAAGAGCCCCGGAGGAGGCAAGGCTCTGCTCTTCGAAAACGTTGAAGGCTCGCGCTTTCCGGTCCTGACCAACGCTTTCGGCAGCGAACGGCGCATCTGCATGGCGCTGGGCGTCTCCCACCTCGACGAGCTCGCCCGCCGCCTCAAGTCCTTCATCGAGATGAAACCGCCGAAGTCCCTTGCCGATGCGCTCCGGCTGATCCCGCTCGGGCTGGAGCTCCTCCGCTTCCTGCCTCGAAAAACCCGCAAGGCGCCGTGCCAGGAGGTTGTCACCACCGGCCGCGACGTGGACCTGTCCATGCTGCCGGTGCTCAAGTGCTGGCCATCGGACGGAGGGCCGTTCGTAACGCTCCCGGTGGTGATCACGCGCAGCCTCGTCACCGGCAAGCGCAACGCGGGGATGTACCGGCTGCAGGTTTACGACCGCAAGACCACGGGGATGCACTGGCACATTCACAAGGACGGGTCCCACTACTTCCAGGAATTCAGGGAACGGGGCAAGCGCATGCCCGTGGCGGTGGCGATCGGGACCGATCCAGCCGTGACTTACGCCGCCACGGCCCCCCTGCCCCGAGGCATCGACGAAATGATGCTGGCCGGGTTCATCCGGCGAAAGCCCGTGCCGATGGTGCGTTGCCTGACCGTCGACCTCGAGGTGCCGGCGGAATCGGAATTCGTGCTGGAAGGTTACGTGGATCCCGGAGAACTGCGCGTGGAAGGGCCTTTCGGAGATCACACCGGCTACTATTCGTTGGTGGGGGAATACCCGGTGTTTCACGTCACCGCCCTGACGCACCGGCGCAATCCGGTGTATTTCGCAACGGTCGTCGGACGCCCCCCCATGGAAGATTGTTTTCTTGCCAAGGCCACCGAGCGTATCTTCCTGCCGCTCCTGAACGCCGTATTCCCGGAGATCGGGGACTACTGGATGCCGTGGGAAGGGGTCTTCCACAACATCACGGTCCTGTCCATCCGCAAGGAATATCCGGGCCATGCGCGCCGCATGATGAGCGCCATCTGGGGGCAGGGACAGATGAGCTTCTGCAAGGCCGCGGTCCTGGCGGATCCTTCGGTGGATCTCGGTCACCCCCGGCGGGTGCTCGAACACATCCTGAACAACATCGACATCGAAAGCGACATCACCCTCTCCGAAGGCATCCTGGACGTCCTCGATCACAGCGCCCCGGAACCTTTGTTCGGCAGCAAGATCGGCATCGACGCAACCCGGCGGCTTCCCGGCGAAAAGGAGCGTCCCGCCGCCCGGCCTGTCGGCGCTCTTCCGGACGCGGAGCGGATCGCGTCCGCCCTGCGGGACGTCTCGGAGTTCCTCGTGGCTTTCCACGTTCCGGACCTTGAAGTCAGGAACAGGCTGCTGTGCGTGAATTTCCTCAAAAACGGGTCGGTACCGGCGCAAAGCTTCGCGCAACAACTCCTCGATCACCCGGTCCTGCAGCCGTTTGCGATCTTTCTGCTCTACGACGCAACCATCGATTTGCGGGATGGGTCGCTCATTCTCTGGAAGCTGTTCAACAATGTGGACCCGCGAAGAGATACAGTGCGTTCGGGCGGCAGGATCGTCGTCGACGCGACGAAAAAGGGGCCCGAAGACGGCCATCACCGTCCCTGGCCGGACGATATCGTGATGGATCCCGAAGTGGCGGCAAGGGTGGCGCGGCGCGCAAAGGAACTCGGGATCGAAGCGTTTCTGCCGGCCGGGAGCTGATTTCGCTCGAGCCGACCCTCAACGGTCCAACCCCATCCGTTCGAACTCATTGCGAAACCCGATGCTTTTCTCTTTTTTCATCGGAAATATGAATTTGGAGAATTCAGGAAATTGAACCATATAAATGGAGAGTTGCCTTGCGGCGACGGGTTTCGGTGGGGACAGAACGTTTTCGGACCTACAGGCACAAACTTCGAGAGAATCGACGACATCGACCGGCCGGGCCGGCAAGGGGGAAGAATGGGTATCCAGAAAAGGCGCGTTGATGGGGTTGTCATACTGGCGGTTTGCTTCTTCTTCGGTCTCATGCAGGGTGTTGCTTTCTGCGGCGCTTTGGATGGATTCTCAGGCCTCGAAGGAACCATCGCCATCGCCGGCGGCACGGCTCACATACCCGTAATGAACGACGCGGCGAAGAACATCATGACGGTCAACCCCGGGATCCGAATCACCGTCGAAGGCGGAGGATCGGGGGTCGGAGTCCAGAAGGTCGGGGAAGGGCTCGCGGATATTGGAAACACCGGCCGGGCGCTTTCCGAGCTGGAGATCGCCAAGTACGGCTTGAAGTCCTTCGCTTTCGCCCTCGACGGAGTGGCGGCCGCGGTCCATCCGGAAAACCCCGTCAGTGACCTGTCCCCTCAACAGGTGCGGGATATCTTTGCCGGGTCGATCACCAACTGGAAAGCCGTCGGCGGGATGGACGCCCCCATTCATCTTTTCTGCCGGGATGAGGCAAGCGGCACACGCGAGGTCTTCTGGGAAAAGCTGCTGAAGAAAGGCCCGGTTGCCGCCACGGCCAACATCGTTGCATCCAACGGGGCGATGAAGGTCGCGATTTCCCAGGATAAAAACGCCATAGGATACGTGGGTATCGGGCATGTGGACCAGAGCCTTAAAGCCCTCAAGCTGGAGGGCATTGCGGCAACTCAGGAAAATGCGATGAACGGAAGTTATCCTGTGGTTCGAAAGCTTTACATGAACACCAGGGGGGAGCCTTCCAAGCTTGTCAGGACCTTCATCGACTACGTCATGGGTCCCGAATGCGCCGATATCATCAAAAAGTACGGATACATCCCACTGAAGTAGGAATAGCCCTTTTGGAGGAACACGCCAGGACCCGTTTACCGGTGAATCATGTTCAGCTGGTCCGCGAGAGATGGATCCGAAGGAGTCTTCTGATCGCCACGGGGATATCCGCGGGCGCGATCCTTTTCATCTTCGTTCTCCTCGTCTATTTCTGCCTGCCTCTTATCACCTCGGGCGGGATGAGCTCCGTTCTTTCGTGGCAGTGGAAGCCTTTCGCAGGTGAGTTCGGAATCCTGCCCATGTGCGCGGGCTCGCTGTTACTTTCGGTATTCGCCCTGGGACTGGCGTTCCCCGCGGCCATAGGCATCTGCGGCTTCGCGACCGTCCTTGCCGCCAGGAGCCTTGCCCGTTTCACCCTGGTCCTGGTCCACTTCATGACAAGCATTCCGACCGTCATTTACGGCTTCGTTTCCGTCTTCCTCCTTGTTCCTCTCGTGCGGGACTGGTTCAGCACCGGAACCGGCTTCTCTTTCCTGACCGCGGGACTCTCTTTGAGTCTGCTCATCCTGCCGACCATCGTCCTGGTGTTCCATGCCCGGTTGCAGCAGATCGATCCCGCCCTTCGTCTTGCCGCGGAGGCCATGGGACTGACGCCGGTCCGCCAGTTTCTGCACGTGCTTGTTCCCGCGGCATCGAGGGGCCTTGTCGTTGCAGCGATACTGGGATTTGGACGGGCCATCGGCGACACCCTGATTTCCTTGATGCTTGCCGGCAACGCGCCCCGGATTCCGGATTCTCTCTTCGATTCCATCCGGACGCTCACAGCCCACATCGCCCTGGTCCTCGCAACGGACAGTCAGAGCATGTCTTACCGATCCGTATTTGCTTCGGGCCTGATTCTTTTCCTGCTGATGGGCGCCGCCAATTTCTTTATTCGCAGGATGGACCGCGGTCCCGGGGAGAACCGGTATGAAAACGGCCGCTGATCTTCTCCTGACCGCATATGCCTGGTTTTGCGCGATTGCGGTTTTTCTCGCGACTTCGTTTCTGCTCGGTTTCCTGTTCAAGCGGGGAATGGGCGTCATGCACCCGAGCCTCTTTTTTGGTGATACCCCGTGGTTTTCAGCGCTCCTGGGGGCAAGCCCCGTGTTCGAAGGAATATGGCCGGCACTCGTGGGGACCCTGGCCCTGGTTCTCGTTTCGTCGGTAATGGCCATCCCGGTCGGCATTGCAAGCGGCATCTATCTTTCCGAATACGCGTCGGCGCGCGTCCGTTCCATGCTCGGGTTTGCCGTGGATGTTCTGTCCGGTACCCCATCCATCGTCATGGGGCTGTTCGGATTCACGATGATCCTCTTCCTTCGCAAAACCGCATTGCCGCAGGCCAGACCGTCCCTTTTCCTCGCGGCGGTTTGTATCGCGCTGCTCATCCTGCCCTACGTGATTCGAACGACGCAGACGGCCATGGAAGCCATACCCGAGCACCTCAGGCTGCTTGGTCCGAGCCTGGGGCTTACCCGTTGGCACCACGTCCGACACGTGCTGTTGCCGTCGGCAAGCCGGGGAATCCTGAGCGGCGCCATCCTCGCCCTGGGGAGAGCGTCCGAGGACACGGCCGTTATCATGCTGACCGGCGTCGTGGCGCGCGCCGGCCTTCCCGCCAGCCTGTGGGACAAGTTCGAGGCGCTGCCCTTCCGCATATACACCCTGGCGGCCGAGCACCGGAGCGTCCAGGAACTGGATCAGGGTTTCGGCATGGCCCTGGTGCTCCTGCTCATGACGGGCAGCCTTTTTGCCGTCGCGTCTTTTCTTCAAAGAAGCCTCGAAAAACGATGGAAAACAACGTGATCGACCAACAGGTGGAACCTTCCGTGACCATACGGGGTCTTTCGGTTCGGTTTTCGGAGAGAACCGTTCTGGATCGGATCAGCTTCACTGCCTGCCCCGGCCGGATCATCGTGATCGTCGGCCCTTCCGGGTCGGGAAAAACAACCCTTCTGCGGGCCGTCAACCGGCTGAACGAATGCTTCCCCAACTGCCGAACCGAAGGTTCCGTGGAGCTTCGCCTCAACGGCAGGGATGGGGACATCTACCGGGACTTCGTTCCCCTCCCGGATCTGCGCAGGAACGTCGGAATGGTTTTCCAGACCCCGAGCGTTCTTCCCTTTTCAACGAGGAAGAACCTGGCCATGCCACTCAAGGTGACGCTAGGCCTGGACGGCGCGAGGCTCTCCGAGAGAGTGGAATGGGCTCTGCGTGAAGTCTCGTTGTGGGATGAGGTCAAAGACAGGCTGCACGCCGATGCGTCCACTCTTTCAGGCGGGCAGCAGCAGCGACTGTGCCTTGCAAGGGTCCTGGCGCTCGAGCCGCAGATTCTCCTCCTCGATGAGCCGACGGCCTCCCTTGACTTCAAGGCCACCGAAAAGATAGAAGAGCTTCTGACAAGGCTGAAGAAGCGCTACACCATCCTGGCCGTCTCTCACAGCCTGAGTCAAACGCGACGACTGGCCGACAGGGTCTGCGTTCTCAGGGAGGGCCGGATTGTTCGGGAATTGGACCATCAGCACCTGCAAGACCTGAACGAGTTCCAGAGGCTTGTCGAGGATGCCTTCTAGCGGGACGGAACCGGGACACAGGACCGGCGGCGGGATGGACACAGTGCCGCATGCTCCACTCCGTCCCATCCCGGCTTCCGTTCCCGAGTTCAGAGAGGATCGCGCGAGTATGCTGAAAATTGAGATCCCCGGCTGTGAGCCCTTGCACTTATCGGACCTGGTCCTGGATTACAATGGAACGATCGCGGCCAGCGGCCGGTTGATCGATGGAGTGAAAGAGCGCCTGGAGGTTCTTTCGCAGTCCCTGGACATTCACGTCCTCACGGCCGACACCTTCGGAAGCGTTCGCAGCGAGCTCTCGGAGGCCGTTTGCCGGCTTTACGTCATACCGCCCGGCAATCAGGCGCAGGCCAAGGTGGATTATGTACGGCGGCTGGGATGCGAGGGAGTGGTCTGCGTCGGGAACGGGCGAAATGACACGCTGATGCTCGGGGAGGCCGCCCTGGGAATCGCGGTGATTCAGTCCGAGGGCGCCTTCAGCCGTGCCGTTCTTTCCGCGGATGTCGTGACGACCGACATACTCGATGCCCTGGATCTGGTCATCCATCCGTTGAGGCTCGCCGCAACGCTGCGCGCATGAGAAAGGCGCGGGGTTTGCACGACACGTCCGACTCTCTGTCCGGCATGAGGTTCCCGACATCCCGCAGCACACGGACCGCCTTTCATTTGATAGGAAGACGGTTTTGATGGTTGTTCGCAGGGAAGTGTGTCAGACCGGGCAAGACGGGTAATGTCCATACGGGGGAGCCCCCCTCCGGCAGCCCCCATGGGTACCGGGTCCGGCCCCCGGATGTGCACTTGGCGGTGCTTCGGCTTACAGGTTCTTGGAGATGGACATGCAGAACGTGATTCCCCTTTTCGCCCTCGGTTCCACCCACACCCGGCCGCTGTGTTGCGCCGCTATTTCCTTCACGATGGCGAGGCCCAATCCCGCCCCCTCGACTCCTTTCGAGGCCGGATTCCGTTGAAACGCCCCGAAGATTCTTTCGGCATCCCCCTCTTTCAAACCTTTTCCGTTATCGCTGAATGAAAAGATGTGGAAATCCTCCGATTCCTCATACCCGGTCTGGATCGTGCTCAGCTTTTCCCCTCCGTATTTCAATGAGTTGTCGACGAAATTCCTGAAGGCCCTCAGCATGGCCACGCGATCCGCCCTGATTTCAATCCGGGCCTCGGGTTCGAGCCAGTCTATGCGGCGCAGGCTCAGTTGCGCGGAGAACTCGTCCCTCAGCATCCTGATGATTTCCGCAATGTTGATTTCTTCAATGGCAAGGGGGGCTTCCTTCGTCGCTATGTAGACATTGATCTTGTCGACCAGGGCAGCGATGTGCTCCGAAGTCCTCAGGATCTGATCGCAACAGACCTTCCCTTTTTCGTCGAGGAGGCTCCTGTAATTCCTGTTCAGTCGTTTTGTCAGGCCATAGATGCCGATCGCCGGACTCTTGAGATCGTGGGCGACGGAATAGGCGAACAGCTTCAGTTTTTCCGCACTGTCCTGAAGCGCTTCCTCCGCCAGCTTTCGGTCGGTGATGTCGCGGTTGCTCCCGCGGCGGCCCATAAAGCAGTCCTTTTCATCGAACACCGGTTGGCAGAGGTGTCCGATCCACCGCGTCGCCCCATCCCGATTGATGATGCGGAACTCCAGCCCGTGTCGTGTATGCGCCGTCCGATCCATGGCCACGTGGGCGTTGAAACGGTTGACGTCGTCGGGGTGAACGATGCGGGAAAGCAACCGGGGATCCGCCTCGAACGCGCCCGCCGGGTAGCCGGTGATCCTTTCACAGGACGGAGAAATGTACAGGAACCGGCCCTCGGGACTCATCCAGTATTCCCAGTCGTGCGTGTTGTCGGCGACTATTCTGTACTTGGTTTCGGAAACCCGCAGCATTTCCTCGATACGCTTACTCTCAGTAATATCTTCGTAAGTCCCGAGGACGCCTTTGATCCTGCCTTCGGAATCGAGCAGGGGGACCTTGTTCGTGCGCAGCCATACCCGGCCGCCGGACGGCGTCGTCTGGGGCTCTTCGTATCCGAGTTTCGGCCTGCCGGTTTCCATCACCATGCGGTCATCCGCGCGGTAGAGCTCCGCCAGGTCCGCCCAGATCATCACAAGGTCGTTCTTCCCCACGATCTCTTCCGGCGACTGCAGACCCGCGTCGCGCGCAAACGGGCCGTTGCAGCCCAGGTAGTTCGAATCGAAGTCCTTCCAGAATACCCTTACGGGAATGGTGTCCAGGACGGACTGCAGCATTTGCTGCGATTCGCGCAGCTTCTGTTCGGCCTTCTTCCGCTCTTCGATTTCGTGCGTGAGCTGTTCGTTCGCCCTCGCCAAATCGGCGGTGCGCTCCTTCACCAGATCCTCCAGGCGGTCGCGGTATTCATGAAGTTCCGCTTCCACATTCTTGCGGTCGGTTATGTCCTCCGCGATCCCCGCAATACGATAGGGCGTCCCTGCCGCATCGCTAATGGGAAACCCGCGGTCCAGCACCCAGCGAACCGAACCGTCGGGACGCACGACCCGGTATTCGACGCTGTATCCCCCGCTGGCCCTTTGCGCCAGTAGCTCGTCAACCCTCTCCCGATCGGCCGGGTGTATCCCTTCCATCCAGGACGTGGGATTCGCATAGAGGCTGTCGCATGTGCGGCCCCACACCCCCTCGTAGGCGGGGCTGATATACAGCATCCGGCTCTCCTGGAGGTCGGCCATCCAAAAGACCTCCCTTATGTTTTCCGCCATCTGGCGGTATCGCCCGGCACTTTCCCGCAGAGCTTCCTCCATGCCTTTCAGCTCCGCCAGTTCCTTATCCTGCCGGCCCAGGCGCCGGCGCATCTCCTCCAGTTCACGGATGAGTTGCTCCCTGCTTTTCTCTTCGTCCTGCATTTCGAGCCTCCCGAAACATCACCGGCAAGATCGTTGGAACTCCGTGGTTTCCTGAACGCCGCAGTGTCGAGAATTCCGCAGTACGCGATTCGATGTGTGTCGTCGTGACGGGGTGGATGAGATTTTGAGCTTGCGGCAGGGAGCCTTTGTTCTTCTCCCGTCCTGCGCGAATGGAGAACATCCCCGGACGAAACCGCACGGGATGGGCACAGTGCCGCGCACAACGAGAGGCGGGCCGCCTCCGGTCATCCGTTGGAGCGCTCCATGGCCGGAATCGGCTTCAATGCCTTGCAAAAGGAATGCCCCGGATTATGAGCGATTTTTCCGTGGAGGATTGACTTCGAGCGGCACCGGTTTGCCCGGCTCCTGCCGGACGCCGTGCGGCGGCTTACGGTCGCGGCTCCCAGTACATAAAATTCTATCAGATTTCAGGCGATTTCGGGTAGTGAAAGATGGGAATTACGATTCTTTTCCGCTGATTCTCCACAATGGTTTGAAATAACTTCGCAAAACTATATTTCCCATTTCCGGTATCCGTTATGGACCGGAAGTTCACGGCAACACATGGACGGTATGCCGTCGTGGCGGCGCGGGCCGGATGAACCTCCCCCCCTGCCCCTTGCTCCGGGGCGAAGGTCGTGCGTTGATCCCATGCGAAAATTACGGGTTCGGCGGTCTTGCCGGGCGCCGGGGCTCAGGATTCCCCCAGGGACTGCGCGCCGCGGTTCGTCGGCGGGAGCGGGTGCGGCGGATCATCCCACGCGCGCTCAGCGGGCGCGGCCCTGCACGCTGCGCCGAACCCGCGGTTCGTTCGTCTTGATTCTGTAGTGCCCGGTCAGCGGGAACTCGAACAGCCGGTCTTCCTCTTTGGCCCCGGCTCCGATATTGTGGATGACCAGGGGAACTCCTCCGGCATTCGTTCTGTCGCTGACGATCATGATGTGAGGCAGGTTCGGCGGGAGAGTGCAGGTGACGAGATCCCCGGGCTTGTAGTCCTTGGCCTCCCTCGTGACGGGAAGGGCATATCCCATCCTCTTGAAATAGGTCTGCAGGTTAGGCACCCGTCGATGGTCGATACTGCTGTCCGGGCGTTTCAACCCCCAGAGCCGGGGGTAGCCGCCAAAGTTGAGGATCATGTCTTCGTGGACCAGTTTTTGAAGATCCATTTGGAGTGCCGCGCGATACGCACGCACTACCACGTCGCTGCATACGCCCCGCTCCAAGGGAACATCCCCGCCCGGATACGCCAGCTTTTCGTAGCCGGGGTCGTAGCGAATCGTCTTGCCGACCTGTTCGCGGGCAGCCCTGACCACGCGGCTTTCCGGGCTCTCCTGGGCCGCGCTCAAAGGAACCGTCGCAGCCAGCAGCATCGCCGCACCCAACACGAACTTTTTCATAATCCTCCTGCGTGGAATCGGACCCTCGGTTCACCCGCCCGCGCCACCCGAACCCCTTGATCGGCAGGTGCCTGGGCCGCGATCGAAGGCCGCCGCCGACACCCCACTCGCCCCCGGCGCCGGATAACCCATCGGGCGCCGCGATGCGCCCCGCTTCCGAACCCCACTTGACGCATCCCCCCCGCCCCTTGTATGTTGGCTATGACGGCAGGGGCAAGGGCATTGGGACCGTGGGCTGCGCTGCCACGCATCCCACCCTTCGCGACTCAAGAGTTGACAAAGAACACAGTTGCTGCCGTTGGTCACGCCATGCACGCGACCATCGGGAGCCGGTCCCGAGACCACCCTTGATTCCGCTTCGGGGTACGCCCTGTGCCTTCCTCGGCCCGGCGGTTCCCCGTCACGGCAGGTACATGCCTCCAGCCCACGAAATGAACGAGACGTGAAACCGCCATACCCATACCACTCAACATGCCCTCTGACAAATCCTATCCGCTGAGTGCCCGAGAGCCGCCCGGACGAGGCAAATTGCAGATTTGCACGGCAGGTTTTCGGGTGGGCGATGCCGGCTGATTGTACACACGCCCTTTCACTGACTTTGCGGTGAAGGCCTCCCGGATCCCTTTATCAGCCGGGAGATCCGGGAGCATATGTGAAAAGTCAAGGTTTGATAATCATATAAAAGGCACCTCCCTCCATAGCAGGGAAAGATGCTATCCTGTTATGGCGCTAAAGCTGACGACTTTAAACGGGGAGGTGCCCTATGGGATTGTATGCGGGGATAGACCTACATGCAAGCAGCAATTATCTGGCAATTGTCGACGAAAGCGGGAAGAGGACTCTGAGGTGCAAGCTCCCCAATGACGGGGAGGAGGTGGTGTCGGCACTTGAGCCTTATCGGGATCAAATGATGGGCGTGGCGGTGGAGTCGACCTTCAACTGGTACTGGCTTGTGGACACGCTCAATGAAAGCGGCCTGAGAGTGCATCTGGCCAACCCCGCAGCCATCCAAAAGTACTCGGGGCTCAAGCATTGCGATGACAAGTACGATGCATTCTGGCTGGCCGAGATGCTGCGACTCGGGATACTGCCCGAGGGGTACATCTACCCGAAAGAGGAAAGACCCTTACGGGATCTGCTAAGGAAGAGAGGGCACCTGGTCAAGCTCAGAACCTCGCTCATCCTGAGCTTGCAGAACATAGTGGCCAGAAACCGCGGTTTGCGGGTAAATGCAAATGAGGTCAAGAGGCTTAAGAAGAACCGCATCCCCCCGTTGCTCGAAGAAAACGAGGATCTGGCCATGGCCGGCAGGGTCAGCAAGGAGACCATTGATTTTCTCACCCGGATGATCCGGGATATCGAGATTGCGGTTGCCAGGAAGACGAGCCTTAAAGATTCCTACCGGAATCTTCTTACAATCCCTGGAATCGGAAGGATTCTGGCGCTGACCATCATGCTGGAGACCGGGCCGATCGGCCGCTTCCCCAAGGTGGGCAATTATGTCTCCTATTGCCGTAAAGTCGGTTCCAGATGGACCAGCAATGAGAAAGCAAAGGGAAAGGGCAACAAGAAGAACGGCAACAAGTATCTGGCTTGGGCCTTCTCGGAAGCCGCCGAATTGGCAAGACGATTTGATCCGGAATGCAGAAGCTATTACAATCGCAAGATGCATCGGAGCAACTTCCTGGTGGCCCACCAGGCCCTTGCCCACAAACTGGCCAGGGCGGCTTATTATCTCATGAAGGACAACGTTGTTTTCATGCCTGAAAAGCTATTCGGGCGATCACCCCCGGCACAGGAGCCGGGCAGAGCGCATGTGCCATGTCGGGAAAGGGGCACGCGTTAAACAATCGGCTGGGACGGCAAACCTGCAATGGGGTTGGCAAAACCACGAGGTTTGATTGGAAAGCCGTTCCACCCGGCCCGATAAAGTCATTGACATCTTTGCCGCCCATGCCGTGAGCCACTAAGGGGTGGTTAACAACCATGAGGTTTGAAAAATCGTTTGGACATGGCATGGAACCGAAGATTTTCTGGTCCGCCTCGGGCGGAAAGGGTCGAGAACACAGGAATTCTTTCCGAAACGACCCTAATCCTGATGGGTGACTGGTGCGGCAGAAACTGACCGCGAAAACCCAAGGAAACTGCGGGAGCTGCGAGGATGTAGGTGACGATTGCACATAGCAGGAAAACAGTGAGCGAAACGCGATCCGCCCCGGGAGGCAAACTCGGCCTGGATCGTTTTTCGCAAAAAGGTGTCTTCCTTGCGTTGGGGGAGGTTTTTTCTCTTGACCCCAGCCTTTTAAATGGGTGACCCCGGCTTGCGGAGCGGATACAATGGCAGCGCATGTCCGCAAACACAAGATTTGGGATGAAATTCGAGACGTGCCCGAGCAGGACCGGCGGGCGAACCGGTGGAAGAGGAGTAACATGGCGAAGCTTGTCAAGGAAGGAAGCGAGAAAGGAAGGCTGCACATCGAATCCCCGCTCATGGGTGAATCCCTGGTGAGCAAGGAGTTTCTGAAGAGAACGGAGGCTAAGGAATACTTTCGCATGCAGCCCGAGATCAACGTCGTCAAGATCGGAGGGCAGAGCATCATCGACCGCGGCGCCACGGCGGTGCTGCCGATTGTCGATGTGCTGGTGCAGGCCAAGGAGCAGTATAAAATCATCCTGATGACCGGTGGAGGCTCCCGCGCAAGGCACGTCTACAGCATCGGGATTGACCTCGGAATGCCCACCGGCGTACTCTCGAAACTCGGGGACAAGGTTTCCTGGCAGAATGCCGAAATGATGAGCGTGCTTCTCAATAAACACGGTGGCGTCAAGATCGGACACGGGGATAACCTCGAGCAGCTCACCATGTTTTGCCGGCGGGGATACCTGCCGATCACCTACGGAATTCCGCCGTACGGCTTTTTCGAGCACCCCGCCGAAATCGGGTCCATCCCGCCTCACCGGACCGACTGCGGTGCTTTTCTCCTGGCCGAAAACATAGGCGCCCGCTCGCTCATCTACCTCAAGGACGAAAGAGGCCTCTTCAGCAACGATCCGAAGAAAGTCGCCAAAGCCGAACGCAAGAAACTCCGGTTCTTCGACCGGATTTCGGCCAGGGAGCTCCTTGAGCTGGATCTCGACGACCTGATCATCGAGCGTCCGATCCTCACCCTGCTCCAGCGGGCGAAGTGCCTCAAGGAGCTCCAGATCATCGACGCGCTGCACCATCCGGAGCATATTCTCGACGCCCTGGAGGGGAAGCACGTGGGCACCATCATTTACAAGGAGGAGTGATTCTCCGCACGGGCGGCTCAGATGGTGCGCGCGGTGCGGAAATGCTACTCCGCCTTGCCCTGTGCCGCCTCTTTTTCCTCCTTTCCGCCCTTGAGGATCACCACGGTGGCTCCGATGGCCTCCGCAAGTTGATCGAGCTCCTTCTTGCGGATGTGCTCAACGTAGATTCTAAGGTTGAGGTCATGGACGCCGACGACCCGGTAGCGGGGTTTCTTTTCGCCGGTTTCGATCTTACGTCTTTCACGAACGAAAATGGTGGGCATGGCTTTCTCCTTTGCGACCAATGGTGGCGGGTGAACGGAAAACGTTCCTGCCGACTGTTTCCATTAAGATTATATATGCTTCATGGATATAGATCAAGGAAAGATATGCCGGAACCGAAGGGAAAAAAAGCTCGACCGGAACAGGGAAAACGCGAACGCTACATGCAGCCGTCCATCCTGCTGGGCCTTTATCCAAAGCCGTCGTACGGGTATGAGCTCATCCAGAACATCCAGAGATTCGGATTCGTGGAGGGGCAGGCTCCACCGGGAATGATCTATCGACACCTGCACCAGCTGGAGGGGGATGGATTGGTCTCGTCCGAGTGGGATACGGGGGCGGGGCCGGCAAAACGCATGTATCGCCTCACTGAAGAGGGCAGGCAGATGCTCGCCCTGTGGGTCGAGTACATGGAGAGGCAGGCCAGGAACCTGAGCGCCTTTGTCGAGCAATACCGCTCAACCCGCGCGGCCGGAAGCGCCGAGCCGTCCTGAACGCGTGGTCGGCGGCCCGACCCGGTTCCCGGCGGTTGGCGGAAATCACGAACGAGACTGCCCCGGGGATTCTTCCACGGGCTGCCGGGCGCCGCCAAGATGGCGTCCCGCCTCTTTTGCTCCCTTCCTGCGCTTTTCGCCCAGCGACTCCCAGACGCCCTTCTCCCTCGGGATGACGGGCAGAATGGGTCGATTCCCCCAAAGGCGCGGGCGCAGCCATCCTCTCGTGTCAACCAGGTCTTCGGGACCCGGGACCTGCCCGTCCCGATCCAGGGATACGGGCATGATGTCGAGTCGTTCGAGCTCGGACACCCGGACCCTTTCCGGCAGACCGCGCAGCGTTCCGAATTCGATGAACCTGCCGCTCCATCCGTGAACCGTCAGCCCGACGGCCGCGGCGGCCCCGATGATGCCGTCATTCGTTCCGCCGTGGCCGGAAAGATGCATGTTGCGCGCGGCGCGCATGGCATCCTTCTGCTTCACCACCTGCCGGGTGCATCTTTGACCGAAAGCGACCAGGCCGGCCAATGACGGGTCTCCGTCGCAGGCGACGCAAAGCCCGGGATCGCTCCCTTCCAGAGAATGGCGTTCGAGATGCCGGGCGGCCCTCGAAGCCAGGTCGTCAAGGAGGCCCGCGTCAGGCATCTCCACGATCACGCATGCACTGCTGTTATGCGATGTGTAAGGGATGTCGTCGTGCACCAGGAGTTGCTGGCGTACCACTCCCCACACGTTGCAGCCTTCCGGCAATTCCCGTTGGAACCATCGGGCCAGCTTGCCTGTTCCACGATCCGAATCGGGGCAGTCCGTGTCGTCAAATCCCACATAAGCGCGAATCATCATCGTCAGCGTGTCCTTCGAAATCTTGCCCGGAGGGAAAAACGGAAAAATCGGACGGTTCCGCCCGATGCCGCTATCCTGTCAAACCGGTCACAGCGGTAATGAAGGATAGCACTTTGTGAAGTCCGGTTCAATCAAAAGGACACGGACCGGACGAAACGGGCCTGGCGACGCCCGGCGACAATGGACTGTGCGATGTCTGAGTAAAGCTGCGGAAGCGATGCGCCCCACGCCGCGCGCCGGGCTTGACCCCATCGCGCCGCATTGTGCGGCGCGACTTCCGCATCAGCGGTTTCGGCCGGCTTCTCCCGTCTTCTTTCCCGCCCTCACGTCGTGGACGCCAAGTCCCCCGCCCGAGAACTGATCGACGATGATTTCGTAGAATCTCCGCTTTTGGGCCGGGGTGAGCAGATCCTTTTCCTCGAGGATGTGTTCGATGACTTCGTGTTCGAGCTCCGACTGCTTGCCGATGATCCCGTCCGCTACTTCGTAAATGCGTTCCCGGTCCGCCGGCTCACCGAAAAGAAGCTCGGCCAGCTCGCCTCGCCTGAGACGCATCTCCCGCCGGATTCCTTCCACTCTGGGCAGAAACACCGTGCGAATCTCCCGGAGTCGCGCGCGTTGTTCTTCCGTGAGATCGGGAATGAGATCGAGGTATCCCTTGATGTCTCCTTTCCTCGCGCGGGCCTTGCTGAGAGCCAGGTAAGCGACGCTCAGGGCAACGGAAACGAGGATGACGGCGGCAACAAAACCATAGAAGAAAGATGCAGCGTTCATTGAGAAACCCTCATCTTTGCGGGCCGAGAACCTTGAAGTATGCGTAGCCGATAAAAGAGTCGGGAATGTCGTTGAACTCATCGAGGGAGCGCGTGCCGACGCGTCTTTCGGGCTCGAGAAGCTCGACGAATCTTCCTGTATATTCGAGCAGGGTCTTCCATGCCCGCTGGAGAATAGGACCCTTGCGCACGGGGGCAACCGTGTATCGAACCTTCGATACGAGGATGCGGGCGAAATCCGCGGACGGACCGTACCGGGGAAGACCCGTGACCAGCGCGTCGACGTCGCCGAGTGCCTCCAGCTCCTTCCGGCAGTCCTCGCACTGCCGCAGATGAGCGGTAAATTGCCCGTGCAGTTCGGTATCGAGCTCGCCGTCCATGTAGGCGACCAGCCTCAGCCGGATTGCTTCGCACTTCACTTCGTCCCTCCCTGTTGCTTTCTTCTCCTCAGGCTTTCTCTCAGGGTCTTGCGGGCTCTGAACAGCAGAGACTCGACGCTCCCGAGGCTTGTCCCCAGGATTTCAGCAATCTCCCGATAGGACAAATCCTGGTGCAGGCGCAGGAGCAGCACCGCCCTCTGATTGCCGGGGAGTCCGTCGAGCGCCGATGCGATTTCCTCCTGGAACTCGCGGTCTTCTCCCGGGTCGGCCAAAGCCTCCCGGGAAGCTTCCTCCCCGTTTCGGTGAAGGGCCTCCGCCAGGGTCCGCCGCCGCTTCCGGCGGTCGAGCTCGGTCATGGCCAGGTTGTAGGCTATCCGAAAAACCCAGGTCGAGACCTTCGTTCTCGCCTCGAACCGGGGGGCCGCGCGATAGACCCTCAAGAAAACTTCCTGGGCGAGGTCTTCGGCCGCGCCGCGATCCCCAAGGATCCTGGCGATGAAATTGAGCAGCGGGCCCTGGTAGCGCCCGACCAGCGACTCGAAGGCGTCCACGTCGCCGCGGCCCGCGGCATTCACCAGTGCAAGATCAGGGTCATCCATGGACATCGCTCTTTGCCCGCCCCTGCCCGAGCAACCTCCATCCGGTTGCCGCAACAGCGCCCGACGCTCCCGGGGCGGTCCATGAAAAACCCGATCCTCCGCCTTCCGCCCCTTCGTTTCAGACCTTTATCCAGCCCCTTCGCAGGGAAACATCCAGAATGATCCCCACCAGGAAGGCCACTCCCATATTCCACATCGCAAATGCAGCCACGATGAGCATCACGTAGAAATCGGATTTCTTGTCACCGATATCCCTTACCACGATCGCCAGCTCGGAGCCCGCAAAAAACAGGATCACCCCCAGGATCGCATTGGGAAAAATCTTGAAGATGAGAGCGACGGACTCGCTGAAAAACAGGGCAAGAACGATCACGATGCTTCCGAGTATCACCAGCGCGCCGCCCGTTCTCGCCCCGAAACGAACGTGTCCCGCCATCCCGCCCGCGCCGTGGCACATGGGAACCCCTCCGAAGAAAGGCGAGACCAGGTTCATGATGCCCTGGGAAACGGCGATCTTCTTTTCCGTCACTTTCCGGTCGGGAAAGAGCTCGTTGTTCTCGGCGGTGATGGCAATGACCGCGTTGCCCAGGGTCAAAGGTATCTGGGGGATTGTAAACAGGAGCGTGCCCGTGACGATGTCGTTCCAATTGATCATGTCGAGGCTGAAGACGGGCAGGCGGAATCCGACATGGATCCCGGCCAGTTGCGACAGGAACTCCGGATTCATGATCACCGCCGACACGATTCCGATGATCAAAAGCATGAACATGGCCGGGATTTTCGGATTGGTGAGGAGAAAGTACGTGACGACGAGGGCGATGCCCGCCAGCACGGGAGCCGTCTTCATGCGGTTGACCCCATCCACCATGAAGGAGAGGCCCAGTCCCAGCATGATGCCGCGTACGACCGGCTTGGTCGCAAGCCGGGCTATGGGTCTTATGGCCCCGGTCGCGCCGGCGAGAAACCAGAAGATGCCCGTAGTGAGGCCCGACCCGAAAAGAGCCGCCGGGCTTATCCCCCCGGCAATGGCCGCGGCCCCGATGGCTTTCATGGGCTGAATCGGTATAGGCGTCTTGTAGTAGAACCCGGCAACGAGCAGGCAGATTCCGAACATGAAAAGCAAACCCAAAGGATCCACCTTGACGATCGTTATGTAGGCCACCACGAATGGAATCAGCGTGCCGACATCCCCGAACGCCCCCGCCCACTCCATCTTGTTGTAGGAATTCTTCGTTCTTGGCGCGGCCGCCGTTTCGGCATTCACCGTGCCCCCGCTTTCCAGCCCTTCAACCCGGTCGTCCGCTGACATTGCGTCTCGCCTCCCTGCTTTCAGGTAAGTCTCAGTACAAGGTTCCACAATCCAGGGCTGCCCGATTTGCAGGCGAACGAACCGCTCTCGAAAGCGTCATCCGCTGCGCAGCTTCGTTCCATTTTTCCGGTCCCTGCCCGTTAAACCCGCCAAACAGGAAAAACTTGCGCTCGGATGGAATTTTTCTTAATTTGGGCTACTGTCGGAGGGAGATTTTCCCTCCCGCTCCGCCGGTTTTATCAACCATTACGGCAATATGACGCAAAGGAACCCGCCATGCAAGGACTGACCTGTTTTCCCGTCGGAGTCATTCGGTCCCCCTATAAGGAGATCCAGGGGATGCCCATCCAGGCCAAAGGAGCCGAAGGTGTTCCGGGAACGGTGGAGCTGAACGCGGAATTGGAAGGCGGATTGAAGGACCTGCAAGGCTTCTCGCACATTATCCTGATCTACCATTTCCACAGGAGCGAGGGCTATTCCCTGGAGGTCAAGCCCTTCCTGGACGACCGATGCCACGGGGTGTTCGCCACGCGGGCTCCCAGGCGTCCCAATCCCATCGGCATTTCCATCGTGAGACTTCTGAAGGTGGAAGGGAACATCCTGCACATCGAGGATGTCGACGTGCTCGATGGGACGCCCCTGCTGGACATCAAACCCTACATCCCGGAATTTGACGCGCGGGAAACGGACAGGATCGGGTGGCTGTCCGGCAAAGCCGGCCGGGTGAAAGAAACGCGGGCGGACGATCGGTTCAAATGATGTGTCGGGAGCCGATGCGCGTTTTACACCCACAACCGTGGAATCGTCCCCTCGACGGTCTTGTTCTCGAACGGTTCCCAGCCGCCGCCGGGTTTGCCGATAAATGTCCGGATCGTCGCCTTGTACCTGAACACCAGCCGACCTCCGGAATCCCACTCCGTCGAGACCTTGGTCGTTCTCCTGGCCATCACCTTCCAGTGCGATCCGCCCGTGTTCCTGTCCAGGATCACCCTCGAGCTGGTGAACCCGCAAAAAGTGAGGGGCTCGTCGTGGACAACTATGAAGTTCTCGCGATCCACCTCGTCGACCCACAGCCCCTCGAGAGGCCCGTCATAGCGGTATCGGCCGTAGTCGGTCGTTTTTCTGACCACCGTGCCCTTTCTCCCCAGAACGGTAAACTGCCTCACCAGGCGAGAGTCCTCCCCGTTTCGGGCGGTTACGGTCGGCACGTAGGTACCGGAATCCACCCATAAAATCCGGGGAGCCGGCGGTAGCAGGCTTTCCAGGCGCCCGTCCTCCGGTCTCGGCTTGCGCTCGGGCAAGGAAAGCGCGCTCATGCGGGAACCGGTCCCGGCACGGCCTGCGTACACGGTGATGGTCGCGAGCTCCGGGCTCGGGCACATCGTCGGGAAGAATGAAGGCGAGACGGAAAGCCGGATACGCCAGCCCTGCTTGAAGGTGTGACCGATCACGTTGAGCGGCACGACCACATCGAAGACGACACCGGGCTCGACCGGCCGTGGCTTTGCCATGTCGCCGTCCCGGCAGCAAAGGTTGAAGAAACGGTAGCTCACCAGGTGAGAAGCCCCTGTGTCGGGGCTCACTTCACACAGGCGAACCGCGATGGACGCAACGGGCTTGTTGCATGAGAGCTTAAGGCATGCCGTCGGATAACCGAAACAATCCAGATCCTTCGGGAGCGGAGCGCTGTCGAAATGCAGCGACGCGGCGTCGGCTTGCGACTGGTCCCCCGGGAGATCGTTGTTTCCGCAATGGCCCCATGAGGAGGTTTCGAGCATCCTGGCGGCCACAACGAGGTCGCCCGTGCCGACGTAAGTCGCGCCGGAATCCGGCAATCCGGATCTGAGCCGGCCATCGGGCCATAAATAGAAGATTCTCTCCCTGACACGGGTCGTCCATTCCCCATCTTCGGCCGCCCACCTGCCCTTCTCCGGCCGGCAACTGGAACTGCCGGGTTCTTTGGACTCGCCGAGCCATACGGTCATCTCGGGCAACTCCGCGTCGGGGTCCGGCGTCTTTCCCTTGAGCCACCTGTCCCACCAGTGCGTCAGGACGTAGGGAAGCCAGTCAATCCTGGGCCCGGGATAACCCGAGTTGGGGCAGGCATGCCCCCAGGGACCGAGCAGCCCCTGCACCGGCATCCCCGCGGCGCGCAGTCCGCCGACAACGCGAGGCACCGGATTTTTGTAGCCGTCCTGGTAACCGGACACGATGTAAACGGGCACCTGCACTCGGCCGTATCTGTCCCTGACGCTTGAAGCACTCCAATAGAGATCCCTAGCCTGGTGCTTCCCCCAATGCTTGAACCAGAAATCCGCCGCGCGGATTCGCTCACGCCACATGCTCTTCCAACGATCCCCGACCACGAGGGGATCCGGAGGCTGAGCAAGCCAGCCGAACATCGAGGACGCCCACCCGATGTTGTCCTGCATCATGGCGCCGTTCATGTAATGCACGTCATCGTTGTAACGGTCGTCCGTCCCGCAGATCACGAGAACGGCCTTCAATGCCGGGGGACAATCGGCTCGCGCGGCCACCATCAATGAATTGATGGCGCTCCAGGATGTGCCCGTCATCCCGACGTTCCCGTCGCAGGAGGGGTGGACGGCGATTTGTTCGATCACCTGCGTGCAATAGACGAGCTCTTCATCCGTGTACTCGTCAATGAGAATGCCCTGCGAATCCCCCGCCCCCTGCAGGTCGACCCGGAAACACAGGTATTCGTGGTAGGCAAACCACGGATAATAACCGCTGTCGGAGGACATCATCCCGTCCCTGCGCCGGTAGGGATTCAGCTCCACAATGGCGGGACACTTTCTGCCTGCCGCCCTCGCATCCTTGTTGTACCAGAAATGTCCTTCCAGCTTGATGGGGTCCTTGCCCGGGTACCGGACCGTAAAGGTGATCCGCTCCGGGTCGGGGACCTTGTCCCTGGCCGGGAATGGAGCCGGCAGGGAATCAATTCCTTCGGGCGGACCGGCCGCCGCCGGCCGGCCGCCTTCTCCGGCATGTCCCGGCACTCTCAGCAGGAAACCGGGAGCGATGCCGGCGCCGATCAGCCAGGCGGCAGCAAAGAGGAAGGATCGGCGATCGGCGGATACTCCGCCGTCCACGTCGTCAAAGGGCGCGGGAACGTCCCCGGCCTTCCGCGAAAGCACTTCGGTGGGCTTGAACATGGAGCCTCCTGCTCAGAGAACATGATGAACCGCTTCAGATATGAGTTTGTCCAGGGAAATGCCTCCACCGGGCATCTTGCGTGGCTGGAGCGCCCTTCGTCCGTTCCACCGCCCCGCACCCGGGGTGTACGGGAAAACATAGGCCGCACCCGCGTTTGCATGGATGTGCGCGAGCCCGGCCATGGTTGCGGGCATACCGGGAAGGGCGCGATGCCTTTTCCCCACCGCTCACGCGCCCTTGCTCGAGCCGTCCCAGCAGTGTGTGCACAGCTTCTCTTTCGGCAGCCCGATGGACGCCACCAGGTCGTCGAGCCGTTGATAGCGAAGCGTGGTGAGGCGCAGGCGTTTGCGTATCTCCTCGACCATCGCCAGGTTCTTCTTTGACCCCGCGGTGATATAGGATTGCAGGTCCTTGTCCCGGCCGTTTTCCAGCTCATGGATGATCTTGCGTCCGATCAGATCCTCGGTGGATCGCGAAGCCGAGAAATTGAGGAACTCGCAGGGAAAAACCAGGGTCGGGCAAGCCGGCCTCATGTGCACCTCGCGAGCCCCGTAGTCGAACAGGATCTGGATGTTGTCCTTGAGTTGCGTTCCGCGAACGATGGAATCCTCACAGAACAGGAGGCGTTTGCCTTCGATGAGGCTGCGCACGGGAATCAGTTTCATTCTCGCCACCAGGTCCCTCAGACGCTGGTCCTGCGGCATGAAGCTGCGCGGCCAGGTGGGAGTGTACTTGACGAACGGACGGCGGTACGGGATTCTCCTTTCGTTGGCGTACCCGAGGGCATGCCCTATCCCCGAGTCCGGAATGCCCGCGACGTAATCCACCTCGGCATCGTCGTCGCGTGCCAGGGCGCATCCGCACGCATTCCGGACGAATTCCACGTTGATGCCTTCGTAGTCGGACGCGGGGTAGCCGTAGTACACCCAGAGGAAGGAGCAGATCTGCATGTCCCGCCCCGGCGGCAAACGCTGTTCCCATCCGTCGCAGGCGACGTAAACGACCTCTCCGGGCCCCAGGAACCGCTCCACCTCAAAACCCAGGTTCGGAAAGGCGCACGACTCCGAGCTGACCGCCCGCGCCCCGTTGCGGCGGCCGATCACCAGGGGGGTCCGCCCGAGCCTGTCCCGCGCGGCGTAGATCCCGTCGTCGGTGAGCAGCAGCAAAGAACAGGAGCCTCTTATGGACGCCTGGACCTTACGGATTCCGTCCTCCAGGTTGTCTTCCGAGCAGATCAGCTTGGCCACCATCTCGCTGGGGCCGACCACCCCGCCCGCCGTGTCGAAAAAACTCCGCCTTTCATCGAATGCTTTGTGGAGCAGTTCTTCCATGTTGTTGATCTTGCCCACGGTGACAATGCCGAACGTCCCCAGGTGCGAACGGGCGATCAACGGCTGCGGATCGGTGTCGCTGATGACTCCGACGCCCTTGTTGCCGGAAAATCGCGCCAGGTCGGACTCGAACCTGGTCCTGAAATAACTGTTTTCGATGTTGTGGATGGAGCGCTGGATTCCCTTGGAGTTGCAGACAGCCATCCCTCCGAGCCGGGTCCCGAGGTGCGAGTGATAATCGGTTCCATAGAACAGATCGGAGACACAGTCGTCACGAGACACAATTCCGAACAAACCGCCCATACCATTGCCCTTTCAGGAAGGATTCCGCAGCCGACGCCCCGTCGATCCCCACGCTCTGCCCCGCCGGACCGATGGACGCATCAAGGCGGCATCCCGCGCACGAAGACCAACCACCGTCCGCATGATACATTGCCTTCCCGCATATGTCCATCACAGCTCACACCAACGGCAGACCCGCAATAACGGAAAAATTCCGCCCGGCCTTCGCCCTCCCGGAACATCCCGGCTCGATGCCGTCGTGCCACGCCCGCCCCCACCTTCACCCGTTTCCCTTGACTTCTTTCGCTGATCGGGTTACAGAATATTCTGAAGAATCTGTAAAATAGGAAAAGAGTGAAAGGGAATACGGTCGATGTCGACGGAGAAAACTGAAGGATCGTGTTTTTCGCAAAGCGCCTGCAGGAGCTGTTGCAGGGTCGAGTCCGTGGTCAGCCTGGACGAGCGCGGGCAGATATTGCTGCCCAAGGATTTGCGCAGGAAGGCGAACCTCCGGGCGGGCGACAAGCTGGCCGTGATCAGCTGGGACAAGGATGGGGAAATCTGTTGCCTCACGCTGATCAAGGCCGACACCCTGGCGGCGCAGGTGAGCGATTTTCTCGGCCCCCTGGTGAAGGGGATGCTCGCCGGTCAGGATGATCGATGAGCGATGGAGGAAGCTGGGCATGAAAGCCGAAGAGATCAGGAAAGCCGTTCGCTCGGGGTACGCGAGGGTTGCGCGGCTCGAAGGTTCCTGTTGTGGAAAAACCGGCAGGTCGTGCTGCGGGGGAGACGCCGGCTCCCTTCCGGACGATGTCGGCCTGCAAATCGGATACGGCGAGGATGAGTTGAAGACCGTTCCCGAGGGCGCGAACCTCGGGCTCGGCTGCGGCAATCCGACGGCCATCGCTGCTCTCCGGGAAGGCGAAACGGTTCTCGACCTGGGATCGGGAGCGGGTTTCGACTGTTTCCTCGCTGCGGCGAAAGTTGGGCCCAGCGGGAGAGTCATCGGCGTGGACATGACGCCGGAGATGATCGCCAAAGCACAAGAGAACGCCCTCAAAGGCGGTTACGCGAACACTGAATTTCGTTTCGGGGAGATCGAAAACCTTCCCGTCGAAGACAGCTCCGTCGACGTGATCGTATCGAACTGCGTGATCAACCTCTCGCCCGACAAGCCGAAAGTCTTCAAGGAGGCATTCCGGGTCCTGAAGCCCGGTGGACGGTTCATCGTCTCCGACATCGTCCTGACGGCGGAACTGCCCGAATTCATCAGGAATTCAATGGATGCTTACGTTGCATGCCTGTCGGGGGCCGTTCTGAAGCGCGAATACCTGGCGGGTATTGAAACGGCGGGGTTTCGCCATGTCCGGGTCGTGAACGAAACCGTGTTTCCGATCGAACTGGTCGCCGCCGATCCGGCAGTACGGGAAACCGCCGGGAATTCCGGGCTGTCGAGCGAAGATGCTTGCAGCTTCGCGGATTCCATCACGAGCATCACCGTCGCCGCGATCAAGCCGCTCTGACGGCCGGGCCGTGGCTCCCGGAAGGATCCCGTCCGCGACGTCGCGTCCATATCTTCTCTCAGAAGGACACTTGGTCCCCGACGGCCCGCCCCCCTTGTTTCCGGGTCAAATGAGAAGGTTGAACAGGTATCCCACGATGACGATCCCGACTCCCACCGTCCCGAAGAATACTCCGATCAGCCGCGGCTTGAGGACCTTCCGCAGGATGATCGCCTCGGGCAGGGAGAGCGCGATGACCGACATCATGAAGGCGAGCACGGTGCCGAGCGCGGCCCCCTTCTCCAGGAGCGCGTGTACCACGGGAATGATACCCGCGGCGTTGGAATACATCGGGATGCCGATCAGCACCGAAAGAGGCACCGACCACCAGGCGCCCCTGCCCATAATGGAAGCCATGAAACCTTCCGGCACATACCCGTGGATGACGGCCCCGACCGCTATGCCCAGAACGACGTACTTCCACACCTTGCCCACGATGTCGCGCACGGCGTCGAGGCCATAACGAATGCGGTCCGTCCAGGTCTTTTGTTCCTCGACCACGCAGCCCTCGCCCATCTGCACCTGCATGACCCAGTCTTCAAGCTGGTGTTCCATCCGCAGTCGCCCGATGACCCAGCCCGACACCATGGCGATCATCAGGCCGGTACCGAGATAGACGGCCGCCACTTCCCAGCCGAACAGCCCGAACAGCAGCACCACGGCAATCTCGTTCACCATGGGAGCCGAAACCAGGAATGAAAAGGTCACCCCCAGGGGAACGCCGGTCGTCACGAAGCCGATGAACAGCGGAATGGCCGAACACGTGCAGAACGGCGTCACGATTCCCAGCAGAGAGGCCAGGACGTTGCCCGCGGTCTCGCTCCTGCCCGCAAGAATCCTGCGTGTCCGTTCCGGCGTAAAGAAGGAACGCACGACCCCCACGCCGAACACCACCAGGGTGAGCAGCATGAGGACTTTCGGCGTATCGTAGAGGAAGAACTGCATCGCGCTGCTGAAGTGGTTGTTCGGCGGCAATGCCAGCAGGTTGAAGACGACCAGCCGGGAAAAGGCCTCGAGGTTCAGGTAGACGAGCACCCAGGCGGCAAGCACGAGTACCCCCGCAAGCAGGTACCGGACCAGCGCCCGCCGTTCGCCCGAAGCCTCCGCCGGGGCCGCTCCCTCATGGTTCGCGACCGGGCAGCAGCATGCGTTCTGATCGATTGTTTTCATGGTGAATCCTCATCCGTGGAAAACCAAAGACATTCCAATATCGCTTTCCGGGAATTCCCATCCCGGCGTTGCACGGGTTCGCACCGCCCAGGCAGACGATCTGCCGAAAACCGGCCCCTCGCGCGAACCGATCACGGCGTTGCACCGCCCGGGCCGCACCCACCGGTCACTTTCCGCAGACGTCCTGCCTGCGGATGTTCGGAAGGTTTTCCGTGACCCGCAGGATTTCCGGTTCATCCCGGAGCCAGTGTTTCAGATTCCCCAGAAGGGCTGCCGCATATCGATTCACGCTGCCGTCGGACAGCGAATAATCGACCCATGGCCCGTTCTTTTTCGCGCAAACCAGCCCGGCGTTCTCGAGCAGCTTGAGGTGATTGGACACCGTCGGTTGGGCGAGTCCGAGGGATGCCTGGATTTCACACACGCAGAGCGTCCTTTCTTGCAGCATCTTGAGGATCTTCAAACGGTTGGGATCGGAGAGCGCTTTCATGACTTTGATAAAGGTTCTCACGGGCATCTCCCTGCTCGGTTCTTTCGCGCCGCACTATATAGTCGAATGGGAATATATGAATCAAGGCGTGGAAAGTCAATCGGAAAATCGTTGCGGACCGCAGAGTCGATGGAATCGATGAATCCACCTTCCCGGGCATGTACACGGGCCGGCGAGGAGGCTGCCCGAAAGCGGCCGACGCATCCCGCGGGAAAAAACAGCGCGGCCGGCGGGTCCATCCCGCCGGCCGCCGCATTCGCGCCTATTCGTTTTCATTCACGGTGTGCGTCACCGAGAGGTCCCCGTCCTGGATGTCAACCCGGATCGTTGAGCCGTCGGGGATATCCCCGGCGATCAACGCCCGTCCGATGCGGGTTTCCAGGTTGTGTTGCAGGAACCGCTTGAGCGGCCGCGCACCGAATACCGGGTCGTACCCGGCCCTGGCGATGAACTCGCGCGCCTGCCCCGTGAGCTCCAGCTCGATGCGCCGATCTTTGAGCCTCCTGGTGAGGTCCTTGGTCAGCAGGTCGATGATTTTCTCGATTTCACCGACGGTCAGCGGCTTGAACAGAACGATGTCGTCGACCCGGTTCAGAAACTCCGGGCGGAACTGGCGCCTCAGGTCGGACATCACCTGCTCCCGGGCCCGTTCCTTGATTTGCCCGTCGTCCGTGACGCCATCGAGCAAATAGACCGACCCGATGTTGCTGGTCATGATGACGACGGTGTTCTTGAAGTCCACCGTCCGGCCCTGGGCGTCCGTCAGACGGCCGTCGTCCAGGAGCTGCAGGAGCACGTTGAAGACGTCCGGGTGGGCTTTCTCGATTTCGTCGAACAGGATCACCGAATACGGCTTCCTGCGAACGGCTTCGGTGAGCTGTCCGCCCTCCTCGTACCCCACATAGCCCGGAGGAGCGCCGATCAGACGCGACACGGCGTGCTTTTCCATGTATTCGCTCATGTCGATCCGGACCACGTTGTCCTCGGAGTCGAACAGCGCCTCGGCAAGGGCCTTTCCCAACTCGGTTTTGCCGACTCCGGTAGGGCCGAGAAAGATGAACGACCCGATGGGCCGGCGTGGATCCTTGATTCCGGATCTCGCCCGGATGACGGCGTCGGCGACCAGGCTCACCGCCTCGTTCTGGCCCACGATCCGCCGGTGCAGCACCTCGTCGAGTCGCAGCAGCTTCTCGCGCTCTCCTTCCACCAGCCTGGTCACGGGAATTCCCGTCCATCGCGAGATGATCTCGGCGATCTCCTCTTCGGTCACCTCTTCGCGAAGCAGCCGGTTGCCGTCCGGATCCGCCGACAGTCCCCCTTCTTCCGTCTTCAGCTTTTTCTCCAGGTCGGGCATGAGGCCGTGCTTCAGTTCGGCAACCTTCTGAAGGTCGAACTGCCGCTCGGCAACTTCGATATCCCGTCGGACCTTCTCGATCTCCTCCCGGATCGCCTGGACCTTTTTGATCGCCTGTTTTTCGGCTTCCCACTGGGCGCTCATGGCGTCGGTGCGGGCGCGCAATTCGCCGATTTCCTTGCGCAGCGCCTCGAGACGCTCCTGGCTGGCCTTGTCTTTTTCCTTCTTGAGGGCCACCTCCTCGATTTCGAGCTGCATCACCCTCCGCATGACCTCATCGAGCTCTTCCGGGCGCGAATCGATCTCGGTGCGGATCATCGCACAGGCTTCATCCACCAGGTCGATGGCCTTGTCCGGCAGGAACCGGTCCGTGATATAGCGACCGGACAGCACGGCCGCGGCGACCAGGGCGCTGTCCTGAATCTTGACGCCGTGGTGCACCTCGTAGCGCTCCTTGAGCCCGCGCAGGATCGAGATGGTGTCCTCGACGGTGGGCTGATCGACCAGAACCGGCTGAAAGCGCCGTTCCAGGGCGGCATCTTTTTCGATGTACTTGCGGTATTCGTCCAGGGTGGTTGCGCCGATGCAGTGCAGTTCCCCCCGGGCGAGCATGGGCTTGAGCATGTTGCCCGCATCCATGGAACCCTCGGCCTTTCCGGCTCCCACGATGGTGTGAAGCTCATCGATGAACAGGAGGATGCCGCCTTCGGATTCCTTGATCTCCTGGAGCACGGCCTTGAGCCGCTCTTCGAATTCCCCGCGGTACTTTGCCCCGGCCACCAGGGCGCCCATGTCCAGGGCGAAAATGGCTTTGTCTTTCAGCCCCTCGGGCACGTCGCCCCGAACGATCCGGTGAGCGAGCCCTTCCACGATGGCCGTCTTGCCCACTCCGGGCTCGCCGATCAGGACCGGGTTGTTCTTCGTCTTGCGGCTGAGGATCCTCACCACGCGGCGGATTTCCGAATCCCTGCCGATCACCGGGTCCAGCTTGTTGGTGCGGGCTTCCTGCACCAGGTCCCGGCCGTATTTTTGCAAAGCCTCGTAGGTGGTCTCGGGAGATGCGCTGGTAACGCGCTGGTTCCCCCTCACCGAGGTCAGGGTCTGCAGGAAAGCATCCTTGCCGACTCGATTTTCCTGCAGGAGCCTGCCCGCGGGAGTGGCTCCGCCCTCCTGGATGAACGCCAACAGCAGGTGTTCCACGGATACATATTCGTCCTTGAGCCGGCCGGCCTCTTCTTCGGCCTTGATCAGGAGCTGATTGAGCCTCTGGGTGATGTAGACCTTCCCGGGCTCGATGCCGGGGCCGCTGACCCTGGGTTTTTTCTCAAGCTCCTGCTCCAACCGCTCCCTCAGGCGGTCGACCTGAACGTCCATCTTTCGCAGCAGGCTCGGGATGAGTCCTTGTGATTGCTCCAACAGCGCCAGGAGCAAGTGTTCGACGTCGACTTCCACGTGTCCGTAGCGGATTGCCTTCGTTTCGGCGGCTTTGAGCGCCTCCTGGGATTTGATCGTGAGCTTGTTCAGATCCATCAAGGGATACCCTCCTCTATTCGGGATATGTGGACTTCGCTCCGAATCCGGTCCGAATGCGCCGGTTCGACGGCGCTGGCACGGCTCAGGCGAAGATTCTGCTTTCCAGTTCCTTTATATGGTTTTCCAGTGTTTCCACGCGGGCCATAAGTTCGAGCACCACTCCTATCCCCGCGTAGTTCACACCCAGTTCGTTGCGAAGCCTCAGAATTCTTCTCACCAGAGGAATCACTTCGGCTGAAAACACGGCCTCTCCATCGCTATCGCGGTCCATGAAATCAATCAGCCCGAGTCGAATAAACCGGTCGATCAGGTCGGGATGAATTCCACAATGCACGGCAAGTTCGTTCCGGGTCAGGAACGGCGAAGAGGAAGTGACCGTTTTGACATTGATCATGAAATAACGCTTTTCCACCATGGACCGAACCTCCTCGATCTAGAGCCGTGGATTGAAAGCGGATTCTTTTCGGAGCTCTTCGAAAAGCTCCTGTTCACGTCTGGAAGGGTGTTTCGGGACCATTATCTGAACCACGACGTAAAGGTCGCCGGCCGTTTCCTTGGGATTCGGCATCCCCTTTCCCCTCAACCGCAGCTTCTGACCGCTTTGAGTTCCCGGAGGAATCTTGAGCGTCACCTGGCCGGACAGGGTTGTGAGCTGCACATCGGCACCCAGCACGGCTTCCCAGGGTGCAACCGGAAGATCCACGTAAATGTCCCTGTCCTTGAGCCTGTAAACCGCGTGGGGCTCGATCTCGATCTTGAGGTAGAGGTCGCCCCGCGGCCCGCCTCCCATGCCTTCTCCCCCCTGGCCGGAGAGACGGATCTTCCGGCCGCTCATGATTCCGACCGGGATCTTGACCTCGTAGGTCTTCTCCTGCACCGCGACCTGACCATCGGGAGTCAGGCTCTGCATTTGCAGCGTGATGGACTTGGTGGCCCCGTGGAACGCATCCTCGAGGCTGATCCTGACGGTGGCTTCCTGGTCGGCTCCCGCCTGGCTCCACACCGGCCCGCCGCCGCGCCTCGCGCCGCCGCGCGCACGTCCGCCGCGCTGGCCGCCGAACAGCATCTCGAAGAAATCGCTGAACCCGCCGGATCCTCCCCACTGGAATTCACCCTGACCTCCCCCGCGCCCGAAATCGTATTGGTAATCCCAGCCGGGTGGCGGCCTGAATTCCTGACCGGTCTTCCAGTTTTCACCCAGAAGGTCGTATTTCTTGCGCTTTTCCGGATCCTTCAAGACCTCGTAGGCCTCGTTGATCTCCTTGAACTTGTCCTCGGCGTCGCGCGCCTTGTTCACATCCGGGTGGAATTTCCGCGCAAGCTTCCGGTACGACCTCTGGATTTCTTCCTGGGTCGCCGTACGGGGAACCCCCAGTACCTCGTAGTAGTCTCTAAACTTCACTGCCATGCTGTACCGTTGCGTCCCTTCTGTTCATGTTCGTGTATAGCTCCGCCGCATCAATGAATCCCCGTGCCCGCGCGCGTTCAGCGGGACTCCCTTTGGTCTTCAGTCGAATCCCCGGCCGGCCGCGGGAGTGTGCCGGGCCAGGGTATTTCCATGGTTGAATCGCGCGTAACCGGGCCCGCGCCCGTTCGGGGGGCCGCCTCAGGCTCAGCGTTCGGTGAATTCCGCGTCGATGACGTCATCACCTCCTGCCGGACGTTCCCGGGTTCCTCCCGCCGCCCCCGCCTGTGCACCCCCGGCCTGGCTGTACGCCGCGGCGGACACCATCTGAACGGCCTGCTGGAGATCGCTGATCAATTGCTGATAGCGCTCCTTTCCGGTGCTTTCATCCTTCACGGCGGCCCGAGCGTCCTGGACGAGCTGCTCGGAGCGGGCCTTCTCATGCAGCGGCACCTTGTCCCCGAAGTCTTTCAAGGAACGCTCCAACTGGTAAGCCAGGCTGTCCGCCTGGTTGCGGTTCTCTATCGTTTCCCGGCGCGTCTTGTCCTCCGAGGCATGCGACCGGGCGTCGTTCACCATGCGCTCCACCTCGCTCTTGGGCAGGTTGGTGGATTCCGAAATGGTGACGTTCTGTTCCTTCCCGGTTTCCTGGTCCCGTGCCGTGACGCTCAGGATGCCGTTGGCATCGATATCGAAGATCACCTTGACCTGTGGCACCCCCCGCGGTGCCGGGCGAATGCCTTCGAGTCGGAACCGGCCGAGGACCCGGTTGTCCCGCGCCATCTCCCGCTCCCCCTGGAGCACCACGATGTCCACCGCGGACTGATTGTCCTCGGCGGTCGAGAAGACCTCTTCCCGACGCGAGGGAATGGTGGTGTTGCGCTCGATGAGCCTGGTCATCACGCCGCCGAGGGTCTCCACCCCGAGAGACAGCGGGGTCACGTCGAGCAGCACGACATCCTCGACCTCGCCCTTTAGAACGGCGGCCTGAACCGCCGCTCCCACCGCCACCACCTCGTCCGGGTTCACGCTCATGTTCGGCTGTTTCCCCCCGGTGAGCTTCTTCACGAGCTCCTGCACGGCGGGGATCCTGGTGGACCCTCCGACGAGGATCACCTCGTCGATGTCTTTGGCGGTCAGCCGTGCATCGGCCAGCGCCTGTTCCACGGGCTTCATGCAGCGTTGCACCAGCTCGTGCGTCAGGTCCTCGAATTTCGCACGGGTGAGCTTCATCACCAAGTGCTTCGGCCCGGTGGAGTCAGCGGTGATGAACGGAAGGTTCACCTGGGTTTCCGTCGTGCTCGACAGCTCGCATTTGGCCTTTTCCGCAGCTTCGTAAAGTCTCTGCAAAGACTGCCGGTCCCCGCGCAGATCGATTCCTGTTTCCTTCTTGAATTCGTCCGCAAGCCAGTCCACCACGCGCTTGTCGAAGTCGTCTCCGCCCAGATGCGTGTCACCGGACGTCGAGCGCACCTCGCAAACCCCCTCGCCCACGTCCAGGATGGAAACATCGAACGTCCCGCCCCCGAGGTCGAAAACCATGATGGTTTCATTCTTCTTCTTTTCGAGCCCGTAAGCAAGGGCCGCGGCGGTCGGTTCGTTGATGATGCGCAGCACCTTGAGCCCCGCGATTTCACCGGCATCCTTGGTGGCCTGTCTCTGGGCGTCGTTGAAATAGGCCGGCGTGGTGATGACCGCTTCCGTGACCTTCTCGCCGAGATATTTGGATGCGTCGTCCACCAGCTTGCGCAGCACCTGCGCGGACACCTCCTCGGGAGCGACCGTTTTGCCCCGCACCTCGAAGCGCACCACATCGCCCTGACCGCGTACCACCTTATATGAAACGATCTTCGATTCCTCATCCACTTCGCCCCACTTGCGGCCGATGAACCGCTTGGCGGAATAGACGGTTGCGGATGGATTGAGGATCGCCTGCCGGCGCGCGATCTGCCCGACCAGGCGCTGACCGTCCTCGGTGTATCCCACCACCGAGGGAGTGGTTCGAGACCCCTCGGAATTGGCGATCACCGTGGCGGCCCCGTTTTCCCAGATTGCAACTACGGAGTTGGTGGTTCCAAGATCGATTCCTACCGCTTTTGCCATTTTCTTGTTCCTCCTCATATCAGCATACAAACACGAACCCCCGCAAGCGCGATCTTTCACAAATGGGGGGCGGCGCCTGCACATTTTGTGTAAACGCACTGAATAATTACATTAATTTCGAAATCGCAACTAATTTAATCATCATTTTGACGGTTTCCAGGGTCGCACCGCATTTATCCCGCGAAATCCCCGGGGGGGCCGTGATGCGGACGGGCGGAGCCGACGCATCGCGGCAAAATCGATCGATTACGGAAGGATAGCCATTATGCCGGGTTTTCGCCATGAAATCTTGCGATTGGCTCAAAGGGGGTCTTTTTCCATGACAAATTTGATTTTGACACCCCTTGTTTTTTCCCTATCATGGTCATTCATGTCCAGGGGGACCGATCGGTTCTTTATGTTGATGCATTGCCACGATCATTCCGAAAAGGATAAAATAACGATGGAGACCGGCAATCCGGCTTTGAAAGAACGAAGCGGACACCAATCGAAACTCGGGAGCTCGGACAAGAAACGCATGACCCTCGTGAAAAAAGAACATCCGTTGCGGATGACGCCCAACGCCCTGGTGGTTCTCAGGAAACGTTATCTCGAGAAGGACGACGAAGGCAAACCGATAGAGACCCCGGAGGAGCTCTTCTGGAGAGTGGCGCGCACCATTGCCCAGGCGGACGTTGCCTTTCAGGGGCCGGAGAAGGCGGAGGAGACCGCGGACAGGTTCTACGCCTTGATGACCTCGCTCGATTTCATCCCCAATTCACCGACCCTTATGAATGCCGGACGTCCTCTGGGGCAGTTGTCGGCCTGTTTCGTTCTGCCCGTGGAGGATTCCATCGACAGTATTTTCGAAGCCATCAAGCACGCCGCCATGATTCACAAGAGCGGCGGGGGGACGGGCTTTTCCTTCTCGCGGATCCGTCCGGAGAACGACAAGGTATTGTCGACCCAGGGGGTGGCGAGCGGCCCGGTGTCCTTCATGTCCGTTTTCGATACCGCCACGGAGACCATCAAACAGGGAGGGACCCGTCGCGGGGCCAACATGGGCATCCTCCGGGTGGATCACCCGGACATCGAAAAGTTCATCACGTGCAAGACCGACAACGACCGGATGACCAATTTCAACATATCCATCGCCGTGACGGATTCTTTCATGAAGGCCGTGGAGGAGGACGCCGAGTACGAACTGATCAGCCCGCGCACGCGTGAGCGCGTCCAGTCCCTGTCCGCCCGCAAGGTCTTTGATGAAATCACGCAGTCGGCGTGGAGAAACGGCGAGCCGGGGATCATCTTCCTGGACGTCATGAACCGGCACAATCCGACCCCTCACGTGGGCGAGATCGAGAGCACCAACCCATGCGGCGAGCAGCCCCTGTTGCCTTATGAATCGTGCAACCTGGGTTCCATCAATCTCGCTTCCATGCATCGGGACGGAAACATCGACTACGAACACCTCAAAGAGGTGGTGTGGGACGCGGTTCATTTCCTGGACAACGTGATCGAGGTCAACAACTACCCGCTGCAGATCATCGAGGACATGACCAGGGGAAACCGCAAAATCGGACTGGGCGTGATGGGTTTTTCCGACCTGCTCATTTCGCTCGGGGTCCCGTATAATTCCGAGGCTGCGGTGGAGACCGCCGAGAAGGTCATGTCCTTCATTCAGCAGGAATCCAAGGCTGCATCCGCCCACTACGGCAAGGAGCGGGGCAATTTCGTCAACTACGCCGGCTCGATCTACGAACGGCCGGAAACGCCCCATATGCGCAACGCCACCACAACGACCATCGCTCCGACCGGCACGATCAGCATCATCGCGGGCTGTTCGAGCGGAATCGAGCCCCTCTTCGCCATAAGCTTCGTGCGTAAGGTCCTGGACGGGCAGGAACTGGTGGAAGTGCATCCCCTGTTTCAGAAGGTGGCCAGGGAGCGCGGATTCTATTCCGACGACCTGATGAAAAAGATTGCGGAGAAAGGGAGCATCAAGAATTTCCTGGAGATCCCGGCCGACGTGCGCAACGTTTTCGTAACGTCCCACGACGTCACCCCCGACTGGCATATCCGGATTCAGGCCGCGTTTCAGAAACACACCGACAATGCGGTCAGCAAGACCATCAATTTCCCTTTCAGCGCAACCCCCGAAGACGTCAGCTCCGCATACCTGCAGGCCTACAAGTTGGGATGCAAGGGCCTCACCATCTATCGTGACGGCAGCCGGGACGTGCAGGTGCTCAACATTCAGCGCAAACCGCAGTACCCGCAGGTGGAGCCCCGACCGCGTCCGGACAGGACCACGGGCATCACGGAGCGGGTCAACACCGGTTGCGGCAAGCTCTATGTCACCATCAACTCCGATGAATACGGGTTTTGCGAGGTCTTCGCGCAAATGGGTAAAGCGGGAGGCTGCGCCTATTCGCAGATCGAGGCCACCAGCCGCCTGATTTCGCTGGCGCTGCGCTCGGGCGTGAAGGTCGAGGCCGTGATCAGACAGCTTGTGGGAATCCGCTGCCCGTCTCCGACCTGGGGAAACGGCGAACAGGTCGTGTCGTGTTCCGATGCCATCGCCAAGGTTCTCAACCGCCATGCTCACGCCAACGTCACGTCGGTGGGCGACGAGATGGGAGCGTGTCCGGATTGCGGGGCCGCCGTGGAACATGAAGGCGGGTGCATCGTCTGCCGGTCGTGCGGCTTTTCGCGCTGCAGTTAGACCGGCCGGAACCAGCGCCTTGGAGCCGGCGGATGTGATGAGCGACGGGATCAGACATTCCTGGGACCTGACACCTAGAGAAGCGATCGCCCTGCAGCGGGAACTGGCCGGAAGAGTCGTCCTGCGGGCGCTTCCCCGGAATTTTCGCATCCTGGGAGCGTCCGACATCGGGTATGTCAAGGCCGGCGAACGCCTCGCGGCGGTCATGCTGACCTTCAGCTGGCCGGACCTGCTGCCCCTCGAAGCGGTTCACGCGATCTGCCCCGTACGCTTCCCCTACATCCCCGGACTCCTTTCCTTCCGCGAAATCCCCCCGTTGATCGAGGCCTTCGAGCAGCTCAAAAAAAGGCCCGACGTCCTCCTGTGCGACGGACAGGGGATTGCCCATCCACGCAAGTTCGGACTGGCCGCCCACCTCGGCCTCTACCTCGGTCTGCCCACCATCGGCTGCGCCAAGAAACGGTTGTGCGGAATACACGCCTCGCCGCCGAACAAGAAGGGCTGTTCCGTGCCTCTTTATCTCGACCGGGAAGCGGTGGGCAGCGTCTATTGTTCCAGGGACAACGTGAAACCGATTTTCGTATCGCCGGGGCACCTGTGCGATCAGAAATCCGCCGAGCGGCTCGTTGCCCGTTGCCTCGGCAGATACCGAATCCCCGAACCGCTGCGCCAGGCGCATCTCCTTGCCACCAAATTGCGGCTGGAAATAAGTATTTCTTCCAACGGTTGAGGATTTCCGTATAATAATTGATTGACTTCAGTTTTTGTTGCGGAACCGGGCTTGCACGGAACACCGCGCGTTGGTGTCCGGAGGCGAACGACGCTCAAGGAGAGGTCATGAACCAGGCGATCTCACAAAGGGATTGGATCACGCTTGTTGAAATCCTCGATGCCGCCATAAACCTGCTGAGAGGGAAAAACGTCGACCCCGTCCGTTTGGCCATTCTTCATTTCGGAAACAATGCCAGCATGTTCGGCTTGCCGGCGCTTGCCCGGGTGGCCAATAAGCTGGACGCCTTCCTGATCCAGCACCTTACCCCCGATTATGAAGATGAGCCGGCATCCCTCCTGTGCTTCGCCATGGAGGGAGTGCGGACGAAGATGAAAACGCTGGGCTATGACCAGGACTTCTCTGCGTCGCTGGAAGAAACGGTTCAATTTCTGGAGTTTTTCTCGGAAGCGGAGAACTGGCCTTCACACACCGGGTATACACTCACAAACGACGCCCGGGTCACCGTTCCGGCCCGGCAGGCTCACCCTCCGGAATCCTCGCCGGAAACACCGGATGAGCCCGTTTCGCTTGACTATTCACTCGATTCGGCCGGTCTCGAGGAATCCCCGCAAAGCGTTCAATCGAGTACTGAAACACCCGGATCGGAACCTTTGCATCCCGGCGATTCGACCCCGAGGCAGCTCGAAATGACATTCCCGGGTGGAGCCCCGGCCGCTGCGCACGCTGCGCCGCCCCAGGGTGCCGAAGGCGCCTCGAGCGCCGGGGAGAAACGCCGAACAAGGCGGGCACTGCAGCACCTGATCGAGGAAGCGGGACGAGCCGCGGCTGCGTTCAAGCCGGAGGACCAATCCGCGGACGAGGTGATGGCCTACAAGACCCTCTTGAAGCACGATCCCCGCTCCCTGGTTTTCGCCATGCTGGCTGATGCTCTGTGTTCGCAGGGCCGCTGGGCGGAAGCGGTGGAGGTCTGTGAACAAGGGCTGATTTTCCACCCGCAGCACCTGAGAGCGCGTGTTCTGCTGGGGTGGGCGCTCTGGGAGCTCAAGGAATCCAGGGAAGCCTTTGTCGTCCTCTCGGGGGCACGCGAAGAAATGGAAAAGAACGCTCTCGTATACCTGGTGCTGTCGAAGATCGTTGAAACCGAAGAGCCTGAAAAATCCAGAGAATATCGCGAAATCCACAGAAAACTGCAGCCCGCGGGAGGAAAGCCGCCGATCCCGGAAGATGTCCCGGCGGAACCCGAAACGGCGGCAATGCAAAGTTCGACCCTGCTCTCGTTTCTTTCGCGATTAGGCGCCGAGTTCCACGATCGGAAACTGCTCCGGCAACGCGGGATCGACCTTCTGTCGGCCCGGGAAAGACAGGCTTTGATGGAGGCGTTTCGCTCCGCCATGAATTGAGGGGGCGTGCCCGGGAACGAACCCCCACGCGATGTCGTACGGTGACTTTGCGCCATACTTTGCCGCCTTTTTCACATCCTTCCCTTGGCATTTTCTCGAACTGAGTGTAATGTAAAGGCTTTGGG
The DNA here is from genome assembly GCF_000014965.1 of Syntrophobacter fumaroxidans MPOB. Lineage (NCBI taxonomy): Bacteria > Pseudomonadati > Thermodesulfobacteriota > Syntrophobacteria > Syntrophobacterales > Syntrophobacteraceae > Syntrophobacter > Syntrophobacter fumaroxidans. The sequence continues at coordinate 306,637 of NC_008554.1, read as the reverse complement.
GCGCGCACTGCTCATGGGACGGGCGAACGCATCGCAGGAATTTCGTTTTCCGGGAATCGACGATAGAACCGCTCTGAGTGTTGAGTGTTGCCGGGTGGGGGCCGATTATGAATATGGATCGACAACGGAAATCGGCTGGAGGCAATTCTCAAACACGTGGGGCGCGTTTGTGTGCGGTCCGAAAAGATCCGGTATGGGTTTCTCCTGTGAGGCCGGCGCGCAATGAGACCGTCCATCCGGTTTTTCGGGTCTGCGTGTCCGAATGGTCCGTTCCCCCGGCATCACCTTGGACCGGAGCGCGAGAGCGGATCGGCTTCGAGTCGGCTGCCACCTGTCGTGGCCGCGTTTTTCGAGAACAATCCTGATGAGTGAGAGAACAACGATATGAGCGAACTGTTACACTCGTTCCACATCCCGGTCATGGGAACCGCGTTCACCATCGAATCGCCGTTCAAGGTCGCCAGGTACGGAATTTCGTCCGTGATTTCCCTCGTCGACGACACGCTCATTGAAAAGATGCGGCGTTTCTACTGCCGGGTGATGGGCCGGGAGTGCACACATATCCGGAAGCAGGATCACGATTCGCGGGCTGATCGAATCACCGCCTATTTGAACCTGATGGATGAGGCGGTCAAGGAGCAGTTCGAGAAGCTCAAAGCTTCGGCGTTCGAGATGGGCAGTGAGATCACGAAATACTTCGAGCTTCTCCCGGAGACCTCCCCCCTCAAGCAACTCTACAAAGCCATGCAGTCCCTGAAAGATTCCGTCGAGAAAAGGCGGATACAGGACGAGTTGCGGGAGAGGATCAAACCGGGCGCCATCGATGTCAACATCATGACCAAGGTGGATCGCCACACGTTCGACGGGAACGGAGAGCCGCTGCCGTCCGAGTTTTCGGACGCCCTGGCTGCGCTGCGGGGGTACGCCAGGAGCAGTGTGGAATCTTCCATCGTGTTTTCAGCCGGCTTCAATGGTCGTCTGTACGGCTACGCCGAGCAGTTCGACGACTTTCATGCCGACGAAAACGGGAATATCAAGAAAAAAATCGTCATCAAAGTGAACGACTATCGTTCGGCGCTGACCCAGGGCAAATTTTTCGCCAAGAAAGGCTTGTGGGTTTCCGAATTCCGCCTGGAATCCGGCCTCAACTGCGGAGGGCATGCTTTCGCCCACGGGGGCGCCCTGATGGGACCGAGCCTTGAGGAATTCAGGAACAGGAAGGACGAACTGATCGCGACATTGTTCGAAATTTACAACCGGGCCTTGCGCCAGAAAAAGAAGCGCACCTTCGACCGTCCGCACGCACTGCGGATCACCGCCCAGGGCGGAATCGGCACGGCCGGCGAACAGAGCTTCCTGCTCCGTCACTACAGGCTGGACGCCACGGGCTGGGGGACACCTTTTCTGCTCGTTCCGGAGGCCACCACCGTGGATCCGACAACCTTGAAGAGACTGTGCGAAGCCGGACGGGAAGACCTTTTTCTGAGCGATGTGTCTCCGCTGGGGGTGCCTTTCAACAACCTGAGGACGTCGCTCAGCGAGGAGGCGAAGCGGGCGCGGATCCGGACGGGTAAACCGGGAAGTCCGTGCACCAAGGGGTATTTGAAATCGAATACGGAGTTTTCCGAAACCCCCATTTGCGTCGCCTCGCGGGCCTATCAGGAGCGCAAGATCGAGCAAATCCTTGCCGGCGGGAGCGACCCGGAATCCGCCCGAGCGGCAATCGAAGCCGTGACTTCAAAATCCTGCCTGTGCACCGATCTCGGGGGAACCGCGATCCTCACTCACGGCTTGGCCGAATCCGAGGACGGCCCATGCGTGCCGGCAATCTGTCCGGGGCCCGGACTCGCCTATTTCACCAGGGCGGTCAGTCTCCGGGAAATGGTCGATCACATTTACGGACGCGCCGACATCATCGAGAATCGGACACGTCCGAACCTGTTCATCTCCGAGCTTGAAATGTACATCGACTACTTCGACAACGAGCTGCGCCGGTCTCTCCCCCACCCCAACGAACAGACCGCGAAATACCTCAGGGAGTTCGAAACGAACCTGCTGGAAGGAATCGCCTATTACCAGGAATTGATCCCCCGGTGGAGCGACGGGCCGCCGGAATATCGGGCGCGGATGAAAAGGGATCTCGGACTCTGCCGGGAACGGTTGCTGGAGGTGGCTTCCCATTTTCATGACATGCCGTCCCTCGATCCCGACGCAGGCCTGGCAATTGGACGGGAAACCGCTCTTTAGCGCCGAATCCGGGCAATAATCCGCATGGGGTTTCCGATCGGCCATGTTCCTCCTGGCTCGCTACAGTTATCGCAATTTATGGGTTCGTCGCCTTACGACCGCTCTGACGGCCGGCGGGATGGGGCTGGTCATCTTCGTCTTCGCGGCTGTCCTGATGCTGGCCGCAGGGTTCCAGAAGACGCTCGTGACCACGGGGAGCCCCGACAACGCGGTGTTCGTGCGCAGATCATCGGAGGCGGAAGTGCAGAGCCTCGTTTCCCGGGAGGAGGCCGCCATCGTCGAGAGCATGCCCGAAATCGGCCTCGGCCGGGACGGCACGAAGCTGGCGGCGCGCGAGGCGGTCATTCTGATCAACCTGAGCAGGCGGGATACCGGCAACCTGGCCCACGTCACGGTGAGGGGCATCAACCCTAAGCTCTCCATGCAATTGCGTCCCCGGGTACGCATCTCGGCCGGACGCGAGCCCCGGTCGGGGACGTCCGAAATACTGGCCGGCAGGAGCATCATGCAGAGGTTCGCGGTCGGCGGGCTCGGGCAGACCATGTCGTTCGGTTCCCGCACCTGGACGGTGGTCGGTATCCTCGATGCCGGCGGAACGGGGTTCGACTCTGAAATCTGGGCCGACGTCGAAGTCCTGATGACCACTTTTCGCCGGAGCGCATATTCTTCCGTAATCGGCCGCCTGAGGGAACCGTCGGCTTTCCAGGATTTGCGCAAGCGCGCGATGAGTGACCCCCGTCTCACGTTGGAAACCTGGCGAGAAACGGACTACTACGCCTCTCAATCCGAACTGATGGCCCGTTTCATTCGGATCCTCGGCCTGACCCTGACGCTTATCTTCAGCCTTGGAGCAGTGATCGGCTCCATGGTCACCATGTATTCGGCCGTGGCGAACAGGGTGTCGGAAATCGGGACTCTGCGGGCCCTGGGATTTCGCCGCGCGACCATCCTGACCGCATTCCTCCTCGAATCGGTTTTTCTCAGCCTGGTGGGTGGCGGCCTGGGGCTGGCGGCGGCATCGTTCATGAACCGCATCAGTGTTTCCACCATGAACTGGCAGACGTTTTCCGAGCTTTCCTTCCGCTTCGCCCTGGACTCCTCCATCGTCGTGAACGCGCTGGCCTTCGCGGTGGTGATGGGCCTGGTCGGAGGGATTCTGCCCGCGCTGCGGGCCGCGCGGATGAACATCGTGACCGCGCTGCGGCTCCAGTGACCTTCCCGTGCACGTGAAGCCGCCGGGCCGTGCCGAGTTGGGCTTCAGACGCCGTAATCGACGTCTCCGCGCACCTGAAACCGCCGGGGCCCCCCGGTACCCGAGTCCTCCATTTCCGGAACTGCCCGCACACATGAAGCCACCTCGGGCATTAAATCACATAAAATCAATGGAATACAAAACCCCACCGACGTTCCCATGGGCATTGAGGCGGTTCAAGGGTCGCCTCCGCCGCACCTACCCTTTACGGTAGGTGCCCCGGTACAATCAAATACGTGGATTCCCCCATTCGAAATACGTGATCCGCCCCATTTCAGCACAGGTTCAGTCTGTTATTCTACGCTCGAATAGTCACCACAATCCATACCCTCTTTGTGCTTCTCTATTCAGAGAGAGAGCCGGGACCCACCCCTCCCGGCTCTTCCCTTTTTTGCGACAAGCAAGGAAGCGCTTTCCCCCTCATTCGCGCCAACCGCCTCCTATGTTTGCCTTCCTCCCGTCAGCCTCGCCCATTTTCACGGCGGAATTGTCCGGGCCGGGAACATCAGAACCGAGGGGTGCACCGGCGCAGGAAGGAGCCCTTCATCGCGCCGTGGCGTCGTTTCGTGAGGCGAGATGACGCCTGGGCTGAGCCGCGAAGTCATGCGTATCGCCGGAATGCGGGAGCCTGCGGATCCTCGCATCATTTCACTTGGCTTTTGTCCCCGGGCGACATAGACTTGGCCGCCATGCAGGCGTCCGGATGGGCTGAAGCATCGCACCCCCGGATTCATGATGGGATTCCGTCCGTTTGGGACGACCCGGGACCCGCTCCGCGCCATTCCGGATTGACGAAGGCCGACAACCCTGTCCCCTCAACGAGCCGGACGTGTTTTATGAAGATCATGTTCTACAGCCAGCACGTGCTTGGAATCGGGCATTTTTTCAGAAGCATGGAGCTCGCTTCGGCCCTGGCGAACCACGAGGTTCTGTTCGTTGAAGGCGGCGACGCTCTCCCGGGCTACGTCCCGCCGCCTCACGTAAGAAGGTTGCCCCTTCCCGGCCTCATGATGGACCAGGATTTCAAAGCGATTCACGCCGTGGAGGGAACGGTCGGGGAAACCCGAGCCAGGCGAAAACAACTTCTGCTGGGCACTTTCCTGTCTTTTCGACCCGATGTCCTGATCACCGAGCTGTTCCCCTTCGGGCGCAAGCAGTTCAGATTCGAGCTGATGCCGCTGCTGGAATGCATCCGGCAGGAAGGCATGTCCACCGGGGTGATCTGCAGCCTGCGCGACATCCTCGTCGAGAAAGCGGACCAGGACGCCTATGAAAAAGGCGTGCTCGAAATCCTGAACGCTCACTACCACCACCTGATGGTTCACTCCGACCCCCGCATCATGAGACTCGACGAGACCTTCAGTCGCGTCGATGAAATTGCGATCCCCATGAGCTACACGGGATTCATTGCTCGAAAACCCGGACGACGGCGACGGCCGCCGAGGAGAAGAACCATCGTCGTCAGCAGCGGAGGGGGCAAGGTGGGAGTGGATCTCCTCGAGGCGGCCTTGACGGCGTTCCGTTTGCTGCCCGAGCTTGACGCCGGGCTGCGCATGTTTATCGGTCCCTTCATGGAAGCGGCGGACCGCAACGTCCTGGCAAGCCTGGCAGCCCGCGACTCCAGGACGAGCATCGAGGAATTCTCGTACGACTTTCTCGACTGCATGGCTGAATCGAGTCTTTCGATCAGCATGGCGGGCTACAACACATGCATGGATATCCTGAGCGCGGCCGTGCCCGCTCTCGTCTACCCGTTCCCTCAGAACAGGGAACAGATGCTGCGGGCACGCAAGCTTGAGGAATTGGGCTTTCTCAAGGTGCTGGACGGGCTCGACCCGCACGGGATGGCCTCGGCCGCTGCAGCCGCCATGGCTCGCCGTAAGCTCCAGTCCGAATCCATGCCGCCGGATCTGGCGGGCGCGGCCAATGCAGCTCTCATAGTTGAAAAATGCCTCGGGTGACGAAAGTATTTTCAATCGGGCCTCTTCTTTGCGTATACTGATACTCTTTCGCGTTCGGGAAATGCTCTTGTCTCCGGGCAGGCGCCCGGCCGAAAGCCTGTGTCGAACCAGTGTCCATGGCGTTCGGGAAAGCCCGTCGAGCAATCCGCTCCGGATATCTGCCCGGCGGGCATCCGGGGCCGATCCGGTTTCCCGGCTTCCCGTCCGTGCGCGAGAATACCTCCGCCGGAGCCGGCACAAGCCGCTGGACCGGCAGTTGTTCCGGATTCCCGCCCGCACCGGAATAACGACGACGTTTTTGACAGGTTCCCCGGGAGCCCGCGGTTCGTGGCGGTCGCCAGGCATGAGGACCGGTGTTCTCTCCGATTTCCGCCGGGGCCCGAGGCGTTCGGGTATCGCTGCGACAACCGACCCGGAGGTGACGAAAAGTGGATGACCGGATACAAAGGCAGGTGGTTCTGCCTTTCAGCCAGCTGGTGAAGATATCTTTCAATTCCATTCGGGTGCGGTTCTTTCGATCCCTGATCACCACCTTGACGCTGGCGCTTGCCGTTGCCTTCGTTTCCTTCACCTGGTCCGGTTACGAGCTGCTGAACGCCTTCTTTCCCCACGCGGACGGCACCGTCCAGGCGGGGATCCTCGCCGGCGGCTACGAGCTCGAAAACGGTCGATTCGGCGCCGGCGCAAAGGATCAGTGGCTGGTGATCCTGTCTTTGCTGGTGTGCGTGGTGGGTATCGTCAACGCCCAGCTCATGGCGGTCACCGAGCGATTCCGCGAGATCGGGACCTTCAAGTGCCTGGGAGCGCTGGACAGCTTCGTGGTGCGCATTTTCGTCCTGGAATCGATCTACCAGGGGCTGTTCGGCGGCTTTGTGGGAGGGCTGGCGGGTGTCCTCATCGCCACGGGCTCCTTTCTTTTCCGGGCGGGCTGGATTTGTCTCGCCTGCTGGCCCCCGGGCTCGATGCTGCTGACCGTTGCCGGAACCACCCTGCTCGCCGTTGTCCTGTCCCTGCTGGGGGCAATTTACCCTGCCCTCGTGGCCGCTAAAATGCAGCCGGCGATCGCCCTGCGCAACGAGGAATGAGATCTGAAACGCTTGGAAGGGAAGTCATGAATCCGGTTCTGTCCCACAATGTCGTCAGGCTCTCGGAAGTCACCAAGGTCTTCAAGATGGGCAACAATGTGGTGGAAGCGCTCAAAGGGGTCAACTTTTCCATCAAGGCCGGGGAATACATTTCGATCATGGGGCCTTCGGGTTCCGGAAAATCCACATTGTTCAACATGATCGGCGCACTGGACAAGCCTTCCACCGGGCGTGTGTTCATCGACGAGGTCGACGTCGCTCAGCTGGATGCCTACGAGCTGGCCTGGCTGCGCTGCCGCAAGATCGGCTACATCTTTCAGACCTTCAATCTGATCCAGGTCATGACCGCCATCGAGAACGTGACTCTGCCCATGATCTTCGCGGGCATGAGCAGGGACGAATACATGGAAAAGGGGATGGTGCTGCTCAGGCTGGTCGGGCTGGCCGAGCGATGCCATCACAAGCCTTCGGAGCTGTCCGGAGGGCAGCAGCAGCGCGTTGCCGTGGCGCGGGCTCTGGCCAACGACCCCGCCATCATCCTGGCGGACGAACCCACGGGCAACCTCGATCTCAGCACGGGGGAGGAAATCATCGCCCTGCTCAAGCAGCTTTCCACGGAAAGAAAGGTGACGATCATCTCCGCAACCCACGACATCAAGATGCTCAACGTCTCGGACAGGGTCGTATGGATTCGTGACGGACGGATCGACCGGGTCGAAGAGCGCGACAAGCTCAAGATCTCCATCGGACAGGTGGCATGATGCCCACGGACGCAAAAACCAGGTCCGGTTTCAATCGCGCGGCCCGGATCGTGTTGCTCGCCTGGTTGACGGCGTGTCCGCTGTGGAGCGGGCTCTTCCCCGGCGTGGGATACGGCCGGGAGGTGATGGACCACGTCGCCTTCTTCACCGATTTGAAAGACCGGTCCGCGGGGAGCCCGGGAAGCGATGCCGCAGCCGACTACATCCTCGACTTTTTCAAAAAAGCCGGTCTCTCCGAGGTTGCCTCCCAGCAATTCCTGACCCCTGTTCCCGAGGTCGTTTCCGCGTCCATCGAAGCCGAGGGCCGAACGGTGAACCTCTATCCATGGGGGCCCAACCTGGTCTATCTGCCGATGACCCCGGAAAACGGGCTCCGCGGTCAGCTCATCTACGCCGGGCGGGGGGATTTCAAGGACTTCGACAGGACCCGTCTTTATGAGAGCATCGTGCTCATGGACATGGAGTCCTCGGGGAACTGGATCAACGCCGCATCCTTCGGCGCCGCCGCCATTGTGTTCATCGGGCGAGACGACTCGGTGAAAGGACAATTCGAGGAGAAAGACACTCGAACTCCCCTGACCATCCCGAGGTTCTGGGTGCCGGCAGGCGATGGCGAGGCGCTGAAACGGCTCGCCATGGAAAAGACGCCCCAGGCGGTCGTCAAGTCCAAGACCCGGTGGCAAAACAAGCTGGTCCGCAACTGCTACGGCCTACTCAAAGGCAGCGATCCGAAGCTGCGGAAGGAAATGGTCGTGGTCGACGCCGCCTACGACGCCTCTTTCCGAGTGCTCGGACTGGCTCCCGGCGCGGACGAAGCCACATCCGTCGCCGCTTTGCTCATTCTTGCCGAGGAATTCTCCCGGCACCCGCCGGCACGCTCCGTGCTCTTCGTGGCCACCGTGGGAAACAACGAGAGTCACGACGGCATGAGGCACCTGATCTGGAGCGTCAAGACCAAGAAGAAATCGCTCAAGAAACTGACCAACCAGTTGAAGGACACGAAAGCACGGATCGACGACCAGTACGATCTTCTGGAAAAGGGCCGGTATCTCGAACAGGAAAAACCCGCCGACCGCGAGTCCATTCTGGAAATCCTGGTTGAAAAGGCGAAGGACCGGGCCGACGCGTTGAGTCGGGAAATCCAATACCGCAGATCGGCGTCGGCCCTCGAGCTCGCGGAGGCACAGGAAGGGCCGCGCGCCTACCGCCAGATCGCGATGGTCAACGACATCGGAAGGCTGACCGCGCAACAGCGCGAGCTTGCCGTGCAGTTGCTGGATGAAGCCGTGGAGGACCGGCGGGCGACTCACAAGGAGCTCAAAGTCCGCGTGCAGGCCATGAAATCTTCCACCGCCTTGCGGGGACTGCTCGAGGAATACACCCAGGTTCTTTTCTTCGACCTTCACCTGTCTTCGCATTACGAAACCTTGGGTTTGATCGAAACGGGCGAGACCTTCCCCGTCAGGGAAAGCATCAGGAAGATTTCGCGGGCCGGCCGGCTCATCGGCCTGTTCACGCAAAGCGGGCGCGAGACTGCAGCCGAGACCGGCATACCGGACATCTTCCGAGACACATCCCGGGGCGCCTCCCCGGAGGAGATTTCGGTCCGGGCCGGCAGTGTGTGCCATCCCGCAAGCGACGTGGCGAGCATCGCGGGACTTCCCGCCGTTTCCCTCGTATCCCTCGAGGATCGTCGCCTGCTCTGGTCCACGCCCGCCGATACGCTGGACCGCATGGACCGAAAGAAGGTCGAGACCCTGTCCGGGTTCCTGCCCCCGGCGTTGCGGCGCCTCTTTTCCGAGCCTTCCCTGAAGTCGGCCGTCGATGCGGGGGTAAGCGGCCTCTCGAACCTCGAGGGGCAGGCCATGTTCATACGGCAGGGCGAGTTGTTTCCCGACCAGCCGGCTTCGGGAACGATCATCTCCATACTGCAGGGCGATTCGGTCTTCCGGACGATGGTCCTTCGAGACGGCACGTACTTCATGCCCGGGCTTGCCAACAAGCGGGTTTCCCTCGAAAAACTGATCCTGGAACCGTACGGCATCGATCCGGCCACGGGAAGGATCGGGATCGCCGCGGACAAAGCCAAGACGGGCAAGGAGAACTACCGGATCAGCGTCAAGAGCGACCTGGCATCCGCCCCGCTGATCATGTTCCGGTGCCTCCAGACGGACATTCTGCCCATATTCAACCCGCGCAACATGGGGTACCTGACCAAGCTCGAACTGATCGACGCCGCCACCGAGGCGCCTCCGCTGCGGCACTGGTACAGCCGCGTGGACGGCAGAGACACCATGAGCATTTCGCTGTTCCTGGAAAAGGGGACCCGTTTCAAGCTCATCATGTCCGAATCTTTGCTCGGAAAGGAGTTCTTCCTCCTGAACGGCATTCCCGAGAACCCGAACGGGATCGGATTTCTCGTAGGAGAGCCGCCGACCGTTTCCGTGGCGCCCTATCACGTGGCGAAAGACCTTTACTCCCTGGTGGGGGGACGGCTTCGGAACCTGTTTCAGCACGGCATTGTAAACGTTCACCTTGAAGAACTGTACCGGCAGGCCGGCACCGAACTTGAGCAGGGTATCCTGGCCCTGTCGGAACACCGTTACGGCGATTTCTGGGACCGGGTCGCCACGGCGTGGGCAAAGCTGGACATCGTCTATGCGGAAGTCGAGGGCAATCAGCGCGACGTGCTCGGAGGCGTCATGTTCTTCATCGCCTTGTTCGTTCCCTTCGCCTACTGCATGGAACGCTACATTTTCTGTTTCAGAGGCATCTATCAGCAGATCGTCGCTTTCTTCCTCATCCTGATCATGACCATTCTCGCCATCCGCGGCCTCCATCCCGCTTTTCAACTCACCTACAGCCCCATGGTGGTGATCATCGCCTTTTTCATCGTCGGACTGTCCCTGCTCGTTTCGGCGATTATTTTCATCCGCTTCGAGAAGGAGATGGAGGATCTGCAGACCCGGCAGGCCCATTTGAGGACGCCTCAAGCCAGCAAGTGGCAGGCCTTCGGCGCGGGATTCTCCATCGGAGTGTCCAACCTCAACCGCAGGAAGCTGCGCACGGGACTGACCTGCGTCACGCTCATCATCCTGACCTTCACCGTGATGTCGTTCACCAACGTGAAGAGCCTGCACCGGTCGACGCTCACCCGCATCGCGGAGGACAACCCTTATGAAGGGGTCCTGCTGCGGCACCAGTTCCGCCTGCCGATGACCATGCTCACCCTGGAGGACATGAAGGCGCGTTTCGGCCCGGAGGGCGCATCCATCTGGCCCCGAGGCTGGATCGAGCCGGCCGGCCTGACGGAACGGACGATTTCCGCCGTTTACGCATCCGGCCGTCATGCCCCCGTGGAGGGTCTTCTCGGCCTTGGACCCAGCGCCCCCGAAGTTTTCACGCGCCTGGTGACCAAGGGGCGCTGGCTGAACGAAACCGACGACCGTGCCGTTCTTCTACCTTTGGCCATGGCCGCGCGGCTGGGTCTCGACCCGGAAAGGGATCTGAACGTCCCGGTCGAGATCATGGGTGCCCGCTTCACCGTGGTGGGTTTCTTCGATGGTTCGGCCCTGGACGAAGCGAAGGACCTCGACCGGCATCCGATCACCCCGGCCTACCTCGAGGTTAGCCATGGCGAGGAGCTTTCCGAGGTGGAAATCGAGGCGATGCAAACCGGGGAGGAGCTTCTTCCACAGACGGAGCGATTCCGCTACGCGGCCGGCAATCGCACGGTGATCATGCCGTTTGCGAAATGCGTCGAATACGGCGGGAAGTTGAAGGCGGTGTCCATTCTGCCCCGCTCCAGCCCGACCGAAATCGCCGACCGACTCTCCACGTGGCTGGCCTACCCCCTGTTCGTCGGTGAAAACGGCACGTGGTATCACAGCGCAAGCACCACCCTGCGCTACAGCGGCGTCGCCAACCTGCTCGTGCCCATCCTGATCGTCATTTTCATCACCCTGAACACCATGATCGGGCACGTGCACGAGCGGCAAAAGGAGATCTCGACCTACACCTCGGTTGGGCTGGCCCCCACCCACGTCGGATTCCTTTTTATCGTGGAAGCCCTTTCCCTGGCCGTCATCTCGACGGTTCTAGGCTACATCCTGGCGCAGTTGAGCGCCAAATACCTCGGGAACACCGCGATGTTTTCCCAGCTCACTTTCAACTATTCCTCGCTGGCCAGCGTCGCCTGCATGTTCCTGGTGTTTTCCGTGGTCTTTCTCGCCGCCCTGTACCCCGCCCGGCTTGCCGCCCAGATCGCCATGCCGGACGTCAACCGTTCCTGGACGCTGCCGGCGCCCGAGGGGGACGTCATCCACATGAACCTCCCCTTTCTGCTCAAAGCGGAAGAAGAGGCCGGGATCATGAAGTTTCTCAAGGCATTCTACGGCTCCCACCAGGATGTCGCCCACGGCTCGTTCATCGTTGACGAGATCGACATGGATGACGCCCTGCCGCCGGTGAGGCCCGGCCAAAACCCGATCCCCGTCTGCATTGTGATTCGCACCAACGCATGGCTGGCACCCTTCGATTTTGCCATCAAGCAGCGCGTTCACTTGCACTGTTGCCCCTCGGAGGAGAACCCGGGATACCTGGAAATCGCCATCCAGATGACTCGGATTTCGGGTGAGCGTTCCGCCTGGGTCAGAGCAAACAACAGTTTCATCAAGGCGTTGCGCAAGCAAATGCTGCTTTGGCGCCTGCTGGATGCCGACACCAAGGCCATCTACTATTTGCCCGAACAGAGTGAAACCGCCGGGTAGTCCGACGGTGGACGAAGGGGCGGCTCAGACGGCGTTCGGAGCCGGCCCGTTCGCTGACGACCAAAGGAAACTCGCTCGATGAGAGAATTGCGGATACGATTCCCCGCGCTGGCGTTCGGACTGGTTCTGGTTCTTCTGTGCTGTGTGTTCACGCCGTACAACAACATCAGGCTGCAGAACAGTCCCGTCGCGGGCGGCCACTTTCCCCTCGCGTCCTTTGTCTGTCTGTTCATAATCCTGGTCGTAGTCAACCCCGCGCTCGGTGCGATCAACAGGAAATGGCGCTTCCATTATCACGAGCTGCTCCTGATCTGGGCCATGGTCACCGTTGCTACCGGGATCGCCTATACCGGGCTCATGCGCACCTTCATCATCAATATCACCAGCCCGACATGGCTCAAGCTCTCTTCGGGAGAAACCGGGCAATTGCTCCAGTCGTTCCTGCCGTCGGCTCTGTTCCCGAACGATCCCGAAATGGTTCGAACGCTTTACAGCGGGTTCAGCGGCGGCATCGATATGACCTGGTGGCAGGTGCTCAGCCGCATTCCCTGGTCGGCCTGGCTGACGCCGATGTTCTGGTGGGCGATTTTCATCGGCCTCGTCTACATGGCGATGCTGGGCATGGTCGGCTTGTTTTCTCACCAGTGGATCGAAAACGAGAAGATGAATTTCCCGCTCCTTCGCGTGCCGGAAGTGCTCAGCCAGGAGGCGGAAGACAAGACCCTGCGGCGCTTTCTGACCCACCGCTATTTCATCGTGGGCCTCACCATCCCCGTGCTTCTGCATCTGCTCAACGGATTGCACACCTACTTCCCCCAGGTGCCTCAGATCCCGACCCTGGTTCTCGCTCAACCGTACATTCCCAAGGAAGGCCTCCTGTCGGGTTTTTACAAAATGAAGATCTACATCTATCCGGCCTTCATCGGATTTGCCTTCCTGGCCTCCAAGCAGGTGTCCTTCAGCCTGTGGAGCTTTTTCATTCTCGGCGGGCTGCTGCCCGGCATTCTGAAGCTCGTGGGCTGGCGCTTTCCGGCGGCCGCGCTCGGCACCACCTTCGGCCCCGTGCTCTCGAAAGTGGAAGAAATGCAGATGATCGGGGCCTTCGGAATGTACTTCTTCTTCCTGCTCTGGCTCTCGAGGCAACACCTGCTGGCGGTCCTGAAATCCGCTTTCTCCAGGAGCCGTGAAACCCCGGAGTACTGTGGCCTCATGTCGCCCCGGCCGGCGCTCTACCTCTTTTTCATCGGAATCGTCGGGATCACCGCATGGCTGACCTTTTTCGGCATGAGCCTGCTTTCGGCGATCCTTTTCCTGGCGGTCTGCTTCATGCTCCAGCTGGTCGCCTCCAGGCTCATCTGCCAGGGCGGCCTGCCCTACTTCACCTTGACCCTGGCGCCCTCCGACGGTTTCCTGGCCTTCCTCGACACCCGGCTCATCGGTCCGGCGACCCTGGGCATGGCCGTGATTCTTCAGAAAGTCACCTTCCTGGACATGCGGGAATCGCTCATGCCCTCCATCTGCCACGCCTCGAAGCTTTCGGACGGAAGCCGTCCGCGGAACCGTTTTCTTTGGGGAATCGTCTGGGCCATCGCGCTCGGAATGGTCGTGTCCTTTGCCGCCATGCTCGCGCTTTATTACAGATACGGGGTGAACGCTCTTCCCGATGACTGGGCCATCGAGTCCACCAGGCGCGTTCATGAGAACGTCACCCATCTTTTCAGCCACCCGGAAGAGCCCAAGAGCTGGAGCATCGCCTTCACCCTGATCGGGGCCGCCTTCATGGGCCTGCTCGTGATGGGTTATCACCGGTTCATCTGGTGGCCGCTCCATCCCATCGGCTACTTGGTCACCTACAGCTCCGCCATGCAAATCCTGTGGTTCGGGTTTTTCATCGGCTGGCTCTGCAACACCCTGGTGCTCAGGTACGGGGGAGCCAATCTCTACCGCGAGATCAGGCGCCTGTTCATAGGCCTGATCGTCGGCGACATGATCATGGCCGTCATCTGGCTGATCGTCGGGCTGTTCACGCCGATCAGCTACCACGTGCTGCCGCTGTGAAGCATTCCGCCGGTTCCGCCCCCGGACCGGCACTGCACCCCGCGGCCTCTCATCGCGCCGGGGAAGACGACGATTTGATACATCTCCCATCGACAACGGGCATCGAAGGAAGAACATGTACGAGGACAAGGAACTTAAAGAATATCGCGATCTCCTGAAACCGCCGGAGAAATTCGAGGAGGGATTTGGCTGGAAATCCATCGTCGGAGCGATCTTCATCGGTTTTCTGATGATGCCCGGATCGATGTACCTCGGCCTCGTGGTGGGCACCGGCATAGGTCCGGCCGCTCGCTGGGTGACCATCATTCTGTTCGCCGAAATCGCCAAGCGCGCCTATACCCGTTTGAGCCAGCAGGAGATTTTCGTCCTCTACTACATGGCGGGCGCCGCGCTCGCCAGTCCTTTCTCGGGTCTGCTCTGGAACCAGTACCTGGTCCAGTCCGAAGCCGCCCGCATGCTCGGGCTCACCCAGCACATCCCCGCGTGGATCGCCCCGCAGCCGGGCTCCGAAGCCCTGGTGGATCGCACGTTCTTCCACCGCGATTGGCTCATCCCGGTCCTGCTCATGGTGGGCTTCGAGCTCATTTCGGCGGTGGATCACTTCGGCCTCGGCTACGCCCTTTACCGGCTCACCTCCGACGTGGAGAAACTCCCATTTCCCATGGCGCCGGTCGGCGCTCTCGGGAACATGGCCCTGGCCGAATCGACGGAGAAGGAGGAGTCTGGTTGGAAATGGCGGGTATTCTCGGTGGGAGGAATGATCGGTCTTGCCTTCGGGGCGCTCTACGTCCTCCTTCCGGCCGCATCGGGAGTCATACTTTCGGAGCCGATCCGGCTCTTCCCCATTCCCTGGATCGAGCTCACCCACGCCACGGAAGACTTTCTGCCCGCGGTCGCCACAGGTATTCAACTGGACCTCGGGCTGCTTTTCCTGGGGATGGTTCTGCCCTTCTGGGCGGTGATCGGCGGAGGAGTGGGCCTGATCATCACCATGGTCGCAAACCCGATCCTTTACAACTACGGCATCCTGCATCGCTGGCACAAAGGCATGGGGACGGTCGATACGGTCTTCGCCAACAACTTCGACTTCTACATGAGCTTCAGTATCGGGCTGGGGCTGGCGATCGCGGTCATCGGCATCGTCCACGTCTCCATCAGCTTCAGGCAAAAGTACCAGGGCACCCTCAAGGAGCGGTTCCGGGTGCTGTTCTCCCCTCCCCCCGGACGCGGCGATTTCAGCGTCTGGATCGCCATCGCCATCTATGTCGTCTCGACCACCGCCTACGTCATTCTCTCCTCGCTGCTGGTTCCGGGTTTTCCATGGATTTTCCTGGTGGCTTACGGTTTCATCTACACGCCCATCATCTCGTACGTTTCGGCCCGGATGGAGGGCATCGCCGGGCAGTTCGTGAGTCTGCCCATGGTCAGGGAGGCAAGCTTCATCGCCGCGTCCCGCTTCTTCGGGTACACCGGCATAGGCATCTGGTACGCCCCCATTCCGTTCCACAACTACGGGAAGGCGACGGTGAGGTGGAGGGAGATCGAGCTGACCGGCACCAGTTTCAGGAGCATCATCAAGGCGGAAATCCTGGTGATACCCGTGGTCCTCATCGCGAGCCTCCTTTTTTCTCAGTATATCTGGAAACTTGCGCCTATTCCTTCAACCCAGTACCCTTATGCGCAGGAACTCTGGCACCTCCAGGCGCTCAACAGCCTGCTGCTTCAGAGCGCCACACTCGAAGGGAATTCCCCCTTCTTCCAGGCGCTCAAGCTCAATTACCTGGGCTGGGGAATGGGACTCGGAATGGCCACCTATTGGCTGCTCGCCGCATTGCGCCTGCCGGTCATGCTGATCTACGGAGTGACCAGGGGAATCGGTCAAACCACGCCGCACGGAATCATCCTGGAGATCCTCGGCGCCCTGCTCGGCCGCTACTACTTCACGAAAAAATACGGCCTGTCCTGGCGACAATACGCCCCCGTACTCCTGGCCGGTTTTTCGTGCGGCATGGGACTCATGGGCATGCTCGCCATGGGTTTCACGCTCATCATGCGATCTCTGCGCAGCATGGCCTACTGACGCCGGGCTTTGCCCGCTTTTCGAGCAAGGCCGGCGCCGACCGGCGCATGGCCTACTCACGTCGGGCTCCCTCCTCTCCCGGGGACACAGCTTCGCTCATTTGACCGCGTTTTCCTGCATTCTCCCCTTTTCCCCGCGCATGGGGACACAGCACACCGTCTGCGACACGAACTTGCGATCAAGATCACACAACAGCTGCCCAGCGGGAGGAAACGCGGGCGGGCATAAAGCCCGCCCCTACGGGCCGATGGGCCCCTCAGACGTAGCCGGACCTAACGCGGGCGGGCTTTATGCCCTCCCGCCCACTGTACCCGTCTTAAACGTGACCCTGTATAAAAAAAGTTCAATCGGCAATACAATATGTTGCACCACATACAAGAATCATTACTTTCAATGTGACTCGTTGGTTTCAATATCGCCGGAAGGCGTCGGGCCTTCCGCGCAAAGAAGTGAAGAAAGGGGTGTTTCCTATGATTGCATGGGCTTTGATATTCCTGGCAGTGGCTATTGCAGCCGGCGTACTGGGATTCGGCGGGATTATCGGCGCGCAGGCATGGATCGCGCAAGTCCTGTTCATCCTGTTTCTCGTGTTCTTTCTCGTTTCACTGCTCTCGGGCAGAAAACCCCCGGTGACGTGACCGGCGGACGGCTCGTTGTCCGGGGTTACATCGGTCAGACAGGGGTCGGCCGCGCTCCGGGGTAGCCCTCACAAGAGGAGCCGGTCGGGGCAAAGCACATTATGGAGGCGATCTCTACGCCGAGCAAGCCCGCACATGAGGGGCCGGTCGGTCATGAGAGTCAAAAACGGGGCGCCCGATGACGGGAAGCCGCCCTCATGCGGATCAGCTCGAAGAAGGCGCGAGGATTCGGCCGAATGGAGAGCGCACGCCGATTCATGCTCTTTTGGCTTTACAGAAAAGACCCACGAGTGGAAAATGAGCGGCGGAAAGTTTTATCCTCATTCGCTTCATTTCGTGATGCGGCCGCAAGGGGCCGCCGCGTGGAAACTGCCCGGGAACCTTAGCGGACAGGATGGTCTCGATGAGGTTTTCCAAAGGTTATGACCGAAAGCCGGAATTGCTCCCCGCGCGACCGGGAACGGCAACTTCGCCCCGGTCTCGGACAAGTTTCCTGCTCCTCGTTTCTTTCCTGCTGTTCACCTGTGTATTCCCCGCGTGGGCAAGCGACGAGAAAGACCCGTGGAAAGTCCTCGATGAAGGTCTGGGGGTCGCGGAGTTTTCCTCATCGTCTTCCGATGAGCTCGAATACAGGATCACCGTGGTCCGGATCGACCCGCGATACTATGCATTCAAGCTGATCAACGCCTCCGAGAACACCCGCGAAAAGATGACCGCGCGGGAATGGAGCCGGCAGTTCAACCTGATTGCCGCGGTCAACGCGGGGATGTACCAGGAGGATGGACTGGCCAGCGTGGGCTATATGAAGAATTTCGACCACGTGAACAACCCCCGACTGGGCAGGGACAAGACCGTGCTGGCGTTCAATCCGTCCGGTCCGGACGTTCCGGAAGTTCAGATCATCGACAGGGAATGCCAGGATTTCAACAGCCTGCGTCAGAAATACCGGACCTTCGTGCAGAGCATCCGGATGATCTCGTGCGATCGGAAAAACGTCTGGCGGCAGCAGGCCGGCAGATGGAGTACCGTTGCGATCGGGACCGATGAAACCGGCAAGGTTTTGCTGCTGTTTTGCCGTTCCCCGATAACGGTCCACGATTTCATCGAAGTCCTGCTGACCCTCCCGCTTTCGCTGCAGAGGGCGATGTACCTCGAGGGAGGCCCTCAGGCATCGCTCTATCTCTCCACGGGGAAAACCACCCTGGAACGATACGGAAGCTGGGAGCCCGCCTTGGAACAAAACAGCTCCATCCAGATTCCACTGCCCGTCCCGAACGTGATCGGCATCGTCAAGAAGACTCCCTGACCTCCGCTCGTCAGTCTGAACCCGGGGTTTGGCCCCCCCAAGGCGCGGGCTTTCGCTTCCGTCCGAAAGGACCCGCTCGTCAGTCTGGACCCGGGGCTTGGCCCGGCCGAAGGGTCAGCGCCGTATGATCCGGTTGAACAGGCGCCCGGGATAGGGCTCCACCGCTCGGAGCGCTCCGTGCGGGCACACTTCGATGCAGCAGTAGCACCGGATGCAGCGATCGTAATCGAATTCGATTTTCGAGCCGGCCTGGGTGATCGCGCCGGCCGGGCAGTACTTGCGGCAGTCCCCGCATGCCTTGCACAGGAGCGGATCCGCCTGGGGTCTTTGGACGAGGAATTTTCTCATGAGTTTATGAGTGAACTTCGGCCCGAAGACCAGGGGGGTCATTTTCGGAAGCTGGAAGCCCTGAATGCGGAACTTGTCACCCCGCACGTCGATCCGCGCCGGAGCGATGCCCGCCCGCGCGGCGGCGGCGTTGGTGAACAATGCGTCCGCGGGGAGGCCCAGCATTTCACACACCGTCATGTCGACGGCAATCGCATCCGTGCTCGCCATCAACAACCCCAGTTCCTTCGGTTTTCCGCCACGCCCCGGGCCGTTGCCCTCCATGGCCAGGATGCCGTCCAAAATCGTGACGGAAGGCATGAGTTTCCTGTAAATCGTCACCAGCAGGGCGGCAAACATCTCCCGGTCGACTCCCGTCCGAAGGTGCCACTGGGGTTTTCTCAAACCGACGACGCATCCGAAGAGGTTCTTCACGCCGAGAGTGAGAAGCATCTGACCGTGCGTTTTGAGCTTGGGAAGATTGATCAGGACGTCCGCATCGAGGGCGTCCGCCGCAAGTTCCAGTCGATTGAAGGGGGGACCGACCTCCACGGGGACACTGTCCCGAAATTCCTTGAACTCCACGGGGAGACCCGCCAGGGCATCCTTAATGCCGCTTTCCCTCAGGACTTTGTCGAAACCGCCCATCGCGGGGCTGTCCGACAATTGAACGACGCCTCCCTTTTCCAGCACGTACTCCGCCGCGACCCTGACCACGAGGGGGTGCGTCAACATCGCTTTTTCCGGGGATGCGGGCGCGAGCAGGTTCGGCTTGAGCAGCACTTTGCGCCCCTCGCCCACTGAAATTCCGCATGATTCCAACATCGAAAAAATGTGGGTTCTGAGACTGCCGTATTCGTACGACGCTCGTTCCAGGATCACTTTCGTCATGGGGTCAAACCTACACTTTTCACATATTCCATGAGCCGCAGGCTCACGACAAAGGATTAAGCCCTCTCGCCCCGAGGGTATTCTCATCGAAACGTCGTTCCCCGCGGGCACCCTTGAGCTCAGGGGGGTGAAACCCGCGTCACTCGATTCGATATCTGGGATCCTCGATGTGCGTCCCCTTGCACCTGGGACAGCGCCCCGGGCTGGTGAATCGATTTCTGCTCTCGAAGAGGTATCCGCATTCCAGGCACCTCGCGGGCACGATGGTGAGCCGTTTGCCTTGCGATGTCAAGGAACGGCTGATGTGCTCCAGGTGCTCGTAAATATCCTTCTCGCTCCTGCGCAGGCTCTTCGAAAGACCCAGCGCGGTTTGCTCTCCTTTGACAAGCTCTTCGATCATCTCCTGACGAACGGTCTTCATAGGGTCGATCCTTCCGGCCGTCGCCCCCTGGAAAGGGTGAGCCGGACATGCGGCACGCCGGCGTGTCAAGGTTTTGCGGCCGCCGCTCCCAAGGATGGCCGGCTGTCCCCATGGCGGCATGAACGCCCGCCCGCTCGGCCATTCCCTATTTAGAACGGATCGCCGTCTGCTGTAAAGAATCCTTTCCGGCGAAGCCGTTTCCCCCGGGAGATGCGGCTGCGCCTGTAATTCGGTTGCCATGGTTTCGATCGGTTGCTATTCTATTTCAAGGGTGACTTCCGTACGGGAAGAAAACGGAAGGCACGCCGGCAACCGCCGTGGTCTTTACCCTGTCTTGACTGATGAAAGGAGATTTGAGTGATGTTCGAATTGATCAGAAAGAGTTTCCTGGCGGGTCTTGGCGTTGTGGTTCTGACCAAGGAGAAGGTGCAGGAATTCACCCGCATGCTGGTCGAGGAGGGGAGGCTTTCGACCGAAGAGGCCGACAAGCTGGCCGACGACCTCGTCAAGAGCGGCCAGCGCCAGTGGGACGAGATCAACGCAAAGACCCAGGAAACCGTCAAGAAATTGGTGAACGCCGTGGACTTCGTCAGGAGAAAGGAATTCCAGGACCTCACGGCCAGGGTCGAAGCACTCGAACAGCGGCTCGGCATGACGGCAGACACCAAAGAAGCGGATGAGCCGAAAGCCGAGGGAAGTTGACGTTCCCCGAGCGTTCCACTTCAGGCCGAGAAGCTCTGCTCACCGTTCGGCCCTCAGCCCCGGCCCGAATCCGGGACACGGCGCCACATCATCTTCCCCCGGGTTGGAACATCGGGGCGTCATGCCGCACGCAGCGGCGGGAATGTTGATCCGGCCCCGCGGATTCCGACCGCCGAGCGTGCAGGTTCCCGTGCGCGGTTCTTCCAGCGGGCAGGAGCCGTGCCTTCATTTTTCGCCGTCTTCGTCGCGCGGCCGCTTCATTCTTCTTACCCGTTCGTCGTGGATGACAATCGAGAATACCAGTGCCAGGCTGCCTATAACGGCAACGAGAAAGAACAGGATCGGAATGCCGGGATATCCGAAGAGGGTGAACTCCGTGCGAATGCGCATCATCAGCGCGGCTCCCACGATGAGAGCGGCCAGGATGAGCCCGAGGGTCAGGCGGTTGGCGATCTTTTGCAGTCCCGTCATGAGATATTTTTCGTCGATCACGTTGGCCTGCATCCTGACCCGGTTCTCAGCCACCAGGTCGATGATTTTGCCGATCCTCTTGGGCAACAGCCGCAGAAAGTCCTGTGAATCGATCAGCATTTCGAAAACATTGGCGGCGGAAACGGTTTTTCGAATCCGCTGCCGAAGCAGTTGGCCGGAATAGCGCCTGAGTGCGGCATTGGGGTCGTAGGAGGGGTCGAGTATCCTTCCGATGGCATCGAGGTTCATGAGTGTCTTGCCGAGCATCGTGAACTCCGAGGGGAAGCGGATTCCGCTGTTGCCGGCGGCTTTGAGCAGTTCCAGGAGGATTTTCCCCGCCTGGATTTCCTTGATCGTGGCCCGCTGATACCTGATGATGAGGTCGCTGATTTCCTTCCGGAAACGTTTCTCGTCGAACAGAAGCGTCTTTTCCCCGAGCTCGACGGCGAACTCCGCCGCCTCCTCGCTGCGTCCCTCCCCGATGGCGACCATCATGCGCAGCAGTTTTTGCTGGCTGGCGCCCGAGATGCGCGCGACCATGCCCAGGTCGACCAGGGCCAGTCTGCCGTCCCCGGTGAGGTAGAGGTTCCCGGGGTGCGGGTCGGCATGGTAGAACCCGTCCAGGAAAATCTGTTGCAGATAGGCCCGGAAAAGGTGGTCGGCAAGCTTGGAACGCTCCGCAGCCAGGGGTTCGGTGAAACCGATGGTTGTCAGCTTGCGGCCTTCGAGGTAGTCCATCGTGAGGACACGGGTCGAGCTGTACTCTTCGATCGGTGTCGGCACAACAATGAGATCGTAATCCCGCAGGTTTCTGGCCAGGACGATCAGGTTCTGAGCCTCCTGCCGGAAATCGAGCTCCCGCATTACGGCCTTGCGGAATTCGGCCACCGTTGCCTGGAGCATGAACCGCTTGGCAAGGGAGAGGTGCCGCTCGAGGAATTCCGCCAACTCATCGAACGCCTCCAGATCTTGAATCACGCGGCGCCTGATGCCGGGCCGCTGCACTTTCACCGCCACCAGCCTGCCGTCGCGCAGCACGGCCCTGTGCACCTGGGCCAGGGAGGCGGCGGCGAGAGGAACCGGATCGAAGGAAGCAAACTCCCTGGTCGTCCGCTGCCCGAGCTCAAGGATGAGGATTTCCTCGACCTTTTCGAATGGGAACTGTTCCGCGCTGTCCTGCAGGCGGGAAAGCGCTTCGAGGTACTGGGGAGGCAGCAGGTCCGAACGCGTGGAAAGGAACTGGCCGAGCTTGATGTAGGTCGGACCGAGTTTTTCGAGGTCATGCGGCAGTTCGTCGACCTTGGGGCTCACTACCGGCGAGGGCAGCTCCTGCTCCGGAATGATCGTATCCAGTCCGGCCTGGCTGATGATGTCCGACCTCCCGTACTTCACCAGGAGCCAAACCAGGTCCTTGTAGCGTTTCAAATGCTCCGGTTTCAGGGAAATGGTCATGGGACAGTCCCTATCCGGGGTCGCGGTCGAGAGCGGACGACTTCCCCCGTTCCACAGGTCTAGAGCACCGGGCTCAACAATTTGAGAATTTCATCCCTGCTTCTGCGAATCACCGATCTTCGCTTCCATCGCGCCGGGTCCACCTTGTCCGAATGCGCGATGTACTTCGACTGCAGATCGCGCAACCGGGCGGTGACTTCCCGTCCGTAGAGAAAAAGGCTCAGCTCGGAATGAAGAAAGAGCGATCTTCGATCGAAATTAGCCGTCGTCACGAGTGACACTTCATCGTCGACGCTCATGGTCTTGGCGTGCAGCACTCCCCGGTGGAAATAAATGTTGACGCCGCCGTCGATGAGACACTCGAAATGAGCCCTGGCCACTGCCCCCACCACCGGGTGGTCGGCATTGAAGGGGATGACGAGTTCCACGCTCACCCCGCGCAACGAAGCCAGATGGAGGGCGACGCGAAGCGATTCGTCCGGAATGAAGTACGGCGAAGTGATGATGATCCTCTCGCGTGCTCCGCTGACTGCCGCAATGAGCAGATCCCGCAGCACGGTGGTGGGGTCCATGGGACCGGTGGGCACGGCCTGCATGGGAACGGTTCCGCCCCGATCGAGAACGGGATAGATCCCCGGCCCCTCGAGCAGCTTATCGGTCGCAAGGTACCAGTCTTCGCCGAACACCAGCTGCAATTGCATGACGACCGGACCCGTGACGCGGACCATCAGGTCGTGCCAGGCTTCGGCCCGCCCCTGATCGTAGTCTTTTGTCTCGATATTCATGGAACCCGTGTAGGCGATGGTCCCGTCGATCACCGCGAGCTTCCTGTGATTGCGCAGATCCAGGCGGGTGAGGTGCCTGCGGAAGGGATTGATCGACATGAGGGTCTGGAAATCGATCCCCCGCTTCACCATCCATTCGCCCAGCGAACCGTTCAGCGATCTCGACCCGAAGGCGTCCACCACCACTCGACACGGCACCCCCCGCGCGGCCGCTCCGGCAAGAGCTTCGGCAACCCGCCGGCCGACCTCATCGTCGTTGAAGATGTAGAACAGCAGGTGCACATGGTCGCGCGCCTTCCCGATATCGGCGATCATCCGGTCGATGACCGCAAAACCGTTGTCGATGAACTCGACCTCGTTGCCCTGAAGAATGGGCATGCACGCCAACCGCTCCGTCATCTTCGCCAGCCGGTGTTCCGTCTGCTCCGACGAAAGCCCGAACACGTGAGGTTCCATGATCGCCAGGTCGGAAAACGACCGCACCTCTCTGAGCCTCTGACAGTAGCTCTTGGTGAGCCTCCTCATGACCAGGTTGGTGCCGAACAGGAAGTAGAGGATCAAACCCGCCCACGGCTTGAAGAAGATGAATAGAAGCCACGCGAGGGCTCCGACCGGCGAATGCCCGTGAGCCGCGACCGGTACCATTGCAATGGGAATGATCCACTGCGCTGCGGTGAGAAAGCCGTCCATAGTGTCGGGAACCTCATGAGGCTGAATACTGTTGCGGCGCGACACCCGCGGGCGATGCACACTCCGGGCGCCGAATCTCTCCGGGCGGCGGGTCGGGAATGCGAGGCAGGGGATTCTCTCCTGCGGAGCCGCCTTTTGTAATAGTAAAACAATGTGCAAGTCCGCGCACCTGTGCCGAGGGCTTTTGTTGCATCTTTCCAGCCCGGTTTGGGCCTGGGCTTCGTCCCGGGAAGGCGCTCCTGTCCCTCGCCCGCCGCTCAAATTCCACGCGCGCGCAACGCTCTGCCGGCGGTGGCGGCGAATATCCCCAGACCCGCCAGGAGCGCGACGCCCGCGCTGAGAAAGAGCACCCTGAACCCCAGCAGATCCCCCACATATCCGAGGATGATCGAACCGGCAAAAACCCCGGCATCGATGCTGCCCGTATAGACCCCGACGATTTTCCCCCTTATTTCGATCGGCTGACCGCGAATGGCGCGCACGTTAAGCGATGGATAGAGAATGCCGTGGCCGCATCCCGTCAGTAATCCCGCCGCGAAGAGCACGCCCGTTCCGCCCAGAAAGACCATGCTCATCAGCCCTAATCCGGTCAGGAGCAACGCATAGGGTATGATCCGATCCTCTCCGAGGCTGTCGACCAGGCGGGCCCCCCCGACCCTGGTCAGAATGGCGGCCGTGGAATAGGCGACGTAGTAGACGGAGATGAAGCTCAGATGGACGGCATGAGCGAAGGGCGATACGAAGTTGTTCACGGCCGCCAGCCCGATGCCGAACAGGACAGCTATCACGGCGACGCCGAGAATGCGGCCCTGCTTCAATACGGCGAAAAACGGGACTTTCACCGTCTTGAGCGTGTGAATGTAAGTTTCCGTGAGAGGCAGATGCACGAGCAGACCAATCAAAGAAAAACCCGCCGCGGAATAGAAGAGCGTGTCGAAGTCGAACCTGCGGATGATGAGCTCCGCCACCGCCGGCCCCAGAGCGGACCCCACCAGACCCGAAACGCCGAACATCCCGATGCCTTCATTGAGCCGATCCTTGGGGACCAAATCCGCCACAAAGGTGAACGCCGCCGTGATGCAGACGGCAAACCCGATGCCGTGGACGATTCTGATGATTAACAAAGGCAGATAGAATGAAACGATAGTACCATCAAAATACAGGTAGACAAGCGGCAGGACGGTCATGAGAAATGATCCCAGGGTATAGCTTCGCTTGCGCCCCATGCGGTCGATCATTTCCGATATCCAGGGCCTGAAGACCACGGAAGCGAGCGCGGTCGCTCCCATGATGATCCCGACATCGGCCTTGTCGCCGCCATGCTGCGTGATGAACAACGGAAACAGGTAGAAGACGCTGAAACTCGCAAGACAGCTGAGGTTGGCGACCGCCATGCTGAAGAAGGTGGGGCTGTAGAGCATCGAACGTCCTCTTGCCCTTCGGGTCCGAGGTCCCGCGCAAGATCGGGACACGCGTCATCGTGCCGCCGGGCGGCGAGGAAGCGGAACACGAGGTATGAACGACATCATGGAAACCGATTCCGGCGATCGCTACCGGCGGTTGGCGCCGCTCTACGACGGGCTGACCGCACCTTTTCTGTGGAGCGTCCGGTCGGACATCCGCCGGATCGTTCAGGAATGCGGTTATCGCACGGTGCTCGACGTCTGCTGCGGAACCGGGCGGATGGCGATGATGCTTCATGGAAGCGGCTTCAGCGTGAGCGCGGTGGATCTTTCCCCGTCCATGCTGGCCCGGGCGCGCAAGAACAGTCCGCCCGGAATTCGATATTTTCTGGAGGATGCCGCCCGCCTGCACTTTCAAACCGCGTCCTTCGATTGCGCGATCATTTCATTCGCCCTGCACGAAATGAATCCGTCCAAGCGCATGCATGTGCTTGCCGAAACGTCGAGGGTCACGCGCAAAGGAGGCGCAATCATCGTTGCGGACTATATCAGACCCCGCGGGATGCTTGCCAATGGATTTCGAGCCGTGGTGAACATTGTCGAGAGAATCGCCGGCAAGGACCACCACGCCAATTACGTGACTTTCGTCAGGGAAGGCGGCCTCGAACCGCTGGCGGCAGGCCTCGGCATGAAGCTCACGGTGCGGCGTCGCGCCTTCATGGACAACGCCGCGGTGATGGTGATCGAGGCAAACGGAACTCCCCGCACGCTCATTTGACTCCGGACAAAGAACCGGCACATGCGGCCGTTGCATCCATCCTGGTGATGGTGGCCTTGATCGGCAGGTGGTCCGAGGCCACCCGGCTCAGAACGGTATCGTGAACGCTGATTTCCATCAGGGCGTCCAGCGGTTTCACCCAGATCCGGTCCAGCGCCAGGACCGGAAGAAACGAAGGGAACGTGCGGCGCGCCGGGGATTTCCCGAAATGCCGATGAAGCCGGTGCAACGGCCGTCCCAGGGGAAACCATTCGTTGATGTCTCCCAGGACGACGTGCAACTGTTCTTGCTCCGAGGAGCACCCGTGCAGCAGTCGGTTCACCTGCCTGCGGCGCTCGAGCCCGCCGAGGCCGAGGTGCACGACCATCACCCTCACGATTTCGCCGTCAACGTCCAGGTCCACGTCGATGGCGCCTCGGGGTTCGCGACCGTAGACGCTCAGATCGATCCGCCGCACTCCGACGACCTTGCGGGATGTGAGCAGGACATTTCCGTAGTGACCGCCGGTACCTCTTTTCGTCGGACCGTTCACCACATTGAGTCCCGTCGCGTCGGCCAGCCGTTCCAGCTGCCTGGAACCCTGCGACCGGTAGAACCCCGCGTCTATCTCCTGAAGACCGATTATGTCCGCGTCCAGCTCGCGAATCACCCGGGCTGTGCGCTCCGGATCGTATTTTCGGTCAATACCCACGCAGCGGTGAGTATTGTAACTCGCCACGGTGAAGCTCGCCTCATTGGGGCGACTCTCAGAATACGGCTGCATCGTCAAATCGCTTTCACCTTCATGTCGGATGCCGCTCCGCGCTCAAGACGGCGACATCGGGCGGGAGGGCATCCCCCCTTTAAGTTGCGCGGGTTGCAGGGCGGAGCTTCTCCACGCCCGCCTCGTCTTCCGCTGATCCCCCGTTCCGCGATCTTGAACGCGAACCGGCACAAAACGAGGTCGCCCGGTTCCCGATCACACGCGGCCAATCTCCTCTCAAGATATTATCGGTAATTCATAACTCGGATTTGACTGAATTCAAGAGGCGCGGCCCGGTCCGTTTCAATGCCGCCGTTCGGGCTCCTCCACGGCTGCGCGCAGAGCGCATGGACGTCGTTCCGGGTCTATCGCGGGCACCTCGCTATGCTTCAAGGTAGTGGCGCAGATCCTCGGTCCGGTTGATGCACAATATCCTCGGAGGACCGTCGTTCATTGCGAGAACGCTCACTGAAGCGAGGCTGATGGTGACTCGGTGGGACAACTCCGGGGGAATACCCGCGTAATGCGCCAATACCGCCCGTATGGGGTCCGCGTGGCTGACGAGCGCCACCACACCGGTCGGGAAACGCCGTTGCAGTTCCTCCACCTCCCCGACCATTCTGACCCGTACCTCATCTATATGCTCCCCGCCGGGAATGCGCATCCCGCCATGGAACGATCTGAACATCCGCCACTGCTCGTCCGTCATCAAATCGGTGAGTTTCCACCCGGTCCACTCTCCATAGTCGATCTCGATCAGACCGTCACGGATTTCAACGGGAGCTCCGGTCGTCCCGGAAATGGCTTGAGCGGTCTCCAGGGTCCTTTCCAGGGGGCTGCTGCAGATCACGTCCAGGGGAACCTGAACGAAATCCGCCGCAAGGCGCTCCGCCTGCTCCCTTCCACGGTTGCTAAGACATACCCCGGGCATTCGGCCGGAAAGGGCGACACCGATCATGTCCGTATGCGCGTGGCGGATCAGCAGAATCCTGCTCACAGATGTTCACTCCGGAAGAATCACGAAAGGGAAAGCCGGGATCACTCGAGCCTGGTTCTTCAGGGACCGCTGCGCCACACAAAGACCCGGACCCCTTCGGTGGGTGTGACAAGAGCCTTTTCCACCCGTGGCCGTTCCGTTCATTATCGAACCGCCGCGCGCTCCACCCAGAAAATCTCGCATGCCCCGTCGCCCAGGTCGGTTCTGCTGAGCGAGCTGAACCAGACCCACTGCCCGTTTTCCTTCACGCCGACCAAGTATCCCTGGAGCTCGACAATGTCCCCGGGGCGAAATCGAAAGACGGCCTCCTCGATTTCCTCGTTGGCCGGGATAATGTGCACATTGGAGCTGTGGGACATGATTTCGGCCCAGGGCAGCCTCACATTGGGGTCCAACGGTTCCAGCGCGTAACGACGGTTTCCCTGGGCGATCACCAGCTTGTCCAGCATCCTCTGATCGGACATGATGCCCCATCCCAGGGCCAGATCCAACGGACAGAGTTCCGCCTGTTCACCAAACCGATACCGCTCGGTGCTCAGAACACGGGCTTTTATCCTGAAGCGCGCAAGTGGAACGACGGTTTTGGTGCCCTTCACCCAGGATTGACTGCTTCTGCCGATGATCTGAGTCGGCTCGGAATCGACGAGTATCCCGGGGGGATGGCGGACTTCACCCTTGAACCGGATAAAATATACCCCCAATCCCAGGACAACGAGCAGGAGAAGCAGCTTGAACGGTGTCCCTTTTTCGCGGCCCTTGCCCGTGGAAATGGAGAATGAATCATCGGCACCGGTTTCCGGGACCTTGGCCTGCCTGTAACGCGCGTAGATGATCCCGCACTTGACGCACTCCTCCGGCGAGGACCCGGCATGCCCGCAATTGGGGCACACCACGGGCGGGGTCCCGACCACGGGCGCGGCCGGCCGTTCCTCACCGGAGCCGGGACGAGTCGGCTCCGCTTCGAGCTCGGCGGCATCCTCGATCTCGCACACCACACCGGCTTCCCTCAGGACGGTCGCATACTGCATGGCGACGGCGCGACTCACATTCTTTTTGATCACCACCGCTTGACCGCCGACCAGGATGTCCGCCACCGCCCGGTCACACCCGAAAGACCTGCACAGATGGTTCTTCGCCTGCTCGGGTTCCATTTCCCCCGTGAGATCTCCCGTGACGACGACATTGCAGGAACCCTTGTCCATACCCTATCCCAACCCCGGTGGAGACGAACCATGCGGCGAGCCGGATGCAAAGACCCTCAGGGCGCGCCCTGGCCGAACCGCTCCATTTCCCCCTCGCCCCCGGAAACCGCATGGGAGCAGCGGAACAGGGAAACTCATTACCCCATCCGGCGCTCGATGTGCCAACCCAATATGAAAGACAGCGGGCGAGCATGCCGGCCAGACGACCACACCTCGCGTCTCTTGAGCTTGCGGGCGATCGCCGCGCCAAGCGGCCGCGCGGCAACCGGTTCATCGGCATCGCCTCTGCCCGGTGACGCGTTGCATTCCCCGGGCGCCCCTTTCATCGTCGACAACCCCGAAACGCAAAAGCAGGATCCGGTGGTTTTGCCGTGTCGGGTCCTGCCTCGTATCCTCCGCGCTTGCACGGGCCGCTTCGCTCCCGGGAACTCTAGATTCCAAGGTCTTCATTGATCAGGACGATCTTGATCCGCCCCTTGGGAAACGATTTTTCCGTGATCGTCCAGGTATTGCAGATCCTGGATGGGCTCTTGCACTCCTCGCAAAACGACGTGCTGACGCAGGGTGTCTGCATATCCAGCCGCATGGCGTTAACGGGTGCAGTGAAATTCTTGACGCGAAGCATCGCGTCTTCCAGGTCCGGAACCACCTTGTTCCTGCCGATCAGGAGAATCACGTTCCTGGGCCCGAAGATGATCGATGCCACGCGGTTGCCGGTCATATCGAGGTTCACCAGTTTTCCGGTTTCCGTCACGGCGTTTGTCCCGGTGATGTAAAGATCCACCAGCAGCGCCCGTCTGCGCCTTTCCGTCGCCTCTTCCCGTGGAATCGAACGGTCGTACGTGTCAATCACTTCAAGCCCGGGCAAAGCCTTTACCTTTTCGTACAATCCCGTGGCAACGAACGTCATCGATCCTCCCCAGGAAACCGACTTCGCCCCGATTCCCGGGATGATTCGTTCCAGCACCAGCTTGCAGGCCTGTTCCTTGTTGTCGGCCAGAAAAACCTCAAAATTGTTGGCCTCCAGAGTCTCCTTGAGGTCGCTCAATCTGAGTTGCCAGTAGTGATCAAACGGTTTGTCCATCACAAGCTCCTGAATTAGGGATTCCTCCGATCAGACGGCTCGACTTTCCAGTACGTCTTTACGTTCCGTGAGTACCTCGATGTGTTTGCGCTCCTCATCGCTGATTTCCCTGATAAGCGCCAGAGTCTCCGGTTCATCGATAAAGCCCTGCATGATCTCGTAGAAGGTTATGCCGTCTTTCTCGAAACCGATCGCAATGTCCACCAGCATGGCCTCATCGACGATGGAGGAGTAGTCGACCTCATCCAAAGAAAAGGCGTGATCCGAAACGGCACTCTGCAGGATCGAGCCGCCGACACGCTCCGCACGGCTCTCTTCCCGACGCAGAAAACCCGCCTTTATGGCAGCGAACTGCTCCCTGTGCCGCACCTCTTCGTCGGCAAGCCATCTCAGAAGTTGGCGCATCGAATCATCCGATACCATTTCGATGCCCCTGCGATAAAAACGCTCCCCATTTCTTTCAAGCTGGATGGCAACATCCACAATTTCGCTCACTGAAAACATAGTCACCGCCTCGAGATCGTCCACGGAATGCCGACCGGGTGACAGTATACTCTTTTGAGACGAAATTGGAAAATCATTCAACCGGCTTCGGGGGACCTCCCGTCTTCTTCCCTTCCCCCGGTCTCTGCCCCTGTGGCGCTGCTGCCCGGGAGGCTTCCGCCTTCTTGCGCTTCCGTTCCTCCTGGAATTTGACCAGATTGGCGGGCAGCCCTCTCTTCCTGGCGGCCTTGCTTCGGGCCTTCGACAGCGATTTTGCGGAAAGGGACTGCTTGAGGGGCAGGCCCCATTTTCGTTTGTATTCGCGCGGGTTCAGGTTGTGCGATCCAAGGTGCTTGGCGGTGAGTTGCCTCATTTCCACCCCGCACTCGAGGCACACGACCTTGTTCTCCTGGATCGAATCCATGGGCCCCCCCTTGTCCCCGGTCCTGTCCTCCAGTCGGGAATCCTCGCACGGTGCGCCGGGGTCCAGCGGTTTGCCCCCATCCTCCGCCGTCTGCATTCGTTGCAGCGTGGCAAACGTCCTCACCAGCGTAAGCTCGATCTCCTCTGGAGACATCTTGCCAACCGTCGCCTGAGCTTGCACAATTTCCGCCGTGATTTCCAAAAGTTTCTTTGACATAAGCAGTCTCCGTATTGATGCCCCATCTTCATTAACATCTCTGCAATACAAAATATCTCTACCCAAACGCCCAGCTTGTGGCCGTCATTTGTGATAAGGCTTGATTATTGAGAATATTTCTAATAAAGTCAAATTGTATCACATTTTGATAGAATTTTAATGTATCAGTTCAGGGATGCTTGCATCAGTCGCTCGATTGACGTAGTAGCACCATTCTCCCAAATCTCCCAACGCCTGTATATCCGAGGCATTTTCTTCCCGGATCATTGTGACTTTCCGGACCACCGTCTCATCATATGTTTGCGAAACCGCTAGATGCGATTTCCGCCTGTTTCCCGGGGAGAGCGCTGTCGTAGAAGAGCCTTGGCAACGACTTCAAGAGCAGCTCCCATGGAGGAATACTATCAATAGGCGGGGAGGAATGGAAAATTAAACCAGATTCTTTTTTCAGACAGAGAATTTTAAGCACATTATACCGCGAAACCTGCTCATGAATCTTTCGCCAGCCAAAACACCCGCCGCGGAACAGACCCGATCCGCCGAAGCGACGGCACTTCCCGGCTCATGCACTGCACCGGAATGACGGGAGCGCCCTTTCCGGGCAGAGTCGCGGTGCTCCCGCCGGGCCGCGCGGCGCAAACGTCGTTGGTGCGGTGGAAATTGACGCCGGAGCCGCCTGCTGGTAGGATCGGTTGGGAAAGGGACCCCATGCGATACGACGGGCTGGCGCGATCGGTCCGGTGATGCGGGACTGCACGGCTCATCATCGGCATCCGGGCGCACCCCCGCGGTGAATGAACCTTCTGCCGTCGTGAAGGAAAGGCTTTCCGTGATGGATGAAGCAGTGAGAGAAGCGATTGTCCGGCGGATGTCGGAAGAACCTTTTGCAAACAAGCTCGGAATACGGCTCGTCGCGATCGAGGCGGGTTATTCGAAGGTCAGGATGGAGGTCACTTCGGAGATGGAAAACCTGTGCGGCATGGCCCATGGAGGGGCCGTCTTCGCGCTGGCCGACGCCGCTTTCGAGACCGCCTCGAATTCTCACGGCACGGTGGCTGTGGCCCTCAGCATGACCATCACCTACCTGGCCGCCAGCTCGGCGGGCGCAGTGCTTGTCGCCGAGGCCACGGAGGTCAATCGGACCCGGAAAACGGCGTGCTACGATATTCGCGTCCACGACGGGGACGAAAAGTTGATCGCGATGTGCCAGGCCACGGTGTACCGGAAGGAAACCCCGCTGCCGTACCTCGGAGTCTGAGCGGGAAATCGAGAAGCCCACCGAACCGGAAGGGCCGCGCAGCGGAGCCCCCCGTGTCCACGCCCCGTCGTCATCGCGAGCACCGGGTCCGCCTCAGTTTACTCGACCGCGTCCCACTTGCGCCGGACGATTGTTTTGAGCAGTTCCCCGATCTGTTCCAACTTGTACGGCTTGGTGATCACCCCCCGAAAACCGTATTCACGGTACTGAGACATGATGGGATCGTTGGAGTAGCCGCTCGAAACGATGGCGTTCACCTTGGGGTCGATTTCGCGAAGCCTTTGCATCGCCTCGACTCCGCCCACCCCCCCGGGAACGGTCAAGTCCATGATAACGGCATCGAAGGGACGCGACAGCCCCACGGCTTCCTGGTACAACTCCACCGCTTCGGCCCCGTCCCGGGCGAGCTCGACTTCATACCCCAGGTATCTCAGAAGATCGTAGGTGCAGTTCAAAATGATGTCCTCATCATCCATGACGAGGACCCGGCCCCGTCCGCGAAGTGTGTCGTCGCCCATTTTGTCGTGCTCCCGCAGAGACCATCCCGCCACAGGCAGATAGATGTGAAATGCGGCCCCTTCTCCGACTCGCGACTCGACCTGGATGTATCCCTCGTGCTTCTTGATGATGGAATAGGCAGTGGCAAGCCCAAGACCGCTTCCCTTGAGCTTGGTCGTGAAGTAGGGATCGAAAATGCGCGTCAGTGCCTCTTCCGGTATCCCATGCCCGTAATCTTTCACTCCGATCCGCAAGTATCGGCCCGGCTTGAGCGGCAGAGCCTGATCCCCGGCGTTGAGGATGACGTTCTCGGCGGATATCTCGATTGTACCTCCGTCAGGCATGGCCTGCTTGGCATTGATGATCAGGTTGTTGATCACCTGCCCCATCTGGCCTTCATCGCACTGAACGGGCCAAAGGTCGTCGGGAAGAAAGAAGACGCTCCGGACATTCGAGCCGGTCAGGACAAAATGCACCGCTTCATGGAGGAAATCGGAGACGTCGATTACCTTTTTTATGGGCTCCCCGCCTTTCGAGAAGGTCAGCAACTGCTGCGTGAGGTTCTTCGCGCGCATGCATGCCCGCTCGGCCTCCGTCAACTTCTCGGAGACCCTGCCGCCCTGCCCGCCGTACAATTTTGCCAGTGAAATATTGCCGATGATGGCTGTCAGGATATTATTGAAATCATGTGCAATACCACCCGCAAGAACGCCGATGGATTCCAGCTTGCTGGCCTTGATGCGTTCCTCCTGGATCTTCATATGCTCGGTCAGGTCTTCGCAGGTGACGAACTTATCGCCGTTTTCCATGGACACCAGGCGGAATCGGATTTCCCGGCTCGAACCATCCTTGCACCGAACCCTGTGCTCGTGGCTGATGACCTCGTATTTCGATGCGGCTTGCAGGTCCGACCGTATCCTTTCGATGATCGTCCGGCTTTCCCCGGGGTCCGGACAAGCCTGGTTGAACCAGTCCCACAGCGTCGGGATGTCGCTTGCAGTGTACCCGAACAGATCGACGAACCTCTGGTTGAGGTAAATGATCTTTCCATTCCGGTCGACGATGGCAATAGGGAACGGAGAGAGGCCGGCCATGTTTCTGAACCGTTCCTCGCTTTCCTGCAACGCCTCCTCCGCCCGCTTGCATTCCGTCACGTCCGATAGGATGCCGACGGAGCCCACAAGGCCTCCCGACTCGTCGTACCAGGGGAAGGAATGATCCCTCACCCATTTGCGTTCCCCCAGTCGGGTCCGGATCAGGTAATCGGCCCTGTATTCTCCCGTTCTTCCTTCCTTCCGAAACCCGATCAGGGTATCCGGCGTGACGTCCTCTTCCCCCGGAATTTCAATCTTCTCGATCAGCTCGGAAAACTTCGATACGTCGAACTCGTCCAACGGGTACCCGGTAAGCCTCGTAATGGCGGGACCGAGGTGATCGTAGGTCCGGGAATCGCATCTGAGCCGATACGCCGCGTTGCCGGTCTTCTCCGCAAGAAAGCGGTATTCGTTCCATGGCCCGGGGTGGGCTATCCGTTCTCCCTGGACACAACTCATGCCGAGGTATTCGATCACGTCGGTCCGTTCACCGATCATGGCGCGATAGACCCATCGGGATAAACGAACCTCTCTGCCTCCGAGGAGCACTCCGTGTTCGACGGTCTTGACGGGACCATCCGGGACCAGCGAACCGATTTCCTCCCTGACCCGATCGTGGTCGGCCGGATTGACGCAGTCCAGGAAATTCCCTCCCACGCACGGCGCTTCGGTATCGGCAAGATGTCGGCAATAGGCCTGGTTTGCATACACGAGCGTGAAATCGGGCCGGAAACGAACAATCAGCTCATCGTGATCTTCCAGTGCCGTCCGGAATGGATTTTCCGCGGACTCCAGTTCCCTCACCCGTTCCCGAAGGCTGCTGCATTCACTCATTGCGTCTTCCGGCGATTCCATCGAAACCTTCACGGCGTTTCCTTCCAGGGAGGGGGCAATCCATTGCGGACCGCCGGGCGTGTCGTTTTTCATTGTCCGGAAAAGGGCAACGGACGTCTGAACCTTATCGGTGAAGCTCCGCTTCGTCAAAACCGGCATGAACCGGAAGGCCCATGCCGGCATTTCCTCTCCCGGGATGCGGAAAAGAAAGAGGCTCCGGTCTCGTCACACATTTCCACAAAACCTTATCGGAATTATGCCGGTGGTGCATTAGACTTTGCTGGGGGTCAATCAGGAGGTCCGATCGCGGGTAAAATCACTTGCCCCTCCCCCCTTCCGTGTCTCTCCGGTCACCTTCGAGGCAACATGGATCACCAGGTCGTCGGCGGCACGAACGACGTTCCTCTGCGTCCCGCCGCCAAAGAACGGACGCAGCGAGGCCTCAGTCGATTCGAACGACATATTCGTATAGAACCCAGAAGTGGGAAAAGCTCCCCATCACCACCAGAACGTGAAAAAGCTCGTGGAACCCGAACGCCCTGGGCCACGGATCGGGTTTCTTCAGGGCATAGACCAGGGCTCCCGCCGTGTAGAACAGTCCGCCCGCCACGAGCCAGGCAAAAGCGGCAGGCTGCAGCGCGCGGTACAGGGGATAAACCGCGACCACCGCAAGCCAGCCCATGGCGACGTACACCGTCGTGGAGAGCCAACGCGGAGTCTGCAGCCAAACCATTTTCATCAGCACTCCCGCACAGGCCAGAGCCCAGATACCGCCGAAGAGCGTCCATCCCCAGGGGCCGCGTAAAGGGATGAGACAGATCGGGGTATAGGTTGCCGCTATCACCACGAATATCATGATGTGATCGAGTCGTCGCAGCCTCTGGAGTCCCTTGACCGAGCACTGCGCCCAGTGGTACGCGGTGCTTGTCAGGTAGAGCAGGATCAGAGCCGTTCCGAACACGAAGAAGGAGAGCAGGTGCAGCGGCCTGGGAGGATCGACGGCTCGGAGCATGAGCACCACCAGTCCCGCCACGGCAAGCAGAGCCGCAATGCAATGCGTCAACCCGTTCATCAGCTCTCTCGGTTTGTATCTCATGTCTCTCCCGCGGTGTTCAAGGCAGGCCGTCGAAAAGTGTCGCCGACCGACTCCAGAAAAGCATCAACCGTTTTCCCAGGGATCGCCCGCCCGCACCGTCCAAAAGCATTCCGTCCACTCGAGCTCCCGCCCGAACGGGCTGTGTCCGCTCGGACCGGGCGGGCGCCTCGCGCGCAGGGAGCACCCGCCCGTGACTCGTCGCACGTGGAGGCCCGTGGCGCGGGCGCCTCGCGCGCAGGGAGCACCCGCCATAGAGACCGCGAAAGCCCTGTTTCCCGCCCGCGGGCGCCTCGCGAGCAAGGAACACCCAATCCCGCGACCGCCGTCATTTGCCGACCGGCATCAGGTAAAGCGGCTCCTCATTCCCGCCGAGCTCCAGCACGCTTTTCACCTGGTCATCCCGAAACGCTCCGATCAACACCGTTCCAAGGCCCAGGCTCACCACCTGCAAATGCACGTTCTGAGCTGCATGCCCGGCTTCCATCATCGCATACCTGACTCCGCGTTCTCCATATTTGCGCGTCGTCCTTTCATAAACGGCACAGAATATCAGCACGGCCGGGGCATTCCCCACCGCAGACTGATCCAAGGATGCACGGCGCAGATTTGCGCGCCTGTCGCCCTCACGGTGGAGCACGATTTCATGGCGATGCGGATCGTACCGGTAGACACCCGGAGACAGGGCTCCGACACGCCCCGCCGCGACGAGAAGCTCAAGCGGATACAGCGCTCCCGCCGACGGAGCGGTACGATACCCCCTGGGGTGGCTCATTCCCTGTGCCGCCCAGAGCAACTGGGACAGATCCTCGATGGAAAGCGGCACCCCCGTGTAGCTTCGGACCGATCTCCTCTTGAGCAGAGCCTCCTCGATGGAAACCGAACCTCTCGTCCTCGGATGGGACAGCTTGATCGGCTGCATTTTCTTCTCCGCCATTTTTCCCCTCCTCTCGAGCCGTATTCCCCCGTGTGGCCCGCAAGGCAGGCGCGCCGCAAGTCGAAGCGCGCTTCACCCGGGTCCCGCCTCCACTGTTTTTCATTATAGCAGAAGAGGCCGGAGGTTGCCTCGGCGAACTGCCGCGACCGGGTGCAGTCCGGCAAACGATCCCCACCGCGGCATTGCAGACGAACGGTCCCTTTGCCGTAAAATAGAGCCGGCACTGTCCAAAAACGCGCCGAGCGTTTATAATGGGCGCGGAAGGCACGCGGGGGGAGTTTTGCGGTTGGCCTCGTCCGTCAGCGCGACAGAGGACGCCTTAATCGACCGGGCACATTCCGTCCGGAACCGTATTGCAGAGGGGGAATGCATGTTCAGCCTGCCGGAGTTGGCCGTCATCCTGGCGGTGGTTGCGGTCGTTTTCGGCCCGGGGAAGCTTCCCGACATCGGAAAGTCCCTGGGAAAAGGAATCAGGAATTTCAAGAAAGCAACCGACGAGGAGTCGCCGGTTCCGCAGGTTCCGTCCAAAACCGCCCCGGCGGAATTGGAGGCGGCTGAGCGGATCGAGCAAAGACCCGCCTCGAACGAGTAGATCGTTTCGCCTCCCGGCAATCCGGGCAACGGCCGGAAAAGACGGTGGGCGTCCCTGCCTTTGGCGGGCATTGCAGAGGGCCGGGTGCGTCGGACCGTTTCACAGTCCGTGGCGCTTCGGTCGAAAAACGTTGAAGCCGCCGTCGGCGCTCCCGCCCTGTGATTTTCATTGAGAATGGAAACCGATTCAGCGAAAATACTCTCGCGGGACGCGCCGACGGCGCAACGGGATGTTTCCATCATCATCTGCGGGTTAATTATGGAAGAAAAGATCAAGACGCTCAGCATGATTTTCGCGAGCCATTTCAGCGCTCAGCTCGATGTCGTTCGGTTGCGCACGGGCAGGCTCACGGAACGGATCAAGATCGATCACCCCGAAGCCGCGGCCGTTGTGCCTTTCCTCGATGCCGAGCGCATCCTGATGGTCCGGCAGTGGCGTTACGCCATCGGCAAGGAAACCCTGGAGATTCCGGCCGGGAAGGCGGACCCCGGGGAAGAGCTCGAAGCGTGCGCCGCGCGGGAACTGCGGGAAGAAACCGGGTACGAGGCGGCCCGCATTCTGCCGATTTTCGAGTATTACCCGGCCATTGGATACTCGAACGAGGTCATACGCCTTTACGCCGCTTCGGGCCTGCGACGCATCACCGGCAAATGGGATGAAGACGAGATTTCCAAGGTGGAAATCGTGGGCTTGGATCGTGTTCAGGACTTGATTCTGCGTGGTCTCATTCAGGACGGCAAGACGGTCATCGGCGTTTCGCTGTTCAAGGCCAGGCGGGAAAAAGGAGAAATCCCGGAGGGGTTCTTCAGGGATTAGCGCATGCCGCCATGAAAGTACCCATTACCCGCCTTGGCTATCATCGCCTCCTGAGGGAACTTTTCTTTCTGCGGCACGTGGTTCGCCCTGAGGTGATCGAAGAGCTCCAGGAGGCGCGAACCGGAGGAATCAAGATCGAAAACCAGCAGTACATGCTGGCCCGCGAACGGCACATGGTGCTCCAGAAGAAAATTCAGGACCTCGAGCGAAAACTGGCGTCGTGCGAAATCGTCGTGGGCCGCAAGTTCTTTTTCAAACAGGCCGAGTTCGGGACGATCGTCGTCATTCAGAACATCGAAACCGGCGAAACGCAGCGCTATCAGCTTGTCGGCCCTTACGAATCCAATGTCGTCGACGGCAAGCTTTCCATCGACTCGCCCGTCGGGCGTCATCTTGTGGGGAGGCGGGAAGGGGAGGAAGTGCTCGTCTACACTCCCGCCGGCGTGCGCATGTACCGCGTGGTGTCCATCACCCTGTGATACCGATTCATGTTCATAGTGAGGTACGTTCAAGATTGCACAACACCTGCCCGGCGGGAGATGACTCGGGCGGGCAAGAGCCTCATCCCTTGCAGGAACCGCGCAATCGCAGGGCGGGGCGTTGTTCTTTCCCCCGATGTTGCCGTCTTGAACGCAAGCCGGCATGAGTCGGCTCGCTCGGACCCCCAAATGGAACCAGAGAGCTTGCAGCATTTCACACGCACGAGGAAAATCGGGAAAGGAGTCTGACTCATGGTCGAACTGGTCGACGGACAGAAATACCGGCTGCCCAACGGGGAGGTCGTCACGGCAAGACTCTACGACGGCAGCTTCATTCTGGAATACCGGAGAAAATACCGCTACCCCCTCGCGGTGGGCAAGGACGGCCGGCTCTTTCTGCGCGGGGAAGGAATGAGCTGGACCGTCCAGGATCTGTCCCCGGACGAAGAAGAGGAGCAGACGGTCAACTGAGCGGGCAGGCCCCCGTGAACCGGGGGCGTCTTCCGCCCGCGGCCCATTCGCGGTAAAGCCATATCCGCCCGATGCACGACGCCCTCGCGAATTTGGGCGGTCTTTAGCCCGCAAAGGCGGGACCCCGCATCAGGATTCTTTTTTCCTGGCATAAACGGCGTAAATCGGATCGCTCGGAATGCCCAGGTGCGCGTACTTGTCATCCTTGGGGCGCGGCTTGCCCGCGGACAGGAAATCTTCCGGGAAATCGAAGACCGGCACGCTCCGAAAGAAATCCTTGACGAGAACCACCCGCGCCCCTTCCTTGGAATCCCGCCACAGCTTCGTGGCTTTCTGGGGAAAGAACCGGTTGGAAAAAACGACCAGAAAGAGCCCTCCCCGCTTGAGGATTCTTCCGACTTGGGCAAATACCTCGAAGGGTCTGGTCATGTAGTCCACGGAAACCGTGTTGATCACCGCATCGAACGTATCGTCGTCGAAAGGCAGTTCCGGGTTCCGGTTCAGATCGTGCAGGATGAATTCCGTAAGGGTCCGGTTGTGGGCAAGCTCGTTTCGGTTCAAGCCGAGACCGACGACCTTGGAGGGCTGTACGCTGTCGGGAATATGCGAATCCCAACTGGCCATAAGGTCCAGAATCGCGGGTTTCGGCCCGGTGACGAGCCGCCCGATCAAGGATTCAACGGTGCGCAGGGCAACCGAATCCAGATGTGCGACCAGCCTGTCCCGTTCATAAAAGACGCGGTCGTCCTCTTCGTCCATCCTCGAAAACAACATGGGGTCAAACCTACACTTTTCACAAATCTTCGTCTTCGTAAGCCCGAGGCCCACAAAGAAACATGAGAATCCTCAACGTCACCCGCGCGCAGGGGGAAATTCCGGTTCAACCCGGCCCGCCCCTTGTAGACATAGGGCGTCACCCCTCGCGCAAGGGAAATTCCGAAAACTGTCCTGAACCCGGCCTTGACCGGGGTGGAGGGCCCATCCTCACGTAGATCGCGGACCCGCATCTCGAGTCCGTTTGTCTGCCGTGTTGACCTTCCGGTCGCTTTGGCCCGCATTCACCCAAAGTTAATGCCCCGGGTCCGCAGGTCAACCTCGATCGGTCAATCTCTCCGCCCCCTTGTTATTCTGCCGAGCGCGGCCCCTATTCCCCGACGTTCAGCCTCCGTTATAAGGATTCGTAACTGGCCCGGTAGGCCCCTTCCAGCAGCTGCAACGATTCCACGCGCACCGCCAGCACCTCCGCATCGGCGTCGTCGACGAGTTTTCGGAGGTGCGGGTGTCTGCCGCGAATCGCTGCAAGGATCTTTTCTTTCGCTGCCGCATCCGACAGCGGATGGAAGGTGCCGTGAACGGTCAGCGCCCTGGTCCCGCCACGGTCCGTCGCGGACTTGTGCCGGGTATCGACCAGAAGGCTCACGTGCGGATTTTCGCAGACGTGTCGATACTTCCGGGTCGATTTCAGCGTCACCATGTAGACGGTCTGAGCCGCTTCATCGGTGACGTAGGCCATCAGGGAACAATGCGGCCTGTTGTCCGCGCAGGTGGCTAGCACACACATGTCGTTTTCCCGAAGTATATCTTTCATGACTTCGATCACTGGGTCTTTCCCCGTTTGGTGCGAGTGGATATCGAGGACGGGACGGTCTCTCTGCGACCAGGTTTCCATTGCAGTCTCCCGGGAAGGCCGGCTCGGTCCATACCCCCCGTGACTGTGCTTTCCCTCATATTCTGACACAACCGCAACAAAAAACCAAAGCCCGCTTTTGACGGGCTTTGATCGGTCAGTCTGAGACTCCCTCAGACCTCGAAAAAACTGATTGTTCAGTGCGCGCGGTCATGGAGGCCACGGAGCGGAGGCGCCAAACGGACTTCGCCGCGCGCCTCCGCTCCAGGCTCCAGGCGCCTCAGGAAGCCCTGCCAAACGCCTTGATGCACACGTTGCAGGTCGAATCATAGGTGGTGATGTCGGTCCAGGCAACGCCGTCCGTGGAGTAGAAGCTCTGATTCGCGGAGGCGGTGGCGCCGCTGGAATAGTCGGCCGCGGCAAGTTCGACCGGCAGAGGATATTTGAATCCCGGGGTATTGAACTTGATCAGGACCGAGAATTTCTTGCCGGCAGTGACCGCCTTCGGCGTGGAGAAGACGACCGTGTGGTATCCCATGGTCGGGATGGTCTTCGTCACCGCCGCTCCGACCTGGGTCCCACTTTTCGGGTTGGTCGCCGACACGTTTTTGCGGACATATATCGTCACCTTGGTATTCGGTGCTCCCGTGTAGAAGCTGACGGCCTTGATCGCGGGGGCATCGGATCTGGCGGTGAAGATGTTGGCGCCCCACAACACCGTTGTGTCGACGCCCAGACTGGTGACCCAGCCAAGGGGATCGTACTGGTAGCTGCGTTTGTAGTTAGATGTCGCTTGAATCCCCCTGAACGACGTGCCGGTCTGCAACGATTTGTCGTAGTAGGACATCCAGAAGTAGCCCTTGTTGCCCCAGGTGGTTCCCCAGCTGTTCTTCACGAGAAACGCGCCGTTTCCGCCGGGCAGTGCGGTGCCGGCCTTCTTGAAGTTCGTTCTGGAATAATTGTCGTTCCAGCCGATGATGGCCACGGCATGACCTTCGCCGCTCGTCCCGTTGTTCCAGTAGGCGTATTTGGCCGCATTGTAGCGGGTATCGAGCCATTTGAAGGAAATGTAAAGAGCGCCGTGATTGGTTACGGCCGCCTTGATCCTGTTGTTGTCGGTATAATTGGCGCGGTCCTTGATCTGGTCCACGTCCTGGATATGCTTCCTCACCACGGCCGCCGTCTCATCGACGGCGTACGGATACGGAACATCCGCTTCATTGACGGGACCGCTCCAGCGTCCCAGGTAGGCCATGGAAATGAAATCGTTCCCGCCGTCGCATTCCGCCCAGTCAAAACCGTGGGTCGCGTTGAGATGCTGTTCGGAATAGTTGGTCGACGGACCGGTTCCGGAAGCGCCCTTGAGCTTGGATTCCACGGAAGCGTAGGTGGCGAATGCCCAGCACGAACCGCAGTCCCCCTGGTCCCTGACCGAGGTGACCCGATGCTGGGTGCGCAGGTCGTAGGTCGCCGGATAGGTCACCGCCTCGACCGCGGCCGCCCGGCTGTCGGCATCCGGGAGGTTCTTCGCATAAGAAAGGTCGATGGGAGGGGGAATGTACCCCAGGGCATGTCCCTCCCCGGTGACTCTCAGAGGGCTTCTTCCCTGTCCGAGCTGCTCCCTGTATTTCAGAAAATCCGGGTTCAAAGGTGCCTGCCGCAGCTGTTGCGCCTGCGACACGCCCGGCGACACCGCGAAGAAAACACCGATGACGACCACCAGGCTGACGGTGCAGAGTATCCTCCACGCTGCATACTTTCCGGGTGAACGCATTTTCTCTCCTTTTCGATCCAATGTTCGCATTCGATGGGCCATTGGCTATACCGCCGCCAAACAAACGCGCCCGCCAATGCCCACGCAAGAGACAGGCTGCTTCCCGCGAGCATGCGTACAGATGCCGCTCTGTCTCGCTCAATCGACGCCTCCTCGATTCACGCCCTTCGCTTCATGCGGAGCTGAAAAAGAGGCGTCTCCCTTCACGTGCTCCACCTTTCCCGGCATCGCGATTGGGTGCCGGTCAACGTCGGGATTCGTCGACCGAAGCCAACACAGTCGAGGACCGGCCGCGAGCAACCGAACGCAAAAACCCGCTCCATGCCCTTTCCCTGGGCTGATACCGGGCAGGCCGCACAAACGCGCTAGCTCCGTAAAACAATATAATCGGCGTTTTTAAACTTCCTCCAAAACAATAATACACCGAGAGGCAAGTCCCGCGCCTGAATCGCAAATCCGCAGGAGAAACCGCTCCGTGCAAACAATGTTCATTATTCTCAATCAGCCAGCCACGGAACCGGTCCGCGGCGAGACTGCGAAGCTCCGCAATCCGTCGATACTCAGCCCGGTGGGAGCGGACTGGCTTTCCCCTCTTTCGGACAAGTCCCGTCAAGCAGGGCAAAACACGGCCGCACGAATCACCCCCGGTTGTGTGCGTCGAGTTATGCAGTTCCCGGTCACGGCACTTGATCGATCCAACCCCCGTCAGGACGGGCACTGTGCCGTGCCGTCACCCCCAGGCTCGGGTGACGGTCTTCACATCCGGCATCCCCGGCCGGCGCGCCGCCCCCCCGGGTCTGCTCTTTCCTGCCTTACAGGAGCCCTTGCGGAATCAAGGTATCAGGATCGTCTTTATCAGACTCCTGGTGACGGGATCCCGGATTTCGATTCCCGTCGTTGCATCGAGCAGATTGATCCCGAGAACGCCCAGATCATAGACGCCGTCACCGTTGATGTCGCCCGCGGCAAGCTTTTGGGGCAAAAACGCGCTGTTGAACGATACGTTTCGGAGCGCTTTGCCCGCGCGCAGGTCCATGATCTTCACCACCACTTTCTCCCCGGTTGCGCTCCTCGCAAGCACGCCCTGTTCGAGGCTACCGTTCCCGTTCAGATCCCCGATCGATGCGATGTCGACGGGAATCCACGATTCACTGAGGCATGGGATGGTCTTGATCGTCCTGCCGGTCCCGGTGTCCACCACTTTAAGGTGGCTGACCTGCGTGGCGGCCTTCCTCTGAAGCACCACCAGCTCCTGGGAGCCGTTGCCGTTCAGATCGTTCGAGTACGACAGCCCGATGGACTCGACCGTACTGTCCGGCCCCACGGTTATTCTCTTCACCAGGGCGCCCGTGAGCAGGTCCCTGATCTCCACCATCGATCTGCCGCCGTCCGGATGGGTGCCGAGCACCGCCAGCTCCCCGACGCCGCTGCCGTTCATATCCCTGTTGAGCCACCTCAGAGCCACGGGTCTGCAGCCCTTGGAAAAGCCGATGTTTCTTATGAGCTCACCGCTGGCGGGGTTTCTCAGCTCAACCCGGACCGCAAGGATTTCTTTCGCGGCATTTTCCCGCACGCCCAGAATCGCCAGGGCGGGGTTGCCATTGCCGTCGACGTTACTGATTCTGGCCATGCTCACGGGACGAAACAGGGGCCCAAGGCACTGCACCTGCCTGATTTCATCTCCGGTGGCGATGTCCCGGATCAGTACGGAGCCCCCGAAGGAGGAACCCTGCGTCACCTGGAGCAGTGCAAGCTCGGGGGAGCCGTTGCCGCTGAGATCGGACAGAAAGGCGTGCGCCGCCTGGCTGGTGACGGCTCCCGCCTTGATGGCCCCGCCGGAATCCTCGTAGGCCCACTCGTCGATCGTTCCGGAGAGGTCCGCCGGATCATTGCCTCCGGTGAAGTGGACCCAGCCGTTGTAGTCCTTGCCGCTCCCTCCCCGG
The DNA here is from genome assembly GCF_000014965.1 of Syntrophobacter fumaroxidans MPOB. Taxonomy (NCBI): domain Bacteria; kingdom Pseudomonadati; phylum Thermodesulfobacteriota; class Syntrophobacteria; order Syntrophobacterales; family Syntrophobacteraceae; genus Syntrophobacter; species Syntrophobacter fumaroxidans. The sequence goes on along the minus strand of NC_008554.1, from coordinate 261,996 downwards.
AATTTCACTCCGACATAGCCCTTCGCCTCCTTGTTGAACGCCCCGTCCCCCCAGACAGTCCACCATCTGCAAATGATGGACGTGTTCGTGCCATTGGCGGGATAGCATGTAGTGAAATAGCGCTCGTTCATCAATACGGCCGCATCGGCATCCAGGGAGGGGGTCACCATGCTGCCTTTCTCCAGCCTTCGCACCAGGCGGCCCGTGCCGTCGAAGCGGCCGGCCGCATTCTTTCGGTTGACGGCCAGACTCCAGAACGTCTTCCCCATCGGCTGCAAGCCAAAAGAAATATCGCCGGTTCCATCGTTGTCCATGTCGATGGTCTTGGTATGCGAATGATCGACCTCAAAAGGTGTGGAGGGATGGAACCAATGGATGGCCGATTCCGCCTGAGGGCTCATCGCCAGCACCAGGCCGGCGGCCGCAGAGTATGCGGTGAGTCGTTTCGCAAGATGTGCCGCCAACAAACCGTCCTCGTTGTTTCTCGGTTTTGTCATGGCATCGATCCTCGTTGCTGAATTGCCCGTGGAACTGGGTCCGACTTGAATCATGAACCCGTATTTCTGAAACGACCGATTCAACCGCTATATGGAGACCCGGGATTTAATGACCTCAGTATACAGCGGTCAGATTTTATGTCAACCAGGCGACGGCGAACCCGGCTCCATGGGGCGTGCGGAATCACTCCGCATGGGCGAGACCTGCCCGGACGCGGGAGAAGCGGCTCGACAGCCATGTCAGGATGGGTTCAGTGCCTGCGGAGCCGCCCCCCTTTCCCGGGTCACGGTCTCTAAATGCGGCATTGCGGGCCGCTGCTCCGACCTCTTCCAAGTCTCCGTTTTCCTGCCGCACAGGGGCCTTCCCGGGATCACGGTATCAGGATGGTCTCTTTCAGACTCCCGGTAACGGGATCCCGGATTTCGATTCTATTCGTTGCATCGGCCGGATTGGTCCCGAGGACCCCCAGCTCATGAACTCCATTTCCATCGACGTCCCCTGTGGCAAGAGCCTGGGGCGAATACCTGCTGTTGAAGGACACGGTGCGAAGAATGCTGCCCGTGCGCACATCCATTATCTTCACGACTACTTTGTTCGCGGTTGCCCTCCTGGCAAGAATTCCCTGCTCGAGGCTCTTGTTCCCGTTCAAGTCCCCAACCGATGCGATGCCGACGGGAACCCACGATTCACTGAGGCATGGGATGGTCTTGATCCTCTTCCCTGTTTTGGTGTCTACAACGTTGAGGCGGCTGCGAAGCGTCTTGGCATTTCTCTGAAGCACCACCAGCTCCTGGGAGCCGTTGCCGTTCAGATCGTTCGAGTACGAAAGCCCGATGGATTCGACCGTACTGTCCGGCCCCACGGTTATTCTCTTCACCAGGGCGCCCGTGAGCAGGTCCCTGATCTCCACCACCGATCTGCCGGTGGCCGGATGGGTGCCGAGCACCGCTATTTCCCCCACACCGTTGCCGTTCATATCCCTGTTGAGCCACCTCAGCCCACTGGGCCTGTAGCCCTTGGCAAACCCGATGTTTCTTATGAGCTCACCGCTGGCGGGGTTTCTCAGCTCAACCCGGACCGCAAGGATTTCTTTCGCGGCATTTTCCCTCACGCCCAGAATTGCCAGAGCGGGGTTGCCATTGCCGTCGACGTTATTGATTCTGGTCATGCCCACGGGACGAAACTGGGGCCCAAGGCACGGCACCTCTTTGATCCGGGTCCTGGTAACAATGTCATTGGTCAGGACTGAGCTAAAGTAGGAAGCTCCTTGTATCACCCGGAGCAGTGCATACTCGGAGAAACCATTGCCGTTCAGATCGTCAAGAAAGGCGTGCGCGATGGTGCTGGCCCCCGCCTTGATGGCCCCGCCGGAATCCTCGTAGGCCCACTCGTCGATCCTGCCGGAGAGGTGCTGGGCACTGGTGCCTCCGGTGAAGTGGATCCATCCGTTGTAGTCCTCGCCGCCCCCTCCCCTAAATCTTACTCCGACATAGCCGCTTGCGCCCTCATTGAACGCGCCTGCTCCCCATAGATAGGTGGGGTAGCAGGTCATAGGCCGTGCAATGCGCCGGGCAGAAGAGGAAGGAAGGCAGTCCCATTCGGCTCTCATCAAGAGAGCTGCACCAACATCCAATGTTGGATGAACCACGTAGCCCTTCAGGAGCCTTTGTGCCACATTGCCTGTGCCATCGAAGCGATTTGCGGCATGCTTCCTGTTGACGACCACACTCGCGACATCAAATGTAGAACCCGTCCAGGCAAAAGAAAAATCGGGGATTCCATCGTTGTCCATGTCGATGCTTATGCTGGTCGAATGATCGACGGTAAGAGGTGTCGCGGGTTGGAACCAGCGGATGGCCGCTTCCGCTCGCGGGCTCATGGCCAGCACAACCCCGGCGGCTGCCGAGTAGGCCGTGAGTCGTTTCGCAAGATGCGCCGTCAACAAACTGTCCTCATCCCGCCTTGGTCTTGTCATGGCATCACTCCTCGTGTTTCACTCGCTCAAGCGAAAAGGGGCAAGTCGTCGACTCAAGCACTCTTTGCCCCGATGACCGTTTTCAACCGGGGGTCCACCGCCGCGGCCATGCGGCCCTCATCCAGTCCTCCCCCGAGGAAAGCGTTGACTCTCGCCGCCGTCTCCCGAGGTTTCTCGAGGCTGTCACCATATGCAATGGAAAGTGTGGGGATGCCGCGCGAGGCGAGCATCTTCCTTATCGCTGAAACCTGGGCGGAGAACACCTCCTTCAGCTTCCCACTCGCCGGGACCGCCCCCTCTTTCGACCGGTGCCCCAGCATCCGTTCCTGGGATTGCAGGACTTCCTCCATCTCCCGTTCCATGAAGACCACCCGGTAGTCGAGGCCGGGGCTGAGATGGGGGAGCAACTGCGCCACGACTTTCACCGCCTTGCCCCTGGCGCCCGGCAGCCACGATGCGTCCCGCTGGAGGTTTTTTGCCGGTTCGAACTCGAAGTAGCCCTTCGGGTTCAGGGCATCCGGCTCCCGCTTGCCGTCGGTCAGGGGCTCTATGCCTCCGGCGGCGAGCATCTGCATCATCATGGAGGTGCCCGAGCGTGGAAGGCCCGTGACCACCACGACGGTCTCGCGCAGGTCCACCGCGCCGCAAGTCGGTGAGACCGCCGGCACGGAGCATGTGTCAACCTTCGCGGCCACGGGCTCGATTCCCGCCCGCATACCTATTGCCTCTGCCGCTTCTTCCCGGGACGTCGCGACCCTCTTTCTCCGGACGTTCCAGACGCGCCGGGCCGCCTCGACGGCTAGTGCGTGGTGTATCGCAGCCCGTTCGACATCCTGAAGGCGGTTTTTGTAGATGAGGGAAAGCCGCCGATGAGCCCGGGGGAAGTTCGGGTTTTGCGAGACGGCGACCTTCAGCGCCTCGAGCGCCCTCGGGATGTGCCCAAGCCGGTGCAGGGCGACTCCCAGCAGGAAATGGCTCATGGGGTCGAAGTAAACCCTGCCGATGGCCTCGAGGGCCGCCTGCGCCGCATCCGTGTTGCGCCGCCGTGGAAGATGGCAGAGGGCGAGCCCTCGGTAGGCTTCGGCACAGTCCGGATCGAGCGCCACGGCTTTGCCGAAGGAAAGCTCCGCGTCCTCCCAGCGTTTCATGCGCAGGTACACCGCCCCGAGCTTCGCATGAATCCCGGGCTCCCCGGGAGCGGCGGCTTCGGCCCTTTTGAGGTGGTCGAGCGCGGCTTCCTTTTGCCCTTCGGAGAAGAGGAGGGAGCCCATGAGGTATTCCACGGCATAGGGATTCCATGAAGACCTCCCCCTGAGCTCCCGCAGCTCCCTCAATTCCTCCTCGCTCCACTCCTCCGGCTTCTTCCCCGTTCTCTCTTCCGTGAACAGGCGGAGCTTTTCCCGCGAAGCAAGCGCGTCTTCCTCTTTTCGTCGAAAAAGGCTCTCCAGCAGCTTCCGGGCATCCGCGAGCCATCCCATGGCCTGGTAGCAGGTGACGAGTTGAATTCCGAATCGGTGTTCGAAGGGCCACCCTTCAACCAGGTCCTCGAGAATCGACACGGCATCCGCATAACGGTTCGCGTCCATGCAAGAGCGCGCCTGGTTGTAGCGGAGCTCGCGCACCGTCTCGGCGACGGCCTCCTCCCGGTCTTCGCTCGGCTTTTCGATGTAGCCCAGGGCCACGAGCTGTTTTATGGCCTCGCTCGCGTCCACCGGATCGATCTTCATCTCGGGACCGTGCATTCCCGCGGAGCCTTCGAGCTGGTCCCAGCTGGCGATGGTCTCGATGCCGGGCCGGTCTTGGAACGCCCCGCCCAGGGGTTTTCCGTCCATGTCGAGCCCCACGGGAAGGCCGAAAAGGCTCAGGACAGTCGGGCAGACGTCCAGGATGCCGGCCCCGTAGACCCTTTCATCTTCTTTTATTCCGGGGCCCTTCATGGCAAAAACCCCGTAATGGCGGTGCATCACGGCGGGACCCGCGGGCTCCCGCGGGATATGGCGCGGCCGCAGATTGTCGCTCTTGAACCCGTGATCGGAGACAAGAAGCACGGTCGCGTCCTCTCCCGCCTTCTCGAGGAGCCGGCCCAGCATGATGTCGTGCAGGATGTAGCCGCTCTCCACCACCCGGCTGTAGAGCTCGAAGTCCCGCTCGTCGACCCAGTCCGCGCGCGGGGGGTGATAGCGCATGAAGCCGTGGCAGAAATGGTCGATGCCGTCGAAGTAAACCGCCGTGAAGTCCCAGGGTTCGTGGTGCATCAGGGCCAGCGCGGCGGCCTCTATGCTGAGGCACTCGCTGATGATCTTCGCCAGGCTCTCGAGCCTGTGGTCCCGATCCTGGTCGATTTCGGAAAACTTCGGAACAAACGGGTGGATGTGCCCGGAGTGGAGTTGCTGAGGATGAAAGCGAAGATTCGCGAGGTTTCGAACCAGCCGCGCGGGGTGCACAGTCCCCGGCACGAGGGGCCATGGCCGATCGAGCGGGCCGACCGCCTTCTGGTACCGGTTGGAAACCATGACCCCGTTGATCGGTTCCGCCGGATGGGAAGGCCACCACCCGACGACATTGCACTTCCTGCCCGTCTGGCTGAGAATATTCCAGATTGTCTTGGTCTTCCGGGACAGGTTCGTGATGGGCCGAATGCCGCCGGTGTGAGGATCCGGCTCGATGAATCCGAGGATGCCGTGTTTGAACGGCCTTTTCCCGGTGGCGATGGACGTCCACAGCATGGGGGAGAGGTCGGGGTAGAGAGTCGCGAGATTGCCCATGACCCCTGAATTGATGAAGCGATCCAGGTGGGGCATCTTGCCCGCGTCGAGAAGCGGACCGATCACCTTCCAGTCGGCGGCATCCCAGCCGATGAGGAGAACCCTTCTATCGGGAACCTTGGCCACGGCAAATCCTCTCGTGCTTGCAGAGTGGAAGTGCAGCCTCATGATCCAATATATCATACCTGTTAAATCATCGAAACCACAAGCCCTGAAATTCGTGTCCAAGTAGCGCTCGGCATTGGATTGTTTCGGCCGGAGAAGCCGACCTGCTCTCGATATACGGGTACATGTGTTCAATCAGAGTCAAGCAGAGCCTTAACGGTCAAAAAATGGAAGGCGGCGAGGACGAGAAGGGCTTTTTCCCGTGAGCAGACTATTGATGCCGATTCGCTTCAGGACTGAACAACACTCGTTCACCAGGCTGTTGGGATGGCGTGTCATGCCATATCCCTACGCCAAAGCGATCATTCAAAAAGATCATTCGTAAGGTTACGTTGGTTGAATATATGAAAGGCGAAATTTATGCGTGATTGATAATGTTACCATCTTAAACGCCAATTCGTATGAAAAACCGCCGAAGGCCGAGACATTGCCTGAACATGGACAAATTGCGGCTACCGTGAGCCAAAAGCCGGCGTTTACGGAGCAAGCATACTCCTGATCGAGGAGGGCAAACAGCAGAAACTCCCCTGAGCTCCTTCCTGATACCCCTATCCGTATTTCCGCAGCGCCCTCGGGAAGTCATGGCAGCTCTTCTGTGCGTTGCGCATAATCACCTCACCTATTTTTTGGTATTTATCGGTTGAATTCCTCTTCAAAAGCTAGGATAACTTCCAATAATTGGTCAAAGGGAGGTGGATCATCAAAGAACATGTCCTCCCGCATTGCCTCATAATCCTTTCGCCACTCAGCCATTTGCTCCGGCGGAGGCACCAATCGCAGGCTCCCTTTTTTGAGGGTTTCATAGTTTACCCAACTCTGCCTAAAAAAAATTTTTCGGTGCTGAGCAACACGATCAAATAGTTCCACATCGGCCAGAGCTTCTTTCCCAATGCTTTTGTTTATCATGCACCACAGGTCGTAGTAATGGCGTGACAGTCTGCCCTTTCTTGGCTTGTCTGTGGGTCGAAAGGTCTCCTCATGCAAGAGCATCGCTTTTTCCCAAAATGTCCGACGTGCAGTAACTGTCCTGATAAAAAATGTGCTGTTCCCGAAAATATTAGGAAATGCCTCGGCTAAGTAGGATTGTATGGGGCGATCTTCAATCGGTTCGGTTTCAGACCGAGCACCCAGTTCAACTTTGACAATGCGTTTTAAGTAACTGATTTCGGTTTTGAAAATAGTCGGATACTGAAAAAACATGCTTCGATCAGGATCTCCAATTGCATCCTCCAATGTGAGAGACCATTCCAGATCATCAGGGAGCACTTCTCTTAATCGAGATTCAAACGTCGGCTTCAAATCTTCCTGTATGCGCCTACCGCATTCCTTTCGGAGTTTTTCCCGGCGTTTACTGCCGAGATGATCATCAGGAAAACCAAGGAATCCCCGTCTTATGACCACATCAACATCTTCGGAGAACCTTGAAATTAGCTGCCATCCTTTGGAAAGAGAAGTGCCCCCCTTGAATGCCAGATGCTGACCCCAATTCTGCAGACCAAAGAGTTCCCGCAGGATGAAACAAACCCAAAAATCCTTTTCGATAGTGATCGGTGGATAGCCAACTATACTCTTTGCCTCTTCACAGAACTTTCGTTGTTTCTCAGCCGAAATTCCGTAGAATCTTTCCATAATCCGATTCTCTTCTCATTGGGCAATCAAACGCATTTTGTCAGCGATCCAAGCCGGTGCATATCGAAGATCACGAAGGAGTTGTTTTTTATCTTGGGTAGAAAGCTGGTCTCGCAATCGTTTCACAACTGAAGCGTCAACTCGGCGTTGACCGAGTTGACGAAGCGCCTGTATCACTAATCCGCTAACCCGGCCAGCAGTCGCCATGGTTCGAGGGGTTGTCTGTTTGAGAATTATCAACTGCTTACCGAGCCGAACTTGACGTTTAGGCCCATCTGTGAGGAAAACGATCTTTGTAGGTACCTGCTCGGACAATCCCAAAAGATTTGCAGCATAACCGCCGGATGGTTGCAGACGAATCTTGTCACGGCCTTTCAGGGCATTTACTACCGAGTCAATCGTAGGTGAAAGTGTGCCAAGATCGGGATCGACTCGTGGATTGTCGTAGAGTCCACGAGACAATCTGCGCAGAGATCCCTCATTCACTAAGCGGTGTAAAGCCACATCGACTGCTTTGCGGCTCCCCAAATCAAGAAAATCCCGTGGGGTCACGACGCAGCCTTTTCCACACCGTCTTATCCTATTACGTATTTTGGAGTCGACGCTGTCCACGATGCACCTCCATTCATTTTGTAAGAAATAATAATATTATTTTCTTACAAAAACAAGACCTAAGATCGCATAACTGCTCAATAATGCTCAGACACAGTCTCCTGTGAGTGCTCTTCCGAGAGACCACTGCGGGTTCCCTTCATAATGTAAGAAAAAATAACATCATTTTCTTACAGGCATAAAACATAACCTATTGGATTACCTAATCTTAATTAGATAGACCTTTTGTGAGAGGCTTTCCGACGGGCTGCTGGGGGTTTCTTCGATTTGCATGGTGGAGACCGGTGGCCATGGCTCATTCTTCAAAAATAGCGTCGTACCTCCTTGTCTGTAAGAGTAAATTTGTTTGGCGGTGCAAGAAAGTGTCACTGGTTACAGCCGCAGATGCGGAATGAAATCGAATCCGAGACATGTTTTATCTCAAATGAACATCTCATAGCCCCTATGCAGGGGGATGGAACAATAGAATCCGTGATGTGAGGAAAAAACGCTGATCGGATTTTAGCCGCAACCGCCCCTCGGGCGCGGAAAAAACGAAAGCCCGCTTTTGGCGGGCTTGATCGTTTAGTTTGAGGACTCTGTAAGCCTCTGAAACTATTTTTTTGTCTGGTGGCGAGGCTCAGAATCGAACTGAGGACACGAGGATTTTCAGTCCACTGCTCTACCGACTGAGCTACCTCGCCCCAAACGCGCGGATGTTAACCAAATGTCGATTCCGTGTCAAGAAATTTTTGCCCTGCCCTTGCCGGGATGCGGCGGGTCGGGCGGCACATCTTTCAGGTCTTCGAGAATGTTTTCAAGATCGCTGTCGGAGAGCTCGATCACCAGGCTATCGTCGGCCGTCCCCGAAGGCTTCGCGGGGGCAGCCGGGCTCGGGGCCGCCTGCGGCATATACCGGCCGACATTCCCTTTCCCCGCGCCCGCATCCACAGCACTGGCGGCCGGGGCCTGCGCCCGGGACGTCGGCTCCTCGGTCTGGAGGAAGTCCAGATCGAGCGAGAAACTGTCTTCCTTATCCGCACCCGCATCGGAGCGGGAGATCAGATCCTCCATGGAAACCCGCGCCGCGCCCCCGGATGGAGGCGCCGGAGCCTGTTCCGCGCTCGGCTTGGAACCTCCCTGGTATTCATCGTCGAACTCGATGTCCGGGAGTGTCGAGTCATAGGGTTCGTCCAAAACAAGCCCCTTCACCTCGGTCTGTTTCGTATCGATCTCCTTGGTCAACGATCCGAGGGTAAAGGGGAGCGCGGATTTGACGTGCGGAAGACCCAGCTCATCCCGCACAGCAGCCAGGCTCGCGCCGCAGCCCTTGCATTCGGACTGGTGATCGAAGCTTACGAAACCACATTTGCTGCATCTCATGATCTTTTCCTTCCCTGGCGCTCATGCACCCAAATCGCCCCACAACAGTTGGACCGACGACAACACAATGGCCGCCGCCGTCTCCAGACGTAGAATCCTCGGCCCCAGATGGACCGCATGAAAACCATTGCGGGTCAGCAGCTCCGCCTCTTCGGAGCTCCATCCCCCTTCCGGCCCGACCGCAACCATCACCTCCGTGCACTGCGGAAATGCGCGATGCAAATCCACGATGCCCTTGCCGTTCCCTCTCTCGAAGGCGAGAATCCGCAGCAGGTTTCCGGAACGCTCCCTCTGTTCGATCTTCGCGAGCAATTCCCGAACGTCCGAGAGAATGACCATCTCGGGCACGTTCAGTCTACCGCACTGGCAGACCGCCTCGCGCGCGATCCTCTGCCAGCGTTCCAGCCTCTTTCCCGCCGCCCTGCCCGTCAGAGCGTACTGGCTTCTCCGCGATCTGAAAGCGATGAACCGGTTCACACCGATTTCCGTAGCCTGCCTCAGAACCAGGTCCATCCGGTCGGCACGGGAAAAAGCCAACGCCAGTGAAAGATTGAGCGAAGATTCGGCGGGCGGACCGAGCCTGCCGGTAATCCTCACCCGCACCGTTCCCGTTCCCGCTTCCACGATTGCGCCCAGCCAGCCGCCACCAACCCCGTCGATCAGCTCCACTTCTTCTCCGGCTCTGAGACGGAGCACATGTTCGATATGGTGCGCGGCGTCAACGCCGAGATCAATCGTTCCTTCGCCGGGAACGGCCCTTTCCACAAAGAAGCGTTTTCGAGTCATTCCCGGCAATTTCCTCTAAATTCCGAGAAGGTCTCCCAGATACCAGGCGTAAAAGCTGTGGCCGAAAAATATGTAGCCGATCGCTCCGAGCGAGAGAAAAGGTCCGAACGGAATGGCCGTCTTGAGCCCCTCATTGGCGCGGCGCATGGCGATCATGCCGACCGCGGCCCCGATCACCGAAGCCACCAGGATGGTGAACACCACCCCGGCCCAGCCGACGTAAGCGCCGATCATGGCCAGCAGGTAGACGTCACCCCGGCCCAGTCCCTCGTCGTGCCGTATCCACTGATATCCCTTCTCGATGAGAAAGAACAGCCCCCCGCCGAGAATGATGCCGACGAGCGACTCCTCCCACGTGACCTGGATCGAAATGAACGAGAAGCCGAATCCGGCGACCAATCCTCCCAGGGAGAACAAGTCAAAAATCTTGAACGTGTCCAGATCGATGTACGTGATGACGATCAACAGCGAGATGAAGAAGAACTCGATTCCGAACTGCGCGTGCCAGCCGTACCGTCGGAACAGCAACACCGCGAACAAACCGGTCAAGGCTTCCACGAACGGGTAGCGCAAGCCGATCGGCTTGCCGCAGTGCCGGCACTTCCCCCGCAACAACACATAACTCAACAGCGGGATGTTGTCGTAGAACGCAATTTCCCGACGGCAGCCCGGACAGCGCGATCCGGGGTGCACGAGGGATTCGCCGGCCGGGAGGCGGTGGATCACCACGTTGAAGAAGCTCCCCAGGCAACACCCGACGACAAACACCAGCACCTGTTGAATGGTCATCGGAAGGACAACGGGCATCGTCAATCCTTTGCGGCCTTCCGGTCCGCCGCGGCGGGAACGGTTTCCACATACTTGCAGGACGGATTGACGCAGACCCGCTTCACACTCCCTCCCTTGCCCCCCTTTTCAATCAACGGCCCGGTGCCGCATGAAGGGCATTTCCCCGGGACCGGCCGCCCCGAAAAGGCCGTCTTGCATTCCGGATATCTGCTGCAGCCGAAGAAATGCCGGCCGCCTCTGCTGACCCGTTCCACCAACTCCCCCGAACATCCTTCGCGCGGACACGGGATTCCCGTACCGGGCGCCTTGGTGTTCTTGCACGCCGGATAGCCGCTGCAAGCCAGGAAGTTCCCGAAACGCCCCTTCTTCAGGATCATCGGTCGCCCGCACTTCTCACACGTCTCGCCGGTGGATTCCTCGGCCACCGGCTCGATGTTTCCCTTTTCATCCCGCCTGTAGTCCGACGAGAACCGGCAGTCCGGATAGCCGCTGCAGGCCAGGAACGGCCCGTTGCGACTCCACCGGATGTGCAGCGGCAGGCCGCACTGCGGGCACTGGAGATCGGTCCGGCGTCCGACCGCCTTGAGGTTCACCATGTTGGTCCGCGCGGATTCGAGCGTCTTCGAAAACTGCTCGTAAAATTCCGCCAAAAGGTTGCGATAAGGGTGCTGCCCCTGTTCGATTTCGTCCAGGCTTTTTTCCATTTTGGCGGTAAAATCGACGTCCACCACGCTGGGGAAGTTTTCCACCATCAGGCCGTCGATCAGCCATCCCAATTCGCTGGGGAAGAGGCTCTTCTTACGGACCACGGCATATTCCCGATCCAGGATCGTCGAAAGGATCGTGGCATAAGTGCTGGGCCGCCCGATGCCGAGATCTTCGAGCTCCTTGATCAGGGAGGCTTCGGTATACCGCGGCGGAGGCTGGGTGAAATGCTGATCTGCCTTCAGGTCTTCCAGCCTCAGGACCTCCCCTTCCTTCAGCTCGGGCAGCAGCCCCTCGGTCTCCGAATCCTCATCCCCGTTCTCCCGACCCTCGACATACAGCGTCATGAAACCCGGAAACTCGACGATCGAGCCGGACGCACGCAAGACGTAGTCCCCGGCCGCGATATCCACCGAGGTCTGGTCGAGAACGGCAGGCGCCATCTGGCATGCCGTGAAACGTTTCCAGATGAGCGTATAGAGCTTGAGCTGCTCTTTTGTCAGAAAGCCCGCAACGGTTTCCGGGGTCCGATTCACGTCCGTGGGCCGGATCGCCTCGTGCGCTCCCTGGGCGCCCGCTTTGCTCTTGTACGCGGCGGGCTTGGCCGGCAGATAGGCCTTGTCCCAATGTCCGGCGATGTAGTCCCGGACCGCCTGAACGGCATCCGCGGACAGCCGTGTCGAGTCGGTACGCATGTACGTGATCAGGCCGACGGCCCCTTCCTTTCCCAGTTCGAGCCCCTCGTAGAGCCGCTGGGCCACATTCATGGTCTGCCTGGCAGAGAAATGCAGCTTCCTGGCCGCCTCCTGCTGCAGCGTGCTGGTGATGAAGGGAGGCGCCGGATGGCGTTTCTTCTTCCTGCGTTCGACCTTGCTCACCCGATAGTCGAGCGGCCGCAGCCGGTCTACCAGCTCGCGGGCTTCCTCTCCCGTGGAAATCGTGCATTTCTTCTTCCCGCAACGGAACAGCTCCGCCTTGAACCGCCGGGACGCGCTCTTCGCGGGCGCATCGGCCGATGCCTGCGTCCCCAGCAAAGCGGTTATGGTCCAGTACTCCCTGGAATCGAAATCCCGGATCTCCTTTTCCCGCGCGCAGATCAACCGAAGGGCCACCGACTGCACCCTCCCGGCGCTCAACCCTCGCTTCACTTTCTGCCACAGGATCGGGGAAATCATATATCCTACCAGGCGGTCCAGAATGCGCCTGGCCTGCTGGGCTTCGTAGAGCTCCCGGTTCAGCCTGTCGGGCTTGGCAAGAGCTTCCTGTATCGCTTTCCGGGTCAGCTCGTAGAAAAGCACCCGGTATACGGGCTTGTCCGTGGCACCGATTTCTTCCGCGATATGCCACGCAATGGCCTCACCCTCGCGGTCGGGGTCCGGACCGAGAAAGATCGCTCCCGACTTTGCGGCGGCCTCGTGCAGTTCGCTGATGACCTTCTTCTTGCCGCGTATTACCTGGTATTCCGGCTGGAAATCCTTTTCCAGATTGATTCCGAGCCTGTTCTTGGGAAGATCCTTCACATGCCCCACAGAGGCTTTTACAATGAAATCTTTTCCAAGGTATCTCCCAAGTGTCTTCGCTTTTGTCGGGGATTCGACAATCAATAATGACTTAGACATTCAACCTATCCTCACTTACTCTTTCGGCAAGTCTGTTTCCAAGTATGAACAAAATATTTCCCGGGCAGTTGCCGCGCAACCCCTTTGAGCTCAAGATTCGACAACACGGCCATGACTTTTCCGACCGGCCATTGCGTCGAACGGGCAATCTCGTCGATATGCCTCGGATTCCCGTCCAGCTCCCGAAGAGCCTGAAGCTCGTCCGGCTCCAACCCGGATACCGGCGTTTCCCGTTCATCGGGCTCGCCGGGCGGTGCAGCGCTCCGTCGAATCAACGGGCGCAACTCCTCCAATACGTCTTCGGCGCCTTCCACCAGCTTCGCTCCCTCTCTGAGCAGCCGGTGAGGTCCGACACTCCGATAATGATGGGCCATTCCCGGAACCGCAAAAACCTCTCTTCCCTGCTCCAGGGCCAGCCTCGCCGTGATGAGCGATCCGCTCCGATGCGCCGCTTCGACGACCACCACTCCCAGTGACAGGCCGCTGATGATCCGATTTCGCTGGGGAAAGTGCCCGGCGACCGGAGGAGTCCCCAGCGGGAATTCGGTGACGAGCGCCCCGGACGCCGCAATCTCGTCCCGCAGGCCGCCCTGCCCGTATGGATAATCGATGTCGAGCCCGCACCCCAACACGGCGATGGTGCGGCCCCCGGCCTTGATCGCCCCGCGATGGGCCGCGCTGTCGATGCCGACGGCGAACCCGCTCACAATCGTCACGCCATTGAGGGCAAGCTCACCGCTCAGTTTCTCCGTGAAGATCATTCCCATGGGGGATGCCGCCCTCGAACCCACCACGGCAACCGCAACCAGGTCCCTCGGTTGGAGCTCCCCCCGCACGAACAACACGGCAGGCGGATCGGGAATGGCCGAAAGATTGGACGGGTACTCCGGATCGTTCAGAGCCAGAAGCTTGACGCCTTTCCGTTGTAGCGTCTCCCATTCGGTTTCCGGATGGCGAAGAAACTCCTTCCTTTGCAGGGCTGAAATCGCCTTTCCCCGCAGCCCCTCCACCGTTGCGAGCTCCTTCGGCTCCGCGTCGAGCACCGCCCGCGGAGACCCGAAACGATTGATCAGCCGCAACACGGAGCGATTCCCCAGGTCGGGAACGAGCCTCAACGCCAACCAGGCAATCCTGTCACTCTCACCGGAAGATGCTCCATGCGGCGTGTCCATGGCCGACCCTCTTCTCCGGGGCGCTGCTCCCGAAAAGCATTTCTTCCCGCGCTACACCCTCTTGCCTCCCTTATCCACTGAGTGATAAGTACAGATGCTTTGAATAATTGTCAAACCATGATCGGAATTTTCCGGATTTGAATGCCCGCGCGGCATGCAATCCTCAAGAAAAGAGGCGCTCCCGTGACGAATACGGCTCCCAAAATGTCGGCGAAGAGCCCTCCCGAGTTGCTCGCTCCGGCCGGCAGCCTGGAAAAATGCCGCATTGCATTCCTCTACGGCGCCGATGCCGTCTATCTTGGAGGCAAGGCGTTCAGTCTCAGGGCCTATGCCCGCAATCTGCACGACGAGGAGCTGGCCGCAGCGGTCTTTCTCGCCCACCGCTCGAACCGGAAAGTGTACGTTGCGGTGAACGTCTTCGCGCGCGACTCGGATCTCGACCGGTTGCCGCCCTTTCTCGAGTACCTCGAGGGCATCCGGGTCGACGGCCTGATCGTGAGCGACCCCGGGGTTCTGGTCCTGGCCCGCAGGCACGCGCCCGGCACACCCGTTCACCTCAGCACCCAGGCCAACACGATGAACTCGATGAGCGCGCGGTTCTGGCAGGAACAGGGGATCAGGAGGGTGAATCTTGCCCGCGAGCTGACTTTTCAGGAAATAGCGGAAATCCGGCTGCGAACCTCTCTTGAGCTCGAGATGTTCGTCCACGGCGCCATGTGCGTGTCCTATTCGGGGAGATGCCTGCTGAGCGCCTTTCTGTCCGGCCGCAGTGCCAACCGGGGCCTGTGTTCGCAACCCTGTCGCTGGTCCTACCGGCTGGTCGAGGAACACAGACCCGGCCAGTACCTGCCCATCCATGAAGACGACTCCGGAACCTTTATTTTCAACTCCAAGGATCTGTGCCTGATCGACGAACTGGGGGACTTGACGGCAATGGGAATCGACGCCTTCAAGATCGAAGGGCGGATGAAAGGGGCGCTCTACCTGGCAAGCGTGGTGCGCGCCTACCGCCAGGCGCTCGACACCTGCCGCACCGCCCCCGAAATACGCGGGGCCGGCGCGAGCCGGCGCCTGGACCTGGACCGGGTAAGCCATCGCCCGTATTCGAAAGGGCTTCTATTCGGGGATTCCGCGGGACCGGACGGGAATATCCACGCGACCGCCGACTACGAGCAGACGCACACACTGGCCGGCCTGGTCCGGCTCGACCCTCGCGACGCGGGCGCTGACGAATTCGACGCGCCCCTCATGAGCGGCCGGGTGTGCGTCGAGGTCAGGAGCAGGCTCGTCCCCGGCATGGACCTGGATTTTCTCTTTCCGGACGGAACCACGGAGACGCTTCGATTGAGCGATTTCGAGGACCTTGGAGGCAACCGCCTGGAATGCGCCCACCCGAACACCCGGATTCGAATCCCGGTCCACTTCCCCACGTTTCCGCTGCAGGTCATTCGCACGTCCCTGGGCACTCAGTCCAGGTCACATGAAAAATAGATTCCCGGGTACATCGGGTTTCATGCTTGGCGGGTGACGCCGGTCTCTCGGGCAATTACCTAGAAAATAGACTCCCGGAAGAGTCTGTTTTCATGCCTCGCGGGTGAAACGCAGCCTCATGGATAATTGCGTTCAAGTCCGCGGCATCGGGCGGGCGGGCATAAAGCCCTCCCCTTCCTACGTCTGATCGGCACATCGGTCCGTAGCAGGGGGCGGGCTTTATGCCCGCCCGCGTCGCCTCTCGACGGGCAGGTGTTGCGTGATCTTGAATTCACCTCGGTATCGGACTGCACGGGGGATGACGGAAAAGCCAAAGTGACCGTGAAGGATGTCACCATGCGCCGGGTGCACCCTCCCCCGCGTCATCGGCCGGACGCGCCCGACGGCCGCAGGATCGCGATTGCGTGGAAACCCCGCAAGGGCGGGGCTCGCAGCGTTACATGAAAAGCCCTACAGCCGCCCTATTTCTTCTTCTTGGAGCTCTTGCCTTTCGAAGAAGCGTCTTTTTTCTTCCTGCCGGACTTTTTCTTCTCTTTTTTCGGCGCCAGGGGCTGTTTTTCGACTTCGCCCCGCGGCACATCGGGAATCGCCGCAGCTTCCTCCACCGGCGGTACCTGGCAGGAAGGAGGAGTCTCGATCCCCATCGCTTCGGCCTGAGCGGAAGCTTCGGGCATTTCCTCGGACAGCACGCATTCCCTGTGCGCCAGATCCGCCGCGGCGGACACGGTGTCCGCTGCTTCGGGAACGGCCTCGGGCATCTCCGCGGGCCCGGCGCCATGCTCCTCGACGGCAGTCGTGACCGGCATCACCGCCGGGACTTCCGCCTCCGCGGGGCGCTCGGCCGCGACCGGCACCGCGGCCTCGACCCTTGCCGCCACCGGTCCGCCGTGAACGGGCGCAGCTGCAGGTGTGGCCGATTCCGCCGCCGGAACCGAGGGTTCGGGGGCCGGAGCCGCCGCCGGGACTTTCTCCCGCTTCCCACCGGGTGCCTCCACAGGGCGGCTTTCTTCGGCGGGCGCAGGTCCCTTCTTCTCCGCTTTCGGAACCTCCGGCTTCGCCTTCTTCGCCATTTCGGCCTGGGTCGCGGCGGTTGCCGCCAGCACCTGTTCCTCGGTGAGCTTCGAACATACCCCCAGCGGGCATCCGCCCTGCTCCACGTGTTGGCGGAATTCATCCTGGAAATGCGAAACGGCGCTCAGGAGCCCGCTTCCCAGCTCCGTCGGATCGGCTTTGACCTCAAGCCTCAGCTCATCGAGAATGGCCCGAAGCGCTTCGAGGTCCGCCCTGGTCCCGATGCCTCCCGATATTCGGCGGACTTTCTCCTGAATTCGGACCATCACGGCCGCCACGGCCGGAGACTTGGCGGCCGAAGCCCCCTCCATGTCCGCGAAACAGCGGGCCACATCCACCATGCAGACATGCTCGTCGATTCCGACCAACATTCCGGAGTCCCTCTCATAGATGATGTCCGGCCGATAGGAGCGTTCGGGATTGACGGAAACCAGAGGGAAAAGGATCCGTCCGTTGATGAGCGTTTCGTTCACTATGCCGGGAATGTCCCGTGGATTCACCTTGCAGTAGAAGAAGTCACGTTGAGGAAATCCGAGGAACGGGCCATTCCTGCAGTTCCCTCGGCAACCGAATTTCGCACCTCCCACCACGACGCCGACGCGGCGTCGGGCAATTTCCTCCATGAGTGCATCCCGGACCGCATTGCAGTGACACGAACACTCGCCCCTGGGAACGCACACGCTCACACAGGCCCTTACCGATCTCGGATCGCAAAAGGGTTTCGCTTCCGGAACCGCGGCCCTCCGAGGTGCCGGCGCCGCTTCCCGCGCGCGGGTTTTCGGATCGCGCGGTATCCACGGTTCGCGCAAGATGTCTCGAATCAAGTCCATCCAGAATCCCATAGTTTGTTCCTGCCTCCTAGAGGTTGCACCATCAATCCGATCGCAAGCCCGCAACGCCCGCGCCGACGGAATCCCGCGCCAAAGGATCGCCTCACGGGGCCGCGTCGGGCATCCCCGCGCCCTAGGGCAGACTCCGTGCCGCCGCCTCCGTCAGAGCGACGAACTGGTCGGGAAACACTCCCAGATAGATCATGAGGACGATCAGCCCGTAACTCAGGGCTCGGGTCCATGTGTCCACCCGGACATCCGGATACGGCCGCTCCGGTTCCAGAAGATAAGCGGCCTTGATCACGATCAGATAATAATACAACGAAATGGTGGCGTTGATCATCCCGATAATGACCAGAATCAGGTAACCTTTGCGGAGGGCGGCGGCAAACACCAGGAATTTTCCTGTGAAGCCCACCGTGGGCGGGATGCCCGCAAGGCCGAACAAGCCAAGCATCAGGGTCATTGCGAGGAGGGGGGAACGCTTGTGCAGTCCCGCCAGTTCCTTGATCTGCAGGTTCCGTCCGTCATCGGCCACTTTCATGATCACCATGAAGCAGGCGAAGTTCATCACCAGATACGCTGCTGAGTAGTAAATCGCGCTCGCCACGCCGTGCTCGCTCATGGTCAGAATGCCGATCATCATGTACCCGGCGTGCGCAATGCTGGAGTAGGCCAGGAGACGTTTCAAATCCTTCTGGATAATGGCCACCAGATTCCCGAAAGTCATCGACAGCACCGCCAGGCCCACCAGGACCTGCGTGAACAGGGGGCTCTCTCCCCCGGACAGATTGACGAATCGAATCACCATGGCCGCGGCGGCCATTTTCGAAGCCGTGGCGATGTATGTGGTCACCTGGTTGGCAGCCCCCATGTAGACGTCGGGCGCCCAACTGTGAAACGGAAAGAGGGCCTGTTTGAAGAAGAAACCGCACAGGGTCAAAACGAGCCCGATAATGGCGGCAGGTTCCTTGATCAGGGAGGGAAGCGTTTTCACCAGGTCGGGCACGTAGGTGGTATGCGCCACGCCGAAGATGAAGCTGATGCCGAACAGCATGAAGGCGGACGCGGTGACGCCGATCATGAAATACTTGATTCCCGTCTCGACGTATATTTCCGTCTGTTTGCGCATGGGCACAAGAAGGTAGAGCGAGTAGGAGGAGAGTTCGATGGAGACGTAGACCGTGAGCAGTTCGTTGGCGCTGACGAGCATCATCATGCCGAGCGTGCATACCGTGGTCAGCAGAAAGAATTCGGCGTGGTAGCGCGAGTCGATCCCCTGAAGCTCGCTGCAGGAAAAGATCACCCAGAAGGTACCCAGTGCCAGCAGGATCTTGAACAGCTGGCTGTAAAGGTCGACCCTGTAGCAATCGAAGAAGATGAACCCGTTCTGGTTGACCGCCAGGACTGTCGCCAGGAGGCCGCCGCCGGCCAGGATGACCGCCCATCGGTAAAGGACGCCCGACTGCAGCCTTCTGCTCAGCGAACAGGCGAAGAAGACCACCGCCATCAACAGGTAATACAGCTCAGGTATAAAAAGGACCCATTTCATCATTGTCGCTTTTTCCCTTTGTGAGTGCTACAGACTGCCGACAAACGGGATCACCGCACTCTGAATGACGTCCAGCATGAGTTTGGGGAAAATCCCGAAGAAGATGATGATACTCACCAGGATGATCCTGGGCGTGGCCAGGAACAGCGGAACATCCGGGATGTGAGCCCAACGCTCGTTCCTTTCCCCGTAGAACGTCCTTTGCACCACGCGGAGCATGAACAGGGCGCTCACCACCAGGCCGAACACCGCAAGTATGCCGCGGACCGGGTAGGTTTTCACCGCGGACAGAAACACCAGCAGCTCCGCCCAGAAGCTGGCCATGCAGGGAACCCCGATGCCGGAGAAGGCCGCCACGATAAAGAAGGCGGAAGCCACGGGCATGGTCCTGGACAAACCGCCCAAATCGGGGATCATCTTGGTGTGCGTCCGATCGTAGATATAGCCGACGGCGGAGAAGAAGAGCGCCGTCATCACGCCGTGGGCAAACATCTGAAAAACGGCTCCGTTGATGCCGTTGACCGTCATGGTGGAAAGCCCCAGCCCGACCATGCCCATGTGCGACACGCTCGAATAGCCGATGACATACTTGAGGTCGGTTTGGGCCAGGCCGACGAAGGCACCGTACACGATTCCCACCGTCCCGAGCAGGGCCATGAGATCCGCCCAGTACGCGAGGCCCTCGGGACACAGCGTCATGCCCAGCCGAAGGATCCCGTAGGCTCCCAGCTTCATCAGAACGCCGGCATGGATCATGCTCACCGCCGTGGGAGCCGCCACGTGACCAACCGGAGACCAGGTATGGAGCGGCCAGACGGCGGCGAGAATTCCGAAGCCGATATAGAAGAAGATGAAGGCGAGCTTCTGCGCGAACGGGCTGAAGCCTATTTTCTGCAGCTCGAACAGATCGAACGTGACTCCCCCGGCCTGCGCCCACAGGTACAGGATGCCGGGCAGGATCAGAGCGCTGCCCGCGAGCAGGTAGAGGGTGAGCTTCATGGCGCCGTATTCTTTGCGAGTGCTCCCCCAGATGGCGATCAGGGGATACATGGGAAAGAGCGAAACGTCATACCAGACGAAAATCCAGAACAGGTCCATGGACATGAAGACGCCGTAGACTCCGG
The DNA here is from genome assembly GCF_000014965.1 of Syntrophobacter fumaroxidans MPOB. Classification (NCBI taxonomy): domain Bacteria; kingdom Pseudomonadati; phylum Thermodesulfobacteriota; class Syntrophobacteria; order Syntrophobacterales; family Syntrophobacteraceae; genus Syntrophobacter; species Syntrophobacter fumaroxidans. Next base: position 241,851 of record NC_008554.1, on the reverse strand, counting down.
CCACCAGGAGAAAGACCAGGGCGAAAAACTCCTTGACGCGCAGTTCCAGGTCCCACATGGTCCAGACTCCCGTGAAGAGGACCACGGCGGTCAGGAGCAACATCGGCAGGTTGATTCCGTCCACGGCGTTGAAGTAGTAAATGCCCAGGCTTTCCACCCAGAGGAAGCGCTCGACGAATTGCAGGCCGCCTTTTTGCAAGTCATAGGCCTGGTAGAGCCAGAGGCACAGCACCAATCCCAGCCCCGCGAACCCCAGGCTCACTTGCTTGATCAGTTTGGGACGGTCTGCCGGGATGAACAGGATCACCAGCAAACCGAGCACCGTCGACAGCAGAATCGTCGACAGGATGGGAAAATGGGCCATTTCCATGGAAGTCATAAGCCAGTCCGTTGCTGTTGATTGTTGGTTCAGTGTGCGAAACAAGCCTTCCTGAAAGGTTCTACACGAGGAACAGGAGAACCACGACACCTACCCCGCCGATCATGACCAACAGGTTGTACTGCAGCATGCCCGACTGGAGAAAACTGAACAATCGCCCGCCGGTCACCGTAAAGAAACACAGGCCGTCGATGCCCCCGTCGATCACGCGCCGGTCGTTCCGGGTGAAGAGGCTCGTTATCCCGGCGTAAATCCCTCTGTCCAGGAACTGCCGATACAGTCGATCCAGGTACCAGCGTTCCGCAAACAAATCCCACATCCTGGGAAACCGGCCGAGAAAACCTACCTGCGCGGCCTTCTTCCGGCCGAACTCCACCCAGGCCCAGCCAAGCCCGCCCAAAGCCATGCAGACCGCGAACACGAGCAAGACGTAGTGCCCGGCTCCGTGGCCGTCATGGGCCGCCTTTCCTGCTTCCTGGGCCGCCCCGTGGGCGGCGGCCGCAAGCCGGCCGGCATTCCCGGTCAGGAAATGCTCGATGGAACTCTGGAAGAAGCCGAGGAACAGGGTAAGGGTCGCCAGGATCATCACGGGTACCGCCATGGCCCAGAAAATCAGCCCGCCGTGCCCGCCCGCGTGCGCCTCATGTTCGTGACCTTGCGAGTGACCGTGAGGTGTTTCGATTCCACCCCGGGGGAAAAGAATGAAGAAGATCAGCCGGAAGCTGTAATAGGCGGTCATCAGGGCGCCGAGCAGCCCCGCCGCAAGCCAGAGTTTATTGGGATGGGCGGCGAGCACGCCCAGGATGGCCTCCTTGCTGAAAAAACCGGAGAACGGAGGCAGACCGGACAACGCCAGCGCCCCGACGGTCATGCACGCCATCGGGATCACCAACCGTCGCCCTCCGCCCTTTCCGATCAGCCTCATGTCGTTGCTGTGATACTCGTGAATGAAGATGCCGGAACAAAGAAACAGCAGGGCTTTGAAGCCCGCGTGGGTGGTGAGGTGAAAGACTCCGGCGAAATACCCGCCGGCAGCCAGAGCCATGACCATGAACCCCAGTTGACTGATGGTGGAATAGGCCCAGACCTGTTTGATGTCGTAGGTGACCATGGCCATGGTCGAGGAAAGCAGCATTGTCGCCGTGCCGATGGCAAGGGCCATGGCCATTGCATCGGGAGATGCCGCAAAAAGCGGAAAAATCCGGCTGAACATATACACGCCCGCGGCCACCATCGTCGCGGAGTGGAGCAGCGCGCTGACCGGAGTGGGACCTTCCATCGCGTCGGGCAACCAGGTGAGGAGCGGGAATTGAGCGCTTTTGCCGATCACGCCCCCAAAGATGAGCAAAGCGGAAACGGTCATGAGCAGTTGCGAGATCTGGTGCGTCCGAGCGGCCTCATTCAGGTCCAGGATCCCGAGGTTGCCGAAACCGAGCGTCAGAACGATCAGGCCCAGGAAGAATCCGAGATCGCCCAGGCGGGTCATCACGAAAGCCTTCTTGCCGGCCTGGGAGGCGCTTTCCTTGTCGTAGTAAAAGCCGATCAGGAGGTAGGACGCCAACCCGACCAGTTCCCAGAAGATGAACAACTGGAGCATGCCCGGAGCGATCACCATGTTCATCATGGCCCATGCGAACAGGGACTGAAAGGCGTAGTAGCGGCTGTAGCCGGTGTCCCCCGCCATGTACCCGATGGAATAGACCTGCACGAGGAAACTGATGCACGCCACGATGGCGAGCATCAGGAGGCTCAGGGGGTCCAGCAGGTATCCGAACGGAACGACCAGCGTGTCCGATGAAAGCCATTCGGTCTGATATTGAACGGGCCGGCCGGCCCCATGCAGCTTGTAGAGGAGATAAAGCGCCGCGCAGACGGAAACGGTCACCGCGCCGATGGAGATGAAGCTCGAAAGGCGCGGGTTATGGCGCGTAAAGATCAGAATCACCGCCATGGCCAGAAATGGAAGCGTCGCTCCCATGACTACGGCCAACAATACCGGGTCTTTAAGCAATTCAGTCATAGCACCTATCCCCTCAACTCCTGAGCGCGTTCCACGTTGATCGAATGCATCCTGCGGAACAGGGCAAAGATGATGCTCAGTCCGATGGCCGCTTCGGCGGCGGCCAGCCCCATGACGATCAGGGCGATGATCTGCCCGACCGCGGGTTCGGGCGCCAGGAACCGGTTGAACGCCATGAAATTCAGATTGGCCCCGTTCAACATGAGCTCCAGGGAAATGAGCATCCCGACAAGGTTCCGGCGCTGCAGGATTCCGAGGAGCCCAAGGCAGAACAGAACGGCCGCAATCACCAAGTACGTGGTCAGCGTATTCATGAACTCAACCTCCTGCTGAATCCGGCCGTGATGATCGCACCGATGATGGCGATCAGCAGAATCAAGGAAATGACTTCGAAGACGAGGGCGTAACGCGTGAGCAGCAAGTCCCCGATGGCTTCCACCGACCAATCCGTTCCGCGCTCGACGGCCGGCACCCAGTTGGTCCTCAGGACAACGCCCACCATGGCCACCAGGAAGACAACGCTCGTCGCTACCGCCATGGCCACTTTAGGCGCCTCTCTTTTGGGCACCTCGAGGTGCAGCGGGCGGGAGAGCATGATGGCGAAGACAATGGCGACGCAGATTGCTCCGACGTAAATGAGCAACTGCATGAGCCCCATGAAGAAGCTGCCGAGCGAAAGATAGAGGCCGCCGATCCCGGACAAGGCCAGGATGAGACCGAGGACGTTGTGGAGGATGTTGCGCGGGAACACCGCGAAAGAGGCTCCCGCCAGAGTCAGGCCGACGACGATCCAGAACCCCGCGTGGGCCGCCGCATCCATTCCAGTCAAGACATTCATGATGATCACCTTGCCTCCGGTTAAAGGGACTGGGGCCTGCGCGCCTCGAACCTCTGCATCAGGTCGATGACCCCGTCCCACCTCGATTCTCCCGCCAACTCGTACTCGGTGGAATACTGCAGCGTACCGGTCGGACAGCTTTCCACGCATATCCCGCACAGGCTGCAGCGGGTAAAGTCGATCACATAATGCGTCGCGACTTTCGCTCCCTTGGGCTGGGCCTTCGTTCCCTGGACCTTGATCACGTTCGACGGGCACATCCTTTCGCAGGTGCCGCACGCGATACACTTGTGAGTCCCGGTGTCCGCGAACGACTTCAGCTCGATATGCCCCCGAAAGGCGGGCGAAAGAGTCACCACCTCGCGTGGATACTGCACGGTGACCACCGGACGCAGAAGCCGGCGGAAAGTCACCCGCATCCCCTCCACCAGACTCCAGCCGCCTTCAAGAATTTCTTTGAGATTGCCCATCGTTTCTCATCCCAGATCAGTTCAGATCAATCAGTTTCAGGACCACGGCAGTCACGACCAGGTTCACGAGACTCACCGGAATCAGGAATTTCCAGGAGAAATTCATGAGCTGGTCGAAGCGGATCCTGGGAAAAGTCCAGCGCACCCACATGATCACGAAAATGAGCACGTAAGTCTTGATCAGGAACCACACCACCCCGGGAAGCCCGAAGTCGAAGCCGAACGGGCCGTGCCACCCGCCGAAGAACAGGCTGGTGGCAACGGCGGTGACAATGAACATGTTCGTGTATTCCGCCAGGAAGAAGAGCCCGAACCGCATCCCGGTGTACTCGGTGTGGAAACCCGCCACGAGCTCGGATTCGGCTTCGGGGATGTCGAACGGCGCGCGGTTGGTCTCCGCGGTCGCGCAAATCAGGTAGAGCAACCCCGCCACGGGTTGCAGGAAAATGAACCAGACACGCCCCTGCGCTGCCACGATTTCCGAGAAACGCATGGAATTCACCATCAGCACGACACTCATGACCGTCAACAACAGGGGAATTTCGTAGGCGACGTTCTGCCCCACCGACCGGATCGCGCCGAGCAGAGCGTACTTGTTGTTGGAAGCCCATCCGCCGGCAAGAATGGCCAGCACGGTGAAGGTCGAAAAGGAGAAAATCAGGAGGATGCCGACGTTCATGTCGCGCAGGATCAGCCCGGGTCCGAAAGGAAGCACGAGGAATCCCACCAGGACCGGCATGAAGACCAGGACCGGCGCCAAGATGAAGAGCTTCCTGTCCACCGACCGCGGAGTGATCAACTCCTTGCCGACCAGCTTGATGCCGTCCATGATCGTTTGCAGCAGGCCGTGCGGACCGACCTCCATGGGGCCCGGCCTGAGTTGGATGCGCCCAGCCACTTTCCGTTCCAGCCAGACCAGAAACAGGGCATTGAGCTGAGAAAAAGCCAGGATGATCACGAGGCCCACGATCAGCCGCACCCACTCCGTTCCACCTTCATGTCCCATTCTATGTTTCCTCCGGGATGTGAAAGCGAGAACCGTGCGCCCGGCACGTTCCCGCCCCTTTCCTCTATCGGTCGATCTCGGGGATCACCAGGTCCACGCTGCCCAGGATCGAGATGGCATCCGCCACCAGAGTCCCGCGCAAAACTTCCGTGAGCACGTGGAGATTGCCAAAGCTCGGCACGCGGATATGACACCGGTACGGGCTGGGGGTACCGTCGCTCACCAGGTAGTAAGCAGCCTGCCCCCGCGCGCTCTCGAATGCGAAGTAGACTTCCCCTTTGGGCGGCTTCAACCGGGTGGGAACCGAATCGTTCATGAACGGACCGCCCGGCAGTCGATCGAGGGCCTGTTCGATGATCCGCAGGCTCTGCTCCATCTCTTCGAACCGGACCCTGTACCGGTCGAGTGCATCGCCATCGGAACCGACCGGGATTTCGAAGTCGAACTGGTCGTACACTTCGTAAGGTTCGGCCTTGCGCGTGTCGAACGCAATGCCGCAGGCGCGCAGATTGGGGCCCGTCACTCCGAATTGCCGTGCCTGCTCGGGGGTGATCACCCCTACGCCCCTGGTGCGATGAATGAAAATGATGTTCCTGGTGACCAGATTGTGATAGTCGGGCCACCGGCTGCGCAGCCGCTTGATGAAATCCCTCGCCATGTCCGTGAAGCGGGTGTCGATGTCCCGGTCCACGCCGCCGAACCGGCAGTACGAATAGGTGAGCCGCGAGCCGGTCACCCAGTCGAGGATATCCAGGATCCGTTCCCGGTCGTCGAAAGCGTACAGAAACGGGGTGAACCCGCCCAGGTCCATGACGTAGGTCCCGAACCAGAGCAGGTGGCTGGCGATCCGGTTGAACTCGGAACAGATCGTGCGGATGAACTGCGCCCGGGGGGGAACCGGAATGCCGGCCAGCTTCTCCACCGCCAGAACATATCCGTGGTTGAAGAGAAACCCCGAAAGGTAATCGAGCCGGCTGGTGTTGGGCAGAAATTGCTTGAAGAGACGGTTTTCCCCCATCTTCTCGTGCCCGCGGTGGCCGTAGCCGATCACCGGATCGGCCTTGACGATGAATTCCCCGTCAAGATCGAGCAAAACCCTGAGCACGCCATGCGTGCTCGGGTGCTGGGGGCCAAGATTGAGGGTGTAAATCTGTTCGGTAACGGGGGCTAGGAAACGTTTAGGCATAGATTTCATCCCGTTTGCGATAGGCGGCTACAATGCCGAAGGTCTTCCTGAGCGGATGGAATTCCGCGTCCTCAGGCAGCAGGAGCGGCCTGAGATCGAAGCTGCCGGCGAACTGGATGCCGAAGAATTCATGGACTTCCCGTTCCAGCCATCCGGCGGAGGCGAAAATCGTGCTGATCGTCGGAGGGGTTTGGTCATGGCCGCACAGGACCCGCAGGGCGAAACGGGACCCGGGTTCGTAGCAGTTGAAGTGGTAGACGAGTTCCTTGGTGTCCTTGAAATCGAGGGCGGTGATCGTTTCCAGGTAGAATCCGCCGGCGTTGCAGGCCGCCGCGACCTCCTGAAGCCGTTCCATCGGAACCCTCACGGAAAAAGCGACCCCGGTCCGGTACCCGTCGTCCGCAGAAATCGCCTCGCCGCCCAAAATACCACGCAATTCCCCGCAAAAATCGGCTGTCTTGGACATCACTTCCTCGTTCCTCCACGGCGATGAAATCGTCTCAGGTAGTTTCTGTGCTCGCCCCCGGTTATCTTGTCCCCCAAGGCCAAAAACCCCTGAATGAGCGCCTCCGGCCGAGGCGGACACCCGGGAATGAAAATGTCCACCGGTACGATCAGATGGGCGCCGGGAACGATGGCGTACTGCCCTTCGTACTCGAACGGCCCTCCGGAGATGGCACAGTTGCCCATGGCGATGCACCACTTGGGGTTGGGCATCTGATCCCACAGCATCTGAACGGCCGGCCCCATCTTCTTGGAGATCGTTCCCGCCACGATCATCAAGTCGGATTGGCGGGGTGAAGGCCGGAAAACACCCGCTCCGAAACGATCCAGGTCAAAACGGGAAGCCCCGGCGGCCATCATCTCGATGGCACAGCACGCCAGGCCGAAAGTCATGGGCCACAGAGAGTTGGCTCTCGCCAGATTGAGGATATCTTCCAGAACGGCGAATTGGATGGCCGGCTCTTCCGGTGCTACTCGGTTCTGCTCTTCCACTCGAACACTCCTTTGCGCCAGGCGTAAACGATCGCAAGCGATAAAATGCCTATGAATATCATCACTTCGATCAGGTCCCGGAGGCCGTACTTGCCGTACACCAGCGCCACCGGAAACAGGTAGAGCACGTCCACGTCGAAGGCCAGGAAGATCAAGGCATAAATGTAGTAGGCGACCGTGAACTGAATCCATGCGCTCCCGATCGTCTCCATCCCGCTTTCATAGGTTTCGTCCCGCCTGGCCCCACGGCTCCGCCTGACGATCAGCCTGGAAACGATCAACGGAACCACGGCAAATCCGATCCCCGCCAGCAGGTACAGCCCAACAGCCAGAAAATCGATCTTCAATTGCATGGGAAGCATGCCACTCTCCGCAAATGCCGTTTGCTCGCCGGAACCCGCCGGTCGGCGAATTCACATCCTCACTGCCCCGATTGTCGAACCTGGGGGCGCACCCCTTCCTGCCGCTGCTCTGCTCGCGACACACCTCAGCGCTCACCCTGACCATCGGAATTCGTCGTTCGAGAAACGGCAATTCAATGTGAGAAAGGTTGGCGAGGCCGGATCTGATGGCCTCATTGACAGGAAACGGGAATTGCCATCTGCAAAGATAAGCTTCGTTTTTCTGAGGCCATGGATATTTCGCATAAAGCCTCACCTGAGTCAAGAAAATTGTGCATTATGGGACCCCAAACAACAGTGCAAAAAAGCACGGTCTCTAGAGCCCGATCCTAAGCACTCGAAATCAACAAATAAAAGTACAAAGCCCAAGAACGTGTCGAAGGTGGAAAGGCAGATTCATGTGGAGAAGATGAGGCTCACGTGATCAATGCGGCACCTGGGACGATGTCTTCGTGAATATGTTCACATCCACACTTGCCGTGTCCGCGGCATCCGCACAACACTCGCATAAAAGGAACACTCGGGCACTTCCGCCGCTCCCGCGCGCGCCTTCGCCGCATGTCTTCATGCGCCATGACCGCATCCCGAGGGAAACCCTTGATGCGATCCCGCAATACCCGGTGACGCTTGCACGGTATGCCGAGAACTGCTATTTTGAGGTGCTTGCGGCTTCATCGTTGGCCCGAATTACCGGCAATATATGGATCGTAAGGCCGGCTCTCAAGCCCTCCCGGAGGAAAAATTCATGCCGGATCAAAAGAATTTCGGTTTCATCGGCGGTGGAAACATGGGGGAAGCATTGATCAAGGGCCTCCTCCGCGCTTCCCTCTGCGCTGCCGGACACATCCACGTTTTCGATGTCAGCCCCGCCCGTCTGCGGGACCTCGAAAGCACTTACGGGGTCCGATGCCGGACCTCCGCGGCCGAGGTGGCCGATTCCGCCCAGGCGATCTTCCTCGCGGTAAAGCCGCAGCACATGGAACCAGCCCTCGACGGGATCGCCTCCCACCTCTCCCGCAGTCAGCTCATCATCTCCATCGCCGCCGGCATCCCCATCTCCATGATAGCCGATGCGCTCCCGGAGGGGCAGCCGATCATCCGGGTGATGCCGAACACTCCCGCGCTGGTTTTGCAGGGGGCTTCCGCACTCGCCCGGGGCCGTCACGCCACGGACGAACACATGGACCTTGCACTGGGCTTGTTTCGATCCGTCGGGACCGCGGTGGAGGTGGAGGAAAAGCTGATGGATGCCGTCACGGGACTGAGCGGCAGCGGTCCAGGGTATGTGCTTCTGATCATCGAGAGCCTGATCGAGGCCGCCGTGCTCCTTGGTCTTCCCCGAGCGGTGGCCCGGGAGCTGGTCCTTCAGACGGTCTCCGGCACGGCGGGTTTGGTGAGGGAAACCGGCAGGCACCCGGCAGAGCTCAAAGACCTCATCACCTCACCGGGCGGAACGACCATTCGCGGCCTGCACGTGCTTGAGGAGCGCGGCCTGCGGGGAGCGCTCATGAGCGCCGTCGAGGCCGCCGCCCTGCGATCTTCGGAGTTGGGGAAAAAGTAACCGGGTTCGAGCACCGGCACGAAACCGGCGGGCTCAGGCGTTTTCATCGAACCGCAGCACCGCCCCGCGCGGGCTCCAGGCAGAGCTCCGTCTGCCGACGGGGGGATCGAAGCACTCGATGTAATCTCCGACCCGGACATCGACGAACCCCGTCACCTTGAGTCCCGCCTGCTGTCCCGCTCTTACTTCCCTGACGGGCCTCTTTTCCACCTGCAGGGATTCGATCCGCGATGTGAAGACCGGCCCCATGGCCTTGACGACCCTGAAATTCCGGCCGTGGGCCAGAACGCCGTCCAGCACCTCACAGCCTGCGATGATGCTCCCGCGGCTGCTCTTGAACGTGGCGATCACCTTCGCCCGGCCGAGAATCCGCTCTTCCGGCTCGGTTTGAATCAGGCTGCGGGCCAGCGCTCCGAGGTCTTCCGCCAATGTGTAGACAATGTTGTAGAGCCGGACTTCGACTCCGTGTTCCTTCGTCCACTGCTCCAGGCGGGGGGCAAGCCCGACGTTGAAGCCGGCCACCAGCCTGCTTCCCGTCAATGCCATCAGGATGTCGTTCTTCGTGACGTCCCCCACCCCGGAATGGATGACCTTTATCTCGACCTCCCGTCCCCCGATTTTGCCCAACAGCGTCGTAACGGCCTCAACGGTCCCGAAGGAATCGCATTTCAGCACGATTTCAAGGGTCTCGACGGCCGGCCCCGGCCGCTGAGCTCTACTGCCGATCACTCTCAGCGGGCCGGCAGGGATACCTCGACGTTTTTTCAGTTTATGAATCATTTTCGCCTCCCTCGAAAGGGACCTTGCCGGTCGTTACCAAAACCGATCGAAGCCGGCAAAACGTCTGCATCGATCCTTCACGACCTAATAATAAACACTCATTCTCAGGAAGCTACGATCCGCGGACCGGGAAAGGACAGCATCCGCTTCGACGCGGGTCAAAGTCTCCCCGCCAGCCAGTACAGAAGCATGCCGACCAGGACGGTTCCTCCCGGGGACTTCGTCTTGAAAGCAAAAAGCAGGGTGGGAACGGCCACGATGGATTTCACCTGGAAGAGATCGAGATGTTTCGGAGCCCCCGAGGTCAGAAGGTCCGGGAAGACCAGCGCACTCATGATGGAAACCGGGATCAGGTCCAGCCACTCCACCAGCCCGCGGGGCAGGACCATTCGCGAGAAGAAGAAGAGCGGCACCCAGCGAAGCAGGTAGGTCACCAGTCCCATGCCGGCAACCAGGAGGAGGTATTCGGTTTCAGGCATGGGTGTCTTTTACCCTCCGCGACGCCTGTCTTCTCAGCACAAACCCGAAGGTGGCCGCGACAAGGGAGGCCGCCATCACGTGGATATTGCCGGGCAGCAGCACCGCCAGCAGGACAGCCAGCGATCCCGAGATCAGGGCCGTCAGGATGTAGAGGCGCCCTCTCAACTGAAGCACCAGGAGCGAGATGAACATGGCGCTGAGGGCATAGTCGATGCCGAAGCTTCCTTCGGGGATCAATTCTCCGCAGTACCCGCCGAGAATGGTGCTCGAAACCCAGGCCGCATTCGAAACCTGGTTGACGGCGAGCGCTTCGCCCGGTGTCCATGAGCCGCTTCTGAAACGGGTTTGATTGACGGCGAAGCTCTCGTCGGTGACTCCATAAGCGGTCAAAGAGATAAACTTCCGGCTGCAGTGCTGGAAATACACCGACAGCGAGGAGCTCATGAGGATATGCCGCAGATTGACGACAAAGGTGGTCAGGACGATCGAGACCGGGTCGGTCCCTGCGCTCAGCATGGAAACCGCGATGAACTGGGCGCTCCCGGCAAACACGAGCAGGGACATCGCGCCGATATACAGAGGCTCGATCCCGGCTTTCCGGGCCAGCACGCCGAAGGCCAGGCCGATGGGGAAGTAACCCAGGCAAATGGGCCACGCGGCCTTTATCCCCGCAACGAATATCTTCCGGAAATCTTTCATGGAGGTGACGAAACCACTGAAAGGCCTCGCGCGGACTACGAGGAGTATTCCATGGTGATATCGACGGCCGGTGCGGAATGGGTCAGCGCCCCGCAACTCACGAAATCCACGCCGGTTTCGGCGATAACGCGAACGCGTTCGAGCGTGACCCCGCCGGAGGCTTCCAGCAACGCGCGGCCTGCGTTGATTGCGACGGCGCGCTGGAGCAAATCGAGGGTGAAGTTGTCCAGCAAAATGATATCGGCCCCGGCCTGCAGGGCTTCCTCGAGCTGTTCCAGGGTTTCCACCTCCACCTCGATTTTGAGCCCGTGCGGCGCCGAGCGGCGTGCCCTGCGAACCGCCTCGCGCACCCCGCCGACCGCGGCCACATGGTTGTCCTTGATCAGAACCCCGTCAAAGAGACCGAAGCGGTGGTTCGAGCCGCCGCCGTGTCGGACCGCGGCTTTCTCCAGGACACGCCACAGCGGTGTGGTCTTGCGCGTATCGAGCAGGCGACAGGACGTTCCGGCCAGAGCGTTCACCATTCGGCGCGTCAAGGTGGCCACACCCGAAAGCCTCTGCAGCAGGTTGAGCGCCGTGCGTTCCGCCGTCAGCAGCGAGCGTACGCTGCCTTCCATCCTGAAGAACGGGACATCGGCCGGAACCTCTTCCCCGTCGGAAAAAAGGGATTCGACGCGCACCTGCGGATCCACCAGGCGAAATGTTCTCCTGAAAGGATCGGACCCCGAGAGCACCAAAGGTTCGCGCCCGAAGACGACGGCCCGTCCCGTGAGCCCCGCATCGATCGTGCCCTCGGTGGTCACGTCGCCGTGCCCCACGTCCTCGACCAGCGCCATTCGAAGCAGGACATCCAGTTGATCCATCTTACTCCCCCGCGGCGGCGCTCGCCCGCAGTCCGTCGATAAGGCCGGACTGACGGCTGAGTTTTTCGATCTTCTCGCCGAGCCGGCCGCTCTTTTCGCGTTCTTTTTCGATGACTTCCGGTGGAGCCTTCCCCAGAAAGTCCTCGTTGGACAGTTTCATCCGGGTGATGCCGAATTCCTTTTCGAGCTTTGCCAGTTCCTTGCGAAGACGCTTGGATTCGCTCTCGAAGTCCAGGATGTCCTTCAGCACGACGTGCACTTCCACGCCGGGTATAACGGCTCCCGCCGCCTGCGCCGGCTTTTGCATCTCGCCCGCGATTCCGACTTTCAGCTCCGAGAGGCGGCCCAGGTCGATCACCGTGACTGCATGCGCATCGAGAAGCTCCTTTGCGGCGCTGTTTTCACACAGGCACACCGCCTCGACCCTGGTGGCCGGCGGGACGTTCATCTCCCCACGGATATTTCTGATGCCGCTGACCACGCCCATGATGATTTCCATGGCCCGTTCGGCTTCGGAGTCGATCCATTCCGGCCGCACCGCCGGATAGGAGGCTTTCATGATGCTGCCGGTAATTCCGGGCAGCTTCTGATAGATTTCCTCGGTCACGAAGGGCATGACCGGGTGCAGAAGCACCAGGATCTGCTCGAGAACCCGAACCGATATGGACTTCGCCAGCCTCCCGGCGGCTTCGTCCTCCCCGTACAGATCGGGTTTGATCATTTCAAGGTACCAGTCGCAGTACTCCCGCCACAGGAATTGATACAGTACATTGGCATACTGGTTGAAATGATAGTTTTCCAGGGCGGAGTCCACTTCGCCGACAACGCGCTGCAGGCGGCTGAGAATCCAGCGATGCATGAGCTGCACGGGTTTGGACGGGATTTCTTCCAGGCTTGCTTCCCCCTGGAGGTTCATGAGAAGCAGCCTTGCGGCATTCCATATCTTGTTGACGAAGTGTTTGTACCCTTCGATCCGCTCTTCCGAAAGCTTGACGTCGCGCCCCTGAACGGCAAAGGCGGCCAGCGTGAACCGGAACGCATCCGTTCCGTAGCGCTCCATCATCACCAGGGGATCGATGACGTTCCCCTTCGATTTGCTCATCTTCTGGCCCTGCGCGTCCCGAACGAGCGCATGGATGTAGACTTCCCGGAACGGCACCTCGTGCATGGCGTGGATGCCCATCATCATCATCCGCGCCACCCAGAAGAACAGAATGTCGAAGGCGGTGACCAGGACGGACGTGGGATAGAACTTGTCGAGCTCGGGAGTCCGGTCCGGCCAGCCCAGAGTGGAAAACGGCCAGAGACCGGAGCTGAACCAGGTGTCCAGCACGTCGGAATCCTGTTCGAGCCGCGTGCCCTTGCACATGGAACACTCGCGCGGCTCCTCGCGCGCCACGATCAGCTCCCCGCAGTCCCGGCAGTACCAGGCCGGAATGCGGTGTCCCCACCAGATCTGCCTGCTGACGCACCAGTCTTCGAGATTCTCCAGCCAGATGAAATAGTCCTTCTCCCACTTGGCGGGAACGATGGCGGTGCTGCCGTCGCGAACGGCCTTCATGGCGCGATCGGCAAGGGGCCTCGTGGAAACGAACCACTGCAGGGACTGCATCGGTTCCACGACGCTCTTGCAGCGGTAGCAGTGTCCGACCCGGTGATGATAGTTCTCGACCTTGACCAGGAAGCCGCCGTGTTCCAGTTCCTTGAGGATCTTTCTGCGGCATTCGTACCGGTCCATCCCGGCGTAAGTGCCGGCCTCCTCGGTCATCCGGCCGTCCTCGGCGATGACCTGGACCAGTTGCAGGCCGTGTTTGCGGGCAAGCTCGAAGTCGTTGAAATCATGCGCCGGGGTGACTTTGAGCGCCCCGGTTCCGAATTCACGGTCCACATAAGCATCGGCAATAACGGGGATTTCACGCTTCATGACGGGAAGCAGCACCTTGCGGCCGACATATGCCGCATACCGCGAATCTTCCGGATGCACCGCCACCGCGGTATCCCCGAGCATGGTCTCCGGCCGCGTCGTCGCAACCACCAGCGCTCCGGTTCCGTCGAGCAGGGGGTATTTGAGATGATAGAGAAATCCGTCGGTCTCCTCGCCGTCCACTTCAATGTTGGCCAGGGCGGTCATGCACCGGGGGCACCAGTTGATCATCCGCTTGCCGCGATAGATGAGCCCTTCCTCGTACAGCTTGACGAAAACTTCCCGAACCGCGCGCGAGAGGCCCTCATCCATGGTGAACCGTTCCCGCTCCCAATCGCACGACGCCCCCAGCCGTTTCAACTGGTTGATGATGATGCCGCCGTACTTTGCTTTCCAAGTCCAAACCCGTTCCTGGAAAGCGTCGCGTCCCAGTTCGTACCGGTTCAACCCTTCGGCCGCGAGCTGACGTTCGACGACGTTCTGCGTCGCGATCCCGGCATGGTCCGTTCCCGGCAGCCAGAGCACTTCGAATCCCTTCAGCCGTTTATACCGCGAGAGGATATCCTGGAGCGTGTTGTTGAGGGCATGGCCCATGTGAAGTTGCCCGGTTACGTTGGGCGGTGGGATGACGATGCAAAAGGGTGGTTTGGAACTCCGTTCGTCCGCGTGAAAATAGCCGTGCTTTTCCCAGAAGTCGTACCAGTAGGATTCCACTTCATCAAACGCGTATGCCTTGGGCAGAATGCCTTCACTCATCGAATCGCTCCATGCCGTCGAACCGCCCGCGGGCACACCGTTCCGAATACGGAGGATGCGCCGGACGGCCGTACTCCATTTGGCGGGACGCCCCCCTGAGGCCTGCGGGCCTCGCGGGATCACGAACGCCCCTCAAATCGTTTCACCCACAGGGTCTCAGGCGAGTTCCTTTTTCAACCGATCGATCTCCTCCCGCAGCACCGCCTCGACGATGCCCGGCAGCCTCGCTTCCACGATCTCGCGAACCGCTTCGAGCAACTTCGACTCAATGCGAGACGCCAGGTCTTCAAGCTGCGCTTCGGATATCGGTTCGGGCGAAATGGTCTTCGGCGCGGGAACCTCGGGTTCGGAAACGACCGGCGCCATGACCTCGACGGTCCCCACCGGGGGCACGACCGGCTCGGCAACAAGCTCCGGCGGCGCGGCCGGGGCGGGCGCGGGAGAAACTGTCGCAACCGCTTCCGCGGCGAGTACCGCCGGAGCGACGGCGGCCGCGGTGACGGCGACATCGACGAGCTCCGGGAGTTTTCCCACGGCCTCCTCGACGGTGGGCTGCGGTTCCTTTTCGAGCGACCGGCTCATTTCGGCCGCCAGCAACGTGTCGAAGTAGTCGGGTTCCTTCATTCGCACTTCGGGAGGGGGTTCCTCGACCTTCACCTCCGGTTCGGGCTCGCGCGCTGGTCCCTTCCGCAGTCCCTCGAGGAGATCGGCGAGCGGATCTACTTCCGGTTCGGGCGCGCGCGCGGGTCCCTTCAGCTCAGAAGGGGGCTCCTGCACCTTCACTTCGAAAGCGGGCGGGATTTCAATCCTCGGGACGGTGATCTGCGCCGCGGGAGCCTTGAGCTCGTCCACGGACAGGGAAGGCGCAGGCCACTGGGTGACTTCCAGCCGAAAAGGTTCTTCCCGCTGTTTCCCGGTCGAGGACGCCACCTCGGGTTCGAGGTCGTCGAGGTCGAGGTCCGCATCCAGATCGATGAGCTCCACGTCGAGATCGAAATCCTCGTCATCTTCCAGGACGCCCGCATCCACCTCGATGATCTCGTCCAGATCGATGATTTCATCCTCGTCATACCGATCCGCGCCGAGCTCGAGGCCTCTCCCCAACGTCCTGTCATGGTCTTCCAACTCGATGGGCCTTCTGCCTTTTTTCATATCAGTTCTCTCGTTTGCGTTTGCATTCACCAACCAGCTGAAAGCATATAATCTAGCATTAATAATTCACAGATATGAATTCTTTTTATGAACCGGATGCAAGCAACCGATACCATGCTGGAAAATTTCCTGTCAAGACAAAGCTTTGGAACGCGATCCGGCGACTTCGACTCGAATCATCTCACAGTTTCATCCATGGCTTGGGAAGAAAGATCTTTTTGTACAGGTCGAGAGCGTAACGGTCAGTCATTCCCGCGATATGGTCGTACACCTGCCGCTCCTTGAGCGTGCCGTCGCGCGGCGTGCCGATCTCTTCCCGAAACACCGCATCATCCTTCATCAGTACGTCGAAGAGATCCTCGATGATCTTCCGGACGCGCCTGAATTCTTCCCTGACCTGAGGCAGATCGTAAACGTGCTCGAAAAGGAACTCCCTGAGCTGGTCAACCCGGGCGAGCATCGCCTCGCTCATGCGCACTTCGATGAGATCGCCCTCCAGGGTCGAGTGAATGACATCCTCGACCATCGCGTGGATGCGCTGAGAATGACGGGCTCCGAGGTGCATCCGGATATCGGGGGGAATGGCATCGGCACTGAGGATTTCAGCCCTCAGGGCGTCGTCCAGGTCATGGTTGAGATAAGCCGTGATGTCCGCAACCCGGACCACCTGACCTTCCAGCGTTTCCGCTCTGGCTTCAGGGTCGAGCAGGATCGGATCCGCGCGCCCCTTGGAATGTTTGAGGATGCCGTCGCGCACTTCGTGGGTGAGATTGAGCCCCTCCCCGTTTTTTTCGAGGATGTCGACAATGCGCAGGCTCTGCTCGTTGTGAAAGAAACCTCCGGGAACGAGATCGTTGAGCACGCTCTCGCCCCCGTGGCCGAACGCCGTGTGGCCCAAGTCGTGTCCGAGCGCGACGGCCTCGATAAGATCTTCGTTCAAGGCCAGCGCCCTGCCGATGGTGCGGGCAATCTGGGAGGTTTCCAGGGTGTGCGTGAGCCGCGTACGGTAGTGGTCTCCCGTCGGAGACAGGAAGACCTGAGTCTTGTGTTTCAGCCTTCTGAAAGCCTTGCAGTGAACGATTCGATCGCGGTCCCGCTGGTAGGCCGTGCGCAGAGTGCATTCCGTCTCGGGTTTCAGCCGTCCTCTGGTCTCCCTGCTGAGCTGCGCACGGGGATCGAGAAACCGTGCTTCACGTTCCTCCAACTCGTGGCGCAAGACTGCCGACCCGATCCTTTGGCGTGTTTCCTCTTTTGGCATTGACCTGGTCCGATGAATTTCGTTAGATTGCCTTTGCTTGGGAATCCCCGCCTTCTGCCCCGTCATGCAGGGCAGGCCAATCCGCGATTCGGGCCGGGGCCGCCCACGGAACGCAAAACCGGCCGGTGGGGAATCCCGGCGGGAAACCGACGACGCCATCATGAAAATGACTCTATACCGGTATTTAATCAAGGAACAAATGGTTCCGCTCGGCGTCTGCCTGATGGGAGTGAGCCTCGTCCTGATCACTGGAAGGCTCTTTCAGCTGCTCAAGGTCCTCTTCACGAGTTCCTTCACCCTGGGCGATCTCATGGCGCTGGTCGCCCTCGCCATGCCCAAGCTCATGCTTTTCGCCCTCCCCATGGCCTCATTGCTCGGCGTTCTGCTCGCCTTCGTCAGGCTGAACAGCGACAACGAGCTGATCGCTCTGCGCGCGGCCGGGATCGGTTTCCACCAGTTCTTTCCGGCGGTGGTGTCCCTGCTTCTTGGCGTGACCCTGATTTCCTTCGTCAACATGATATTCGTCATCCCGCCGACGGGCAAGGCTTTCGAGGTCAAGCTCAGGAGCATGGCCCGATCGGGTCTCCCTGTTCTGATGAAGGAAGGAACCTTCATCACCGCCATCCCCAAATTGACCTTTTTCTTCCAGTCCGTCAATCCGACCGAACTGTCCGTTCGCGGGATCTTCGTGCAAGACCGGCGGGAGGAAAAAGTGCGCCTTGCCATCGTCGCCGAAAGCGCCCGGATCGTCTATCAGCGCGACTCGAACCATCTGACGTTCAAAATTGCCAACGGCAGCATCACTCGTGTGGCCGATGACATGAAGAACGCCCAGGCGGTGTCTTTCAAAGCTTACGATCTTTCACTCTCGCTCGATGAATTGATCGGTTCCGCACGCGGATCGAAAATGAATAAAAGGGAGATGACTTTGCGGGAGCTCTACCGGGTTATCGTGGAAAAGACGGGCGACGTCGGGCATGCCCTCGAATTCCACCAACGGCTTGCTTTTCCTTCGGGCTGCCTGCTGCTCGGATTGATCGGCGCGCCGCTTGGGGCGGTTTTCCGTCAGCGGGGCCGCATTGCCGGAATAACCATCGGTCTGGTCGTGTTCCTGGCCTACTACGTGATCCTCTCCGCCGGCAAGGGACTGGGCGAGAATCACCTGGTACACCCTTTCCTTGCCTGCTGGGCTCCAAATCTGCTGTGCATCGCGGCATCTTTCTACCTTTGGCGAAAAATGCGACTGGAGACTCCCTTCAAGACTTTTCAGCTCCTGCAGGAATGGGCGTCGTCGTGGTATCGGCTCCGTAGAGCCCGCAAGGGAAAGAAAACGTGAGAATCATTCCGCGCTATGTTCTGAGGCATTTTCTGCCCGTATTCATGTTGGCGCTCTTCACTTTCACGAGCCTGTACCTGATCGTGGATTTCTTTGAGAACATGGAGCAGTTCATAGAGAAGCGGGTCCCTGCGGCGGACACCATCGCCTACTTTCTGAACAAGACCCCTTCAGTGGCCGCGCAGGGAATTCCCATGGCCGCCCTGCTCGGAGCACTGATCACCCTGGGCCTGTTGAAACGCAACCGTGAGCTGATCGCCCTCGAGGCCGCCGGGGTCAAGACCGTCACCTACGTCACTCCCATCGTTGCGGCCGCTTTCTTCATTGCCGCCGTCCACCTGGTTCTCGGCGAGACTGTTTCGCGTTCGATGAACCAGGTGTCCACGAAGATATGGAACGAGCAGGTCCAGCGCCGCAAAGGCCATTTTTCCTGGGGAGTCGAGAACGTCTGGTATCACGGCCAGAATGTGATCTACCAGGTCCGTTTCTATGACAAGCGGACGCAGACCCTGGAGAAAGTGTCCCTGTTCTTCCTCGACCCCTCGTTCAGACTGGTTCAACGCCTGGATGCCAGGCGATTCCGCTGGGACGGCGCCAGGTGGCAGGCCGAGCAGGGGCTTTTCCTGAAATTCTCCGAATCCGGCACGGAACAGGAGACATTCGACCAGCGGGCATTCACGCTACAGGAGACCCCCGCGGATTTTTCCGGCCTGGAAACGATCCCGGAGGAATTGGACTGGTTGGATCTCTACCGGTATGCTGAAAAAATCCGTCAGGAGGGGTACAATTCGCTGCCCTATATAATCGAGCTGCACCTGAGGGTCGCCTTCCCCCTGAGCGCGATTGTCCTGGCGATACTCGGCATCATCATCGCCCTGCGGCAGAGCATGCACGGAGGGATTGCCCTGGGGGTGGGGATCGGCCTGCTGGTTGGTTCCTCGTATTTTGTCGTGCAGCAGCTGGGGTGTGCGTTGGCCGGCGCGGGGGCACTTCCGCCGGTCGTGGGCGTGTGGGCGGCAAACGTGATCTTTCTGGCAGCCGCCGTCTACCTCTGGATTTCGAACCCGTCCGGCGGCTGAGCGTCGGACCTGGGAACTTCAAAATAAAGAAGACGATGAGGGGATGGTTGAATGCGCGATGGAGCATCTTTGCGGGAGCCGTTTGCGGTCGCGGTTTTCGCTCCGCCCCGGAGCGCCTCCCCCGCAAAGACGTCTTCGGCAGGGATTGTTTTTTCCGCGTCACTCGGCGTCTTCGGACGGCTCACGGTACGCCGGCCGCCCGATTCCGTCAGGTCGGCAGGCGCGTCTCCAGCGCCATGGCGATTTTCTGTTTCAACTCCGTGAGGTCGAAGCTCTTCACCACGTAAAAATCGGCGGCGATGGATTTCATGTCTTCCTTGAACGTATCGTAGGCGGTCGACAGGATCACCGGCAGGTCATAGAAGCGGTTACGAATGTCCTGCAGCAGGTCCAGGCCGTTGTAATCGACCATCTTGATGTCCAATATCACCAAGTCGGGCTTTTCCTGTTCGATCAATTCGAGCAGCTTGAAACCGCTTTCGGCCGTGATCACCTCGTAACCGACCTCCTTCAACTCCTCCGAATACAACAGCCGAATGTGCTCCTCGTCATCCACGACCAATATTTTGGGCATCATTGAATCTCCTTGTCCGCACGATCATTCCCAGACTTTTACCATGTAGGGTTTATGTTCCTCAAAAATCACGCATTCGTTCTCCACGTACTCCTCCGCCTGCTGCAGGGACATCCGCTCGGTTTTCTTGACAAAGGACAGCACCTTGCCCACATAGAGAGGGAGGAGCGAATCGAGGAGCGTGGACCGCTCGGCCTCGCTGGAACGTCGATAGACGTTGGCCGCGTCAAACAGGACCCTGGCCCAGGTCGGCGTAGGGAAAGAAAAATGCTGGGGTTCCAGGCTCCGGATTTCCTGAAGCTTGGGGAACACCGTCTGATCGTAAATCCGCTGCCATATCCCGCTGTACTTGTCGAACCCTTCCAGGAAACGTTCATGCAGCTTGACAGGCTGTATGTCCACCGGCATCGGCGTTTCGACTTCGTGGGCGTCCGTGCCGAACAGGGCCGCCGGTTTGCTCCATTTCACCTGGCGCCAGAAGTCCGCGTACACGGACATCAGGTCGAAAACCGTGCTCAAAACCTGGTGAAACATCACTCTGAGATGTGCGTACGGATCCTTGACCCTGTGAATTTTCGGGCACCCCATGAACGACTGACAAATGGGCACGCGGGAGCTGAGGGCAATATTGGTCATCCAGATGTCGATGCCGAAATGCCGGACGGCTTCCGTCCAGACAGGCGAATCCAGGAACTTGTCCACCAGTTGCCCCTTGAATCCGAAATCCCCGACATTGGGCTGCCGGATCCGCCGCCCGTAAAGGCACCTCAAAAAAGGGTATATGAGCGAGCTCGTAAGCGTGGCCTCGTACTTGTGGCGAACGTAAAGGGGCACGGCGTAACCGGCTCCCCTGACGATGGGCTCCCCGAGATTTCTGATCCAATAGGGAGCGATATTTCGAACATCGGATTCAACCACCACCACCACCGACGCGCTCAGTTCACGAACTTTCTCGAAGAGGTTGCGCAGGTTGTTGCCTTTGCCGCTGGTCCCCGGAGCGGTTGACAGGTAGATGCGGGGAATTTCTCCAGGGGAGGCGAAAAATTGTTCTTTTGTGCCGTCGGTGGAGTGGTTGTCACAGTTCACGATCACGGTGTTCAGAGAACCGAAATACTCCTTCAACCCCTGTTCGACCACCCGCACGGTATGCCCGATACTCGCCGCTTCGTTGAACGAAGGGATTCCCACCACGAGATCGGCTTTCGTGATATGCTGCGGATTTTCTTCATAAAATGCCATTCATTTCTCCCCTGTGCTACCTGCCCGCAGCTTTGCCGCCGTTCTTCAGATATTTGAACACATCCGCGTCCGTGCCCAGTACGAAAGAGCTGCCGGAACTGTTGAAATCCCTGTAGAGTTCCAGGGACCGATAGAACGAATAGAATTCAGGATTCCGGTTGAAGGCTTCGGCGTATATCCTGGTTGTCTCGGCGTCCGCCTTCCCGCGGAGTTCCTGCGATTTGCGGTAGGCTTCCGAATTGATCTTGGCCAGTTCCCGCTCCATTTGCCCGAGAATGGCGGCTCGTTCCCCCTCGCCTTCGGACCGGTACTGGGCCGCAATCCGTTTGCGCTCGGAAATCATGCGGTCGAAAACCTTCTTCTGCACCGATTCCACGTAATTGATCCGCTTGATGCGGATATCGTGCAGCTCTATGCCGAACTCGGGCAGCAGCTTCGCGGCATCGGCCACCATTTCCCGGGTGATCTTCTCCCGCCCCTTGACCAGGTGTTCGGAGGCCGCCCCCGGATCCGTGCTTTGAAAATCGGGGATTCCGGCTTCTTTAAGCCGCTGCCAGGCTTCTTCCCAACCTTCGCTCCGAACCAGCTCGATCAGGTCATTGTTCGAGACGTAGTCCCTGACCACGGAATCGAGGATCCCGTCGAGGCGGCTGTGAGCCAGTTGAACCGATCCGACACGTTTGAGGAAAAGGAGCGGATCCTTGATCCGCCATCGGGCGGTGATGTCGACCCAGATGTACTTTTTGTCCCGGGTGGGAATCTGATTCGGACTGCCGTCCCACTTCATGATCCGCTTCTCGAAATAGTTCGCCGTCTGAATGAAGGGGGTCATGAAGTACAATCCCGCCTTGGTAACGGGTTCCCCCACGGGGGCACCCATCTGCGTGACGACCACCTGCTCCGTCTCGGTCACGATGTAGGCGGAGAAATAAAGAACGATTCCCACAACAACGGCCAGGACGGCCACAACGCTCATTTTGCGTGAAATCACATCGGTTCCCCGGCTTTCGGTCTGTCTCATCGAAGGAGCCTCTACTTTCCAGGTTTCGCGTCGCCTTTGTTTCCCCTGTTCAGGTCGAACAAGGGCAACAGGTTCCGCTGGTTCTCGTCGATGACGTAAAGATGCTCCACCCGCCCCATGAGTTCTCCCATGGCATCCAGGTACATGCGCCGCCTCGTAACATCCGGGGCTTTCTCGTATTCGGCAAGAATGTTCTGGAAACGTTGGACCTCGCCCTGGCTGCGATTCACCCGCTCCAGGGCGTACCCTTCGGCCTGGGAAATCGCCTGTCGCGCCTCGCCCATGGCCTTCGGAATTTTCTGATTGTAAGCCTGCTGGGCCTCGTTAATCATCCGCTCGCGTTCCTGCTGAGCTTCATTGACCTCGTTGAAGGCGGCCTTCACCATATCCGGCGGATTTGCATTCTGCAGCTGCACGGTCACGATCTTGACGCCTGTCTGGTAGGTATCCAGGATGGCCTGGATCTCGACCTTGGCCATGTCCGCAATGGATGCCCGTCCCACGGTCAGGACGTCGTCCGAGTAACGGTTTCCCACAATGCGGCGCACCACGGACTCCGAAATATCGTCCAGCGTGCCTTCCACGTCGTGCACCCGGAACAGGAAGTCCGCCGGGTTCTGTATCTTGTACTGCACCATCCACTGCAGGTTGACCACGTTCAAATCGCCGCTGAGCATCACGGCTTCCTCTTCATACTCCTTTTCCTTGAACGTGGAGCGCACCCCCGGTTTGACGGTGCGATAGCCGTATTCGTGCTGCAGGACTCTCCCCGTGGGCACCTTCCGCACCGTGTCGATGCCGAAAGGCAGTTTCGCGTGCAACCCGGCCTCAGCCGTGTGACTGTATGCTCCGAACCTTTGAATGACGGCGGTTTCCTGGGGCTGGACGATGTAGAAGCTGTTGTAACCGATGAGGATCATCGCTGCGACGAGCACGATCAGAAACACCGGCCCTCCGGTGATGGGAGGGAGCTTGTACCGGTTCTTCAGACGTGCCAGGATCTCCTCGAAATCTTTGAAACTGTCGTGTCCCGGCGTTCTACCGGGCGGATTCTGCCAGACCATCATGTCTCCTTCGGGGCTCCACTGCTTTTCTTCAGCTTGCACCCATGATGTGCGACAGTCGCAAGGCCGTGCGGCGCGCCCGGCATCGGGCGATGGGTCAGTCCCTGCCTTTGTGCACCCATTCCATTCCGTAGGCGAAAAAGACCAGCAACGCTGAAATGAGCAACATGAAGCCCATGGTCGAGCGCGGGAAAAAGAACCGCGTGACCATAAACCCGAACACAAGTCCCATCAGGATTCGCAAAACCAGGACTCTGAGACGCACTTGGGAGAAACGCTCTTTCATTGGCCACTCGTCACGAAAGCGGAAAGGGGGAAAGGCGCAGCCGTTCGCACTCACGGCGCCCTGTGGTCGCAGGGAGCATCCTAATGAGACAACCGTACAATGTCAAGCTCATCCCTCCTTGCCCGGGGCCGTAACATGGCGACTGTCGGCTTAGTTGTTGCGTTTTTCGTGGCGTCGGAGGTATAAAGATATGTTTGGAGCCGAAATGCTGCGGATGAAGGGCCCGTTGTGAAACTGCTGATGTTCCATGCCCCGGAATTCTGGTTCAAGACCTTTGATAAGGCGATTCCCGACGCTCCGGACTGCAAAGAGGAAAAGTCTTTCCGGCAGGCCGTGGTTATCTTTTACCAAGTCGAAGGAGAAGACGTTGGCAGAGAGGACGGAATTGTTTCCAAGTGGGTCAAGAACGCCAAATGGATTGCGGGCAAGTTCGCAACCAGAACCGTCATCCTTCATTCGTTCAACCACCTTTCCCTGAGCAAGGCGCCGCCGGAGACGGCACATCGACTGGCCGCGCAGGTCCGGGGGCGCCTGGAGCGCGCGGGCTTCTCCGTGTTCGAAACCCCGTTCGGTTATTTGAACGAATGGAAACTCCATGTCTCGGGTGAATCCCTCGCCAAGGTATTCAAAGAGATATGAAAGGGGGCCGATGGAACGGTTTCTGATCGCCTTGGACTGCACGCCCGGTCCTCTGAGGAGTGTTCATTACGTCAATCGAGTGTTGCGGGGGGCGGTGGATTCGGGTTTCGTGCTTTTTCACGTTTTGCCCACGGCCTCGCCCAACCTTTTGAAGCGGGCCGAGGTCCAGCGCCTGGAGAGTCTCCAGGAGGAATCCCCGCGTCTGCGCGGATACTTTTGGAAGCGAGAAGACGAGGAGCGGATGGACCGGACTTTCCGGGAGGCTCGACAACTGCTGATCGAAGGCGGTTTCGCGGAGTCCGGGATCGTTACGCACTTTGCCTTGGAATCCGACGAGATTGCGCAGATCATTTTCGACGCAGCCCGGGAAATGGGGTGTTCCACGGTCGTGGTTGGGCGCAGGAGGCTCAGCCGGGTGAAGGAGCTTCTGCTCGGCAGCGTGTCCAACTCCCTGGTGAAACTGGCACGCGGGATTTCCGTCTGGGTTGTGGACTATTGAGGGGCCTTATTTCAAAGGAAGGAGCAAACCATGTCGAAGGAGTCTTTTTCGAATATTGCGTTTTGTACGGACTTTTCGGAGAATGCCGACTTGTCCTTCGAGACGGCCAGGGACCTGGCATCCCATTACGGAGCCACGCTCCACATCGTGCACGTCATGGTGAATTTCTCCCTTGCTCCGCCCATTCATGCCACCTACATGCCCATCGAGTACGATCCGAAGTTCGTCGAACAGGTCACTGAAGCCGCCAGGGGTTCGATCCAGGAAAGATATGTGAGCAAGCTCGCCGGAAGTCAAAGGTTCGATGTGCACCTGCTCTCCGGTTACGCTTCCACCGAGATCATCCGCGTTGCGGAAGAACGGGATATCGACCTTATCGTCATGGGTTCTCACGGCTTGACGGGTCTGGCCCATGTCCTGTTCGGCAGCACCGCCGACCGGGTCGTCCGCCGGGCGCCGTGTTCGGTCCTCACAGTGCGAATGAAAAAGAAAAAGATGCCGGAAAAGCCTTGAAACAGTCTTTCGGAAAGGAAACATGGCTTCATGAACATCCTGGTCACCGGCGCCGCGGGCTTTATCGGATACCACCTGGCATATCGGCTTCTCAAAGACGGAAACACCGTAATCGGTCTGGACAATGTCAACGATTACTATGACGTCAACCTGAAGCGGAACCGTTTGAAACGGCTTGCGCCGTTTCAAAGCTTTGCTTTCCTGAAGCTCGACCTGCACGATACGGCGGGCATCGAAGCCATGTTCAGGGAGAATGCCTTCGATGCCGTCGTGCACCTGGCCGCCCAGGCCGGTGTGAGGCATTCGCTGACCCATCCGCATTCCTACGTCGAGAGCAAT
Organism: Syntrophobacter fumaroxidans MPOB; assembly: GCF_000014965.1. NCBI lineage: Bacteria > Pseudomonadati > Thermodesulfobacteriota > Syntrophobacteria > Syntrophobacterales > Syntrophobacteraceae > Syntrophobacter > Syntrophobacter fumaroxidans. The sequence continues at coordinate 216,493 of NC_008554.1, read as the reverse complement.
CTCACCGGCTTCGTGAATATTCTCGAAGGGTGCCGACACCACCGGATCAAGCACCTCGTCTTCGCTTCGTCGAGCTCGGTCTACGGCGCCAACGTCGTCATGCCCTTGTCGGTACACCACAACGTCGACCATCCCCTCTCGCTCTACGCCGCCACAAAAAAAGCCAATGAGCTCATGGCACACACTTACGCTCATCTTTTCGGCGTCCCCTGTACCGGGCTGCGCTTCTTCACCGTTTACGGCCCCTGGGGGCGACCCGACATGGCCCTGTTTCTCTTCACCCGCGCGATCCTTGCGGGAGAGCCCATCAGGATATTCAACTACGGCAGGATGCGACGGGATTTCACCTATATCGACGACATTATCGAGGGCGTGGTGAGAATGATCCCCGCGCCCCCCTCACCCAACCCGCAATGGGATCGCGAATCATCGGACCCGGCCACGAGCTACGCCCCTTACCGGGTGTACAACATCGGCAACAACCGGCCCGTGGAGCTGATGGAGTACGTGGCGGCCATCGAAAGCTGCCTGGGGAAGGAAGCACAAAAGGAATTCCTGCCGCTCCAGCCGGGGGACGTTCCGGCAACCTGCGCCGACGTCAGCGACCTGGAGCGGGATTTCGGGTTCCGGCCAAGCACCACGATTCAGGAAGGAATCACGCGGTTCATCGAATGGTACAGGGCTTACTATTCGGTGTAACCACGGTTTCCCCCTCATTTCTTCGGTCGACCGTATCCTTGACGTTACAATACAGAGCCGACCCCGTACGGCATTCCCCGAGCTCAACGGTATTTGTGAGTTGCCTTGATCGGCTCCCGTGGGCGATATCCGGCATCCCATGGTATCGAGCTGCCTGAAAAATGCCACCCGAAACGCCCCGTATGCCCGCGCACTGGTTGCCGTGAGCGGAATTCCTCGGCATGAACGCCTCTCCGCTTCGCTGTAAACCCATACTCTCACCGCCGCCACCCTGACATCAAGGTATTTCCGCCCACTCATCACCACTGTCAGCGGATTCGGATATTCCCACATGCCTTCCCATGCATTTGCACGAAAATCTCTTGGTGAATCCCCTCTGTTCGTGTATATTCATCACTATTGAGAACGATATCGAAGGTCGAAAAGTCAACATCAATCATCATAAGTCCAGGTTCTTATAAGGTTTTTTTAATTCATCAGCTGAATAATCCCATCGAAGAAGAGATCGACTCAGATAAACGATATCATGTCAGATGACTTTCACAATCGAAAAAGGCAATTCTATGACGATTAATAATGGTATCGTTATGAGCGGAATTGTCGGAGGAATGACGTTCCTCGTGATTGTTCTTTCTTGTGTCGCGTGGAAGCTCAGGCAGATGCACCGAAGGGACAAGATCATGCAACGCCTGCTCCGGTACACGCATGATGCGCCAATCATCATGAAAATGGGCAAATGAGCATGGACGGCGCATTGTTCAATGCACCGTCCATGGCGACCGGCCGTCAATTACTGGCGTTCGAAGCGCCGCGCCCAGCGACGTCTGCCGTCCAGATCGTATTTTATCGTGACGTAGTCGGCCAGTGAGTTGGCCCCATCCGATTCGCCCGTTACGTACAGCGCCCCCCCCCGTACAGCCACCGCCGTCGCAAAATCGTGCCCGTTCGTTGCGCCGTTGAACTGTCTTGTCCAGAGGAGACTTCCGTCGGGGTCGTACTTGACGGTGAGATAATTCCCGGAAGCGCCGGCGACATCCGATCTGCCCGTGACGTAGACATTTCCATCGGGGTCCAAAGCGACGCTGTAGGCCATATCGGTATCGCCCGCCGCCCCGTCGTAGCGCTGGACCCAAAGCCGGGTCCCGGCGGGGTCGTATTTTATGGTGAGATAGTCATAACCGTCGGCGCCGGTGGAATAACCCGTGACATGGACGTTCCCGCTGCCGTCCACGGCCAGGGCATAGGCCGCATCTCCGAGATCCGAAGCCCCGTTGGCCGTCCTGACCCAAAGCCGGTCGCCATTGGCCGCATACTTTATTGTGAAGAAGTCTTTGTAACCGCCCGAGGGTATGATGGAGCCGGTGATGAAGACATTGCCGGAGCCGTCAACGGCCATGGCCTGCGGATCGATCAGCCCCGCGTGGATACGGCTCCAGAGCAGGTTCCCGTCAGAGTCGTATTTCAGGGTCAAAAGCCGGTCGTACGGACCGCTCGACGGTCGGGAGGGACCCGCGACGTAAACATTCCCGTCTCCATCCACGGCGAGGACCCGCGCCTCATTGTGCCTTCCCGCCACTCCGCGGTATGGCCTGACCCAGACACGGCTGCCGTCGGTCTTGTATTTCACGGTTGAAATGCATTTCGCCGAGTCCAGTTCAACCGAGCCGGTGACAAAGACATTCCCCGCCTCGTCCACCGCCATGGCCTGAGGTTCGTCATTGGTGGGTCGCCCATAGAACCTGGCCCACAGGAGGTGGCCGTCCGGATCGTACTTCACGGTTCCGAAATCGCCCTGGTAGCCGGTGTTCCTCACCTGTCCGAAAAGGTAGATATCGCCGGTGGGGCCTACGGCGATCGCTTTGAGCCAATCCCCGGCGGCGTCGGGACCATCGTAGCGCCTCACCCACTGCCGGACCCCTGCGGTGTTGTACTTGACCAAAGTGAAATCCGTCGAACTCCCCAGGAGGGATGATCCGGCGACATAGGAATTCCCGTCGCCGTCAATGGCCAAGACGGGCGTCATCCCGGCCTGAAGCCCGGGCGAACCGATCAGGCCAAGAAGGATTCCAAGAAAGAAGCAGACATATCTTTTTCGTTTCATAGCTCCCCCTCTTCGCTATTCCCCGGATTAAGAACAGCTCTTGAGACCTTGCCACACCATGAACACTGGCCGATTCGACGTTTACGTCCGTTTGATGCAGTATATCCGTAAACCGCAACAACTTGTCGGAGATATTACAATAACACTGTTCTTATCGCATCACAAATTAACACAAGTTCAACTCGAGGGATTCCTTCGCCCGAGGCAGGAAAAGAGGGAGGCGTGAGCTGGTTCATATTCGTGTGGATTGCCCGGACTCGGTGGGCTGTCGCCCAGCGTCCCTTCAACCTGAAGGCGATTGCCGGAGCCGGCCCCTGCGCGGGAGGCCCCGCAAAAGGAAAAACCGCGGGAACCGCGCAACGATGGCGCGCGCCCGATCGGAAACATCAGCGCTATCGAGAAATGTGATCGACGCATCCGGAGGGAGGACGCATGACGACAATCGAAAACCGATGGTCAAAATTCGATCTTGAACAGCTTGACCCCTTCGAGGCGCTTTTCCTCGCCCCGCGACAGCATGCCGTCTTTTTGACGATCCAAGGAAATATAGACGTCTTCCGAATCGACGTAGCTGTTCTCCGACTTGATGAATTCGTCGTAGCCGATCTTCGCGTCCTTGTCCCCGTCCAGCGTGTCGAATCTCGCTTCAGCCTCCTGGCTGGTATCCTCCTGCTGCCACTCTTCCCAGGTGATCGCTCCGTCGCCGTCCTTGTCCATGGAACGAAAAGACCTGACCTTGGCGCCCTGCATGACGTCCTCGGTCGGCAACACTTCCACGCGGCTCATGTCCACTTTTTCGATCACGCCCTGCGATGGCGAAGAGTCGCCCATCGAGGAGCACCCGGTCAGGAGCAGCACCGCCAGGACGTATGTCACGATTGAGAATATCTGTGTCATACCCAGGTTCTCCCGTGCTTTGGGATTTTGTTTCCAGGTTTTCTCAGCAACTCGGGATTGATATGAACTGTTTGTTATTATGACTTCTGCGGATCGGGACTTCAAGTGCGGATTGCCGCCCCCGGCGAATCGTGCCTTTCCGCCGCCTCCCCGTACAATTCCAGCCGGCGTTCTTCAATGATGACCCGGTGGGCGGTTGAGGATTCCGCCGGCGCACCTCATTCCTCAGGGCGACGGCGGGCATGGTGTCGCCGCATGAACACCCGCCGCCATCGTCATCACGTGGACTGCCTCATGGCCCTGGTGTCACCGGACGTGGCTTTGCGCAACGGGAATATCCGGTTTCCCGGACATTCCGGCAAACAGGCGGGAAACAAACGCTCGCGAAGAAGTGGGGGACCCTCTCGGGGCGAGGTGTTTTCACGGGAAGACGGGGACCCGGCGAGACTCTCCCGTCACAGCCGGCTTGCGCTGTCGCGACCGCTGCATCTTCCGTACAAGACCGCATGAGATGAACATGTTTCACGGCCGGCTGGGAACAAGCCTCCCCGAGGGACTTTGAAAAGGACGATCGCTTCGGCTCACGGATCGAATTCTCAAGCCGGGACCCCGATCTAGAATCGAACGGTGAAAAGCCTGACGCCCTTGAAGCCGGTGGTTTCTCCCCTGGACAACAGGCCGTCACGGCTGGTGTCGAGCGATATATATACGTCGTCGATATCCATGTAGGCGCCGGACGCCTGGAGGAAGTCCTCGTAGGTGACCTTGCCCGTCTTCTTCGTATCCATGGCGTCGAAGTGCTCCCTGGCCTTCGGGCTGGTATCCACTTTTTGCCATTCCTCCCAGGTGATCTGTCCGTCGGCGTTCCGGTCGATTGCCTTGAAAACCCTCAGCTTCATACCCTGAGAGAATTCATTGCGCGTGACCTGACCGTCCCGGTTCACATCGAGCGTTTCGAAAAGGCCTGCGGTTTGAGCTTGAGATTCCGTGAAGGCACAACCGGAAAGACACAACACGACCAGGACCGAGACCGCAAATCGGTGTACATATGATCTCATGATTCGGTTCTCCTGCTGCTGGAAGATTGACTGCCCACGTTGTTGCATATCGGGATGCCTGCAAATGCGGGATTGTATTATGACGGCATGTCGGCGCATCTTCAAGCGAAGAGTGACGTGCCCCGCCGTTCGGCTGCGGGACCGGTTCGGCGCGGAAGTGCGGCAGGCATCCGCAGACCCATGCGATGGCGATGATACGCCTTCGAGCGGGCGGACGATGAAATTGCTTTATTGCATGCTTGACCCGACTTACGGTAATTACTACCGAGACGAGGCTTGGCGGAAAGTCACGGAACGGACGGAGCCGCGGTTGATCCGCGCAGTCCGGGACGAGGACGGTTGCGCGGGAGGAGCCGGACGAATCGATCGAGGAGTGGTCGCTATGATCATGCACGAGGTACTGATCGTCGGAGGCGGGCTGGCGGGGCTCATGGCAGCGATGAACGTCTCGGGGAAAGCCGATGCGGCGGTCTTGAGCAAAGTCTATCCCACCCGCTCCCACAGCGGGGCGGCCCAGGGAGGTTTCAACGCGGTCATGGGCGAAGACGACAGCATTGAGGCCCATGTCTTCGACACTGTGAAGGGGAGTGACTACCTGGGCGACCAGGAGGCCATCGAGGTGCTTTGCTCCGACGGCCCGCGAGTGATCCTTGACCTGGAAAGGATGGGGGTCCCCTGGACTCGAGCGGAAGACGGCCGCATTGCGCAGCGGTCGCTGGGTGGGGCGGGTTTTCCGAGAGCGTGCTTTGCGGCGGACTTTTCCGGCCACGTGGTGCTCCACACGCTCTACGAGCAGGCCCTGAAACGGGGCGTGAAAACCTACCCGGAATGGCACCTGCTGGAAATCCTGGTCGACAAAGGTCGTGTCTTCGGAGCGGTGATCTATGACCTTGCCCGCGCAAGACTCGAGGTCATCCGCGCCAAGCGGATTGTACTGGCCACCGGCGGCTATGGCCGTGCCTTCCTCAAAACGACCAACGGGCATGCCAACACGGGGGACGGGATGGCCATCGCCTACCGGGCGGGAGCGGTGCTTTCCGACATGGAGTTCGTGCAGTTTCACCCCACCACCCTGTACGGCACGAATATCCTGATCTCGGAAGCCGCCCGAGGCGAGGGAGGGTACCTGCGCAACGCTTTGGGCGAGCGGTTCATGGCGGAATACGCCCCGGGAAAGATGGAGCTGGCCCCCCGGGATGTGGTGGCGCGCGCCATATTTAAAGAAATCAAGGAGGGCCGTGGGTTTGAAGGACATTATGTTCACCTGGACTTGACCCATCTCGGCGAGAGGCTGGTTGCGGAGCGTCTGCCTCAGGTCAGAGACCTTGCGATACGATACAGCGGCGTGGACCCGGCCCGAGTGCCCATGCCCATCGAACCCGCCCAGCATTACAGCATGGGAGGGGTGCGAACGGACGTCTGGGGGATGACCGGCCTGGAGGGGCTCATGGCGGCGGGCGAAGTCGCCAACGTGAGCGTTCACGGGGCCAACCGGCTGGGAGGAAACTCGCTTCTTGAAACGGTCGTCTTCGGCGCCAGAGCGGGCAGGAAAGCCGCCGAGCTTGCACCGGGGGAGCCATGGCCGGACGTCTCTTCGAACACGGTCAAGGACGCCCTGGATCGCTGGAACCGGCTGTGCCTGGCTCCCTCCGCCCATTCCCGTTCGGACGACGATCAGTTTGCCGTTCGCCGCGAGATGGCGACGATCATGACCAACCAGGTGGGGGTCTTTCGAACCGGCGTCGAGCTCGAAGACGCGGTGGCGCGTTTGGAGGGGCTTCGAAAGCGTTACAGGGACTTGCCGGTCCCGGTTGGACCGCAACCGTTCAATTACGGGCTCATGGACTACATCGAAGTGGGTCATCTGCTGGATTTGTCGGAGATCATCGCGCGGGGTGCGCTGGCCCGCCGGGAAAGCCGTGGAGCCCACTACCGGTTGGACTTTCCTCAACGGGACGATCGGAACTGGCTGCACCATACGTTCGCGCACACCACCGACCGCGGCCCCGAATTCAGTGCAGGCCCCGTTTCCATCACTCGCTTCCAGCCACAGGAGAGAGGCTACTGAGATGGACGTCGTGCTCAAGATATCCCGGTTCGATCCCGGCATGGACACCGCTCCCCGTTTCCAGCGTTTTGTGGTCGGCGTCGAGCCCAACCAGACGGTGCTTGACGCGCTGCTGTGCGCATGGCGGCAGGACATCGGCCTCTCGTTTCGCCGTTCCTGCCGAAGCGCCATTTGCGGGTCGTGTGCCGTGCGCATCAACGGGCGACCGGCACTGGCCTGCCAGACGCTGATGGAAAAGGCCGTCGCCGAGGGTGAGCCCGTGACCATAGAACCGCTTCCTCATTTCAAGCTCCTCAAAGACCTCGTGGTGGACCTGGAGCCGTTCTTCGAGTCGCTCAAGGCCGTCGTGCCGTGGCTCATCCTTCGGGAGGACTACGGCGGCCGCATGTCTCCCGAGGTCGCGCGGAGCCTGGAACATCCCGCGACATGCATTCTGTGCGGGGTGTGCGAGGCGGATTCCGAGACTTCGGAAACCCTTCACCCGGCAGGTCTCGTGAAGGCCTTGCGCCTGGCCCGGGACCCCAGGGACGCCCTCGGTGCGCATCGTATCCGGCTCCTGCAAGTGCCGGTCGAGGTCTTGAGGCTGTTCGTCAGGGAACTCCCCGACAAATGTCCGAAGGGAATCGAAATCACGGACGACATTCTGAGGCGCGGCGTTACGTAGAAAATGGATTGCCGGGAGAATCCGTTTCCACGCTTCGGGCTGTCGTCCGAAACACGACAATCGCGTGGGATTTGAGTCGGGCCGCTCCGCCGGACCTGCGCGTTCCAGTTCCCCTTTTGCCGTGAAACCCGGATGCGCGCGGCGGCTTTCACACATGGCGCGTGCTCGGGGCGGGGAAGAACCCTCGCCCCCGTGGAGGGAGTGTTTCAATGGGCAAATCACCCCTGCTGAGTCTGAAACTGGCCGAATTTGTGGAGGGGTTGCATTATGAGGATCTGCCTCGGGAAACGATCCGCATGGCGCGGCTGGCTTTTCTGGACTGGCTGGGATCGGCCCTGCGCGGCAGCCGCGAACAACCCGCTTTGATGGTCCTGTCCGTGTTGAGTGCCCAGGGGGGCACCCCTCAGGCGACTCTGCTTTCCTCGAAGGAAAGAACCTCCGCGCTCAGTGCCTCCCTGGGCAATGGTGTTGCTTCGCACATCATGGAGCTCGACGACGTCCATCGCGCCTCCATCGTCCACATTGGGGCATCCGTCATTCCCGCGGCCCTGGCGGCGGCCGAGATGCTCCACGCCGATGGCAGGCGGCTGATCGAAGCCATTGTGACGGGGTACGAAACGGCGGCCCGGGTCGGTGAAGCCGTTACCCCCGCCCATTACTATTTCTTCCACAACACCGGCACCTGCGGCACTTTCGGCGCGTGCGCCGCGGCCGGCAAGCTTCTCGGACTCGACCGTCGGCAGATGGTCTGGGCGCTCGGCAACGCGGGAACCCAGGCCGCGGGACTCTGGGAATTCCTCGTCGACGGGGCCATGTCCAAACACCTGCACCCGGGAAAGGCCGCGCAGAATGGACTGCTTGCGGCACTGCTCGCCGGGGAGGGGTTCACCGGAGCCTCCGCCATCCTCGAGGGCGACAGAGGATTCTGCCGGGCCATGGCTTCAGAATTCAACCTCGCCCGCATCACTGACGGTCTCGGCAAGCCGCCATACAAGGTCGAAGAGAATTCCTTCAAGATTCATTCGTCCTGCCGGCACACCCATCCCGCCATCGACGTGACGATCGATCTGGCGGCGCGTCACGCCATCGATCCTTCCCTGGTGTCGGGAATCGTCGTTCGCACCTATCGCACCGCCGTACAGATAACGGATAACCCCGCTCCCGGGACGATCTATGCCGCCAAGTTCAGTCTCCCCTTCTGCGTGGCGCTGGCTCTGGTCCGCGGCTCGTGCGGGATCGAAGATTTCAGCGAAGCCAACCTCCACGATGCGCAGATTCGCGACCTCATGGGTCGGGTACGGCTCGTCGTGGATGATGACCTGGACGCAGCCCATCCGGCAAAATGGGCGGTGGCCGTTGAGATCACCACCCGAACGCGGGAAACGTACTCCGGTCGAACCGATTTTCCCCGCGGAGACCCCGAGAATCCGGCGGATGAGGCGGAGTTGATCGCCAAGTTCCGGCGCATGGCCATCTCCTCCCGGGACGGGCAGACCGTGGACCGCCTGCTTGAAAGCGTCATGAATCTCGAAAACGTCGAGGATTGCGCGCGACTTCCGCTTTAGAACCTGAATCGCGCTCAAAGCGGCTTCGCTCCCGGGCTTGCGCCGCTTTTCCCCTCTTCCGCCTCTCGGACCCCGCATTCCGGCCGCATTGATCTGCCGGCTTTCCATGGTTACAATAGGGTTAATTCCAATCTGAACGTCAGGCTCCTTGTTGCGTGGGTGTGCAAATCCTTTCCGCGATGATACCGAGCGAAGAAGCACCGGGATTTTCACCGTCGAGCTGCTGCCGTCGCGCGATGCCGGCTCCGAAGAGACGTCCTTTTCTTCGGCGGATGCGGGGTCCTCTGCCGGCGCTGCGGCAATTACTCGAACAGTCGTTCATCGCGCTCGCGAGCTCAAGCGGTCGATGCTCATCGTCGGTTTCCGCACGGAGGGTCTGTCGATTTCGGGTCCCCGGGGAATCACGAATACGTCCGCCTGCCGGAGGACAGGGCGAGATGAGGTTTTCCGGCGCGGGAGGGAAAGGACAAAGCGAGGGAGCCTCTTCGACGGTGTTCCCGCGACGAGGCCTCCTCGAGTCGCCGTAGGCTGCCGGACGTGAAGGAAGGAGAAGATGCCATGAAGGATCTCAAAGCCGGAAGCGTGATGACCAAGCCGGTCGTATTTGCGAGAAAAGACACCACGGCAAGGGACATAACCGTCCAACTCCTCAATGGTCTTTACAGTGGAATGCCCATCACGGACGAGGAAGACCAGGTTATCGGCATCGTGACGGAGCTCGACCTGCTGGAAGCCGCGAGCGAAGGCAGGGACCTCGGTGAGCTCACGGCGGAGGAGGTGATGACCAAAGACCCCTTCACCACTGACATCGACACCCCCATCAGCGAAGTGATCAACCTGATGCGGGAATACAACATCATCCGTCTGCCCGTCACCGAGCAGGGTGCTCTGGTGGGAATCGTCTCCCGGTGCGACATCCTCCGAAAGATCATCGATCCGGCTCAGTACGTTTTGTAACAGGCGCATCCCCCGGACGACCCGCCGTTCTCCGGATGCCCTGCGTCTCTGCACCGGAGCGCCGGATTCCGGCCGCGGTCGCCGTCCGTGCCCGACGCACCGCCGGCGGCCCGCGGTCAATGCCCTGTCGCCCGGTATCGCACTGTGGAAACACCCTTCGATACGCGCGGCCCGTGCAATACCCGCCCCGCGACGGCAATCCTGTCGATCCGCCGTCGATGCACGCAAAACTTCGAAAGGCGGCTCGTCGCCGCCCGCGATTTGCCCCCTCGCCGCCTCCGACGCCGGCCTTCCTTACCGGCCGGAATGCGGGCCTGCCCGATGTAGTTTGTGGAAAAAACAACTATATTTGTTGAAATTGACAAGAATGTCGTCCACACTGGGCGCCGCCGAATCCACCCCTGCAACCCGGGCGCGGGGCTCGACCCGCAGCGGCCCGGAAACAGGCCGGGAGCGGCATTGCACTGCACAATCCAAGGTGAGCGTTCGATGAATATCAAACAAGGTCCCCGTGAATCGACTTCCGGATGGCTGGCTTTGATCGGTTTGGCATCTTTGTTGATATGGCCCTGCCCGTCCGCCCACGCCCAGGCCAACAAGCCCCTGGCCGCCGGCCCGCCGCCGGTTCCCGTGAGAATCCTGCTGGCAATACCCGATGAGTTTGCCTCCTTTTCCTATGCAAGCCTGATTCGAGGGCGGGAAACGCGGCATCTTTTCGGCGCGGAGGCCCAGGCCGCTTTTAAAAACATGATTGCCCCCGAATTCATGGTGTTCAAGACGAGGCGCGTCAGCAGCCCGGCGGCCGCGATGGCCATGCTGTCCCCCGGCGATCCGAACAACGCGCAAACGCGTGAGTTCGATTACCTGGCGATTCCCAGGTTCGCCCGCGTGAATGTATCGGCCAGGGGAAGGAAGTACGGATTCGACGTGGACATCCTGGTCGACTTCCACGCCACGGACGGCAGGACGATCACAACGATCGAGGGGCACGGGGAATCCACAACCGGCGTTCACTTCTCGATCAGTCCGCAGGAGGCGGGCAACCTGGCCTTGAGGTGCTCGATGGAGGCCCTCAGGGACGCGATCATCGGCCGGAGGGAACTCTTCGTTCCCATCCGGGCGCGCGTTGAGCCGCCCCGGGAAGAATCGTCGCGCTCGGGTCCGCAAGCCGGGCGCGGTTCAGCGCCGCTCCCCGTAAAAGTTCTCCTGGCCGTTCCCGACGAGTTCAGCCGGTATGCTCACCAGATCGACCCGGGGGAAGGCGGGATCGAAAACGACATCGGCGGCGAGGCGGAGCGGCAGTTCCGGATCATCCTGTCTCCGGGATTCGAAACACTCGTGATAAGGCCGACAGAGAGCGAATCTGCGGCCATGGAACTGCTTTCCTCCCATAGCCCGGCCAACATCGACGCACGCGGATTCGATTATGTCGCCATACCCCGGTTCACCCGGATCGACTCACGGGTCAGGGGCTCGCATTACATGTTCTCCGCGGAGATACAGTTGCGGTTCTATCCCGTGAGCGGGTTGAGGGAAGTGACCATCAAAGGCCTCGGCAAGTATGAAGGGGACCTGGACGGGGGTGCCGCGGAGGAGGCGACCGGCCGCGCGATCAAAACCGCCGTCAAGGCGATCCGGGAAAGCATCGACCAAAGGCACGATCTGTTTCTCCCCTGATCTCCAGGTGCGTTCAAGGTTGCACAACGCCTGCCCGGCGGGAGATGACTCGGGCGGGTATAAAGCTCGCCCCTTGTACGAACCGATGTGCCGGGCAGAGGCAGTCGGAGGTGACGCGGGCGGGATAAACCCGGAAGACCGTGCGGATCCGTAGGGTGGGCATGGTTCCTCCGTGTCCACGATGAGGCCGGGTCTCGTGCGCCCGCACTCGCTAGAGGCTGACGAATCCGTTGGGCGGGGGCGGGCCTACTCCCCCTCGCGGCAAATCATGCTTTCCCCGCCCCGAGCGCTGAACCGCTCGATTTCGAGAGCAGGACACCCGGGAGAACCCTCACCCGGCCTGCTCGAGGAAGAGATCCCGGGTGTTAAGGACTTCACAGCCGGTGGCGGTGATACGCACCATGTTTTCCAGCCTGACGCCCCCATAGCCGGGGAGATAGATCCCGGGCTCAACGGTGACCACCATGTTTTCTTCGAGTATTGTCCCGTGGAATCTCCGCAAACTCGGCCCCTCATGGACTGCAAGGCCCACCCCGTGGCCGAGCCCGTGGCCGAAGTATTCGCCGTATCCGGCCTTCGCGATCAGGTCGCGCGCCACCCGGTCCACTTCCACCGAATCGATTCCTGCCCGCAGTTGGTCCTGCGCGGCCAACTGCGCCTCCCGGACGACCCGGTAGATCTCCGCCAGCTTCGGTTCGGGGTTGCCTGCGATCCAGGTTCTGGTCATATCGGAACAGTAGTGGCGGAGTTTCGATCCGAGATCGAGGATGAGCGAGTCCCCCTTTGCGATTCTGCGTTCGCCGGGAACGGCATGGGGAAGAGCTCCATTCGGACCTGCCGCTACAATGGGCGGAAATGAAACAGCCTCTCCTCCCCCTTCACGGATGTAACGCTCGATACGCCAGGCGATGTCCTTTTCCTTGCGCCCCGGCGCCAATTCGTTCCACACCGCCACCAAAGCGTCCTCCGTCAGGCGCAGGGATGCCTTGATCCACTCGATTTCCATGGGCTCCTTGATCACCCGCAGCCGTTCGACCAATCCCTCGAAACCCAGGACGACGGCCGAAGGATTGGCCTTGCGGAGCTGTTCCTCGACATCCTTGTACCTGCTCCAGGTCAGGTACGAGCTTTCCGCTCCGAGGCGCTCCGGGCGAATTTCGGGAAGAAGCTCCGCAAGCACCTGGGAGAGTCCCTGTGTGTATATCCGCACCGCAAAACCCGGTGCTTCTTTCCTGGCCGCCTCCTCGTATCGTGGATCGGTCAGCAGGTATCGGCGGTCAGGGGTAATCAGAAGGAAGCCCGAGCTTTCGGTCAGATGCATGTCATCCGCCTCGTATCCGCTCAGGTAGTAGCGATTTTCCGGGTTGGCGACGAGAAAGGCGTCCAGACCTTCCTCTCCGCACAGCTTCCGGAACCGTTCCAATCTCACATCGAACATGCTTTCGCTCATGATCCGCTCCTGTTGCCGGCACCGCCGCCCATTGACCGAAAAATCCGTCCGCTAAAGCCCCGCGCCCTCAATGTGTCTCACGGACGGACACTTAATATAATCCTCCGGACAACTTTCCGCGAGCGCCGTAATTGCGAATTCACAACCCGCAGTTTGAGCGGGTGAAGCGGCTCCCGCCTGCATTTTTCCAGCTTCCGCCCGACGTGCTCACGGGCCCAACAGCTTGCGTTCGCACTTCACCATAAAAGGGGGAAAAACCCTCTGAAAAATAGTTTGGCATTTTGTTTCAAGGTGTTATGCTTCAACACTCTTGCTTGGACATTTGAGAGGAGCGTGCCTCATGTATGCCAGAATGCTGGTCCTGCGGTTTCCCAAGGACATCGTGGACAAACCCATCATCACCTACCTGGTGCGTGACTATAACTTGACCTTCAATATTCTGAAGGCGCAGATATACCCCCGCAAGGAGGGCATGCTGGTGCTCGAACTGCGGGGAAGCAAACGGGACTACGACAAGGGAATCAAGTTCCTGAAGCAGGTCGGAGTCGTAATCGAACCGGTCGCGCAGGGAATCCGGCGCGATGACGACAGGTGCTACCAGTGCGGCGCCTGCACGGCGGTTTGTCCCACGGGCGCGCTTCGCATCAAGCGACCGGAGATGGCGGTGCTCTTCGAATCCGAACGGTGCAGCGCTTGTGAGCTCTGCGTGAAAACTTGCCCGGCCCGAGCCATGATCGTGACGTTCGACAAGACCCTGGCGCTATAGCCTCCGCGGCCTCGGATCGATCCCCGCGGATCGTTGCGTCGGGGAGGGTCGGACCTCTCCGCCGCGGCGCTCTGAGCGGCGGGTCCGACACCGACACCGGCTCCGCGATGCGATCGGCCTGGGGACCGTACCTTCCGGCTTATTCACTATCGATGCAGAAATGGAACGATCATTGCGCGTTGCAGTTGCCATGAGCGGCGGGGTAGACAGCCTCCGGGCCGCGATTCTTCTCAAGGAACAGGGAAATGACGTTTTCGGCGTTCACATGAGACATGTGCCGCCGTCCAGGACGGGACGGTGGTGTGCCGGGGCGATGATCCGCGAGAAGGAAGCATTTCTTTGCGAACTGGGCCTGCGATTCGGGTTCCCCATCGCCGTCGTCGATTTGAGGGACGCGTTCGAATCCCATGTCATCGAACCCTTCATGGAGGCCTACCTTCTGGGACAAACCCCAAATCCCTGCATATTCTGCAATCCCGCCGTGAAGTTCGGTTTTCTTATGGAGAAGGCTCGCGCTCTGGGAGCGGAGCGCTTCGCCACCGGGCACTACGCGAGAGTGAGTCCGCCCGGTCCGACCTCCCGGAGATTTCGTCTGCTCCGAGGCTCCGATTTATCCAAGGACCAATCCTATTTTCTCTACGGTTTGAGCCAGGATCAACTGGCCTCGACCCTTTTTCCCCTTGGCTCCACCCGGAAACGCGACGTCTCCGCCTGGGCCGGGCAACTGGGAATTGCGTCGCTGTTCCCGGGCGAAAGCCAGGAAATCTGCTTCGTTCCCGCGGGAAAATATCATGAATTCCTGACAGAGCGCCTCGACACGCTCCATGCGCCGGCGGAAGGCCCCATTCTCGACCTGGAAGGCCGGGAACTGGGCCGGCACAAGGGAATTTTCGCCTACACGATCGGACAGCGACGCGGCCTGGGAATCGCCTCCTCGGCTCCCCTTTACGTGGTCGGCCTGGAACCCGCCGCCAATGCGGTCCGGGTCGGTCGGGTCGGCGATCTCGACCGGGATCGGCTGGAGGTCGGCCGCGTCAACTGGGTCTCCATCCCAGCTCCGAACGTGCCCGTCCGCTGCAGGGTACGCATCCGCAATCAACATGCGCCGGCCGCCGCGGTGGTGACTCCCGTCGGTGAGCGCTCGGCCTCCGTCCGCTTCGAAGCCCCGCAGCGGGCCGTGACACCCGGGCAGTCCGCCGTTTTCTACGACGGTGACGTCGTCCTCGGCGGAGGCACCATATCGAAATGAACGGGAGCCGGCTTTGACGTCGAAAAAAGTGGCCGTGGAGACTCTGGGCTGCAAAGTGAACCAGTACGAGTCTTCCGTAATGATGGAATCCTTGATGCAG
Source organism: Syntrophobacter fumaroxidans MPOB (assembly GCF_000014965.1). Lineage (NCBI taxonomy): Bacteria > Pseudomonadati > Thermodesulfobacteriota > Syntrophobacteria > Syntrophobacterales > Syntrophobacteraceae > Syntrophobacter > Syntrophobacter fumaroxidans. The sequence goes on along the minus strand of NC_008554.1, from coordinate 201,242 downwards.
GCGAACTGGCAGCCGGTTTCATTCAAAGGCGCGGCCGACCTCTACGTCGTCCACAGTTGCGCGGTGACTTCCAGTGCCGCGTTCCAGACGCGGCAACTGCTCCGCCGCGCACGGCGACTGAATCCCGGAGCATTGATCGCCGTGGTGGGTTGCGATGCGCAACTCGACCACGACCGGTTGGCGGCCGGAGAGTTGGCCACGCACATCCTGGGCACGGCGGAAAAGTTCGACATCGCGCGATGGATCGAGGTACCCGCAAGCTTTGCCGCGCCGTGTCGCGCCGTGAAGGGTGTGAACGACATCCCGCGTTTGAGCGCCCAGGCGGTTTCGTGCATGCACACCGGACGCACTCGTGCTTATCTGAAGGTTCAAGACGGCTGCAACGCGTACTGTTCCTATTGCGTGGTCCCGTACACGCGCGGCCGCAGCCGCAGCCTGCCGGCCGACGAAGTTCTTTCCCGGTTGCGCCGGTTCGTCGAGGTGGGATATCGGGAGGTCATCCTCACCGGGATCCATCTTGGCCAGTGGGGAAAAGACCTGACACCGACCCGGGACCTGGCCGGACTGCTCGATCGCATCGGGGATTCCGACTCGCCGCCCCGGGTGCGCCTCAGTTCCCTCGAACCCCTGGAGTGGAGTGCCGGTCTCCTGCGCAGGATTTCCACCGTCCCCTGGATTTGCCCTCACTTCCACATTCCATTGCAGAGTGGAGACGACGATGTTCTGGCCGCCATGCATCGCCCCTATACGGCACTACAATACGCGAACCTCATCCGGGAGCTCCGCATGTTGTTCCCCGAGGCCGCCCTGGGTGCCGATGTGATGGTGGGCTTCCCGGGAGAAACGCAACGCCGGTTCTTGAACACGCTCCACCTGGTTGAGGAGCTCCCCCTCACCTACCTGCACGTATTCCCCTTCTCACCCCGCCCGGGTACGCCCGCCGCGGACATGCCCGGCAGAATTCCGGGTGACGAGACGAAAAAGAGAGCCCGACTGCTGCAGGACATCGGCACAAGAAAGCGAAGGCAATTCAGCGAGCGGTTCCTCGGGCGAAGCGTGGAGGTACTCGTGGAATCGGCCGCGCCCCGTGCCGGCTGGCTGAGGGGTACCACCGCGAATTATTTGCAGGTTTTGTTCCCGGCAGGTCCACCCGTGCTTCCCGGCTCCATTGTCCGGGTGCAGGTCGTTCGATCCGGGGACCGCGAACTGATCGCCGCGGCTCCGGCAGGCGGGTGAGCGGTTCCCGGCGTTGCGCCGCTATCCCTGCGTGAAGAGAAGCAGCGGCACGTTCCGAGGATCGGGAGGATCGGAAGAGGTGAAGCCCGACATGTCTTCCCGGAAGGCGACGAGGACCGAGTCGAGGTATTCGAGGACGCCTCCCTGGAGGTCATTGTCCGGAAGAACCGTTTGCGCCCATTGGACAATCACCTTCCGGAGGGTCTCCGGCCGAGCGAGGCCGAACAGAACCGGCCATCGTTCCAAGGGGATGAGGTCGAGCCTCCACTGGCCATCGAGAACGGCGCGTGAGGCCGACGTCAGGATCATCGATCCGAGAGTCACTTCGGCAAGGCTTCCTATCTGACCGCCGCGCCAAAGTTTGCGATCCAGCAGGTCGGGATCGGGCATCAGTGCGGCGTACAGCCGCCCGATCCGGGAAACGCTTTCAATAAAACGGCCCGCCTCCAACAGGTCGCTTTCGCGACGGAAAAAGTCCTCACCGCTCCGGGCTCCCGCCGTTGAGGCCGGTCTCAACAGCTTCGGTGTCCTGCGAATCAGCAGTTCGGCCCGTTCCAGCCATTCCCGATCCAGGCACCTGATCCCCTCCGGCCACCGGGACAACCATCCGCCCCGGAGCAACTCCAGGAGGCGGTTCCGCAGGTTGCCGATCTCCGTCTGGGCCAGACGAAACAACTGCTCGAGATGAATGTTTTCGACCGCGCCGACGGCAACGGCAAGGTCTCCGTCGCTCAGAAGCTCGAGACCCAGGTTGACGCAGGCCACCGTCTTTTCCACCGCCCGCCGCAGCATTTCAGGTTCTTCGGGCGGGAGCCGGTCGGCGACGATCACTTTGTTGGCCAGCGATGCCAGCTCCATCTGAACCAGATCGAGCGACGACTTCCGACGCACTTCCTGAAGCGCGCGATCCAGCAGGTCACCCTCGGGAATCAGGGCCAGAGCGAAAGCCGGCGGGCGGAATTCTTCAGAAGGCGATTCGAAAGGCTGCTTGTCCGCTTTTATTTCCCGCAGGCCAATGCTGCGGTAGACCTCCAACGCATCGTAGAAGTCGGGGATGGCCTGGTCTTCCATCCGGCCGCGGTGAAACCGGTAGGCGTCCTCTTCCATTTCCGGGTCCAAAGCCCAGATCGCGGCGTTCATGAGCTCCCGGTAAAAGCCGGGATGCGCTTCGAAAAGGAGACTCAGCATACGGTTGATCAGATCTTCGTACTGCGGGTAGAGCGCTTCCCAGAAATACACGTCATCGATGGTGTTGCGCGGGAGTTGCTCTCTTGCTTCGACGGGATCCGTGTCGTCGGGCATCAACTGCACCCGGATCCATTTCTTGAAAAGGATCACCAACAGCTCAAAATCGACTTTGTAAAGCCATTCCAGGAGATTGCGTTCATTGGCCTTCTCGATGCGTTCCAGCCACTCGATGGCTCTGGAGACCTTGACCCGGTCCGCCTCCCACCATTCGAGATCGAACAGATGGATCAGTTGTTCGACATTGGCCATGGCCAGAAGCGGCAGTGCATCGTCGGGGCCGATCTCCATGACCGAAAAATAGTAATCCCGCACTTCCATTGCGGCCACCACGGAAGCCGCATCGCTGCGTTGCAGGATCAGCTCCAGCCTCTTTTTGGCCGGAACCTTCATCAGCTCCCCGGCAAGGTCCCGCGGGGACAGCTTTCCCAGTCGTTTTTCTTCAAGATCCAGAACCTGAGCCATCTGATCTCCGGAACGTTCTCTGTTGGGACATTCGCGCTATTCCAGCAACGAGCAGTATAGTCGAGTCTACCCCGGTGGGCAAGCGGCACCCCAGCCGTCATCCGGGCCGGGAGCGGTTCCGCCCGAAGTCGGCCCTCGCGGCGCGGGCCGCCGGCATGACTTTCGGAGAAGCCCGAAGAACCACGGGCACCTCGCGAGGGAATCTCCTGGCGGACTTCTCCATTAAATATTGGGAATCAAGGGTCTTTCCACGGCCGCTGCCGCTGCATTCCGCTTGCGTCGCCCGATGCGAGAGTTTATAAATAGAGTCGGTATCGGATTCAACGCATATTCTTGACTTACGGCGGGTATTGACGGGAGATATCGCATGTTGCTCATCGAGGACCTGCAGGTTGAACTTGCAGGCCAGGTCATACTCAAGCACATCGACTTGGAAATCAAATGGGGAGAGACGCACGTGCTCTTCGGCCCGAACGGTTCGGGCAAGACGTCCCTGCTGATGACCATTATGGGCTATCCGCAGTACAAGGTGATCGGCGGCAGGATCCTGTTCAAGGGCGTGGACATTACGTATATGCCCATCAACGAACGGGCCCGGCTGGGCATCGGGATGTCCTACCAGCGACCGCCGACGATTCACGGCCTGAGGATTCGCGACATCGTCGGTATTTGCGCGCGCCGTGAAGTCCCCGTGGAAGACCTGGCCCGGAGGGTGGATTTCGAGGAGTTCCTGGACCGGGACGTGAATGCGGGGTTTTCCGGCGGAGAGATCAAACGCTCCGAGTTGCTCCAACTGCTGGCGCAGAATCCCGACCTGATGCTCTTCGATGAACCCGAATCCGGCGTGGACCTCGAAAACATCGCCCTTGTGGGAAACACCATTGCGGAGCTGCTCCAGAAAGAACTCGAGCCAACCCTGCTCAAGTCGCGCCTGAGGATGATGCGTGAACGCACGAAGATGGGACTGATCATCACTCATACCGGTTACATCCTCGACTACGTCGAGGTGGACAAGGGACAGGTTCTTTACGACGGGGTCCTGAGCTGTTCGACCAACCCCCGCGAAATTCTCAGATGCATCGGCGAAATGGGTTACGAGGAATGTGTGCGATGTACGATCGACAGGAACTGAAGGAACGCGCCGCCAAGGCGGCGAACAAGAAAGCCGCGATCGGCCCGGATGTCGATCTCGGCGAATTCCGGAGGACCCCGGTGGAGCACCATTATTTGTCGGACCGGGACCTGCGGAATGTGCCCGCGGAAGATCGGGAGCGGCTGATCATGTCGGGGGTGGACGTCGACGAAAACGAACGGATCGCGACCTATTTTCAAAAAGACACTTCGGTCGTGCACTGCAAGAGCCGGCAGAAGGATATCCAGGTCATCCCCATCCGGCAGGCACTCAAGGAATGCGACTGGATCCGGGATTACTATTGGAAGCTCGTCTCCGTGGATGCGGACAAATACACCGCCTCCGCCGAGATGGAGCTGCACGACGGGTATGTGATCCGGTCTCTGCCCGGAGCAAAGTCCGAGTATCCCGTGCAGGCCTGCCTTTATCTCGACAAGGAGGGAATTCAGCAGAACGTGCACAATATCGTCATTGCGGAGGAGGATTCGGAGCTGCATATCATCACCGGTTGCTCCACGTCGCCGCATTTGACGAAGGGGCTGCATGTGGGGGTGTCCGAGTTTTACGTCAAGAAGAACGCCAAATTGAGCTTCACCATGATCCACAATTGGGCGGAAGACCTGGTCGTGCGGCCCAGGTCCGTGAGCCGGATCGAGGAAGGGGGCCTTTTTCTCAACAATTACATTTGCATGAAACCCGTGCGCTCGCTCCAGATGTATCCCACGACCTTTCTGACCGGAGAAGGCGCGGTCGCCCGCTACTACAGCATCATTGTGGGAAGCCCGAATTCGGAGTATGATGTGGGAGGTCGTATTGTGCTCCAGAAGCCGGGCACCCGGGCCGAGATCGTCGCAAGGTCCATCAGCAACGGAGGCAGAATCATCTCGAGAGGACACCTCATCGGCGAGGTGCCGGACATACGGGCGCATCTTGAATGCAAAGGATTAATATTAAAGGGTGGAATGATTTATGCCGTACCTGAACTAGAAGGCCACGTGGACGGGGTTGAAATGTCCCATGAAGCCGCTGTCGGGAAAATTGCCCAGGAGGAGATCAATTACCTGATGTCCAGAGGTCTCGACGAGGAAGAAGCGACTTCCACCATCGTGCGCGGCTTCCTCAACGTCGATATCCCGGAGCTGCCGTCTCAACTCAGGGCCGAGATCGACCGGGCGATCGAGATGAGCGGAAAAGACGTGATGTGAGTTGCAGGACCGGTTTTCTTACAATAGTAAAGGGAGATTTGGTCATGAAGAAGAAGATGCACCTGCTGTTCATCATTCCCCTGCTGTTCGGGTTGCTCTGCACCCCGGTCTGGGCCGAAACGCTGGCCCCCGAGCCGGTTTCGCAGCGGGCCCAGATGCTCTACGAGTCACCGCCGGCGGAGCTTATCCTGGCGGACGTCTTTATTCTGAGACCGGCGGGTATCGTTGCCACGGCCCTTGGACTGGCGGGCAGCATCGTTGCCTACCCCTTCGGCGTGACGAGCTGCAGCACCGAAATCATCGATCAAAAGCTGGTCCGGGAACCTTGGGATTACACATTCTGCCGGCCGGTGGGACGCATCGATTACTGAGCTTTCCCGGGAACGGCCGAATACGGGCTCGGTGAGAGTGAATGCGAAGAGGATCGCCCTGACGGGGGGAATTGCCTCGGGCAAGAGTACCGTTGCCCGAATGTTCGCCGACCGTGGAGCGCTCATCCTCGATGCGGATGTGGCGGCTCGCGAGGCGGTCGAGCCCGGGTCGGAGTGCTGGCAGCGGTTGCGTGAGTGGCTCGCACCCGCTTTTTTCGATGCGGAAGGACGCCTCGATCGGCGCAGACTGCGGGATCTGATTATCCGCGATCCGCAGTGCCTCGTGCGTTTGAATGCAATCCTGCACCCTTTTATTTTCGCCCGTATGGAATCCCAATGGCGCCGGGAGATTGAGGCTCGCACGAGGCGTGTGGTGATCTTCGATATTCCGCTGTTGTTCGAATCACATGCCGCGGACCGCTTCGATATTGTCATTCTGGTTCATGTGCCTCCCGAAATTCAAATCGGGAGGCTCATGAAGCGCGACGGTCTGACCCGCGCCGAAGCCGAAAAAACCCTCGAAATCCAGCTTCCCATCGATTCAAAGATACCCTTGTCGCAGATCGTCATCGACAACAGTCTCGACCTCGACCATACGTCGCGCCAGGTCCTGGATGCCTGGAACAGAATTGCGTCCTGAAGACGAAGAGAAACCGGCGCGGCAAAACAGGCGCAAGGCAGCCCCGATGCACGGAGGGAGATCGGGGATTCCATTAAGAAAAGCCCCTTCCCGTCCGTCACTCCCCCGAATCGCCATGGACCGGGGGCACACCGGAACCCTGCCCGAATCTAGAGCTTCTTGAGTGCGACTATTTTGGACTTCCCCCGCTGCTCCTGCAGCCACGCGGTCCACATCATGCTCTGTTTCTGCTGGGTCAGCCTCTTGACGATATCGGCCCGTACCTTTTCCAATTCACCCTCGGGAAGTCTCCGCCCCAGCAACTGGCAGACCAGGAAACGGTTGCCGAACTCAAGGGAACTGTCGGGAAAAGGCTGGTTTTCCTCCAGCCGGAACACCTGATCGACCGCCCCCCCGCGCAGCAGGCGCAAGTCTTTGTCCGGCGCGTGCCGCGAAAACCAATCGCTTTTCCTCACGGCAAGCTTCAAGCCGCTTGCGGCCGTCTCCAGGCTGTTCGCCTTGCGCGCCGCGTCCAGCAGTTCCGCCGCTTTCTGCTGGGCCAGAACTCGCGCCCGTTCCGCCCGGCAATCTTTTTCAACTCTTTGCTTCACCTTGTCGAAGGACGGCACCTGAGGGGGTTGGATCCCCGTCACCTGCGCGATCAAGTATCCCTGAGGGGTGTCGAAAATATCGCTGAAATCCTTCTCGGGAAGCTCGAAAAGCTTCCGGCTGATGTCCGCCAGAGGGGTCTGAAACCCCGGCAGAGGATCCGTTTCGGCTATCCACATGTCGCCTCCCGTGACGGGCATGTTCTGTTCCTCGGCCGATTTTGCCAGATCCTTTTTCGCGTATACCTGGTCGAGCAGCTTCCTGGCCTTTTCGTAGGCGGCCTCCCGGGCCTTCTGACGCTTCACCGCCTGTTCGATGCCGCTTCTCGCCTCCTCAAACGATGTCGTCTTTTCGGGAATGATCTCTTCGACCTTGATGATGTGAAAGCCGTCCGGCGTTTCCACCAAATCGCTTATTTCCCCTTTCTTCATTGCGAAGGCCGCATCGGAGAACGGCTCAAGCATCTGCCCGCGGGTGAAGGCCCCCAAATCGCCCCCGTTTTTTGCAGTGGCCGTGTCCTGGGAATACTTCCTGGCGAGCTCCGCAAAATCCTTTCCTTTCCTGGCCTCTGCAAGCACCTTTTCAGCTTCGGAGCGGGCCTTGGCGATTTCCTCCTCGGCGGCATCCTCCTTAAGCCTGAACAGGATTTGCCTCGCCCGCACCTGTTGCTCATGCCGATATTCCGAAATATGGTCGTCGTAGTAACGGCGCATATCGTCCCCGGTGACGCCGGCCTGGTCCATGTAGGCCTCGGGTTTGTAGAGCACCAGCGAAAACCGGCGTTTCTCCGGTTCCATGTAACGTTCCCTGTGGTTCTGGAAGTACTCCTGCGCGCCCTGCTCATCGACGGTCACCTTGTCCTCGAAGGACTTCGGATCGAACAAGGCGTAGGCGATCTGCACCTGGCCGTAGTTCGTTCGATAGTCCGCCGTCACTTCCTCATCCGTGACCACGACCTGCCTCTTGATGAAGTTGAGCAGTCGCTCGTAGGCGATGCTTTCAGCGATGTCCTTCTCAAAACCTTCAGGTGTCAACCGCTCCTGACGGAGGACCCTTTCATAGGTGAGCTGATCGAACCGGCCGTCATTCAGGAAAACGGGGTATTCGAGGATCCTGCGCCGGACTTCCTCGGTGCTCGCCGAAAGCCCGAGCTCGCGGGCCGCCTTGGAAACCAGGTAGCGATTGATGAGCATGTCCAGCACCTGGCCCTTGAGGTTCATCTCCTCGACCAGTTTCTCAGACCAGGCCTTGCCCAGTTGAGTGCGGTACCTCGTGACCATCTTTTCGTACACGTTATAGTAATCGCGCTCGCTGATGAACTCGTCATCGATCTGCACGACCGCGGTGTCGCTTTTCGACTGGTAGGTGGCTCCCCCCCACCACACGAACACGATCGCCACGAGGATGAGAAGTGCCTTGATCATCCAGGACTTTGAGTGTTCTCTGAAAAGGTTGAGCATAAGTCGGCAACGCCTCCTTCTACGAGATGGGTTCGGTGTGACGGCGAATCAGGATAATATAGATCATGGCTCCGATGAAAGGGAAAGTGGACACGATCGCGAACCACACGGCCTTTTTCCGGGGGCTTGCAAAGCGGCGTTTGGGTATATCCAGAATCGCCCAGAAAGTGGGTACGAGCGGAAGACTCAAAATCGCGATCAATGCCACGATATTCAAAGGCATCAGACACTCCTCGACGCCGTGTCGGCGTTTCGTGAGAAGAACCGCAACCAACGGGCTGCGCTCGGACAAGCCGCGAAGGACAATCCACCGGTCCGCAGCGGCTCTCATGACAGCCCGAAGAGGAAACCCTGAAAGCGCCCTTTCGCCCTTCTGCGACACCGCCGTGAGCGCGAGGCTCGCTTCGAGGCACGAAAACGCTCATCGTCCTTCCCGAGTATACCGGAACCCGGGGTGGCATTCGCCATTGCGCATGTCGTCAGGGTCATGTTCAGAGTGTATTGCCTCACGGACTCCATTTGGAATCCGAGTGTTTCTATAAACTTTTGTGGATTCCCCTGCAAGGATTTCTTGGTCGGGAACCGCATCTCCCCGGTGAACCCGCTCCTCCTCGCCTTGCGCGATCGCGTGGAATCCGGCGTCGAATTGCGCTACGGGCACGTCCCGCGCCGGTCACGCCGGTCCGGTGTCCATTTTGCCATTGAGATCAACCTGATCGGAGAGTAGAAAAGGAAATTTGACATGTTTCGCGTATATAATATAGAAGTATTGTTTTGATTCGCGGGGCGGGCAAGCACCTCGTTCCCTCTTGAATTGAACCGATCACAAGGCAGGACGACGTGTCGAAGACCTTTATCGCCGACATTCAGCCCAACCAGGATATCGCGGCGGCTTTCGTCGTGAGCGAGAAGCAGCTGCGGACCACCCGCTCCGGAACGGCGTTCCTCACGCTTCGGCTTGTCGACAGGACGGGAGAGATCACCGGCCGTGTCTGGGACAACGCGGCGGAGCTTGCCGCCGTCATCCCTCTCAAGGGAGCGGTGTTCCTGCGCGGTCGCAGCGAGACGTATCGGGACGAAATGCAGTTGAACATCCAGGAAGCTCGTCCACTGAAACCGGAAGCCGTCGACCCGGCGGATTTCCTCCCGGTGTGCCCGACGGACCGGGATGTTCTGTTCGAGAAACTGAGCGGGCGCATATCGGAGGTTGAAGACCGGCCCTGCAAACAGCTGCTCAAAGCCATCTTCAAGGATCGGGTTCTGCTGTCCCGGTTCAAGTCGGCACCGGCGGCCAAATCGATGCACCATGCCTATCTCGGGGGGTTGCTCGAACATACGCTTTCCGTCGTGGAACTCGTTCTCCGCATCTGCCGGCTGTACCCGTTTCTCGACCGGGACCTGCTCGTGGCCGGCGCCATATTGCACGACATCGGGAAGACCGATGAGTACGTTTACGACCTCGCCATCGACTATTCCCACTCCGGCCGTTTGCTGGGCCACATGGTTCTCGGCGTCCAGATCGTGGATGAGAAACTTCGTCTTTTGAAGGACTTTCCCGAGGAAAAAGCCTGGCTGATCAAGCACATGATTCTCAGCCACCACGGCGAGGCGGAATTCGGTGCCGCGAAGCTCCCCATGACGAGGGAGGCCTTCGTCCTTCACCACGCCGACGATCTGGACGCGAAGATGAACAACCTGACCCGGATCCTGTCGGAGCCCAAAATGGGGAACGAGGTGTGGACCGCCTACCAACCGCTGTTCGAACGATTCTTCTACCGTGGCCTGCCCAAAGAGCAGGCGGAAACCCCGCCCCTCGAAGGGGAAGAGACTGAAGATGAACGAGGGGTTCAGCTGAATCTCTGGAACCCGGAAAAACCGAAGAAGTAAGCGGAGACTGGAAAACTCGGCACCCATTCTTCACCCGATCGCGAAAGAAGATCATGTCGTTCAAAGATATTCCCGGGCAGGAACGAACGAAGCGGCTGCTGAAGCGGATGGCGCGAGCCGGAACGCTTCCGCATGCGGTTCTGTTCAGCGGCATGGCGGGCGTGGGCAAGCTGCGGGTTGCCCGGGAGCTCGCCAAGCTGGTCAACTGTCTCGAACCCCGGGACGACGAGAGTTGCGATCGCTGCATTTCATGCCGAAAAATCGATGAAGGGCATCATCCGGACCTTTTTGTCATCCGGAGCGAGGGCACGTTCATCAAACTGGACCGGATCCGGGAATTGCGGGAGCGCGTTCGCTTCCGTCCCTTCGAAGGCAGATTTCGAGTCGTCATCATCGAGAATGCCCAACACCTCCATGACGAGTCCGGCAATGCCCTGCTCAAGGTGCTCGAGGAGCCGCCGCGCGCAAACCTTTTTCTCCTTACGGCCATTGAGCCCCAGATGCTCCTGCCGACAATCGTGTCGCGGTGCAGTCACTTGCGGCTGCAGCCGCTCGAAGACGAGGTGATCGCAGGGGAGCTGGCCGCTTCCCTGAAGATCCCCGAGGCGCAGGCACGGGAGCTGACCCGGCTGTCGGGAGGCAGTCTCGACAGGGCACAGTGGCTGGCACGGGAAGAACACCTGTCCCACTGGAAGGAGATTGTCGAGAATCTCCGGAAATCCGAGCGGAGCGGCACGGCCGACGTTCTCGCCATGGCGGGGCGATGGGCCCAACAGAAGGAAGACTTGGAGCAGGATCTGGAATGCGTTAAATTGTGGGTGCGGGATCTCCTGCTCTCCCGCGTGATCGACGGTTACAGGCAGGCTTTCGAGCCGGATGACCCGTGCGCCGTTTGCGGTGGGGAGGTTTCTCCCGACAGTCTGTTGACCCTTTACGACCGGGTCGAAGAGTCGATCGGTCGTTTGCGCGGGAACGCCAACAAGCAGCTCGTCATGGAAAGCATCTGCCTGAACATAAAGGATGTCTTATATGGAAAAGGTTGTTGGAATCCGCTTCCGTAAAGGAGGCAAGATATATCATTTCGACCCTTCGGAATATGCTTTGAAAAAGGGCGATTTCGTAATGGTTCACACTGAACAGGGCATCGGGCTGGGACAGGTCGCGGAAGGCCCGCATGGCAAAGATCCCAGGTTTCATCCCTCGGAGGTGAAGAAAATCGACCGCCCTGCAACGACAGAGGAAATCCGGACTCACCAGAACAATCTTGAAGTCGAACAGGACGCCAAGAACTACTGTCTGGATCGCATAAAGGCACACCAACTCGCCATGAGTCTCGTTGACGTCGAATACTTCTTCGACGGCAGCAAAATCATTTTCTATTTTACGGCGGACGGCCGGGTTGATTTCAGGGAGCTGCTTAAAGATCTCGTCAGGCGATTGAGGACCAGGGTGGAACTGCGGCAAATCGGCATCCGCAACCAAGCCAAGATGGTCGGTGGTCTTGGGAATTGCGGCCGCCCGTTGTGCTGCGCCACTTTCCTCAAGAATTTCCACGCGGTTTCCATCAAGATGGCGAAGGAGCAGAACCTCAGCCTGAATCCCACCAAGATTTCTGGTGCCTGCGGAAGATTGATGTGCTGCCTGCAATACGAATACGATACCTACAGGGAACTCAAAAAAGACATGCCGAAACTCGGCAAGAAGGTGGAAATCCCGGAAGGACGCGGGAAGGTGATCCGCCAGAATGTGATGGAGAGATCGGTCACCGTCCTGATGGAGGACGGGCGCGAGATCGAAAAGCAACTAGACCCCCCGCCGAAAGGCTGACCTTGGGGCATCCGCGGCAACCCGGAGCTCGCCGCACCTGCAGGCACAGGAGCTCTCCGTGCCCCGGGAAGGCCATGCCGATGCGGCATTTGCCGGTACGCCGCCGACGGCGACGGGAATCGATCAGCGCAACCGGGCCGGACACCGAAAGAAAGGCATCTTCATGAATCGTTTCTACATCACCACCCCCATCTACTATGTGAATGCCGAACCGCATATCGGACACGCTTACACCACCATTGTGGCGGATGTGATGAATCGTTTCCACAAGCTGATGGGATTCGGGACATTCTTTCTCACCGGCACGGATGAGCACGGCGACAAGATCGTCCAGGCGGCCGCCGATGCCGGTACGGCTCCCAAGGAATATGCCGACCGCATCAGCGGGATGTTCAAGGAAGCCTGGTCGAAGCTCAACATCAGCAACGACCACTTTATCCGCACCACGGACCCGGAACACATCCGGGTGGTTCAGCACATCCTCCAGCAGGTTTACGACTCGGGAGACATCACCTTCAGCACGTACCGGGGCCTATACTGCGTGGGTTGCGAGCGTTTTTACACGGAACGCGAGCTGGTGGACGGCAAATGCCCCGATCACGACAAGGAACCGATCGAGCGGGAGGAAGCGAATTATTTTTTTCGCATGAGCAAGTATCAGAACTGGCTCATCGAGCATATCGAGTCGAACCCGGATTTTATCAGGCCGGAACGGTATCGCAACGAAGTGCTTGCCTTCCTGAGAGAACCCCTCGAGGATCTTTGCATCTCCAGGCCCAAGGAACGGCTCGCCTGGGGGATCACTCTGCCCTTCGACGAGCGTTACGTGACTTACGTCTGGTTCGACGCACTGATCAACTACGTATCCGCTCTCGGATACCCCGACGGACCGCTCTTCGGAGAATTCTGGCCCGTGGTGCAACACACCATCGCCAAGGACATCCTCAAACCTCACGGCATCTACTGGCCGACCATCATCAAGGCGGCGGGCTTCCCGGTTTATCGACACCTCAACGTCCACGGCTACTGGAAGATCAATGAGGGGAAGATGAGCAAGAGCAGGGGGACGGTGGTGCGACCGCTGGATATGATCCCCCTCTACGGGCTCGACGCCTTTCGTTACTTCCTGCTTCGCGAAATGGTGTTCGGCCTCGACGCCAACTTCAGCGAGGACGCCCTGGTGCAGCGTTTGAATTCCGACCTGGCCAACGACCTGGGCAATCTTTTCAGCCGGACGCTGGCCATGACGCTCAAGTATTTCGACGGCAAGGTGCCTCCCTTCGGCTCCGAACCGGACGATATGGACCGGGACCTCATCTCCCGGGTCGAACGGACCGTTGCGGAGTTCCGCGAGGAGCTTCCGGTATTCTGCTTCCACAAGGCTCTGATGTCCATATGGGAATGCCTGAATGCCGCCAACAAGTACATCGATACTGTCGGCCCCTGGGGGCTTGCCAAAGACCCGAGCCGGCACGGCCGCCTCGAGACCGTGATCCGGATTCTGCTCGAACTGAACAAGACCATGGCGGTGCTGATCTCCCCGTTCATGCCGTCCACTTCCGAAAAGATGCTCGAGCGGCTGGGCGTGGTGAAGCGTTCCATCGATTTGAGGCTCGCTGAAGACGGCCGCTGGGGCACCCTGGTCGAGGGGACCCCGGTTTCCAAGGGAGATGCGTTGTTTCCCCGGATCGACATCAAGGAGGAACGAAAACCCGCCGTCCCCCGGCAACCCGAGAAACGGCAGCCGAGCTTGCCCCTCCTGGACCTGGAAGCATTCAAGCAGGTGGATTTGCGCACCGGCGTGGTGAAGCATGCCGAACGAGTCCCAAAATCCGAGAAGCTGCTGCGGTTGTTGGTGGATATCGGTGAAGAGCGGCAGGTGGTCGCCGGAATCGCCCAGAGCTATTCGCCGGAGGAGCTCACGGGCAAACAGGTCGTCGTGGTGGCAAATTTGAAACCTGCCAAGCTGATGGGTATCGAGTCCCACGGAATGGTCCTGGCCGTCAGGGATGGCGATGCGCTGCGCCTTCTCACCACGGAAAAACCTGTCCCGGCCGGCTTGAGAGTCTCTTGAAACACATCGCCCTTGCCGATCGCATGGATGAGCACTCGAATCCCCGGCGTGCCGCCTTCTTTCCGGCGGGTCGGCCTCCCCCCGGGCGCGCGCGGCGGCGCATCGGGTCGACCGGCAGCCGCGCCGTGCCGACGCTCTCAATCGAGTGCCCGCCACGGCCCGCTCCCCTCTGCCGCCCGGTTCCCGCGCCGACGGACCTCCCGGCGCAAGTGCCGTGTTTTTCCTTCAAGCGGGAAGGAAATGTTTCCGTTTATCCATCGTGCATACCGCTGCCCAACAGCCGAAGACATCACGGCGCGCAAAACCTCGGCAAACGGACACTCTGAGAGGGACGGCAAACCATGTCGAATGAGCGGAAGACTTTTCTGTTCGGACTCATTGCACTGACCTCGATCTCCCTGGCTCTCCGTCTGCACGATTTGGACGCCGAAAGTCTCTTCATGGACGAGGCGCGCCAGATATCCTATTATGCGCTCAGCCTGCGCGATATCATCACCTACGCCGCCACCCAGGTTCAACCGCCTCTCGACTACTGGATCGGCCACGCGGTGTTTCTCATCGACCGGAGCGTCTTCGCCGCGCGGCTGCCCGCCGCGTTGTTCGGGGTGGGTTCGGTCGGCCTGCTTGCGATACTGCTCTCAAGATACTGTTCCTGGCAAGTCAGCCTCCTGACCGGGCTCCTGATGGCCATACTGCCGTTTCACCTGTATTTCTCACAGGAAGCACGGCCCTACTCCATCGTGATGTTTCTTCTGCTCGTGGTCCTGTGGCAGTTGGATAATTTCATGCGGGATTCCTCGTTGAGGGCGCGACATTTGCTCGCGCTGCCGGGTGCCTGTGTCCTGTTCCTGTACTCCAGCGGGCTCTCGCCGCTGATGGTGATCGTGGCGCTGTTTTCGGTTCTCGGGGCACCGGTTCTCGTTTCACTGGTGCGCCCGGGCCGGCTCGCCCCGGAGCGCCGAAAACGCAGCCTTGCCGCCATGGGAACGATCTGCATCGCCATCGGCTTGTATTTGCCGATTTTTTTCATCCTGGTCCAGACATCCAGGCGATACGCCCCGCATCTTTCCAAGGCAGATCCGGCCATTTACCTGACGCATCTCTTGAACTTCTCGTTCTTTCCCTTGTGGAGGGCCTATGTGACGCAATTGGAACCCATCGGCCTTCTGCTTTTGCCTTTTGTCCTGGCGGCGATTGTCCTGGCGATCAAACGAAGAGGCGAGCCCGGATTCTTCCTGCCCAAAATCGTGGCCGCCACGCTCCCGTGTGCGGCCGTCCTGCATCTTTTCGCCTACGGCGCCAACACCGAGTCTCCGTTCCGACCTCCCTATCCCATGTACATCTTGCCCCTGACGCTGTTTCTTGCCGCCTGCGCATGGCATGAACTCGCGTCCCGACTTCAAGCCGTCAAGATACCGGGACGGCGCGTACTGCTTGCCTCCATCACGGTCCTGATGTTTGTGTTCGTCCTTCATTCCACATGGGCCTTCAAGACAATGCGGAGGAAAGCCGACGTCAACGGAATTCGAGAATACATCGCAGGCGTCCGCCACCCGGGCACCGTGTTCTTCACGGGGGGCCTGGTAGGGTTCGGCGGCTGGTACCCGGAATTCGAACTGGGCAAGTCCCCGCACTGTCCCCTGGAAGCGCTTCCGCTGGTCGATGATCGGCGCTTGCTCTCGGAGGGCGAACCGGTGTTCCTCTTCTTCACCTTTCACGAGTATTTCCTGACGCCGTTTTCGAAATACCCGATCGTTCCCATTCCCGGCGACAAAACACCGTTGCCCCTGGAAAGACTTAGGAACAGCCCGGTCCTCTCCTGCGCCGAATACATCGGCTACGAGGGCGTCCGGCTGAAGAACCCGTCCGGGCGACTTGCCGAGGATGCCTTCAGGATTGCGGAAGCCATCCTCGAGCAACTCCCGGACAACAACGCGCTGGTCGATCTGCGTGTGGCGACGGCCAAGCTTGGGCGCGCATTGGGGCGGACCGACTACGAGGAGCACATCCGGAAGTCCATGGCCGTCCTCGACCCCTCGGAACGGGCCGTTCTGACCGCCCGGCTCCTGCGGGCCTCCCCTCCCATGATCGCTCATCCGAAGGAAAGCAACCAACCATGAAAGACAAGGCTCAGAAGCGAGAACTTTTCGACTCCCAGGCAGCGCGGCGAGACCATTGGAAGCAGAAAAACCAATATTATTACAAGGAATTGGAATCATTCCTCTCCTTCCTTATCCCGAGCGATGCATCGGTCCTCGAAATAGGATGCGGCACCGGCGACCTGCTGGCGCGGCTGAATCCTCCGTGGGGGCATGGCATCGACTTTTCTCCCGCGATGATCGAAGTCGCCAGGAGGAAGTATCCGCCCGACCGGTTCGAGAATCTGGCCTTTTCGGTCGATGATATCGAGGACTTGAAACACCGGGACACGTACGACCATATCATCATGTCCGATGTGCTCGGGGATTTGACGGACGTGTGGGCCGCTTTCAGGAACATGCGAACGGTATGCCATCCGGGCAGCCGGGTCATCATCACGTACTTCAATCCCTTGTGGGAGCCCGTGCTGCGACTGGGTGAACGCCTGGGAATGAAAATACCCCAGGATTATCAAAACTGGCTGTCGCTGAACGATATTCACAATCTCCTGGATTTGAACGGCTTCGAAGTCATCAAGAAGGGGCAGCTGCTTCTCCTGCCCAAACAGGTCCCGTTTCTTTCAACCTTTCTGAACCGTTACGTCGCCAAGATTCCGTTGCTGTGCAGGTTGCCCCTGGTCGTGTACCTCATTGCCCGGCCGGTGGTTCCCGAACGGACTCCGGACCGCAGGCCGTCCGTTTCGGTCATCGTCCCGTGCCGCAATGAGGAAGGGAACATCCGGCCGGCGGTGGAACGCATTCCCGAGATGGGAAGTCATACGGAAATCCTTTTCGTGGATGGGCTGTCCACGGATGGAACCGTGGCCGCCATCGAAGATGCCATAGGGGAATTCAAGGGGATCAAGGACATCAAGCTTCTGCACCAGGTCCCACCCGGCACCGGTCATGCGGGGCGCGAGGGCAAGATGCTCAAACTGGGCAAGGGGGACGCGGTTCGAAAGGGCTTTGCCGCCGCCTCGGGAGACATCCTCATGATCCTCGACGCGGACCTGACCGTCCCGCCCGAGGACCTGCCGAAATTCTACCTGGCCCTCACCGAAGGGGTCGGAGAATTCATCAACGGCACGCGCCTCATCTACCCGATGGAGGAGCAGGCCATGCGCTTCCTGAACAAACTCGGGAACAAGTTCTTCAGCCTGGCGTTCACCTGGCTGCTCGACCAGCGCATCAGAGACACGCTTTGCGGGACAAAGGTCCTCTTCAAGAAGGATTACCAGAAGATTGCCAACGGCAGGAGCTTTTTCGGAGACTTCGATCCGTTCGGGGACTTCGACCTGCTCTTCGGAGCGGCCAAGCTGAACCTCAAGATTGTAGAGGTTCCCATCAGGTACCGACGTCGAACGTACGGGGACATAAAAATCGAGCGGTTCAAGCACGGTTTGATTCTGCTGAAAATGAGCGGCGTGGCGATGCGGAAGTTAAAACTGCGCTGATCAGGCAGGTCGCTTCAAGCGGGCGGCAAAGAAGCCGTCCACCTGGTGGCGGTGCGGCCAGGTGCGGAAGAAGGGGCCGGACGCCATCCCCCGGCAGGCATCGGGCAAATCGGGACCGACGGGCTCGATTTGCCAGTCCGGATGAGAAGCCGCAAAGTGCTCGGCGACCGCATCGTTTTCTTCTTGAAACAGCGTGCACGCGGAATAGACCAGGGCGCCCCCCGGCTTGACGAACCGTGCGGCATGGTCCAGCATTTCCTTCTGAATCCTTCCAAACCGTCGGGGATCCTTGAGGTGCCGCCGCCATTTGATGTCCGGGTTGCGCCGGAGGGTCCCGAACCCCGAACACGGCGCATCGAGCAGAACCCGATCGAAAAGGTCCTCCGTTCCGGGAGAGAATTCGAACAGGTCCGCCGTGCGCGGCTTGATGATGCGCAGGCCCTGTCTCCGGGCGTTTTTTCGAAGCTCTTCCAGTTTCCAGGCGGAATTGTCCACGGCGACGACCTCTCCCCGGTCACCCATGAGGATGCCCAGGTGAGTGGACTTGCCGCCGAATCCGGCACACAGGTCCAGCACCCGCTCCCCTGCCCTGGGAGCCACAAGCGTGGAAACGATCTGGGACGCCTCGTCCTGCACCTGCACCAAACCGTCCCGGTAGATGGACGTCTCGGCAAGGTCCCGTCGCAAACCGCTCAAGCGCACCGCCGTCGGGACAACTCCCGACGGCTCGGCGTCGATCCCATGTTCCGCGCACCATTGGAGGATCGTGTCGATCGAAGTCTTGAGGGCATTGACGCGCAACGTCATCGGGGCAACGGTGTTGTTCGCATTGCAGATATCGAGGGTCTCCTCGAATCCGAATTCGTGCAGGAGCCGCTCCACGTACCATATCGGATGCGCGGTGGTCACGGCGATGTACTTGCCCGGTTCTTCGCCCGCTTCCGGCCATATCCAGCGGCTCCGGCGGCGCAGAGCCTCGCGCAGGACCCCGTTGACGAACTTTACGAGATACGCGGGCTGGGTTGTTTTCGCCATATTCACGGCTTCGTTGACGGCGGCATGGTCGGGGATGCGGTCGAGCATGAGTATCTGATAAAGGGCGAGTCGCAGAAGAATGCGGACGGCGGGGTCGATTTTTTCCGGGCGGGTCCTGCTCAGCTGGTCGATGTGCCAGTCAAGCCG
This sequence comes from Syntrophobacter fumaroxidans MPOB, assembly GCF_000014965.1. Classification (NCBI taxonomy): domain Bacteria; kingdom Pseudomonadati; phylum Thermodesulfobacteriota; class Syntrophobacteria; order Syntrophobacterales; family Syntrophobacteraceae; genus Syntrophobacter; species Syntrophobacter fumaroxidans. The sequence continues at coordinate 182,338 of NC_008554.1, read as the reverse complement.
GCCCTGCCAGCGAAGAACTCCATACACGAGCTCGGTCAGGAGCGCTCTGTCCCTTTCCTCGAGGCGCTCGTGCCGGCCGAGCATGCCGCGTATGAGACGATCGGGGTGAGAGGCATCGCGGTCCATGTGCAGGAGAATCTGAAAGGCCAAGACCCTGGCGTTGATCATGATTTTTCCCGGTTGATCTCCATCACCTCCTTGAGGATCGATTCGACCTGGTCCATGGCAACCTGGGTGTTCAGGCACGGACCGAAAGGACGCTGGTTGAAGATGCCGTAGACCGGCAGAGGCGTGGTATCCTGTATCCCGCTCGTTAGATCCCGTTCGCAAGCGACGGCGATGATCAGGTCGGGCCTTTTTTCGATCACGATCCTGCGCGCGATGGTCCCTCCCGTCGCCACCGCGAGGCTCACTCCGTATTTTTCCGAAAGATCGAGCAGATCTTTGATCCGGCATTTGCCGCACCGCTTGCAATTCTCGACCCGGTAGGTGATTTTCACCGGGCAGTCGGCGTTCTGAAGGCAGTGCGGCATCAACAGCAGAACGTTCCTGGGTGGATGTCCGTTTCTGCATTGAGCCATCACGAGCTCATTGTTCACGGCCACAAAAGCGTGCTGGACTTCCTCCTTGCGCAGTCCGATCAACTTGCCCACGACGGTCAGGGTCGGCAGCAGCCCCTTGACGGCAATACTGCGCAATTTCTTCGAAAACGGCACGTCGTGTCCCACGATGAATACCACCATGAGAAGCACGAGGCTGAGAACCACGAACCCCCCGACAGCGGCGACCAGAACCCCCATCACGATGGGCAGACCTGCATGGATGCGACTGAACCCGTAGTAGGGAACGATGTAGAACAGAACCAGGAGGATCGTCAGCAAAACGGCCGTTAGAGCGACCAGGATGAGAATGGTCTTTTTCTCCGGCTGTCCGGGAGGCATCTTGAACGAGGTTAGGCGCTGCGTCATGGATTCGGTTCTTTTCTTTGCGAATGTTATCCAAGCCTCGTGCCGGGCGGCAAAGGACGACCTCGAACGAATTCGGGCGCCGGAACCCGGCGCTGCCCTTCCATCTGCAGTTCGCCTATCAGCAGGCTCCGCCCGTCACCACCCAGAACGACCAGTCCGCCGGCTTGCAGCCCCACGATCTCCCCCCCCTGGCCCGCGGTTCGAAGGGAAAGCAGCGAAGCCCCGAAGCATTTGACCCGTTTCCCGCCACACATGAAAAAAGCACCCGGCTGAGGATCGAAGGCTCGAATCCGGCTAACGATATGCCAGGCCGGTTGAGTCCATTCAAGCCGGAACTCCTCCTTTCTCAGAGGCGGGGCATAGCTCGCATGGGCGTCATCCTGCGGCTCGGCGGCGACACTGCCCGCCTTCCACCCCTTCAGCGTCTCGATCAGCAGTTCGGCTCCCGCTGCGGCAAGCCGGTCATGCAATTCGCCAAACGTCTCGCGGTCCCCGATTTCCAGCCCACGGCGCGTCAGCACCGGCCCCGTATCCATCCCGGCGTCGAGGAGCATGACGCTGATCCCCGTCCCGGAATCCCCCTCGAGTATGGCGCGATGGATGGGGGCGGCTCCGCGGTACTTCGGCAGCAATGAAGCATGAACGTTCAGCGCGCCCCGTGGAAACACGTCAAGCAGAGCCTGGGGCAGTATTTGACCGAACGCGACCACCACGGCGCATTCAGCCCCGGCCGATCTGATACGATCGATCGCCTCCGGCTTCCTCACTCGATCCGGTTGAAATACGGGAATGCCAAGTTCTTGCGCCAACAGCTTGATGGGTGGGAGCGTGACTTTTTTTCCCCGCCCGCTCGGGCGGTCCGGCTGAGTTACGACAAGGAGTATGGGCGCACCCGCTTCCGCCAGTTTCCGCAAAGAAGGCACCGCAAATTCAGGCGTCCCCATGAAAACGAGCGGCGGCAGTCCGGTCGCTATGCTGTAGCCTCTTTCAGTTTTTTCTTCCATTTCCTCTTGAAAATGTCCCTGGTGATGGGATTCAATCGATCGATGAACAAGCGGCCTTCAAGATGATCGATTTCGTGCTGCAATGCCACGGCAAGGAGGCCGCCTGCCTGAATTTCCATTTCTTTCCCATCCCGGCCATACCCGCGAACCACCACCTCCGCATGGCGTTTTACCGCGGAAAAGTACTCGGGAACGCTGAGGCACCCTTCCTCCCAGGTGATTTCTCCTTGAGTCGCCACGATCTGCGGGTTTATCAGCACGATCAGGCCATGCTCTTCGTCCTGACGCTGCAAGTCGACCACAATGAGGCTGAGCGATCTGCCGACCTGATTTGCGGCCAGTCCGATGCCGGGAGCCTCGTACATGGTTTCGGTCATGTCGTCTATTAATTTAATGAGCGCCTCGTCGATGTTTTCGACGGAGGCGGCTTTCTGGCGTAAGATGGGATCGGGGTATGTACAGATGTCCAGAATGGCCATGAATCTTTCCTCGACAGCAAGAACCGGTAAGCATCCCCGGGCAGGCGGATCGCGGAAGCCGCACGGGAAACGCCTCCGAATGTTCCTTAATGACAATCAAACCTTTCAATTGTAACGCTTTAAGCCCCCGATTTCAACTGAGTTTCAGCGTCCGGGACAACGATGCGCCATCGCGCGATTGACACCCTCGCCGGATTCGTGCCATATTCCACGAGCCCGAAGGAAGCCAATCCCGTCACGGTTAATATTAATTCTTTCATCTCATAGAGTCGAATATAATGGGTGGAACGGATGACCCGCGGATATGCGTCGGGCGGGCGGGCATCCCTTGGCCCGGCGCAACGCCTCCTCCCGGGGCATGAGACGTGGGCCTCATCCGGATGAACAGGTTTTTCGGCTCGCGGAAGATCATGCGCAGACCCCGGGGCCTCGCGGCTCCTCGAAAAGAAAGTCCAAGCAGTGCTCACGAAGCGATTCTCCACAACCACGACGGATGCGACGGCGCCCGAAGTCAGCATCGTCATTCCGGCCTACAATGAAGCAGACGGCATCGGCAATCTCATCTCGCGGGTCCACGCGGTGATGACCTCGGCCGGCCGTTCCTACGAAGTGATCGTCGTCGACGACGGCTCAGCCGACGACACCGCGGACAATGCGCGGCGCGCCGGCGCGAGAATCGTCCGGCATCCGTACAACATGGGCAACGGCGCGGCGGTGAAGACCGGCATACGCAGCAGCAGAGGCGGGATCCTGGTCATGCTCGACGCCGACGGCCAGCACCCCCCCGACTACATTCCGGAGATGCTCGAAAAGACGGCGGACTACCACATGGTCGTCGGCGCCCGGACCAGGTCGTCGGAAACGAGCATCCACAGAGACCTCGCCAACACCATTTACAACTGGCTGGCAACCTATGTTTGCGGTCGCAGGATCGAAGACCTCACCTCCGGCTTCAGAGCCGTCAGGGCGCACGTGGCCCGCGAATTCGTGTCCCTGCTGCCGAACACCTTCTCGTATCCGACAACCATCACCCTAGCGACGATCCGCTCCGGGTACGGACTGACCTACCTTCCCATCAAGGCGGATCGGCGTGCATCCAACAGCAAGAGCAAGATCAAGCTCCTGCGGGACGGTTCCCGGTTCCTCCTGATCATTTTCAAGATCGCGACACTCTTTTCTCCCATGAAAATATTCCTTCCCGCCAGCGTTGTCACTTTCCTGCTCGGCCTGGGTTACGGTCTCTACAAGGTTGTCGTCCTCGACGGGCGGTACGGCCCGACATCCGCCATGTTCATGACTTCCTCGATCCTGATGTTTCTCATCGGCCTGGTGTCCGAACAGATCACTCAGAGCAGATTCGACCGCATGGAGTTTGTCGTCGACCCGGCACCCGTCGTCGATGCGACGGACAGCGCCGGTCAATCACCGCTCGCCGGCGATGAGCTTCCCGGGAAACAGGCCGGGCTTTGATCCGTGCAGTCACCGCCGACACAATCCCCCGAACGGACGAAATCCATGCGCGTTACGATGGTGAGCACATCCTATCCCTTCGATCCTGAAGACTGGCGCGGACGATTCATCAAGGAAATGGTTTACGCCCTGGCCGAAGATCGGGCCGTCGAGCTCTCCCTTTGGGCGCCGCCCGGGAAAATCCCCGACAACGTCGCCTACCGGCCGACAGCTGCTGAAGCCGCATGGCTCAAAGACTTGCTCGCCCGGGGAGGAATCGCCCACCTGATTCGCTCGCGAACCCCGCGCGGCTTCGAGGCGGTTTTCAAGCTGCTGTGGCTCCTGCGGAGGAACTGCCTGCGGAAACCCGAGGCGGACGTGGCCCACGTCAACTGGCTGCAAAACGTCCTGCCATTTTGGGGCACCTCCATTCCGGCCGTCGTGAGCGTGCTCGGCACCGACTTCGGATTGTTGCGCGTGCCCGGAGTCACCGGCCTGATCAGGACGGTGCTCCGGCAGAGGGAATGCCTCATCGCTCCCAATGCCGACTGGATGGTTCCGGAGTTGGAAAAGCGCTTCGGCGACGTGGCACGGGTCCGCGCGATTCCGTTCGGGGTGGACGACAGGTGGTTTTCGGTCAAGCCGATAAGAACGCCGGGGGCACCGAGGCAATGGCTGGTCGTGTCACGGGTGACCGAAAAGAAGATCGGCCCCTTGTTCTCGTGGGGAGAAGGGCTTTTCGGCACCGACGACGAGCTGCACCTGCTCGGTCCCATGCAGGAGGACCTTTCCATCCCGGGTTGGGTGCGCTACCACGGCCCGACCCATCCGGATGCGCTGGAAAGCGAGTGGTTCCCCCGCGCGGCCGGGTTGATTTCCGTGAGCCGGCACGACGAAGGGAGGCCGCAGGTCATTCTCGAAGCCATGGCGGCGAGGCTGCCCATTCTCGCATCCGCCATTCCCGCGCACCGCAACGTCGTCCGGCACATGGAAACGGGTTGGCTCGCGAGCTCGAGGGAGGAATTCGCCGGCGGCCTCGAATGGCTCGCTCGGCCGGACCACAACGAAGCCGCCGGTGCGAGCGCCCATGACTGGGTCAGGCGGGAAATCGGAACATGGCGGGATTGCGCCGACCGATACAAGACGGCATACCGGATGGTGACGGGGGTGGAGGGTTGAACGCAGGGGCCATTGACAGGGCGATACTCGTGCCGGGATGGGGCGGATTCAGGGGCCGGGCCGGTCTCCCTGCTAGAGCGGTTGCCGGCCGGCCAGGAGGAATGCGTTCAAACCGACCTCGCGCCGGCGCCGAGCACGGTCGGACAAAGGAGGGAAGCTCGCCCGCAGCGGGATGAAAAGCTCTGTTTTCACCCGAAAATGGAGCGGCGATCACCTGCCTGCCGTGACTCCGCCCGGAGGACACTCCCCCAGGGATGAGCTGCATGGCTCGACCGCTCCCACCGGAATGCTCTCGGCCCCGTGAAACCGATCATCCCCCTGGCGCGTCGAACCGCCTCAATTCAGCTCGATATCCGACCAGAACGACCATTTGCACGTCTTTCCCGCCCCGGGAACGGTCTCCAGCAGAATCTTTCCCGCCCCCCGCTTCGCCAATTCCACCTCCGCGTTACGGACTTCGCGGTCCGCCTCGGACCGGACCGGGTCGAGGTGAGTCCTCGACAGTTCGGTGCGGACACCGTCGTGACTTTCATGCGCGATCACAAAATCCACGCCCGCGAGAATCTCGGCATCCCTGGGATCGAAAAGGACCCCGAACTGGGCCCTCAATTTCGAAACCGGAGCGGGCAGCGGTACCACCATTGTGCTCCCCGTGGCGGAAAACAGGCGAAACCGCCTGTTCCAGAAGGATATTTTCACCGGAAGGGCCGATGACGACTGCTCCACATCCACGTGAAACATCCTCATGAAAACGCTTTTGTACAGGTCTTTCCGAAGATAGACACAGGTCATCACCGGATCGGGGTGGAAAGAGAAAAACGCGTTCAGCCCTTCGTCACGGGAATCCTTGACCATCACGGATATTCTCTCCTTGCCCGTCGTTCTTATGGATTCCTGGAATCGAGGGTCGGAAAGCGGCAGGTTGGATCGATTCATGACGGCGCGCCGTTCCGCGTAGAACGGAATCGTCGGATTCCAATCTTCTCCGTAGATCAAGACCACGTCGTCCGGGGCCGTTACCGCCCTGATCAGGAGGCATTCAACCGGAGGTCTCGAAATTCCGTTCGTTGGGCTTTGAATCATGTAATAGTGCGATAAGTAAGAATAAATCATGGTTATTATACAAAAAGGTATCAATCCATAGAGAGCAAATTTTTTCATTTTATTTGTTTTTATTAGTGCTATAATACTTAATGAAATCGCCAAAATCAAAAATAGACTATTTGCATAACAATAGTATCTATGCGTGTAATAAAGATTGGTAAAAATAATTGGACCCGATAGATATGCAATTAGTGAAAATATTACAGCGCAAATATAATAAGAACTTGTAATGAAAACAAAAAGAGGTATTATAAGAATTGCCGGATATCCTATTCCATGAATCACATCTCCGACCATTATTTTTTCCCAGCAATCCAGGGATAATTTCTGAGACCATGTTCCAAAGTTCCATTCGATGAGATGAGTGCTGGTGATGAAATCTCTTGCCAATGGATTCAATGATTTGTGAAAATCTGCAAACCTTGTCCACATCAATCCCATCAGATATGGAACAACAAGAAGCATGGCATATTTGAACTCGTTTTGAAACCGATTGAGCGAGGGATTATTCGAGTTCTTTCGTAAGAGACCCTGCAATAAGCTCAACCAATCATTTGATAAGATTGCGATTATCGGCACAGTCACAACGATCAAGGTGGTTATTTTAACTGCAGCGGCCAACCCCCCAAACAGCGCCCCTATAACAAATAGATGAATTTTTCTATTTTTATAGAATTTCATAAAACATAATAAATATATAAGACTCAAGAAGACGGCCAGAGATTCTATCATGAAGGTTCTTGACCAAAATATATAAACAGGACAGCATAGCATCATAACTATTGATATACAGCAATATTCCCGCTCGATGGAAAGAGATCTTAGAATGTGGAATATAGCCAGTAGACTAAGATAGAAAAATATCATTGATACCAATCTTCCAGACTGCTCCAATTTGATATTGGATGCCTGTGATAGAAACGCAACTATCCATTGGTAAAGAGGAAATTCGAATGGAATACTCCACGGTTTTCCAAGAACCGGTGTCTCATATGCAAGTCTATAACCTTCTTTGATAGTATAATAGCTTGATATGGCTGTTTGTGTTTGTCTGAAGCCATGGTAATCCAGTATTGTATTTCTGAATCCAACTGATATAAACACGGAGTTGGCCACAAAACATATTGCAAGCAGGGTGTATATATATTTTGCCGCTGATGGTTCGCTTTTTCCATGCTCGGTATTCGGCATAACAGATCCTGTTTGGAAGTGGAGTTAGAGCCGCAGCCTTTTGAAGATTCTTTCCGGGAGCATTCTGATGACCGTCATGATCCATTTCCAGAACCATTTTGTGTACACCTCGTCAGCCCCGCTCTTGAACGCCCGGAACACGTCATCGGCCGTCTCTTCCGGAACGGCGGACAGCATTTTCGGGAACCTCAGCCCGTCGGTCATTTTTGAGCGCACAAACCCCGGGAGGACCGTAATCACGCGGACATTTCTCCGGTAGAGCCGATTGCGCAGGCCGGAAAGATACGTCGTCAGCGCGGATTTTGCCGATCCATACATGTAGTTGCTCTGCCGGCCTCGTTCCCCGGCCACCGAGCTGATGGCCAGTATGGTCCCTCTCCCCCTGGCCTCGAAGTCTTCGGCGATGATCTCGAGAATCGAGACACACCCCAGGAAGTTGGTTTCCACGATCTTTCTCGCCTCGTCGAATTCCGCCTGGGCCCGCGACTGGTTCCCCAGGTAGCCGAAAGCGACGACCACCGTATCCGGTTTCGGATCGAGACTTTCGTAAAACAGCCGGTGCGAGGCGAATTGCAGCGCGTCGAAACGCGCGATCTGCACCCGGGTTCGGTGCCGGACCTCGATGTCTTTCGCCAGCCGTTCGAGCTCGTCGGTATCCCTTGAGGCGAGGCACAGGTGTGCGCCCTCTTCCCGCGCGAACTTGTCCGCGATCGCGCGGGCGATATCGGAATTGGCACCCAAAATCAACACAAACATCCTCAGATCTCCAGTCGCCTGGCTTGAAGGGAATTGAACCTGTCCACCAGCCCATGCGTTTCCCGAATGCCGCGAAACACCTCCCACTTCGGATATCCCCGACGAAAAACGCCGGCTCGCATGCGCGTGTCCTTGGCCAGGTACAGGCGGCCTCCATGATCCGTGACGATGTGGTCCAACTCGTCCAGGAGCGGGAAAAGACCGCGCTCGATCTTGAAGTCAAGCGCCAGGCTGAAACCTTCCATGGGGAAGGAGAGCAGGTTGTCGTTGCCTTTGCCGAAGAGCTTCAACACGGCGAGAAACGAGCCCCGGCCCGATCGGGCGATCCGGGCCAGTATGGCCCTCAGCCCCTCTACGCCGGCGGCTTTCGGCAACACGAACTGATATTGAGTGAATCCGCCGGCCCCGTAGATCCTGTTCCAGTGCAGGATGGAATCCAGCGGAAAGAAGAAGTGGTCCAGTGAAACCGTTTGTTCCCCCGTTGAAGCTCCCTTGCGTCGATGATACAGGTGATTGAACGCCGAAACGGAGTACCGGTTCAGGCAGAACCGCGGAAAATCGAAGGGAACCGAGAGAGTCTTTGCCGGGCTGCGGAACAGGGTGCCCTTGTCGGCGTGTTCGCCGACCATCAGGAGCGACCGTCCCAGCTTCGTCCCCGTCGCGAGACAGTCGATCCATGCCACGGAGTAGCTCCATGCACTCTTTTCCTCAAATAAAGCGATCACTTCCGAAAGGTTGGCAGCTTTGAAGATTTCCTGCCTGATCAGGCAGCTTTTCACCTTCTGCAACCGAAAGCTCCCCCGCAGGATCACCCCCGTGAGCCCCATTCCCCCGCAGGTGGCGTGAAACAAGTCCTCGTTTTCGCTCCTGGAACACCGGACCGTGGCACCGTCTGCGATCATCAGGTCGAAACCGAGCACGTGATCGCAAAAGGATCCCGACAGGTGGTGATTCTTGCCGTGCACGTCACTGGCGATCGCGCCTCCCAGCGATACGAACCTTGTGCCCGGCGTCACGGGCAGAAACCACCCCCGCGGCAGAATCACATCGATGATGTCGGACAGGGACACTCCGGCTTCACAGGTGATGATTCCCGTCTTCGAGTCGAAATCCAGGAAATACCTGAACCCGCCGGTGAGGATGACCTCGCGGTTCAAGGCGCTGTCCCCGTAGCTGCGGCCCATGCCGTGGGCGATCTTTTCCCCTCCCGCCAGGACGCAGGCTCTGAGCGCGGCTTCGTTTCGAGGGGTATGCCCTACGGCATCGATCCGGGGGAATCTGCCCCAGGATGTCATTTCCATGGCAATCGTCGCTCCCGGCGGTCACTTGAACGTGAAGTGCTTGTGTCCCACATAACTGGTGAAGGCGGGCACCATGATCCCGACGGCATGGGCAATCTCCTCCCCGTGGCTCGAAACCCCGCAATACGGCAGGACCACATAGGCCAGGAGGAGACTGATTCCCAGCGTCTGTAGAACGGCGAGACCGTTCACCAGGCCGAAATTGATGAATTCCCGTGCCGTGCGCGAACTCCTCCGGGACTGAAACACGAAGCATTTTCCCAGCACGAACGCGAACACCATGGCGATCAGGTACGCAACCACGATCGCAGCGGCATAGGACAAATACCCGCTCAGGAACACCCGGCAGAAAAAATTCAGGATCGCCGCGGAACCTCCCACCACGAGAAAACCCGCGAACTGTCTCGAACAAAATTCGTTCTTCAGCCTAAAGGCCACGCCGTTCATTCGCTATCATCCGGGCAAGCATGCCGGCAATCCGCACGCTTTCGTTGATCGACCGGTCTTCAGGGTATGAGTGGGTGGTGTCCGCCACGTACAATCCTTCGATTATGCCCGACACAGGAGGCAGTTTCGAAAAAAAACCCGGCGTGCATATGGGCTGAGCGAATTCATATTCGAACAGTCTCGCATCGACAAGCCATCCGTCGTCAAGGGCGGGATTGATCCGGCGGCAATAGACGAACGCCCGCGCGATGACGGCCTCAGGCGCCATGCGCCATTCCTCGCTTTCGGTCGGCATATAGTGGGGAACATAAACGATCCCGTCGCGAAGCGGATTGAGGTTCGAATATTCGATCAGGCCGGGTATGCCGAAACCCGGGTCGTTGACGTTGATCCAGAAGTAGTCGCTGAGCGGATGCTTCAGCCTCAGAACCACGCATCGCACTCCTATGTTGTTGACGGCACGCACGGCGCAAAGATAGGAATCCGGAAGGTCGTCCGCGATCCTCAGGACATACGGGAGCGGAACGGTCGAAACGACCACGTCATAGTCCCGATCGATCCCTTCCACGCTGACACCGGACACCCTTCCGTTGCGGTGCAGGATCCGGCTCACCGGGGCGCTGAGAAAAACGTTCCCTCCCATTCCTTCAATGAGCCCTTTGAGGCGGCCAAGGAAAGACTCGGTCCCTTTCTCGATATAGCCCATTTCCTCGCTGAAGAGCCCTTTGCGGGAGCGTGCCACCCTCCGGATCCGCGAACCGATCCAGGCGGCAGACAACGGCTTGGAAAAACGATGAAACTTCTTTCTGAACAGGCTTTCCCACAGGATTTCATAGCCTGAGCCGCCGATCCATTTCGTGAGCCAGCCCGAAGCCTCCTCCCGGTCCAGCTTCCTCCAGTCCGTGATCCTGCTCGTATGAAACGCGTGCAGGGCATAGCGAAGCTTGGTTCCGACGTCCAGGTGCGGGAACCGGAACAGAGCGCGCGGATTGCCCCATTCGTAAAGCTTCCCGTGATAGTAGAAGCCCATCCTCGTTTCCGCCCAGCGAACCTGGTCGAGCATGCCGATTTCATCGAGAAGACCGAGGTAATCCTCATCGGGCCCGCAGATGAAATGATAATAGCGTTCCAGCATGAGCCCTCCGAAGTCAAAGGAAGCCGACATGCCTCCAACGACTCCGTCCTTCTCGTAGACATCGACGTGGAACCCTCGCTTGAGCAAATAATACGCACAGGCCAGTCCCATGGGTCCTGCGCCTATTATTGAAATCCGTTTCATATCCTGCTAACCACTCTGGGAAACAGCATTATTATACCCTTATAAATGAAACTAAATTCCTAATTTAACCATGAATAAGTTTACATTTGTCAAAAACCAGGCACAAAATTTAATATGTTCATATAATGCTATCATATTTTTATTCATATATAAAATTATTAATTCAATTTCTAATCTCTAACCACAATCATGATGATTTTTTTGAAAAGTCATATACATAGCATCATCAAATTTAGTTTGATCAAATCCGAACTCTTTTCTTATGTCAACTCCATGAAACATATCGCCTGCCGTCAGTGCCTTAAGCTGATCTGCGGTAAATGGAGGATCGCTGCTGATGAGCGAATACAACTTTAGAAGTTTTGAAAACAATACGTATGGAATGTTCAGTATAATCGTATTGAGTCGCTTGTGCTTCTTTATGGATCGGATCATGTCGATATAGTAAATCTGTTCCTCTCCGACAATGTCATACGTCTTCCCTGAAGGCTTATGCACCAGGCAATACTCGATGATCCTGCAGAAGTCGATCGAATACAACGGTTGCCGGACATACCTGCCATGCCCGGGAATGGGAAACTGTCAATACGAATTGAAAATTTACCCTTTTTACGAATTGAATTTTTACCCCCCCCTCGGTTTTGGTGACTGACTTTGGGAACAGGCCCCTTTGATTTTGGTTGAGAAATGAAGGGCGGAGCGGAGCGCCGACGCAGCGTGGAAACCGACTTGAGGGAAGCGGAGGCGCGGCGGCGTCCGGGATCGAGAAAGTGGCCCTCCTGCGGGAGTGCCGCTTCGATCCCGCAAGACGACGGCAGCGCAGCCGCGGAGCGAGTCGGAGGTTCCGCGTGAGTCGAGGCGCTCGGCGCAGCCCGTGTCACGTTTGCTCCAGTTCGGGGCTTTGAAGAAGTCCGGCTTTGACCTTTTCTTTGAGCCGGTACGAGTTGCCTTTGATGTTGACCGTTGTGGAATGATGCAGGATGCGGTCCAGGATGGCGGTGGCGATCACCGTGTCGCCGAAGATTTCATTCCACTGGCCGAAGCTGCGATTGGAGGTGACGATCAGCGCGCCGCGCTCATAGCGCCGAGAAATGAGCTGAAAGAACAGATGGGCTCCATGCCGGTCAATGGGGATATAGCCGATTTCGTCGATGATGAGCAGTTTGGGTTGGCAGTAGAATTTGAGCCGCTCCTCGATGCGGTTTTCCGCATAGGCCTTGGTCAGGGAGGCGACCAGGGGCATCGCCTGGGTGAAATGGGTACGGTATCCCTCGGTCACCGCCTTGATCCCGAGGGCCACGGCCAGGTGAGTTTTGCCCACGCCCGGCGGTCCCAGCAGGATGACGTTTTCGCCGTTGGCAATGAAACGACAGGCGGCCAGTTCATTGATCCGTTTCTTGTCGATGGAGGGTTGGAAGGCGAAGTCGAAGCTCTCCAGGGTCTTGACGAAGGGGAACCGGGCCATCGAGGTCCGCATGGAAATGTTCTTCTCCTTCTTGGCCGAAACCTCCTCGTCGAGGAGTTGATCGAGAAAGTCGCCGTAACTCACGTTGCCCCGGGAAGCTTCTTCCAGCCGACTCTCGAGTTGTTCGTTGATCCGGTAGAGTTTGAGATGCTTGAGGCGTTCCTGAATGCGAACGAGTTGCGTGCTGCTCATGAGGCACCTCCTTCCTGCGCGAGGCGCTCGTAGAAGGCAAGGTCTCGAACTTCCACCTCCTCCCGGCTGCAAAGGGGAAGAGCGTGGTCGAAGGCGAGCATGCGCACCGAGGGAAGCTCGATGCCGTAGAAGATCCCGGTGTAGTGCTCCCGGTCCACCAGGGACTGGTGTTTGCCCGTGCAACAAGGATGGCTCACGATGAGACTCCCCTCGTGGAAAATCAGAATGCGATCGTTTGCGCACTGAACCTCGACCGGTTTTCCCACAAACCGCAGCGGCACCGAATAGCGGTTGGTTTCAAAGCTTACCATGCAGTCCCGGGCCACATAGCGCACGGCACGTTCCCGGACCTGGTAAGGGGGCTTGGCCCCGGTGGGCAGGAGCAAAGTCCGTTCCTGCTCGAAAAGATCGATGGGACGCTGATGGGTTGTGCCGTGAATCCTCAGATCGGCAACCGTTGCCAGCCACCGGCCAAGGAGCGTGTTCAGATGAGCCATGGATTCGAAGGCCTTGCCTCTCACGAAACGCTTGACATAGCGCACGCCCGATTCCACCTTGCCCTTGGTTTGAGCCCGGTAGGGGCGATGGGCCCAGGCCCGGAAACCGTAGTAGGTGCTGAAGTCCCAGAAGGTCGCATTCCACTTCACGTTTCGTCCCTCGACGTCGCGCGAGACCACGACCGTTTTGGCGTTATCGTAGACGAGCTCATGGGCGGCGCCCCCAAAGTGCTCGAACGCTTCCTCGTGACAAGCCAAAAACGTTGCAAGCCTCTCATCCCAGGTCGCCTTCGCAAAAAGACGCCGGCTGTAGCCAAGGGTCATGACGAACAGATGGACCTTGATTCTCTTACCCGAAATGAGGGTCCAACATTGCCCCCAGTCCACCTGCGCCTGCCGTCCGGGCGGGGTTTCAAAACGCATCGTGGCTTTTGTCTGCGCTTCCTTGCGCAAAGGCTGAACAAAGCGTCTTACCGTGTCGTAACAACCGGTGTACCCCTGTTCCACCAGCTCTTCGTAAATCGCCCGGGAGCAGTAGCCGAGTGCCGCCAGTCGCCTGTGGATGTGGTCCTCGAAAGGGGACAACAGCGTGCGCTTCCCCGGCCCCCGGCGGTAGCTCGGAGCCGCCTTCTGCTTGAGAACGCTTCGGACCGTTTGCACACTCAATTCCAGGGATCGGGCAATCGATTTCTTCGATTCCTTCAACTTGAACCGGCTCTGGACCTCATACCAAAGTTCGCGCTTGACCATGTGTCTTCCTCCCAAGGCTTTCCTTGAGAGGAAACGTAACGTTTTTCTTCGCATCGTTACCCCCTTTTGAGTTCAGGGGGGTAAATTTTCAATTCGTATAGGGGGTAATTTTTGCATTCGTGCTGACAGGAAACACCGGGACGCGCTCCATAAACCGGGACAGCCACCCGAGGTGCTTGGGATCGAACGGGCCGAACATGAGTGTCGGTCTCAAGATGCAGTGCTCGATCCCGGAGTCGATGACCATCCTTTCCTGGGTCTTCTTGCTGCGGGTGTAATCATCGTCGGCAACCGAGTTCACCACCGAAGAACTGACGTGGACAATATAGTCGATGCCGTGTTCCTTGCAGCCGCTCAAGACGTTGGCGGTCGACCGAACGGTGTTGCGCTCGAAACGCTCACCCTCCTTGGCCGTGACCTGGGCCTGAAGCTGAACGACCCCCCTGCCCCCCTCGAATCCCGCCCGCCAGGAACCCGGTTCGGCGAGGTCCGCATGGATGACCGTGACGCCCGGACAGTCCCGTTTCATGGCGGCCAGGCTGTCCGCATCCTTGTCGACGACCGTAATGTTTTCAAAACCGTCGGCCACCAGCAGGCGGACCAGGTTCTGGCCCACCAGCCCGGCCCCACCGGTGATGACGATCTTGTCTTTCGAAAGCATCGAGAACCTTACTTGACATAAAGTATGAAAATAATGTGGACAACCCACAAAACCGTGATAATCTTCAAAGGTATATCCTCAATGAGTATCCTGGATGGAGAACCGCTCCTTTGATAAACGAAAGTGAGTTGCATGTATCTTATAATTCCCATTATTACCCAGAAAGAAGAACTATATAAATTATGGGTACCGTGCTTGGCAACAGTCTCTGGCGACAGTGTAAATAGAATGTAACAAATAATTACAACTGATGCAAGAACTGACATTATCGTTGATACAAATTCAAGACTATAACCAACAATAACGCACCTTATCAATCCATTATTATTATTTCCACTTAATACAATATCATCTCTTCTTTTTGCAAATGAAAGAAAGAGTGCCAGTAGAAAAGTCATCAAAATAATCCAATGATTTGGGAGCACAGATACGGCATACGCCCCAACCAGGATACGCAATACGAATCCTGCCGAAACACACAAAACATCTATAATAGGAATTTCCTTCAACTTTGTAGAATACAAAATGTTAAGTACCATATAAATCAACAACCATATTAGCCCGGAAAATTCATAAATAGTGCTTGAAAAAGAAACGGACATCCTGTAACGTGTTGACTTGACAAGAGAAAACACGAAACAAAAGGAATGTCCGTTGAATACAGTCTGTCATAAACAACTCTCTTTTGCAAACCTTGATTCGCGCTCTGTTGTGGCCGAGTTTTCGGCCGGCCCAATGACCTCGGACGGCGGCTCATTGCTGCTGCGGGAAATCGATCGCGCAACGGATCTTTCTTCCTCCATGAGCCGGGCACTTTCCGACCGTCGCGATCAGGCCAAAGTGCACCATGGCCAGGAGGAACTCTTGCGCCAACGCCTTTTCGCCATTGCGATGGGCTACGAAGACGGCAACGATCATCAATCCCTGCGCTTTGATCCGGGGCTCAAAACCGCCGTTGGCAGGTTGCCCGAAACCGATCCGGCACTGGCTTCCCAACCGACGCTCTCACGTTTCGAAAACCGTGTAGGGAACTGTGAGCTTCGCCGCCTGAGCGACGCCCTGATTGACGCCTATGTGGCCGCACACCCGGCTCCGCGCAAGGTAATCGTGCTCGATATGGACGCAACGGATGATCCCGTTCACGGCTTGCAGCAACTCTCCTTCTTCCACGGCTACTACGATCAGTACATGCTGCATCCGCTGCTGATCTTTGACGGGCTCACCGGTTTTCCGGTAGCCGCGGTGCTGCGCGCGGGCAACGCACACGCGTCCAAAGGAGCGGCGGCAATCTTGAAGCGCATCATCCGCCGCCTCAAACATGCCTATCCGGGCGCCACTATTCTGGTGCGCGCCGATGCAGGCTTTGCCGTACCGGCCATCTACAGGCTCCTTGAGCGCGAGAAGGTCAAATACACGATCGGCCTGATCACCAATGACCGTCTTCGCAAACGTGCCGCCAACCTGGTGATCAAAGCCGAGAGGCAGTTCGCCAAAACCGGAGCGAAGCAAAGACTCTTTGGCAGCTTTTACCATCGAGCCGGATCCTGGCAACGATCACGTCGGGTTATTGCCAAGGTCGAGCGACTCTCCCGGGGCCTCAACACCCGCTTTGTGGTGACCAACATCCTTGAATCCGCCGCAGGGATTTATGACGGCATCTACACCGGCCGGGGCGATGCCGAGAACCGGATCAAGGAGCTCAAGGTTCATCTCAAAGCCGATCGGCTGAGCTGCACCCGGTTCCAGGCCAACCAGTTTCGGCTGCTGCTGCACACCTTCGCCTTCGTTCTGTTTTGGCACCTGCGCCGGAGCCTTGCCGGAACGGAACTGGCTGCCGCCACAGTCGACACCCTCAAGCTCAAACTGCTCAAAGTCGGCGCACGGGTGGTCCAGAGCGTGCGGCGCATCCTCTTTACCATGCCGCGCGCCTATCCCTATCAACGCCTCTTTGCCACCGCACTGCAAAATATTCGGCAAATGCCGCTCCGATGCTGAAGGCACGGCCTCCCGTACCGAAGCCTGATCACCATGAAAACCGATGTCAACACTACAGGTGCGCCCAATATCGGGCTGTCGGGCACAAAAATATGAGGCGAAAACCGAAACACAGGATTCGGGACCGATTCCAGTGCCTCTCAACAGCACGGACCACCGAAAAATCCGTCTCCGTCACTCATGATGGTCACATTCAACGGCTTTCTCGCCAAGCCTCGTGAATAATGCGGGTTAGAGAAGAATATGGAAGAAGCAACACGCTGAAAACGATGGACAAAAATCCCAGGGCAATTCCAAAGCAGCTCGCCTCTCTGACTGTAATTTTGCCTGACGCCAGCGGCCGATGCCGCTTTGCGGGATGATGGCGATCCTCGTCGATGTCCAGTATGTCGTTGAGCACATAAACACTGCTCGCCATTCCGCAAAACGCCAGGAATGCGCCTGCCGCGGTCGCCAGGGCGGTCCAGTCGTTGAGTTTGTAACTGAAGACCGCGGGAAGAAAGACCGGCACGTTCTTGGTATATTGGTATATTCTCGCCAGTTTTATGAATTCACGTACCTTTGACATCGACTCACGCCCTCGACGCCCTCCGATGAGGAGATCAAATCATTCAGCTCTGCCGAGAATGCAGATTCCAGGCGTCACATCCTGCCCCTAAGAGCCTGGATCGGGATTGGCCCAATCAGAACTCCTCCCAAGTTTGCATCCCATTCTTTCCATCACCAGCGGCGTTTCCATGGGGTGTCATGGAGCACACAGTCCCTTCTCCCTTGGAGTCCTCACCGTTGCCCCGGTTTAGATCTTTGAGCTACAGCAATTGCAGCCTTTTCGGACAGGGGGCATTCGATTCCTTTTGGAGAAAAGCACAACAGGAGTCAAGTGCTTTTCGCCCCTCTCGCACGCTTTACAACCCCTCGGGCATAATGTGGGACGCTTTGGCAATCTGCAAGAGTCCCTCCCCCCTGTCGGGTACGAAGGAACCGGGCTTGGCCATCCCACATCCCCGTCACGAATACTCTTAAGGTCTATTAGATATCGGCCGAATTCATTTCCGGTATGACACTTTTGGGCCCGAGTGATGCGTCGTTAGACGGCAAAATCACCTTGCATGAGCTGTAACCCATCAATTTTACGCTATAAATAAGTCAGAGCGAGTAGAGGGAGAACATGGCTGGGTTGGTGAGATCAGAATTAGGGCATTCATCCCAGTGGCGACCGGCTGGATTCCATCGACTGCAAACCTGCCATGGTCACTTTTGACACGGCTTCCGCGTCATGAAGCCAGCAAGTGAATGATTTGGGCATCGGGAACAACCAGCGCCCGGATTTAACAACGATCCCAAAGCCTTCCGCTCTTGTGGACTGTCGTCTGCTTTCAACCGTTGCGCCGGAGGTTCTATCGGTGGTTTTGGTATGCTCAGACTGAATAGACATCAGGCTGAGGAAAAAACTGGGGAATTCCCATGGCAGAGAACAAGACATGCCGTTGACGGCTGCCGATGGCGTCCAGCCTTCTGTTTAGATGTCTTGCATGCCTTGCCTGCCTGTCACCCCCTCACATGATCCAAGGTTCAGCTCTTTGGAAAGAAAGGGGCACGTCGTCCATCGATTCGGTCATTTGGCGGCCAACGAGAGTCGGCCCAGCGGGGTTTTCCTCGATGGAAAACGATACGTTCACTCCAGTATGTCAGACCTTCCAATGGCCCACCCTTATCGTGTCTTATGCCCCAGGGTCGCACTTTACTGCTAAGGAATGATAAAACAACCGTTGACCGAAGTATCAAGAAGAAGTCCAGGAACAGCCGGAGGAGATATCCATACGCTTTTTCACACTTGTCAGAAGGTCATCCAATGGTCCCAAGAGTCTGCGTGTGCCCTAAACCTTTTTCAGACGCAATTGGTCCGTGAGATCCTCTTCGGGATTCCATGGTGGTCAAACTGAGGCATTATTTAAGGTGTTATAATAAGAATACAGAACTCAACATATTGAACTTGTTTTCTGCGAGGCAGAATATGTGGTCAGGATCATTTTCCTCTTCATACTCCTGTTGGAAGCGAACATGGGTAACATTACCAATTGGTTTACTCCTACTGGTAATCCGAACTTGGCCCAGACTGCTTCATCCTGAAGTTTGGCAAGAAGATGGGACATACAATTTGCCTGGATTTTTCCAGAATGGCCTCACTGATCTATTGGAACCAGTAAATGGATATTTGATTGTTGTACCCAAAATGATCACAATGCTGTCAGTTTCAATCAGCATTACTCAATACCCAATGATCAGCACATTTTTGGCTTGTGGTGTTATGTTGGTGGTTTTCTACATTGTGGCAACTGCGCCAATTCACATACATGGAGGCATATTACTCGCAGCTGCTTGTCTCTTGTTGCCAAGTAATCCTGAGGTCTTCGGTCTACCTCTTTATAGCTTTTGGTGGACATCAATTCTACTTTTTGTCGTTGTGTTTTGGAACGCCAATCAGAACGATTGGATATTGAGAGCAGTGATTATTATAATGGCATCGCTTTCATCTCCAGTCTGTATTGCCACATTGCCACTTTTGTGGGTGAGGGTATGTTTCTTACGCAAGAATCCACGGGAAATATCCCTTACATTGCTTGCCACATCTTGTGTTGCGATTCAGATTTGGATAATGATTCATAGCAATATTTATGTAGTATCACAAATTAACATAGCATCATTTTATTTAATCATTACAAAATTCATTGGATCATATGCAATAGGTAATATTTTCCCTATGTTTAGATGGTATTTTGGACTTTTTATTCTGTCTTTGTTGATTGTCACAGTTCTTCGTGACCTGCGATCACCGGCGAAGTGGGGACTGGCCTATCTTTTGTGTGCAACCATACTCATGTCGATAAGTCGGCTCAGCATCAATCATCTTCACCAGGCCATCGGCTCGCCACGCTATTTCTTTTTCCCGTTCATCATTCTTTCCTGGTTTCTATTGCAGATTGCCCTGACTGAAACGAGTCGATTGCTCCGGATGGGGGCATTATTCATCCTGTGTCTCTCTATACTGAACGCCATCCCCGTCCTTGACAGGAAGCACGACGATTTGAATTGGGCAACGCATTTGGCCTCATGTCCGCATTTCAAGGAGTACGAGCTGCCCGTTCATATTGATGGCAACATTGCAGGAACATGGGCTTTGAAATTGACAAAGCAGCAATGCAATTCCCTGCTGGACAAAGATCCTTTCTTCAAACCCGCGGTGACTGGGGGCTTCCCGTTCCGGGTTATCCGGAAACACCCAGATGACCGACCGTTTGAGCAGAACGATGTGACCGTTGCAATCAACAAGGTGCAACCGGGCAATGAGTGGCTGGGTGCAGATCCGCAGAAATCTCACAAGAACGGTATCGTCGTTCTCGGGAGTTTCATGGATTCCGGTGCGGGCACAGGATCACTCACCCTGAAAATGAGGCGTGGCGATAAGTTGCTCTATCGCTCAGGCCTGCTGAGAAGCGGGCAGTTCATCGAAGTTCAGGCACCTCTGTTCCGCGTCACGACATCGCCGGTTGCCAGAGAGTGGGTGCAGCTGGATTTTTCCAACGATCTTCTTCCGGATGAGTTTTCCGTGATATTCTCTGATCGAAGCACAGACTGGCATGAATGGTCGGCCATTATGCTGAAGGCCGATTGATGGAACCGACCGGGCGACCAGCTTGTGTCAGCTCATGGCCAGGTTTGGTTGCAGGAACGATCGGGATTTCTTCAAGCCTTGGTCATGTCAGGACAGGAGGGCAATCCGCCCGAGATCACCCTTAAATGCCCGTGAGAGGCACGACCTGACCAAGAGATGGCCAAAACCGCTCTGGGCCTATATCGCACTGTGCAAGCGCCTGCCACATCGCTTCAGCTTTGCTCGTGACGGGCGTGCGGGTCATCCGGGCGCGGCTTGGCCAAGTCATCGTGGACAGCGCAGAGGTTTGGTGATATCCACAAACGCGACGGAGCGATATTTTCGGCATCGAGTAGAGGCGCGCTTGTCGAGCGGCCTGTCTGGCCGTGGAGGTTCATACACTCGCGGATGACTCCGCGGGTTTGTTGTGGGGATGTTCATGATATCGGTCAAGAACCCGGACAGCGATTCGAATCTCCCGGACAGGCCCGTCTGTTCGGTATGCATCGCCAACTTCAACGGGATCGACGTCATCGGCCCCTGCCTGGACTCCGTCTATTCTCAGGTTTGCGATTTCCCCGTCGAGGTCATCGTTCACGACGATGCTTCCCGGGACGGCTCCGTCGCTTTCATCCGGAAGCATTTCCCCGGGGTCGAGTTGATCGAAAGCGGCGAGAACGTGGGCTTCTGCGTCAGCAACAACCGCATGGTCGCCCGGGCCAGGGGACCGTATGTTTTGCTTCTGAATAACGACGCGGCGCTACACCCCGATGCGCTGGCGACGTTGCATGCGGCTGCCGAGTCCCCGGGGAGCCAGGCGATTATGGGGTTGCCGCAGCACGACATGCAAACGAAGCAGATGATCGACATCGGCAGCCTCTTCGATCCGTTCCTCAATCCCATCCCGAACCTCAACCCGGCCCGGCTTCACGTGGGAATGGTCATCGGCGCCTGTTTGTGGATTCCGCGGGTGCTGTGGAACGAACTGGGCGGATTCCCCGAATGGTTCGGAAGCCTAGCGGAGGACATGTATTTGTGTTGCCTCGCCAGGCTGAGAGGCTGCCGTGTGATCGCGCTGTCCCGCTCGGGCTTCGATCATCTCGTGGGCAAGACACTGGGGGGCGGGAAGGTAGTCGGCAACGCGTTGCGCACGACCCTGCGCAGAAGGGCCTTGAGCGAACGCAACAAGAGCTTCGTCATGATCCTGACCTTTCCACCACCTCTCCTTCAACTCGTTTTGCCCGTTCACCTGCTCGCCCTCCTTGTGGAAGGCGTGCTGATCGGCCTGATCAAGAGGGATATGCATGTTTTTCAAGATATCTACCTTCATTCCCTGAAGGAGATATTTCGCAGGAGGCATCAGCTTCGCCAACTCCGCAGGGAAGCACAGACCGGCAGGAAAACGGGTGTCCGCGACTTTCTTGCGCCGTTTACGCTCATCCCCCACAAACTGCGGATGCTGGTCCGGCACGGTGTCCCACGCATCGAATAGAGAAACTCTCAAGGCTCGGTCAGCCCTCTTCCCCGATTTGGCCGTCCTCCCGCGGCTTGAAACACCAGGATACCCCCCAGCCCGCCGCATCCGAAAGCAATCGGATCAGCCGGAACCCCGCGATCAGGACGGCCACGCTCCCAAGCGCACTGGGGGGGGCAAGAAGCGCGCCCGCCACCACCTCGAACACGCCGATTCCCTGAGGGGCGAAGAAAGCGAGAACTCCCAGTCCCCATGAATACAGGTAGGCGCCCGCGATCTCGAGCAGCGAAACGTCGGCTGTAATGACCCGCAACGAGAGCAGGTAGAGGATAAAGGCGGCCGGGCCTATGCACGAGAACATTGCATAGGCTCCAAGCGCCTCGAGATACCGAGGCAAGGACACCTTGTATCGGGCCTGTCCTACAGCCAGCGGGATCAGCATCGGAGTAACGGCCAGACCGGCCAGGCTCATCCACAGCAGAACCGCGGCGGAAAGCCCCAGCCACCCGCCGGTGCCGCGAAGGGCCCAGATACACCCTCCTCCCAGAATAAACGCCATTCCCAGGTCGAAGGCCGTTTCCAGGAAAATGCCCACCGTCACCAGGGAGGAATCGATGCCGTACCGATGATACCGGATACCGCGCCCGACCGTGTGCCATATCCCGCCGGGCAGATAGCGGGCGGGCAGGAGACCGAGATGAGTGCCCAGGGCAAAGCGGTAGGGGACCGTTCGTCCCAGGCTTCGGTAGATCATGGAAACACCGAGGGGAGCCGTCAGGTGAGAGAGACTCCAGACGCAAACGGCGGCAAGAAGATAGCCGAGATGAGCGTTCCGAAGAACCGACAGGATCAGCGAACGCGACTGCCATGCGATATAACAGAAACAGGCAATACAGACGAGAACCGACAGGAATTTCAGCTTCGAAACGAAACGGGAAAGCATCGCTTTGGCATCGCTTGCTCGCCAGGGGCGCAAGAACGCGTTTCAAGCCATCGGGCGTGACTCGGCATCCGCCCGCCCGGGGACGGGCATCCGTCGGCAGGCCTCCGCTCACCCACCGGGTCCCGGCCGGGACTTCCACGGCCCCGCCGAAGGCTGAGGGAACACGAAGTATTTCCTGCCCAGGAAGTTCAGTATCAATCCCGCCACCGAGGCGGCCGATTTCGCCAACCACGGCGCCATACCCGACAGCAGCAGCACGTGGGTCAGCCCCACGTCCAGCACGCCGACCAGGATGACGATCAGGCAATAGACCGCCAACTCCATCAGGGAGTTCCACCTTGCCTTGTGCCTGAAAAGAAGCGCGATGCAAAGCAGATAATTCATACCGGCGGCGGCGACGTATGCGGTTGCGGCGGACAACGGAGCGGTCCAGCCCAAGGCCAGGGTTCCGAGGAATAGAAAAAGGTTGAAGAGCGCGGACAGCCCACCGATCAGCAGGTAGATGAGGAATTGAATGGGCATCGGCGCGGTGGGGGCATTGTAGTGAAAGATGCAGTAAAAAGCCCGGAGCCCGTCTTTTGCCTTTATTTTTTTTCCTTCCTCATAGGTGCGGCCGTAGTAGGAAATGCCCATCTCGAAAATGCGCACGCGTTTCGCAGCCATCTTGGCAACGAGCTCGGGTTCGACTCCGAACCGGTTTTCCTCGATCGTGATGTCCTGGATGAACTCTCTCCTGAATACCTTGTAGCAGGTTTCCATGTCGGTGAGGTTCAGGTCGGAGAACATGTTGGAAAGCAGGGTGAGGAACTTGTTTCCCAGGGAATGCCAGAAGTAGAGCACGCGGTGGGGGCCGGCGGTCAGGAAGCGCGACCCCAGAACGACGTCCGCCTCATCGTTTACCAGGGGAACCAGCAGCTTCTTCAGGTCCCACGGGTCATATTCGAGATCGGCGTCCTGAACGGCGACATAATCGCCGGTCGCTTTTTGAAATCCTGTCCGCAGTGCCGCTCCCTTCCCCATGTTTCGATCATGACAAACGACGGCGATTTCTGGTATGCGTTTTGCTAGTGACAAAGCGATGGAAGGACTGTCATCCTGAGAATGGTCGTCCACGATGATGATTTCCAGGGTCAATTCCTCGTCCCGGATCCGGAGGACTCTTTGCACGCACTTTTCGAGCGTCTTTTCCTCGTTGTAGCAAGGAATCACCAGGGTAAGCCTGACCGGTCGGCCCAGCGAGGTGGAGCCTTGCGTGGATGTCCAGGCTCGGGACACGCTGTCATTGCCCATGATGCGCTTCTCCAAAGCTTGGGGGAAACCCTCCGTCGGCGGCTGATCCAATGCTTGTTTCCCCTGAATGGTTGCTGTAGTCTGCCTCGGTTGTCCGAGACCCGCTCAACCGATGCCCGGTTGCGCCAATATCTCCGTCCCCGTTCTGAAACGCAAGAGGATTAACCAAATGATCAAGAAATTGGGTCCGGCCTGTTTGATCGCCCTGGTTCTGATCACCGCACTGGGATTTTACATGAGGTGCGAATCGGTTTCGGAAACCAAGGTCACCAAACCTTTGCGATCGGATGCCCTGGACTATTTCTGTTACGCGTACAATCTGCGCCACAAAGGCACATATTCCCGCGAAGGCCTGGTTCTATCCGACATCGGGGCCCCCGCTTCCCCGGACGCAGTGCGTTCACCGGGATACCCCCTTTTTCTCCTGCCGTTCGTGGACAGTCCGCCCACCCATGCAATGCTCGGCAAGATTGTGTTGACCCAGGCCGTTCTGAGCACGCTGACCATCCTGATCGCGTTCTTCTTCTTCCTCAAATTCCTCCCCCGCCCTGCATCGTTGGTCGCCACGCTGCTGACCGCGCTGAGCCCGCATCTCATCGTCGGCAACAGTTATATCCTGTCGGAAAGTCTCTTCTGTTTCCTGCTCGTGCTGTCCGCCTGGGCTTCGAGCCTGCTCCCGAAAAGTCCTTCTCCATTGCGCGCCGGGCTCACGGGGCTATCGATGGGACTTGCCTCCCTGGTGCGCCCGGTTCTTCAGTATCTGCCCGTAGCCATGTTCATTCCCCTCATCCGTGATTTCGGACGCGCAAAAGGACTCAAACTCGGTGCGTTTCTGCTCCTGGGGTGCATGCTCGCACTCTCGCCGTGGCTCACCCGCAACATGTCCGTGCAAGACAAGCCGGGCGACAACAACCTGATGATCGATTTCCTTCACCACGGCATCTACCCGGATTTTATGTTCAACAATGACCCCAATTCATATGCTTTTCCATACCGCTTCGACCCCCGAACTCCTCAAATAGGGGCGAACCTCGGTTCCGTCCTCAAGGAGGTCTTGACTCGGTTTATCGACCAGCCCGCGCCGCACCTTAAATGGTTTCTCGTTGGAAAACCGGTCGAATTCTGGTCCTGGAACACCGTCCAGGGAGTTGGGGATGCCTTTATCTATCCGATCTCCAGCACTCCGTACACGAACAGGAGACTCTTCGCATGGACCCATTCATGCATGTATTACCTGCACTGGCCTCTGGTGGCTCTGTGCCTGCTCGGAAGCCTGCTGGCCTGGCACTCGTCGGCGATGCGCGTGTTCGAGCCCGCTACAGCGGGCGTTACCAGGCTGGCCTCCTGCTATGTTCTCTATTTTACGCTCGTGCACATGATCGGTGCGCCGTTTCCACGCTATGCATTTCCACTCCGGCCTTTCCAGTTCGGAATGGCCGTCTTCACAGTCGTTCTCATCCATCGCCATGCGCGAAACCGGTTCCGCCGTTCCGCGCATGGCGTCAGCGCCGCGTCGTGATCACCGGTCCTGCACGCAGCAGGTCCCCCCGTAACACTCCTCCGGCTGTGCACTCGCATAGCGGGAGAAGCCGGACCACACATCCCCCAACCACGAGCATCCAAATACCGGGCGGGGGTGAAACCCGCCCCCGGGTCTGTCGGTTCCGGTCCGAAACGGTGTTTCCTCCCTACGCCAGATTCAAACCATTTGCCATCATGATGCCCGACGCGAGCATACACATGCCGTGTATTGTCATTTTCGCTGACAATTTTCGTCACTTTGGCCGAACTTGCGCAAAACGTCGATGGAGTCGCCGACGAATGCCTTCTTGAAATCATCGAGCAACCATCGCATTTCGGGGCAATTTGGCGCTTTCTTTTTTCATTTTCGAGATTTCGGCATCCTTTTTGCTTAATGCTTAGGTCGCGAGGAAATTTGCGAAGCGTGCTGTAAATGGAAATACCGTATGTGGAAAGTGAAAGGGGGGTTGGGTTCATTCAAGTGTCTTACTTGGTGAATAATTTGAGGACTGAAACACATTTTTTCGAAGGAGGAGATGGAAATGTTTATCAAGATGCGTGAAAGTAAGGGTTTCACCCTGGTTGAGTTGATGATCGTCGTGGCTATTATCGGTATTCTGGCCGCCGTGGCGGTGCCGTACTATCAGAAATACATCCAGAAGTCCCGCATGGTTTCGAAGGTTTTCCCCGGCATGCATGCCATCGAGACCAACATGGGCACGTACTTCAGCTTTAAGAACACGTTGCTTGACGTCGGTAGCACTGCCACCTTCGGGCAGTTTGTGCAAGACGCCGACACTAAGTGCTTCTCCCCCAGTTGGGCGGGCGAATATCTGCTGATCACGATTAAGGATCCCACCTTGTGCCAGGAACTGAAGGCACTGACGGGGATGACCCTCTCCGCGACGCCGAGGATGGATACCAGCCGGACCAAGATCAGGGGCTGGGCTCTCGCTGGTCCCCTGGCCGTTCAGCTCGGACTCGAGGGCGAGCAATAGAAATTTAGGAGCGTCCCAAACCCCAGGGCGCACATCTTAACTGGCAAGGGAGTGCAGGCATCCTGCATGCGCTCCCTTGCTTTTTTTTGTCTTCTTCCCCCTTTGATCCGATACATGTATAGTAGGGATATTATGGAATAATCACAGTTGAGCAACAACGAGTGATATGGAATAATTTTCCTTAAGGATATCAATGAAAAAAAGACTGTTGGAATGCGGCTCTCTCTTCGTACTGGCGCTGATGATCGTCTCCGCGTACTGCAATACATTCTTGTCGCCACCCTACATGGACGATTATCATTCTTTCATCAACACGGACCACGTCTACCTCAAGGATTTTTCCCCCGAGAGCCTGATTTCGCTTGCGAACACGCCTTTCGGTTGGAAGCGCTGGGTGCCCATTCTGACTTTCGCCTTGAACCACAAACTGGGGGGCAGCAGCCTGGTTCTGTTTCACGCCACCAACCTTGCCATTCACCTCCTGGTAACGCTCAGCGTGGCATTTCTTGCCTTCCAGGTCTTCAGGTTATCCAAGCACAGACATGATGACGACATGAGGGCCGGTTTTTGGATGGCATTTTTTGTCGCGTGTCTTTGGGCGCTCAATCCCGTTCAGACCAGTGCGGTGACTTACCTGGTCCAGCGCATGGCATCTTTGCAGGCTCTTTTCTATGTCATTAGCGTTGCGTGCTATCTCAAGGGACGCATCCTTCGCCAACCCCCGGTGAGCGCAGAGAACTCCTCACGCCTGTTTTATCTGATCTCATTTCTGGCCGGAGTATGCTCCTTTTTCTCGAAGGAAAACGCCGTGACGCTGCCAATCATGCTGATCATTTCGGAAATCTGGTTTTTCCAGCCGGATCTACTCCCGAAGTCCTTCCAGAGACTCAAAAGGTACGCCATCAAGACGAAAGTCCTTTTGTCCGCCTGCCTGCTTGCATGCGGCGCGTTCAGCATTTTCGTTTTTCTGCATATTATCTCACAATACGACCTCAGACATTTCACAATGACCGAACGGCTATTGACCCAGGCGCGCGTCGTCGTCTGGTACATTTCCCTGTTGTTATGGCCTGCCCCTTCGCGGCTTTCCATGGAACACGACGTTTTGGTCTCGACATCCCTTCTCTCACCCCCGACCACGCTGATCGCAATTCTGTTTCTCGTTCTGCTGCTGTGGCTTGCTATTCGCTTGCGTCATAGATTCCAGATTGTCTGTTATGGAATGGTTTGGTTTCTGCTCAACCTGTCGGTGGAGTCAACCTTCGTCCCCCTGGAACTGGTATTCGAACACAGGCTTTACCTGCCTTCCGTCGGTTTCTTCATCTCCATTATCGCCGCAATCGAGCTGGCCTTTCGCCGCGTCGTGCCCAGGCTCTTGACCCGCGACCGTCTTCTTGCGATGGGCAGCATTGTCATGATCCTGTCGTCGCTGCTCACCTTTGCCACTTTCGAGAGAAACGAGGCATGGGAGAGTACGATGACTCTCCACAAGGATGCTGCCGAGAAAGCGCCGAACCACCCGCGCGCACTTGCCAACCTGGCCAACGCCTACTACTTCGCCAAAGAATATGACAAGGCTGTCGAGGCAGGCGAGAAATCAATTGCGCTGGCCCGACCCAGGTTCGAATCTTACGCAGTTGCGACAAATGCCATATTGATTTCACTTATCAGGTCCGGCGACCTGCAGAAAGCGATAGAACGCACCGAGGAACTGCTTCAATCCCGTCCCAGAGAGTTTGAAGCAGACGTCATGGCAACGATCTACACGAACCTTGGCGAAGCTTACCGCCGACAAGAAAAACTGGACCGCGCGCTTGAATCTGCGCTATCGGCACTGTACTGGACTCAAAGGCTTGGCAGCCCGACAATCGACAAGGTCAGGGTTGCGACCCTTATTACCTCCATCCTTAAGGACGCAAAGGCCAAACGCATCAACCCGGATGAAGGCTGGGCGACCGCGCCGTTCGACATGCCCTCGCAAACCTGGGCGGCGAAAGTATTCTATCGTTACGGGGACGCCGATATCGCCAAAAAACTCATCGCCGTCGCGCTCGAGGAACACCCCGGCGATGCCGAAACCCTCAAGCTGTCGGAAGAAATCCGCACCGATGAACAATTGAGCGAGGAACAGAAAGGCAAGTGGAGCTTCACCGCAAAATATGTCCGTCACCCGTTCTCCAGGTTCAATTTTTCCATGGCCATAGCATTTATTATTCAAGAAAAACAGATGCCCATGACGATAATGAAATTGGGAGAGGCTTTCCTGGACTATGCCCTGGAGCTTCAACCGGATTCGACCGACGCGCACCTGCTGAAAGGCTGGTATTATTACCAGAGGGACGACGCGCAAAACGCGGTGGCCGAGGCGAGACTGGCGCTGAAGCACGATCCGGAAAACGGGAAAGCATGGCTCGGTTTGGGTTTCTTTCTGATCAAAGCCGAGCAGAAGGAGGAGGCCGCCGCGGCTTTGCGCAAGTCGTTGGCGCTCTACCCGCGGTATTCCAAGAGATTTGTTGTCCGCGATATTGCGGACAATCTTTTGAAAAAGGAGTCCCTGGAGGAAGGTGTGGACAGCGGCCCGGGAACTGCGGCAATGACCGGGGAGGTCAGTCAGGGCGTTCGCGCGGATTAGCCGGAGGTCCACAACATTAAAATCAGGAACAGATCATAGCTGCATCGTCGTTGTTTCCCAGGGACCGTTCCTCACTGGAGCTCAACGTATTGAATTTGGTTGCGATAACTTCCGTGGCGTGTAAGAATATGCGTGGCTGATCCGATTGCAGGAGTCGATTGCATAAGCAGGAGTGTTTCGATGAACAGATTCCTTCGAGGGCAAGAAAGTACGCGGTTTGTTTTGCGAATTGTCAAGGTCTGCTGCTGTCTGCTGGCTTTGTCGTTCTGCGGATTCGTCGTTGCCGCCGCGGCGCAGAATCAGGCACCGGCCCAGGCTCAGAATGCTCCGCAGCCGAGCACTTCTCCCCAGCAACCCGCGGCGCCTGCAGCCGCACCCGCGGCACCCGCCCCGGTCGGAGTTGCGGCCCCAAATGCACCGGCACCGGCAGGCGAGCCCGCGACGCCAAACGTTGCGGCGGCGCCTTCTACGGCTGCACCGCCCGGCCCTCCGCCCGTCGAACCTGTCGCCAAGCCGCCCTCTCCCGAGCACGCCCCCATCGTCCAGGCGACGCTCGCCGCTCTCATGAAAGATGAATTCACCTATGTCCCCAACAGGGTCATCGATCCCTTCAAACCGTTCATCTCTCCGGTGGCCGTTGTCGCTCGAGGCCTGAGGGCCGGTTCCGACGACGACGACGGTTCGCATGAGCTGCAAAAGCCCCTGACTCCCTTGCAGAAGATGACCGTCGCCGAGGTCGAGAAGGGGCTGCGGGCGATCACCTGGGGAGAATACGGGCGCAAAGCCGTCATCGAAGACGGTGCCGGGAAAGGCTATATCGTGAGCATCGGGACCCCCGTTTCGGACAAGAACGGCGTGATCAGCCAGATATTCAACGATCGCCTGATCATTCAGCAGGAGAACTGGGACAGGGAAACCAAACGGATGGTCCCTCAAGATACCGTGGTGAGACTGAAGAAAAAGGACGAAAAGTAACGCCGCTTCCTTCCATCCCGAGACCGATAGCGAAAACGGGCGCCGCTTCCCATGCGCCCGTTTTCGTTTACTTGCCCCTGAGCAGCGCGATGATGAGCATGACCGCGCCGGCGGAAATGGCGCTGTCCCCGACATTGAAAGCCGGCCACGAATAAGTCCCGATGTGAAATTCCAGGAAGTCCACCACTTCCCCGAAGCGCAGACGATCCGAGAGATTTCCCAGAGCGCCTCCGCAGATGAGCGCATAGGCGGTGCGGGTCCAGAGTTCCCGCCTGTCGATTTTCCGGTAGGCCCACACGATGATCCCGACAACAATCAGGGTCATCGCCACGAAGAAAGGCAGGCGCCACGTTGCGTCGGCTCCCGCCAGCATGCTGAAAGCTCCTCCGGTGTTCCGGACGTGGATCAGGTTGAAAAAACCGGGGATGACGACGTGTCCCGTGTTGACGGGCACATAGTACAGGATGAGGAGCTTGGTCAGTTGATCCAGAAGAATGATCGTGCCGGCGACGGCCACCAGGAATACCATGTCTGCACTTTGTCCTTTCCCGTGCGTGAACCCGCTGTGACACAAGGTCCGCCGCGGGTTTTCCCCTGCGGCGTTTATCCCCGCCCGCGTCAACCTCTCACCGGGCAGGTGTTGTGTCATCCTGAACGCAGCTCGGTATCAGTCGATTCAGCCTCCCATCGCCCGGAGTTTGCCCCGGTTCAGTGGGCCGCGACCACGTTGCGGCAGCGGCCGCACAAGGCCGGATGATCGGAGAATTGACCGACCGTCTCCGAGCGCATCCAGCAGCGCTCGCATTTCTCTCCCGACGCCGGCTCCACCCGGATCAACAGCCCCGGGACCTCCGTTCCCTCGACGGCGCCGGCCAGTTCTTCACCCGAAGCCAGGACAACCTCGGAGACAATGAAGACCGTGCGAAGCATCTCCTCCTGCCCGGCAAAGTCGGCAATCCAATCGGGGGGAAGCGCCAGTTTCACCTTCGCATCCAGTGGATGCCCGATGGCCTTGGCCTGGCGTGCCCCCTCCAGGGCCTTCGTCACATCGCTTCGCAGGGTCAGGATTTTCTGCCACCGCTGGTTCAGGGCTTCATCCGCCCAGGTCGCGTCCGGCGCCGGAAACTCCTCCAGGTGCACGGTTTCGCTCGATTGGTGCGGCAGGTGCCACCAGGCTTCCTCGGCAGTGAAGGAAAGAATGGGGGCCATCAGCCTGAGCAGAGCGCTCAGTATCCGGTAAACGGCCGTCTGCGCCGATCGGCGGGCGGGACCGGCAGCGCCGGAGGTGTAGAGCCGGTCCTTGAGGATATCCAGGTAGAAGGCGCTCAGGTCCACCACGCAATAATTGTGGAACGCATGATACACTCGGTGGAATTCGAAGCGTTCGTACGCCTGTCGCACCCTGCGCACGAATTCCTGCAACTGGTGGAGCGCAAACCGGTCGAGCTCATCCATCCGGTCGTAAGGGACGGAATCCTTTTCCGGGTCGAAATCATTCAGGTTGCCGAGCAGAAACCGGCACGTGTTCCGGATCCGGCGATACGCTTCGCTCAGTCGTTTCAAGATATCGGGAGAAATCCTGACGTCGTCCCGGTAATCCTCGGCGGACACCCAGAGCCGCAACACCTCCGCGCCGTATTGCCGGATGATCTCCTCGGGCGCAATGACGTTTCCCAGGGACTTGGACATCTTGTAGCCCTGTCCGTCAACCACGAAACCGTGCGTTAGCACGCTCTTGTATGGGGCCGCATTCCGGGTGCCGACGGCCGTCAGCAGGGAGGAATGAAACCAGCCCCTGTGCTGATCGCTGCCCTCCAGGTAAAGATCCGCGGGAGAGCGCAGATCGGGACGGGCCTCGAGGACAGCCGCGTGCGAAACGCCGGAATCGAACCAGACATCCAGGATGTCCTCCTCCTTCTCGAAATCCTGCCCGCCACAGCCCGCACACGTCGCCCCCGGCGGAAGCAGCTCTTCCGAGGTCATTTCAAACCAGCAGTCCGCCCCGTTCCGTTCAAAAAGCGCCGCGGTTTTTTCGAAGAGCTCCTTCGAAGCCAGCACGGTTCCACACTTTCTGCACGTGAAAACACAGATGGGAACTCCCCAGGAACGCTGCCGGGAGATGCACCAGTCGGGCCGGTTGGCGATCATGTTGTGGATCCGGTCCCGTCCCCATCCGGGAATCCAGTCCACGCGGTCGATCCATTGGAGCGCTCTGCCGCGCAGATCGTTCTTCTCCATGGAAATGAACCACTGCTCGGTCGCACGGAAAATCACCGGGTTCTTGCAGCGCCAGCAATGCGGATAGCTGTGGGTGATGCTCTTTTCCAGGATCAGCTTCCCGGTCTCTTCGAGCTTGGCGTTGATGGCCCGGTTTGCGTCGAAAACGAACCGGCCCGCGAACAACGGTACATCGTCGGTGAAACAGCCGTTGTCGTCCACCGGCGAATAGACGTCGAGCCCGTATTCCAGGGCCATGTCGTAGTCCTCGCGTCCGTGGCCGGGCGCCGTGTGGACGCAGCCCGTACCGGCTTCCAGCGTCACGTGCGTCCCCGTCACGATCACGGATTCCCTGTCCACGAAAGGATGGCTGCAGGCGAGGCCGCGCAGTTCTCCGGCCTCAAAGGTTCGCAGTACCCGGTAGTCCTTGATTCCGAAGCTTTCCATGCAGCTTTCCAGCAGGCCCCTGGCCAGAATCCAGACCTCCCTGCCCACGTCCGCCGCCACATAGGTGAAATCGGGATGAACGGCGATTGCCAGGTTCGCGGGCAGCGTCCAGGGCGTGGTGGTCCAGATGAGCACCGCAACATCCTTCCCGGCCAACTCGGGGAACTTCGCACGCCCCCCGGCACTCATCGGGAATTTCACATAGATTGAAGGAGACGTGTGATCGTGGTACTCCACTTCGGCTTCAGCGAGCGCGGTCTTGCAGCTGGTGCACCAGTAGATCGGTTTCTTGCTCCGGATCACCCCGCCTTCCTGGAAAAACCGCCCGAGCTCGCGGGCGATGCTCGCCTCGTAGTCGTAAGACATGGTCAGGTACGGGTTATTCCATTCGCCCAGCACTCCCAGCCGCCGGAATTCATTTCTCTGGATGTCGATGAACTTCTCCGCATACTTGCGGCAATGCCGGCGAATTTCCACCTGGGACATGGTCTGTTTTCGTTTGCCGAGTTCCTTGTCCACCTGGTGCTCGATGGGCAGGCCATGGCAATCCCAGCCCGGCACGTAGACGGCGTTTTTCCCGCTCATCTGCTGCGACTTGACGATCATGTCCTTGAGGATTTTGTTGAGCGCCGTCCCCAGGTGGATGTGCCCGTTGGCATAAGGAGGTCCGTCATGGAGGATGTACGGCGGGCGCCCCCGACTCCGTTCCCGCAGCATGTCGTAGAGCCCCATCGCCTCCCACTTTTCCAGGATCTCGGGCTCGCGCCTGGACAGGTTCGCCTTCATCGGGAAATCTGTCTGGGGCAAATTCAACGTCGCTTTGTAATCCATGGTGGACTCCCCCCTGAAAATCAACATACGACTCGGCCAAACAGCCGGCCGGTTCTCGGCAATTCAAGTATAACTCTACGGACCGAAAGCAATTTTACCGCTTTCCACAAGGTTTGTCACCCGTGGGCTCTCCACCCGCCGCGCCTTCCTCACATGGGGCAAATTCTCTTAGCACACCACTGTGACAAGTCAAGCAGATAACGGCACGGCTTCAGCGCGGCATCCAACCCGGTTGAAAGAACCGCCCCGCGGAAACGGAGCGTCTGAAAAGAAAACAAAAAACCCTCCGTCGCGCAAGAGCAAACGGAGGGTTGGTCAATCTGTGGGACGCGCCGCGCTCAACTCACACCGCGGCGGCACCCGCCTTTAGTACATTCCGCCTCCGGGGGGCATTCCGCCCATCCCTGCAGGGGCTCCCTTGTCCTCTTTCGGGATTTCCGAAACCATGCACTCGGTGGTCAGCATCAATGCCGAAACGCTGGCCGCGTTGAGCAGAGCGGTACGGGTCACTTTGGTCGGATCGATGACACCCGCTTCGATGAGGTCGCAGAACTGGCTGGTTTCCGCGTCGAAACCGAAAGCGCCCGTTTCGGACTTGACCCTCTGCACGATTACGGAGCCTTCCTCACCGGCATTCATGGCAATCTGGCGGGCGGGCTCTTCAAGTGCGCGTTTGACGATGTTGAGCCCCAGTTTTTCGTCGCCTTCCAGGTTCACCGCTCCCAGTGCCCCGAGGCAGCGCAGATAGGCCACTCCGCCGCCGGGAACGATGCCTTCCTCCACTGCGGCCCGGGTAGCGTTCAAAGCGTCCTCGACGCGCGCCTTCTTCTCTTTCATTTCGGTTTCGGTGGCCGCGCCGACACTGATGACCGCCACTCCGCCGACCATTTTTGCCAGCCGCTCCTGCAGCTTCTCACGGTCGTAATCGCTGGTGGTCTCGTCGATCTGGGTCCGAATCTGGCGCACCCGCCCTTCGAGCGCCTTGCGATCGCCCGCGCCGTCGACGATGGTGGTGTTGTCCTTGTCGATCCGGATGGTCTTTGCTTTCCCGAGATCGTTCAGCCCGACGGACTCGAGCTTGATGCCCTTCTCTTCACTGATCACCTGGCCGCCGGTCAGAATGGCGATGTCGTCGAGCATGGCCTTGCGGCGATCGCCGAATCCCGGTGCCTTCACGGCGCACACATGCAGCGTTCCGCGCAGCTTGTTCACCACCAGGGTGGCCAGCGCTTCGCCTTCGACGTCTTCGGCAATGATCAGCAACGGTCTGCCCATCTTGGCGATCTGCTCCAGGACCGGCAGCAGGTCCTTCATGTTGCTGATCTTCTTCTCGTTGATGAGAATCAGGGGTTCGTTCAGAAGGACTTCCATCTTTTCGGGGTCGGTCACGAAATACGGGGAAATATAGCCGCGATCGAACTGCATGCCCTCGACAACTTCCAGGGTTGTCTCCATGGCCTTGGCTTCCTCGACCGTGATCACACCTTCCTTGCCCACCTTGTTCATGGCTTCGGCGATGATGTTGCCGATGGTGGGATCGTTGTTCGCCGAAATGGTGCCGACCTGGGCGATTTCCTTCTGGTCCTTGGTGGGCTTGCTGATCTTCTTCAGTTCGTCCACCACCACCTGCACAGCCTTTTCGATGCCGCGCTTGAGCGCCATGGGATTGGCACCGGCGGCAACCAGCTTGGAACCTTCGTAATAGATGGACTGAGCGAGTATGGTCGCCGTGGTGGTCCCGTCACCGGCAACGTCGCTGGTCTTGCTGGCGACTTCCTTCACCATCTGGGCACCCATGTTCTCGAACTTGTCCTCGAGCTCGATTTCCTTGGCAACGGTCACGCCGTCCTTGGTCACGGTAGGCCCGCCGAATGCCTTTTCAATCACCACGTTGCGGCCTTTGGGACCAAGCGTTACCTTCACTGCGTCCGCCAGAATATTCACTCCGCTCAGCAAAGCTTCGCGAGCTTTGACATCGTAGATCAGCTGTTTCGCCATGAGGGTTTCCTCCCTTTCGTACGTGTAAGCTTGAATTCAAACAGGCAAAAAGTCGCTTATTTTTCAATGATCGCCAGGATATCGTCTTCGCGCATGATCAGGAGTTCTTCTCCTCCCACCTTGATGTCCGTGCCCGCGTACTTGCCGAACAGGACCTTGTCGCCGGCCTTCACATCGA
Organism: Syntrophobacter fumaroxidans MPOB; assembly: GCF_000014965.1. Taxonomy (NCBI): domain Bacteria; kingdom Pseudomonadati; phylum Thermodesulfobacteriota; class Syntrophobacteria; order Syntrophobacterales; family Syntrophobacteraceae; genus Syntrophobacter; species Syntrophobacter fumaroxidans. Next base: position 146,465 of record NC_008554.1, on the reverse strand, counting down.
GGGGCCGTCTGGAGCCGTCTTCCATGACTTTGCCGTTGCCGACGGCAACCACTTCGCCCTGGATGGGCTTTTCCTTGGCGGTGTCGGGAATGATGATGCCTCCGGCCGTTTTCTCTTCCTCTTCGGTGCGTTTTACCACCACACGATCATTGAGCGGTCTCAGGTTCATTGCACAACTCCTTTCTGAAACATGGTCTTTGAGTTTAGGCTACATGAGCGGTATCCCGGAAGAATGGGCACCTTGGTTTATTAGCACTCACCGTCAGTGAGTGCTTATAATCACTTCCGTTTGAGTTGGCAAGAGGCAATCAGGATGCAAGGGGGAAAAAAAGCGAGAAGGTGGTACCGCACGGTTCTTCGTGATGGGTGACTTCGATGCGGCCGTTCGCCTTTTCAACAAGGTGATAGACGATGCTGAGCCCCAGGCCGGTTCCCTGGCTCTTCGTGGTGAAGAACGGTTCGAAGATGCGCGTCCGCGCGTCCCGCGGAATCCCGGACCCGGAATCGCTGATATCGATCCGGGTTTCCCGGCCGGAGCCGTCGCCTGAGGGGTGCAATCCAACGGCAATCGTCAGATGGCCGCCTCCGGGCATGGCGTCCAGCGCGTTCACGAGCAGATTCCACACGATCTGCCTGAAATGGTGGGGGTCGATGCGCGAAATGGGAGAGGCCGCGAATGCGGTCTTGATGACGTGTTCGGACGCGACCCGGTTCCGCGCGCTCAGAAGATCGAGGATTTCCTGGATGAGATCGCACACCGGCACGTTTTCGACATTCTCCGGACCGTGAGTGCTCTTTGCAAGCCACAGAAAGTCCTTCACGAGGCTGTTCATTCGATCGATCTCGCGATGAATGATACTCATCAACCGCGCCCGGCTGCCGTCGGGGATCGACTCATCCTCGAGCATCTGCACCGCGCCGCTCATCGCCGCGAGGGGGTTCTTGATCTCGTGTGAAATCTCCGCCGCAATCCGCCCCGCAAACACAAGCCGTTCCAGGCGCTTGAGGTGCTCCTCCATGGCCTTGAACTGGGTCAGGTCCTGAAAGATGAAGATCCATCCGGCCCATTTGCCGGTCTCATTCTGGAGAACGGAGACGGCATACCCCAGGTGAAGCTCCTCGCCGAGAGGGTTTCGATAAACGATTTCAGGGCGTTCCGGAGGCCCTTTTTTATGTCCTGGTCCCGGGCCGACCACTCGAGGCCACGTCAAGGGATCGAGGCCGGGGAAAATGGACGAAAACCGGCGACCCGTGACCGGCTCGGAGCGCAACCCGAGGATGTCCTGTGCGAAGTTGTTGCAGAAGAGGATTTCTCCGCTCGGCCCGATGGTTATGAGACCGCTGGTGATGCTGTGGACGATGTTCCGATGCAGAACCTCCAGGCGCCGAAGGTCCTTGCTCTGTTCGACGATCTTCAGACTGGATTTTTGCAGTTCCTCCGCCAGATAACCGCTCATGAACGCAACCAGGTAAAAAACGGCGATGTTCATGAGGATGCTGTGGAAATAGGAGCCGCTGTCCCGCGCTTGAGCGGTTTGGTTGACCACGTGTAGGGGAAGCAGCCACCCGAAATACTGAAGATCCAGCAAGGTTCCGTAACAGACGCTGCTGAAGGCCGCGGTGAGCAGACTCCCGCGGCGGTAGAGGAGCACGGCGGCGCAAATGATGACGGGCATGTAGAGAAATGAGAACAGGCTTTCCACGCCGCCCGACAGGTAAATCAGCACGGTCACCGCTCCCACGTCGAAAAACAACTGGACGTAGGCAAATCGCTTCAGGTTCCGGATACGTCCTAGGCTGAGCGCCCCCACGATGGTGAAAACGAAAAGGATGCAGGAAAAGAAGTAGATGGGCTGAAGATGGGCGGAGAGGAGGTCCTGATCGCGCCGGCTCTGCACGATGATGGTGAGCAGCAGGAAGAATACAGCAAGCAGCAACCGAAAGAGGAGCAGCCCCTGTATCTTCCTGCGCAACGCCAACTCACCGTTGATTGTATTTACCTCCAGGTCGTAGTCGACCTGCACATTACGCTCCTCTGCCCACCACGTCCGCGATCTGGAAGATGGGGAGATACATGGCGACCAGCAATCCGCCGATGGTCACGCCGAGAAAGACGATCAACATGGGTTCGAGCAAAGACGTCAGCGCATCGACGGCGGTATCGACTTCATCGTCGTAAAAGTCGGCGATCTTCCCGAGCATCGTGTCCAGGGCGCCCGTTGCTTCGCCCACCGCGATCATCTGGGTCACCATCATCGGAAAGACCTTGGTTTCACTGAGCGGCTCCGCGATGGGCCGCCCTTCGGAAATCGCGTTCCGGGCCACGCGGATCGCCTTTTCGATGACCATATTGCCGGAAGTGGCCGCGACGATGTCGAGGCCGTCGAGAATAGGCACTCCACTGGCCAGCATGGTTCCCAGGGTCCGGGTGAAACGGGCGACGGCGACTTTCCTCAAGAGCCCCCCGAACACCGGGATCCTCAAGGCCAGCCGATCGGTGAGTTCCCGCCCCTTATCGTTTTTCCTGAATTGTCTGAAACCGAGATAGGCCAAAACGAGTCCCAGTATGATCCAGTGGAAGTAGTTCTGCGCGAAGTCGCTCAAATTCATGACCGCAAGGGTCATTGCCGGGAGCTTTGCCCCCGCCTCTCTGAAGAGCCCCGCAAACACGGGAATGACGTATATGAGGATGACCGCCACGACGAGCAGGGCGATGGTGACCACGATCGCCGGATAGGTCATGGCGCCCTTGACTCTCCTCTTGAGCTTGGCCACCTTTTCGATATAGGCGGCCAGGCGGTTCAGAATGACGTCCAGGATGCCGCCCACTTCCCCGGCGGCGACCAGGTTCACAAAAAGATTGTCAAACACTTTCGGGTGCTTGCGAATTGCATCGGAGAGCGTCGCCCCTTCTTCCACATCCTTCTTCACCTTCTTGATGATCCTCTTGAAGGTGGAGTTCTCCTGCTGCTCCTGGAGGATTTCCAGGCATTGCACGAGGGGCAGGCCCGCATCGATCATGGTTGAAAACTGGCGCACGAAGATGACCAGTTCCTTTTCCTTGACCCCGCCCTGCAGCGCCGGAATATACTCGCTGATGTCCTTGGGTTTCAGCCGCATATTCTTGATGGTGATGTTCTTGCGCGAGATCATCTGGCGGGCAAGAGCCAGGTTGTCCGCCTCGATTTCCCCTTTCTGCTTCTTCCCCGCACGATCGGTCCCCGACCAGAGATAAATGGGCATTTCTCGCTCCTAACCTAATTGGGTTTCACCGCTGAAGGATGACCGTCATCAGGACATCTCTCCGCGTTAGTCCTTGGCGGAAGACCTTATGACTTCCTCCACGGAGGTAATCCCAGCCTTAAGCTTGTTGATGCCGCTCCGCCTCAGAGTGATCATCCCCAGGCGAATGGACTCTTTCTTGATCTCCGCGGCGGAAGCCCCCATGAGCACCAGTTCGCGGATCTGTTCATGCATGGGCATCACTTCGTACAATGCCACTCGCCCTCGATATCCCGTGTCATTGCACACCGCGCACCCCCGCCCCCGGAAACATTCGAAAGTCCCCAGCTCATCCTCTCTCAACCCCAGGTCGAGAAGGGTTTCATGAGTCACATCCTCCACTTCCCGACATTCCAGACACACCCGCCGCACCAGTCTCTGCGCGATGACCAGGTTGACGGCGGATGAAACCAGGAAGGATTCCACGCCCATGTTGAGCAGCCGGTTGATGGTGCTCGGAGCGTCATTGGTGTGCAGGGTGCTCAAAACCAGGTGTCCCGTGAGCGCCGCTTTCACGGCGATTTCCGCCGTTTCGAAATCCCGCACCTCACCGACCATGATGATGTCGGGGTCCTGACGCAGGAATGATCGCAGCGCGTTCGCGAAGTTGAGCCCGATGGCATCGTGGATCTGCACCTGGTTGATGCCGACCATGTTGTATTCGACGGGGTCCTCCGCGGTGGAGATGTTGTGGCTCAGCTTGTTGAGCTCCGAGAGGGCGCTGTAGAGCGTCGTGGTCTTCCCGCTCCCTGTGGGGCCGGTCACCAGCACCATTCCAAAAGGCTGGTAGATGGCCTCTCGAAAATGTTTGTACTGGAGCTCCTCAAACCCCAGCTTGGTCATGTCCAGTTGCAGACCGGACTTATCCAGCAGACGCAGAACCACCTTTTCGCCGAACAGCGTCGGCAGGACGGAAACGCGAAAATCCATCTCGCGCCCCTTGGCCTTGAGCTTGATGCGGCCGTCCTGGGGCAGCCGCCGCTCTGCGATGTCCAAACGAGCCATGATCTTGATGCGCGAGATCAGCGCGTTTTTCAGTTGCAGCGGCGGTCGCATGATTTCGTAGAGCACGCCGTCGATTCGAAACCGTACCCGCATCAGCTTTTCATATGGCTCGAGATGGATGTCCGACGCCTGTTTCCGGATTGCATCCATCATGATGAGATTCACCAGTTTGACCACGGGCGCCTGTTCCGCGGCGTCTTCCAGGAAAGAGAGATCCATCTCCTCCGCGGTTTCTATGACGTCGACATCGACGTCTTCCTTGAGCATGCCAAGGACGTCGTCGAAATTGTCATCCGGCGCGTAGAACTGGCTGAGCAGTTTCTTGATCGCCGGTTCGGAAGCCACGTGAACCTGGATGTTCTTCCTCGTCAGGAAGCGCATGTCATCGATCACGAACAGATTGCCCGGATCCGCCATGGCAACGTTCACGGTAGTTCCCATCACACCGAAGGGAACGGCCTGGTACTTGGCGGCGATATCGAGGGGAATCAAACCGAGTACATCTTTAGGGACGGTCAGTTTAGCGATGTTCACCTGAGGAGCGCTGTACTGCTTGGCAATGAACTCCGTGAGCATTTCTTCACTGACGAATCCCAGTTTGAGTAGGACCCCTCCGATTCGTTCCCCGGTTTGGTGTTGCTCGTTCAGAGCCCGGTCAAGCTGTTCCTTGCTGATCAATCCTTCCTGAAGAAGCAGTTCCCCGATTTTCTTGGCCACAAATCTCACCTTTCCAGCCAACAATCCTCAAATTAACAAGCAACTAGTCTCTATAACGGAGACTTTCGCCTTAGACTTAAATTGCTCGCCTCAAATCAGCGCAACTCTTTTAGCCAACTCGTTTTTTGGTCTGAGAGGTAGTTTCTCCCGGTGGTACCGTCCCGGCCGGTCGCTCTTCAGCAGCCCGCATGTCCGAACGGCTAAGGGGAAAAATCGTCACTTGAGTTTATACTGTACCCGTTCACAAGGGAAAAGGAGTTTCTCGGCTTCGACGCAAAGGTTCACGCAAAAAATGAATCCCCATTGCGAGAAACCGGGTCGAATCCTCTTGACACCGCGAAAAACCTGGATATTATTCGCTGCGGTTTGGACTCGAATTGACTCAAAACAATATCAGAATCGGAGGTGCTTGTCATGATTTGTGAGACTGTAAAGACCGGAGCGGAGTGTGCCTTCATGACCAAATCGGGATGCGGCTACAATGGAGGCTTCTGCCACCCGGTCGTCGAACAGTGCGAGGGCTGCCAGCGTACGTCGGAATGGTCCAATGGGATCTATTGCACCAGTTACCCCAACCCCGCCGTCAAGTGGAGGTCGAGCACCTGCAACTTCGCAACCCATGCGAAGGCCGAGCAGCAGGGTCTGCAGCAAAAGATCAACCCTCTCAAAGCTTCCAAGCGCAGCAACAAGAAGAAATAAGCCCAGGTTGCCCGGAGAGCGGCCTGCGCCCGGTTTCTTTCCCGTGTGGAGGTTGCTCTGCCCGGCAAGGGGACGTTTCGCGCCCCTGGGACGGACGCGTTTCCCCCCGGCCAGCTCCTCCGGACTCCCTGCCTTCCTGCTCTCCTCCCGCTCGGAATCGACTGTCGCCACCCGCGACGCCCGCCTCAGCCGCGGAGCAATCCAAACCTTCGTTTCCCACAGCAATCTCGAAATCCCACCCCCTCGGGGTTTTCTTTTTGTTTGACTTCTTCATTATCCCCCGTTATGGGATTAGGGGGCCGCGACGGGCTCCTTTTTTTCATCGTAACAATGTGTAAAACGTGGGAATTCGCGCGAGAGCGCCCCCTCGGGGTGGAGTTCATACACAGTCCGACGCGTGGAGCATTCGAGAAAGGAAATCGTCACAGTGGGACAGACACTCATTTTAACCGGAACTCAGGCCGCGGCACTGGCGGCCAAGCTATGCCGAGTGCAGGTCATAGCGGCTTATCCGATCACGCCTCAATCGAAAATCCCCGAAGTGCTTTCCGAGTATGTGGAAAAGGGTGAGCTGCAAGCGGAATTCGTCCGGGTCGAAAGCGAGCATTCGGCCATGGGAGTGTGCATTTCGGCTTCGCTGGTCGGGGCCAGGGTCTTTACCGCCACCGCGGCCAATGGGCTGGCCTACATGCACGAACAGCTCCACTGGGCCGCGGGCGCCCGTGTTCCCGTGGTCATGCCGGTCACCAACCGCGGCCTCGGTGCGCCGTGGACGATCCTCAACGACATGCAGGACACCATCGCCCAGCGCGATACCGGCTGGATGCAATTTTACTGCATGAACAATCAGGAAGTCCTGGACCAGGTCATTCTTGCCTACAAGGTCGCAGAGCAGCTCATGGTACCCACGATGGTCTGCTTTGACGGCTTCAGGCTCTCGCACACGATGATGCCCGTCTCCATCCCGGCCCAGAGCGATGTCGACAAGTACCTTCCTCCCTATGAGCCCCTGCACTCCATCGACTCGGGAAATCCGGTGAATATCAACCCGGTGGTGATGACCGACCCGCTCAGGGGACCCGACGGGGAACTGTGCCCAAGCTACATGGGATTCCGATTCCGTTTGCAGGAAACGATGGAATCGGCGCTTCCCGTTATCGCCGAAGCCGGTCGATCTTTCGCCGAGCGATTCGGCCGCTCCTACGAGGACAATCTCCATCGCTACCGGACCGAGGATGCCGAATTCATCTTTCTCACGATGGGTTCCCTCGCCAGCGAGGCGAGCGACACGGTGGACATTCTGCGTGAGCGGGGTGTGAAGGCCGGAGTCGTCGGCATCCGCGTCTTCCGTCCTTTTCCCGCTGCATCGCTGGTCGAGGCGACGTGCAGGGCCAAGTCCGTTGCGGTGGTCGAAAAGGCCATCAGCTATGGGTATGAAGGCGCCCTGGCGACGGAGCTCAAAGCGGCTCTTTTCAGTCGAAACGGGCATCGTCCGGTAATCTACAACTACATTACCGGCCTGGGCGGAAAGGACGTGAAACCCACGGATCTCCTCGAGGTCGCTCAGGAAATCATCAACGGCGCCGCCGGAAACATTCCCCAGGAAAAACCGCGTTGGCTGGGGTACGGTGTCTGAACCAAGCACAACGGAAAGGAAACGACGCATATCATGTCAGTGACAACGATGGAACTCCCGGAAGTCGAGTATATTCTGCCGGGCACCCGCACCTGCGCCGGCTGCGGCCTGCCGATCGCCTATCGCCATATGCTCAAGGCTCTCGGCCCCAAGATGATAATGACCCATCCCGCCTGCTGCCTGACGATCCTCCACGGCATCTACCCCAAGACCCCTGTCGCCATCAACGCCGTCAACAACACCTTCGCCGGCACCGCGGCATCGGCATCCGGACTGGTCGCCGGGCTCAAGGCAACGGGACGCACCGACTACACGGTGGTTGCCATGGCCGGGGACGGGGGAACCTTTGATATGGGCATCCAGGCCTTGAGCGGTGCCGCCGAACGCGAGACGGATTTCATTTACGTCTGCTACGACAACGAAGCCTATATGAATACCGGGGTCCAGCGTTCAAGCGCCACGCCCAGCGGCGCGGTCACGACGACAACCCCCGTCATCCCCAAGGAGCAGGCCAAAAAAGACTTCATCCAGATCATGGAAGCTCACGACCCGGCCTACCTCGCCACCATGTGCTCGTCGTACCCCGCGGACATTTACAACAAGTTCCTCAAGGCAAAGGCCATCAAGGGGACCCGCTTCATCCACATGGCGGTGCCCTGCCCCACGGGATGGAGCTTCCCGACCAAAGACACGGTCAAAATCGGGCGGCTCGCCGTGGAGTCGGCGGTCGTGGTCCTCTATGAGGTCGAGAACGGCGCGTTCAGGCTTACGGGAAAGAGCCTCAGCATGGCCAGGAGCGGCAAGAAGCAGCCAGTGAATGAATATCTCGAGATGCAGGGCCGATTCAAGCGGATCTCTGCGGAGCAATTGGCCGAATTCCAGCGTCAGATCGATGTCAAGTGGGAAAGGTTCAGGAAGCGCGCGGGGTTCTGAACCCCACGAGTCGGCGTGGTGGGCAATAACGCCCGGAACCTGCCGGCAAAAGCGACGAAACGGCTTTCGGGATTCCGCCAAAACACCTTTTCATACCCGGTTCGCAGGCGCGGCGAGCATCATGGAAAATTGCATTCAGGATGAGTGCATTGGGCGCCAAAGACGAGGGGCGGGCATAAAGCCCGCCCCTTGCTACGTCTGACCGGCATATCGGTCCATAGCAAGGGACGGTAGTTATCCCCGCCCGCGTCTGCCTCCCTGCGGGCAGGCGCTGTGTCATCATGAACGGACCTCGGTATCACCACCGGGGAAGATCACGCGCGGGGATCATGAAAGCCCGCCGACGAAACCCGGGCCTCATCGCCACCATCGCAGGAGAATGCTCCCCCAGGTAAACCCCGCGCCAAAAGCGGACATGACGACGTAGTCGCCCTTCTTGAGACGCTCCTGTTCCACCACGGCGTCGTAGAGGCAAAGCGGCAGAGTCCCCGAAGTCGTGTTTGCGTAACGATCGATGTTGATCACCACCTTGTCGTGATCTATCCCCATCCGGTTGGCACAGGCGTCGATGATTCTCAGATTGGCCTGGTGGGGAATGAACAACGCCACATCATCGCCGGTCAACCCGTTGCGTTCCAGGATTTCCGCCGACACGTTCGCCATTTCCGTAACGGCCGCCTTGAATACCTGCTTGCCTTCCTGGGTGACAAAATGCTCTTTGTTTCGGACCGTTTCCGGACTGGGAGGATACAGACTGCCGCCCGCTTTCATGTACAGGAGCGGCCCCCCGGAACCATCGATGTGGTGGATGAAGTCGATCAACCCGTGCCCCCCTTCGGGGCACGGTTCAAGGAGCACGGCGCCCGCGCCGTCACCGAAGAGCACGCACGTGTTCCGGTCCTCGTAATCGAGAATGCTGCTCATGACATCGCTCCCGATCACCAGAACCTTGTGGTTCCGCCCGGATTCGATCAGCTGCGCGCCCGTGGTGAGGGAGAAGAGGAACCCCGAACAACCGGCCGACAGGTCGTATCCCCAGGCGTTCTTCGCCCCGAGAGCGTTTTGCACGAGGCACGCGGTGGCGGGAAACAGCATATCGGGAGTGACGGTCCCAACGATGATGGCATCGAGTTCCATCGGGTCGACACCCGCGCGGTCCAGGCACTCCCGAGAGGCCCTGACGGCCATGTGCGAATTCCCCAGGCCGGGCTCCAAAATGCGCCTCTCCCGGATACCCGTGCGGGTCATGATCCACTCATCGTTGGTGTTCACCATCTTTTCCAGGTCTTTATTCGTCAGCCGCCGTTCCGGAAGGAATCGGCCGACCGACTTGATGTATGCGGTTCGAACAGGCATGAGACTTCCTTATTCTAGGCGACACCCTTGAAAAAACCGCCATCGATCTGAACGGACGCACCCGTGATGTATCCAGCCCGCTCAGAAGCCAGGAAGGTCACCAGAGCGGCAAATTCCTCGGGTTTCCCGAGGCGGCCCATCGGGATCGTCGCCTCCCACCGCTTGATGATGTCTTCGGGACGGACTCCTTCCGCATTCGCCACAGTCACCGACAGGGAACGCACGCGTTCGGTCATGGTATATCCGGGGCAGACATTGTTGACCGTGATGTTGTAGGGGGCAAGCTCGTTGGAGAGACTCTTGGCCAGGCCGATGACCCCGGAGCGGACCGTGTTGGACAGGATGAGCCCATCCAGGGGCTGCTTCACCGATATCGAGGTCATGTTGACGATGCGGCCCCACCGTTTCTTCATCATGGTGGGAATGACCTCACGGGCCATGATGATCGTACTCATCAGGTTCAGCCGAAATCCGTAGTGCCACAGCTCATCGTCTATCTCGAGGAAAGTCTTGACGGGAGGGCCGCCCGCATTGGTCACCATGATATCGACCGTACCGTAGTGCTCCAGTCCCTTGCGCACGAAATCGGAAGCCTGGGCGGAATCCGTCAGGTCCGCCGGTATTCCGATGATCTCGGCCCCCGTGGCCGCACGAATCTCCTCGACCGCCTTCGGCAGCTCCGGATTGTCGAGAGCACACACGGCGATCTTCGCCCCTTCCCGAGCCATTTCCATGGATACCGCCCGGCCCAGTCCCTGGCTCCCACCCGCGATGAAAGCCACCTTTCCCCTCAAACCCAAATCCATTGTTTTTCTCCTTCCGCATCAAACCGCCTCGATTTCCGACGTCACCGCGAGCAGGCATCACGCTTCGTACAAAGCCCGCATCGCGTCGGTAGGGCCTCCGTCTTCCCGGTAGATGAAAAACGGAGCAGTAACGAGCAGTTCCTCCCCGCCCCCCTTCCGGCACTCGAAATACACCAGGCGCGCCGGCTCCGAGGCGTTCGAATGGATGACGGTGAACCGCTTCGCGTTGAACCCGTACCGGCGTGCCAGGACAAAAAGAAGCCCGACGCGCGAGGCCGGGTATATGAGCGCCAGCCTCCCCCCCTGCACGAGAAGATGAGAAGCCGCGCGAAAAACGTCTTCCGCGGATCCCGCCAGTTCATGCCTGGCGACGGCTTTTTGCCGAACCGCGTTCATTCGGCCCGATGCCAGGCGCCTGTAAGGAGGGTTGCTCAGCACGAGGTCAAACGTCCCGGGCGGAAAAGACGATGTGATCTCTTTGAAATCCGCTTCGAGGATCCGAATCGAATCAACAAAACCGTTGACCTCGACATTCTTCCTGGCCAGCCTCACCAGCTCGGGCTGTAATTCCACCCCGACGACACTGCGCCCCTGTCCGCGATACGCCACGATAAGCGGGATAACCGCACACCCCGTCCCCAGGTCCACAACGCGTTCGCGCGGGCGAACCCCGACGAGCCCGGCAAGCAGCACCGCGTCGAGGGAAAAACGATAACCCCTTTTCTCCTGAATAACAATGAGCCTGCCGCCAAAAAGGGTGTCCGAGCTGAAAGAAACCGCTTCCGCTACCAGACCGTCTCCTCTTCGGGCGACAGCGAACGGATCACCATTCCGCTGCCGACCTTCGGATAGAAGTAGGTGGACTTGTGGGGCATGACGAGCTTTGCGCTCGCCACTTCCTGGACCTGTTCGATCCGGGTCGGGTTGATGAGAAAAGCGGCCTCATAGTCTCCGGACCGGACTGCGCCGATGCTCTCCGCGAGATCGTGTTTAAAGTGAATATTGTGCTCGCTGGACAGGTACTCCTCCGAAAGCCCCAACAGGTTCCGCAAAACGACCTGATCCAAAACCACCACATCGAGACCGCGCGTTTCCACGGGAATACCCCTGCCGGCCAGATAGGACGAGACGGGCTCTCTTCTCGCGGACAAAAGGAAAAAGGACCCGACGTTGTCCCAGAAAAACCCGATGGCGGTTTCCTTGCGGTCCCCCCGCGACGCCAGTTCGGAGCACAGCATGCGCTCCCCCGGAACGTCGGATGAAAACCGCTTCACCTCAAAGAATGCTTCGGCTCTTTTCAAGATCGATTCGGGATCCCACGAGCCGAGGTTTCTGAGCAGCCTGTGGGTGGGAAGAATCGTGAGCCCTTCCTGATTGAGGTTGGACAAATACATCATAATGTACTCGAACGCGGCATGCGGACCGGCCGACGGATTCCGCCGTCTCTGGAGGTCCCGGTAATTCAGGCCGGTTTCATAACGGTGATGCCCGTCCGCAATGAAAATAGCCTTCCCCTTCATCAGCTCCGCCACACGCTGCAACACGCCGCGGTCGGTCACCCTCCAGATGCGGTGGCTCATTCCCTGGCGGTCCACGAAAGCCATGGCCGGTGCGGCTTCACGGCCCGACCGGAGCGTTTCGTCCACGACGCTTTCGGGGTCCGAATACAGTGAAAACACCGAACTGAGGTTCGCTCCGCAGGACAGCATCAGACCCAGGCGCTCATCCTTGACTGCCTGAAAGGTCTTTTCGTGGGGACGCACCGTGCCGGATCGGAAGTCCTCCAGGCGCATGGCGCAGATGAAGCCGCGGCGCGTGGCCTCCTTTCCGGGCGAGAGCGCGTAGTCGAGCTCGTAATAATACACGGCCGGCAGCGCCTCGCGAACCAGCACTCCATTTCGCACCCAATCCTCGAAGGTGCGTCCCGCGCGGGTGTGACTGTTGTTCTCCGGTGTGTCCGAGCGGTCGCTCCTGCCCAGCTCCAGGTGAACCATGTTGTAAGGGCTGGTATGCAGAAAGAGCTCCTGCTCGGCGGGTGAGATGACGTCGTAAGGTGGAATGACGACCTTTGCAAGATCCGGCGCTGCTTTCGGACTGTAGCGCAATCCGCGAAACGGGGCAATCTCCGCCATAACCTCAGTATCCTTTCGTGGAAGGTGTGCCGCCGGTGTGGCCGGGTCACCTGGTCGCTCCCCAACAGGTACCCGCCGGATGAAAGCTTTTTTTGCTAGCACAGCTTTGCGATTTTGACAAGGGCGCATGAAACGGGCCTTGCAGCAAAGGGGCAACCCGGGAGTGCGGAAAGGATCGAGGCGGGCGCAACGGAACCGCCCGACAGGAAGGGCGGGCCGGATCAGGACCGCCGGGATTGAGCCAGGATCAAGTCTGAAAAATCCACGAACATGTTGCAGGGACATGAAAGGTCGATCACTTCGTGGGCCAGGTCGTGCCATCGGCTGCAGGCGTCCAGGACCGCCCGGTCGCTGCCGGCCACGATGCATTCCGCCCGGGTCATTTCACGCTCCGGTACGGGCACCGCGCGCGCGTCGCCGTCCAGCCCGAGGGACTTCAACCGCCGTCGACAGGCACTTGCCAGCATGCCGCTGTGGCTCATCGGAGCATCAAACAGAAAATCGACCCGCCCGGGCCGAAAGATGCCCAGGAATTGAAAAATCATGTCCAGAGCCACCTCGCTCGTTTCCGACAGCCGATATCGAGCCGACTGTCCCGCCACGTCACGCACCGCTCCATCGTTGGCCTTGAGCAGGGGGCGCCCCAGAACGGCGCTCTCCACCGTTATCTGCACGTTGTGGCCGTCCACCACCAGACATTGCCCGCCCAGGGCGGACGCACATCTCCTCTTGGCCTTGCGGGCAAGGGCCTCCGCCTGCCCGAATACACCGCGATTGAGCAGTTCCCGCTCCCGAACGGTCAGCCGATATCGGTTACCCACCCACTCAAGCGCGGCCCTGCGCGGGTACAGCCGATTCTGCAGGAGGTAGAAGTCGGCGGCGGCCTGATTGAGCACCCATTGCCGCTCATCATGCAAGCCCGGGAACCGGTCCGTCATGACCGATCGTGGCTCGGCTCGGATGCCGGAGGAACCTCAGCGCCCGTCATCGGCCTTTTCCCGCGTCTTTTTCGACTCATGCTCGTCAAGCGCCTGCTTGCGCAGCTCCTTCCTGGAGATTTTCCCAACCGCCGTCTTCGGCAGGGAATCCCTCAGTTCAATCAGCCGGGGGACCTTATAGGCCGCCAATCTGGTCTTGCAAAACTGCTTGATTTCATCTTCCGTCAGGGTCTCCCCCACTCGGGGCACAATGAACGCCTTGACGATTTCTCCCCGGTAATCGTCGGGAACGCCCACGGCCACGGCGTCGAGAACCTTCGGATGCTCGTAGAGCACCTCATCGACCTCCCGCGGATAAATGTTGTAGCCCCCGGATATGATCATATCCTTCTTGCGGTCGATGATGTAGACATACCCGTCTTCATCCATCCTCGCGATGTCTCCGGTGTAGAGCCAACCGTCTCTGAGCGCGTTGGCCGTCTCTTCCGGCATCTTCCAGTAGGCCTTCATGACCTGCGGCCCTCGGATCACCAGCTCACCCACCTCACCCACAGCCATGTCACGGGTTCCCAATTCCAGGTCGACGATCTTGCAGTCGGTATCCGGCAGCGCCAACCCGATCGAGCCCGGCTTGCGCACCCCCTCGACAGGATTGGCGTGAGTGACCGGGCTCGTTTCCGAGAGGCCGTAGCCTTCAAGAATGACACTGCCGGTGAGACTTTCGAACCTGCGCAAAGACTCCACCGGCATCGGGGCCGATCCGGTAACGCAGATGCGAATCGAGGACAGATCGAACGTCTCCGCTTTCGGATGACCGTTTATGGCCGCATATATGGTGGGAACCCCCGGGAACAGAGTGGGCCTCGCCTTCCTGATGGTCTTCATGATTTCGTCGATATCGAACCTCGGAACGAGCACCAGCGCGCTCCCCGCATACAGGGGCAGATTCATTGCGACGGTCATGCCGAAAACGTGAAAGATCGGCAGAAGGGCGAGAAAACGCTCCTCCCCGAACCTCAGGTCCTGCACCCAGGAGGCAAGCTGGATGACATTGCTCAGGATGTTCCGGTGGGACAGCATGACTCCCTTGGCGATGCCCGTGGTTCCACCGGTGTATTGGAGCAGTGCCAGGTCGTCGAGCCTCACCTCGCAAGGTGGAGGCGTCGGCTCCGTCGAGCGGATCAGCCGGGTGAAATTGAAAATCGTCCGCTCATCGTAGGGAACGGCCGTGAAGAGTTTTTTCAGTTTCGCCTTGAGTGGATAGAGATGCTTCAGAAGGAACGGGAGACATTCCGCTATGCCGGTCACGATGACCTTTTCGATCGCCGTCTCCGGGATGACCTTTCGGGCCTTGGGATAGAGGTGATCCAGAACGACGAGGTACTTCGCACCCGAGTCTTTCCACTGATGTTCCATCTCGCGTTCGACGTAGAGCGGATTCGTCAGTACGACCACGCCTCCCAGCCAGAGGACCGCGTAATACGTGATCACGGTCTGGGGGCAGTTCGGGAGCATGACGGCGACCCGGTCGCCGTGTCGCAAGCCGAGGAGCCGGAGGGCGTTGGCGAGGCTGGAAATCTGCTTCCACAAGGCCTCGTAAGTCAACCGGGCACCGTAGAACTCCGTTGCCGAATTCCCGGGGAGCTTCTTCACTCTCGCTTCGAGCAGCCGCGGCAGACATTCTTCCGGGTATTCTGCGTGGTGAGGCACTCGGGGATCATAGCTCTTCAACCAGATGCGATCCATAAAACACCCCTCCGGAACAGGCATTCGACGCTTCACCACCCCCACAATACCCGGCGCCGGGATTCACTTTCCCCGGCTCGGGACCGCCTGGTGGACTCACGAGCAGGTGCTTTTCAGTCTCTTGACTTCCTCCGTAAAAGCGGGAACGAATTTGAAGAGGTCTTCTACAATGCCGTAATCGGCCCTGCTGAAAATCGGCGCTTCGGGATCCTTGTTGATGGCCACGATGTACCTGGAGTAGCCCATGCCGGCCAGGTGCTGGATGGCGCCGGAAATCCCCACCGCCACGTAAAGAGCGGGGGTGACGACTTTTCCGGTCTGGCCGACCTGGTCGGAATGGGGACGCCAACCGGCGTCCACTGCTGCGCGGGAAGCGCCCACGGCGGCCCCCATGGCTTTGGCCAATTCTTCAACGAGGGCGAAATTCGAAGCTTCCTTCATGCCTCTGCCGCCGGACACGATAATGTCGGCCTCCGACAGCTCCACCTTGCCGGAAGAGTCCATGTCGACGGCCTTGACCCGCGAGCGGCTCTCCGGGATCGGAATATCCGCCAGTTCCACCTCCGCCCGCTTTGACGTGTCGGGCGGCAGACAATCCATCACGTTGGGCCGGCAAGACATGATCGGCAGCGTTCCATCGGCCCATTCGCTCCACGCAAAGCATTTTCCTCCAAAGATGGGCCACCGGGCCTTGACTTTCCCCCCTTCGCACACGACCTGGGTAACGTCTTGAACCAGAGTGATGTCGAGCCGGGCTCCCAGTCTCGCCCCAAGGTCCCGCCCGTCCACGGATGCGGGGAGGATGACCACTGCAGGGTCGCATTTCTTGATCATCTCCGCCACAACCGGCACGTAGATTTCCGCAAGGTAGTGCTCCAGCGCGGGATCGTCCCTCACCAGCACCCTCTCCACCCCGTATTGTCCCAGTTCCGCAGCCTTGCCCGCGACGCCCGAACCGACGGCGACGCCACGCAGGCCGATCCCCAAAGCATCCGCGATCCTCTTTCCTTCGCTGGCGACCTCAAACGACACGCGGCGAAAATTTCCGCCACGGAATTCAGCAATCATGCACACGCATTTCCCCATCTCAGCTCTCCTTCTCTTCCTAGATCACCTTGGCTTCTTCGTGCAAAGCCGTGACAAGCTTTCTCGCCTTGTCCTCCGCGTCGGCGCCGTCGATAATGCGTCCCGGAGCGCGTTGCGGAGGCATCTCGAGAGAGGTGATCCATATCCTGGCCGTTTCCGGCTTGAAAAGCGCGGGGTCCAGTCCCAGATCCGCAATCTTCTTCACCACCAGGGGCTTCTTTTTGGCTTTCATGATTCCCGGCAACGAAGCGTACCGCGGATTCCAGATGGTGTGAGAACCGCCGACGGTCACCAGGGCAGGCAGGGCGGCCTCGAGGGTGACCTTCCCGCCCTCGATGGGACGCTCGATAGTCACCGTTTTGCCGTCGGACTCGAGGGATACGGCCAGCGCGAGATGAGGCCAGCCCAGATGCTCCGCCACAATCGCGCCGCGTTGTCCCTGATCGTAGTCGACGGCCCGCGAACCGATCAGGATGATGTCCGGGTTCAATTCCTTGACGGCGGCCGTCAGTGCCCGGGTCACTCGAAGGAAGTCGACGCTCTTCAATGCGATGTCGTCCAGGTGGACGGCATCGTCGGCCCCCATGGCCAGAGCGGTTCGGAGCGCCTCCACGACCCGGGAGGGGCCGTAACTCACCACGGTCACTTTGCCGCCGTGCTTTTCCTTCAGCCTGAGCGCAGCTTCTATTGCAAATTCATCGTAGGGGTTGATGATCCACTTCAGGTCCCGCGTGACAATCGACTTCTTGTTCTCGGCAAGACGAATCACCGATTCCGTATCAGGAGTCTGTTTGAGTATGACAACAATATTCACAGCCATTCCCCCCTCTCATTTTGATGGATTGGGCGCCGGACGGACTCCCCGTCTGGTCGGGGCAATCAGGGTACGGCGCCCCTGAGGACAGTCCCTTAGCATATGAACGTCCGCTGATTCAAGAAGAAACGAAGCCACCTGGGATAAGGCGGTTGGCGGGAATATCGGCAGGAACTTCCACACCCCGTTGCAGGAACCCCGCTCACGGCCGGCCGCCGGGCGCGGGCCCCGCCCGAACAGGGGAAAATCAAGGCGAAGATCAGCCCTCCTCTTCACGGCACAAGGAAAGGCAAACCCTCAAGGAGGGAGCCGACGAGAACCGAATCAGCCCCACCGCGTCCCGAGATTCACCCGGTTTTCAGTTCTCCGCCGCATCCGGGCGGCAGCCTCGGCAGTACCCCTGGAGAACCACCTGTTGACGCAGAACTCGAAAACCGTTCTTACCAACGGATGCAAATTTCTGTTCCGGGATAATGTCCTCGGCGTCCTGAATAGACTGGCATTCCAGGCAAACCATGTGATGATGAGGCTGAGTATTGGCGTCGTAGCGGGCAACTTCGGTTACCGGGCTTACCTTCTGAATCAGGCCTACTTCATAAAAGCGTTCCAGCGTCTTATACACAGTTCCCAGGGAAATCATAGGAAACCGTTTCTTGACCTGCTGATAAATCACTTCGGCGCTCGGATGCTCCTTCGTGTGATACAGCGCCTGGTAAATCGCCAGCCGCTGATAGGTCACCTGCAGACCGTGACCCCTAAGAGTCGCGATAAAATCTTTGTCGTTTCTCCCCTCCATAACCATGTGCCTCCCTGAGCTATAAATACCCGCATGAAATTGGTCGCGCGCGCGGAACTATCTCTGCTCCTATTGTAGAAGAAGGCTCTTGGATTAAGCAAGCTTTTTCTTTTGAGAATGCATATTTACACCCGGATCGAGCACTGGCGCTAAGAAAGGCCCGCCCTGGGCGCGGCGTCGCAGATGAACCATCAGCACGGAAACGGCCGCGGGCGTCATACCCGGAATCCTCGTCGCCTGGCCGAGAGAGAGCGGCCGTACCGCCCCGAGCTTCTGCCGGAGCTCATTGGAAAGGCCGGGGATGTCGTCATACATTAAATCTTCCGGAATAGCCGCCTGCTCGAGTTGCCTGAACTTCGCGACTTCCGCCTCCTGGCGTTTCAGATATCCCTCATATTTGCATTCCACTTCGACCTGTTCCGTCACCTTGCTCGACAACGGCTCGGGAGGCGGTGACAGGATGGCCACGGTCGAGTAATTCAGCTCGGGACGTTTGAGGAGCTTGTCCAGAGGAGCAGGAGCATCCAGGGGAGGCGAATGGTTTTCCGCCAGGGTTTGATTGACTTGCGCCGAGGGGCGCACGTGGGTCAGGCGAAGCCTCTCCAGTTCATTCCGGATCGCTCCGCGCCGCTCTCTCAACTCCTTGGCCGCATCGGCCGAGTGCAACCCCAGTTCGCACCCCTTCTCGAGCAGCCTGAGGTCCGCATTGTCTTCCCGCAACAGGAGCCGGTATTCCGCGCGCGAGGTGAAAATCCTGTACGGCTCGTTGGTTCCCCTGGTCACCAGATCGTCCACCATGACGGCCAGGTAGGCTTCCGAACGATCCAGGATGAAGGGCGGTCTTCCCTGAGCCTTGAGCGCGGCATTGATCCCGGCCCACAGCCCCTGCCCGGCCGCCTCCTCGTAACCCGAAGTCCCGTTGATCTGCCCGGCCATGTACAAACCCTCGACCAGCTTGCTCCCCAGGGTGGCCTTGAGTTGAGTCGGCTGAACGAAATCGTACTCGATGGCGTATGCCGGGCGCATCACTTCCGCTTCTTCCAGGCCGGGCACCGAGTGGATAAGCCGGAGCTGGATATCATAAGGAAGGGAATTGCCGGTGCCGCTGGCGTAGACCTCCTCGGTATCGAGTCCCTCGGGCTCCAGGATGATCTGGTGGAAGTCCTTGTCTGGGAATCGCATCACCTTGTCTTCCAGGGACGGACAGTAGCGCGCGGACACCCCCCGGATGGTGCCGTTGTAGAGCGGGGACAGGTGAATATGGCGTCGCACCAGCTCATGGGTGCGTTGGTGAGTCTTGCCGATGAAACATGAGACCTGTGGCAGAGCGATCGAATCGGTGAAAAGAGAAAACGGCTTCGGCGCCTCATCCCCGTGTTGCTCTCTGAATCGGCTGAAGTCGATGCTTCGCCGCCCCAGTCGTGCGGGGGTCCCGGTTTTCATTCGCCCCAGGGTGAACCCGAGTCGCTGCAACTGGTTCGCGAGCGGATACGAAGCAAGCTCCCCCGCCCTGCCCGCCTCCACGCTGGTCGTTCCGATGTGGACCAGGCCGCGCAGGAAAGTGCCCGTGGCCAGGACGACCGCATCGGCACCAAAAAAGACACCCAGTTGATCGATCACTCCCACGATCCGGTTGCCTTCCACCGCCAGGGATTCCACGTGCGCCTGCTTGAGGTCCAGGTTGGGTTCCGATTCCAGGCAATGTTTCATGCTGATGCGGTAGCGCGCCTTGTCGTTTTGCGTGCGTGTCCCCCATACTGCGGGTCCCTTCTTGGTGTTGAGCAGACGGAACTGGATGGCGGTCCGGTCCGTGATCAGAGCCATTCGGCCGCCGAGAGCATCGATCTCCCTCACCAGGTGTCCCTTGCCGACCCCGCCCACCGAAGGCGAGCACGGCATGTGGGCAACGGTGTCGAGGCATATGGACAACACCAGCGTGCGGCAGCCCATGCGCGCGGCCGCCAGGGCCGCTTCACACCCCGCATGGCCCGCCCCCACGACAATCACCTCGTATTTGTTCATCGTCGGTAACCTGCTCTGATCGATCCGATCCCCTGCGAGAAATCGTCCGCCTCGCGCGCCGATTCCCACGCGCGCGGTCGATGCCGACCGCTCGCCGGGCCCGATTTTTCGCGCAAACGCACCCCCCGGCGTCCGCCCCCTCCTCGGCCCAGCCTTCCCGCATCCGGCGGAGCCCCGCGTCCGTGAAGGATATTCTTCACCGTTGACCGCTCAGGAGTTATGATACCATTCGCAAATGAAAATTTCGACAACCGGTGTTTTTTTCGACAACCGGAACATTCCGCAGCCCCACGGGGACGTCCCATGTCCGAAGACCTTTATCGGAGCTACAATTCCTATCTTCGCGATCTCTTCGGATGCCGCGTTCAAAAGATTTCCCTGGACGCCGGACTGAGCTGCCCCAATCGCGACGGGACGCTCGGCTCCAGTGGCTGCATCTACTGCAACGAACGCGGTTCCGGCACCGGCGCCGCAGAGGAAAGCTCCATCGGCGCCCAGATCCGGGAAGCAAAAGCCATTCTCCGCCGGCGCTACAATGCGAAAAGATTCATCGCCTACTTTCAGTCGTTCAGCAACACTTACGCCCCGCTGCCCAGGCTCAGGGAACTATACGCCGAGGCCCTCGAAGACCCGGAAGTGGTCGGTCTGTCCATCGGCACCCGTCCGGATTGCGTTCCCGACGAGGTGCTCGACCACTTGCGCGCGCTCTCGGCAAAACACCTGATCTGGCTGGAATACGGTCTGCAATCCGCAAAGGATTCCACTCTCGAACGCATCAACCGCCGGCATTCCGTCGAAACTTTCTCGGACGCCGTGCGGCGCACCCGAACGCGAGGCCTTTCCGTCTGCGCGCACGTGATTCTCGGGCTCCCCGGCGAAACCTCGGAAGACATGCTGAACACGGCTCGTTTCATTGCGGGCCGGGACATTCAGGCCGTCAAGATTCATTCGCTCTACGTGATCCGCGGAACCGTTCTCCACGGGTGGCACCGGGCCGGAAAATACGTCTGCCCGAGCCGGGAGGAATACGCTGCGACGGCAGGCGATTTCCTGAGCCTTTTGCCGCCCGGGATGATCGTGCAGCGGCTGACCGGAGACCCCCACCCGAGCGAGCTGGTCGCGCCCTCCTGGGCATTGGAAAAGCGGAAAAACATCGAAGCCGTTCACGACCACATGCGCCGTCATCGCTTGCGCCAGGGCAGCGCTTTTCAGGGTTGACGGGCATGCCCGGCATCTTTCCGCGTCCCTTCGCATTGACACGAAGGGATGCGTCAGTTAAATACGTTAACGGCAATTTCCATTGGAAACATCGGGTTGTACGTTTCCACACGGGGAGCAACCTCCACGGAGAATGATTATGCATGGTTCTCAAGACACGTGCCATGGCGGGAAGAACCCGAGACGGTCGAAGGCGGGGTTCACCCTCATCGAATTGCTCATCGTCATGATCATCCTTGGGCTGCTGGCCGCCCTGGTAGGCCCCAGGCTGATCCACAAGCTCGGCGGTTCGCGGCAGCAGGCGGCAAAGACACAGATCAGCATGATCGGAACCGCCCTGGATGCCTACCGCCTGGACATCGGCAGATATCCGACCACTGAAGAAGGCCTCGGCGCGCTGCGCAAGAACCCCGGCTACAAGAAATGGGACGGGCCGTATCTGAGTAAGGAACTGCCGGACGACCCGTGGGGTCAGGCCTATCTCTACCGGTCACCGGGAGAACACGGCGAGTACGATCTCTACTCGCTGGGAGCGGACGCACAGGAAGGCGGCGAAGCGGAAAACGCGGACGTGGTGAACTGGAACTGACCGCCTCCTTGCCTCGTGGACGGCCTCCGGCGCTTTCCCTTGACATAACGGTCGAAAAATGGTTTTTTCTCATATTTTGGGCTGAATAAGGGCTATGCGTTGGCGAGAGTGGCGGAACTGGTAGACGCACTGGACTTAGGATCCAGCCCTGCTCGCAGGATGGGGGTTCAATTCCCCCCTCTCGCACCAGACGCATCAAGGGTTCCCTAACTCTGGTACCGCTTTTCCGCAGAAAGGTGAAAGAAGGTGGAAATGAACGTTTCCGTTGTCGATCTCAGTGAAAACCAAAAAAAGCTTCAGGTGGAAATACCCCCGGAAAAGGTGCGGCAGGAAATCGAGGGGAAATACCGGGAGATGTCCAGGCGGATCAAGATCAAAGGGTTTCGGCCCGGCAAGGTGCCCCGCAGCATCATCAAGTCCTACTACGGCAAAACCATAGAGCAAGAGGTCTCTTCACAATTCATCCAGGAGACCTTCCCTGAAGCGCTCAAGGAAACGGACCTCAAACCGCTCGTCGAAGCGGACGTCAGCGAGACGCACTTCAACGACAGCGGTTCTTTCTCCTATACGGCGATCGTGGATGTCTGTCCGCCGTTCGAGCTGGAAGGGTACAGGGGCCTGGAAATCCGCAAACCGAGTATAGACGTCGCGGATGAGCAGGTGGACTCGGAACTGCAGCGCCTGCGCGAGCAGCACGCCGAGCTCCGCACGCTCGAGACGGAACGCCCGGCAAGGGAAGGCGACGTCGCGGTCATCGATTTCACCCCTTCCGTTGACGGCAAAGTGTTCGAAAAAGGAAAATCCGCCGATTACATGGCGGAAATCGGCAAGAAGGCCGTCCATCCCGACTTCGACGCCAATCTGATCGGTCGCCGTGCCGGGGAAACCGTCTCCTTCGAGGTCGACTATCCCGAGAACGCTCCCATGCGGGAGATTGCGGGAAAAAGGGTGCTCTTCGAGGTGACTGTCAAGGAGGTCAAGGAAAAAGTTCTGCCGGAGCTCGACGATGACTTCGCTCAGGCCGTCAACAGCCGCTTCGACGCTCTCGACGCCCTGAAGCAGACCATTCGCGAGGAGCTCCTGAAAAGGGAAGAATACCAGGCGCGGTCGGACGTTCAACAGCAAATTCTGGACCAGCTGCTGAGCAAGGTCAAGATCGAGCTGTCCGCCAAGGTCATCGACCGCGAGGTCGACCGGATGGTGGGAAATCTGCTGCACCAGTTTGAGAGCCAGGGACTGAAGATGGACGTTTCCAAGTTCAACACGCCGGAAATCAGGGCCGACTACAGGCCGCAGGCCGAGCGGAACATCCTGAGGCGGTTGATCCTGGAGAAGATCGCCGACCAGGAAAATCTGAAGCTCACGGACGAGGAGATCGAGCAGGTCTACCAGGAAGTGGCCCGGTACGCCCGCATGGACGTGGCCACGGTGAAGCATGAATTTGCGGACAGTGCCGTCGTGGAACAGTCCAAGGAAAGCAAAATCCAGGAGAAAGTGTTCCGGTTCCTCGAGTCGGAAGCGGTCTCCGGTCACATCTCGCAGGAAGAAAAGAGCGAGTAGCTCAGGAGCGATTTATGTCCCTCATTCCCATCGTAGTCGAACAGAGCAGCCGCGGAGAAAGGGCTTTCGACATCTATTCGAGGCTGCTCCGTGATCGCATCATTTTTTTGGGCACGGCGATCACGGACGAAGTGGCCAACGTGATCATCGCGCAACTGCTTTTTCTGGAGTCGGAAGACCCCGACAAGGACATCCACTTCTACATCAATTCGCCCGGGGGGCTCGTCACTGCCGGCCTGGCCATTTATGACACCATGCAGTTCATCAAACCCAACGTTTCGACACTTTGCATGGGGCAGGCGGCAAGCATGGCCGCGATCCTGCTGGCCGCGGGCGTCAAGGGCAAGCGCTACGCTCTCCCGCATGTCCGCATCATGCTCCACCAGCCCATGGGCGGATTCCAGGGACAGGCGACCGACGTCGAGATCCAGGCCAAGGAAATCCTGAAGTTGCGTGAAGAGTTGAACGACATTCTCGTGAGGCATACCGGCAGGCCGGTGGAACAGATCCAACGCGACACGGACAGGGATTTCTACATGTCCGGAGAGCAGGCCCGGGAGTACGGAATGGTGGACCACATCTTCACCAGCAGACTCTCGATACTGCCTTCCGCCACCTCCTGAAACCGCCTCGTCCCGACGGCTCTTTCCCGAAACGCCGGCGCCGGCCGGTGTTTCGCGCACCGCCGATGGGTTCGAAGGAACCCGGCATGCCGCGCGGTCCTGTCGCCTTCCTGAAAATGTTTCAGCAATTGGGCTTGCTTTGTCCGCACGCCGGCCGCGTTGCGCACCGGGAGGTTCCCGCGCGGCCCATCCGGACAGATGAGGATACCGCCGTGTATTCTCCGGTTGCGCAGCTCAGTCGCTGCGGGGGCGGTGACCGGCGGGGCCGGAGGTGAATCGGCCGGAAGTGTACGGATCGTCGGGGAATTTCGCTTTCATTTTCGGCCTACCATGTTGGACTTTCTCACAAAAGTGGTTGACCTTTAGGATTTCTCAGGTTACGTGTGTAAGCCGGTGCGCATGAAATGCGGCCGGTTTTCGAAGTGGCTAAACGCGCCGCAGCTGATTATAATGATACATAATCCGTCACAGGTTGGATTTGTAGCATTCATAACCGCACAACAGGACTCACTGCCGACGATTCGGTTTGTCGGTGTTTTCTCATAATAGCCGAGGAGGATTGAATGGCTAGGAAGCGGGATGATCGAGGCGGGGAGCTGCGCTGCTCTTTTTGCGGGAAGAGCCAGGACGAGGTCAAGAAACTGATCGCCGGGCCCACGGTTTACATTTGCGATGAGTGCGTGGAGTTGTGCAACGACATCATCGCGGAGGAGTACGAGCGCGAGGAAGCGGCCCGTGCCACCCAGATTCCCAAGCCGGCCGAGATCAAAGCCATACTCGATCAGTACGTGATCGGCCAGGATCGGGCCAAGAAGATACTCTCCGTTGCGGTGCACAACCATTACAAGCGCATCGAACTGAAAATCGACAAGAACGACGTCGAACTGCAGAAGAGCAACATCCTGATGATCGGCCCCACCGGGTCGGGAAAAACGCTCCTCGCACAGACGCTGGCCCGCATTCTGAACGTGCCCTTCACCATCGCCGACGCGACGACCCTCACCGAAGCGGGGTACGTGGGCGAGGACGTCGAAAATATCCTGGTGAGCCTCATCCAGGCTGCCGATTATGATATCGAGAAGGCATCCCGCGGGATCGTCTACATCGACGAGATCGACAAGATCGCGAAGAAATCGGACAGCCCATCCATCACCCGGGACGTTTCCGGGGAGGGCGTTCAGCAGGCATTGCTCAAGATTCTCGAGGGGACGGTCGCCAATGTTCCGCCCAAAGGGGGGCGCAAACACCCGCAACAGGAATTCATCAAGATCGACACCACCAACATCCTGTTCATCTGCGGCGGCGCCTTCAATTACCTCGAAACCATCATTCAGTCGCGGGTGGGCGTCAAGGGAATGGGTTTCGGAGCCGAAATCAGGAGCAAGGAGGACAAGAGCGTCGGGGAGATCCTGATCAAGGTGCAGCCCGAAGATCTCCTCAAATTCGGGATGATCCCCGAGTTCGTCGGGCGCCTGCCGGTCATCGCGACACTCAACGAGCTCACGGAGGACGAGCTGGTCAGCATCCTGACCGAGCCCAAGAATGCGCTCGTCAAGCAATACAAGAAGCTTTTCGAACTGGAAGACGTTCGCCTGAGGTTCACCGAAGGGGTGTTGCGGGCCATCGCCAAGGAAGCCATCAGGAGGAAATCCGGAGCGAGAGGATTGCGGTCCATCATGGAAAACATCATGCTCGACATCATGTACGATCTTCCCTCGCACCCGGAGATTCAGGAATGCATCATTAACGAAGACGTGCTCGTGAAGCAGGCCAAGCCGCTGCTGCTCTACCGCAACCAGAGCCAGGAATCGGCATAGCGGCGCAGGTGTTTCCGCCCGGTTCTCGGAGGCCGCCGGGCGACGGAAGACCTGCCCTGGAACAACGTAAGGCGTAACACGCCTCGGTTTCGACCCTCGGGACGAACGGGTGCCGCTGAAGCGAGGGCCGGAAACGAGGGGGGTTCGTCGACAGGGTGATTCGATCAGCCTCTCGAAAAACAGGGAGACTCAGGGACATATGTTCAAGCTGACTCGCAACAAGGATGAACAATCCGGCAGCGCGACTTTCGCGATGCCGCTTCTGCCGTTGCGCGACATCGTCGTATTCCCATCCATGGTGGTGCCGCTGTTCGTCGGCCGGGACAAGTCGGTGAACGCGCTGGACAAGGCCATGGCCACCGACAAGAAGATTTTCCTGGCGGCGCAAACCAAGGCAAAGACGGATACTCCGGGAGAATCCGACATCTACCGGGTGGGCACTGTCGCCAATATCCTGCAGATTCTGAGGTTGCCGGACGGGACGGTGAAGGTCCTCGTGGAAGGCGATTTTCGAGCCCGAATATCGAGCTTCATTCCTCATCCGGACCACTTCTTCGTAAGCCTGGAAGGGCTGGAGGAATCTGAGGATGAATCCGTGGAGATCGAGGCGCTGCGTCGCGGAGTGCGGGCGGCCTTCGATGCGTATTCAAAGCACAACAAGAAGATCAACCAGGAGATACTCGATGCCGTGGCGGCCATCGACAATGCGTCGCGCCTGGCCGACACCATTGCCGCCTACATGCCCTTCAAGCTCGACGTCAAGCAGAAGCTTCTCGAAACGCTCGGTGTGGCCAAACGGCTCGAGAAACTTTTCGGCCAGATCCGTTCCGAAATAGAGATTCTCCAGACGGAGGAGCGCATCAAGGGCCGGGTCAAGAAGCAAATGGAGAAGACCCAGCGCGAGTATTACCTGAACGAGCAAATGCGCGCCATTCAGAAGGAAATGGGCGAAAAGGACGACTTCAAGTCCGAGCTGGAAGAGCTGGAAAAACGCATCAAGCGAAAGAAGCTGAGCCAGGAGGCCGCGGCCAAGGTTCGGGCGGAATTCAAGAAACTCAAGTTGATGTCCCCCATGAGTGCCGAAGCGACGGTGGTCAGGAATTACATCGATTGGATCCTGTCGCTGCCCTGGTATGAAAAAACCAGGGACAAGCTGGACATCGACGAGTCCATCCGCATCCTGGACGAAGACCACTACGGGCTCGAGAAACCCAAGGAAAGGATCATCGAGTACCTTGCGGTCCAGGCGCTGGTCAAGCGGATCAAGGGTCCCATCCTGTGCTTCGTTGGACCTCCCGGCGTGGGCAAGACATCTCTGGCCAAGTCCATCGCCCGCGCCATGAACCGGAATTTCATCCGGTTGTCGCTCGGAGGCGTTCGGGATGAAGCCGAAATCCGCGGTCACCGGCGCACTTATATCGGCGCCATGCCGGGCAAGATCATCCAGAGCCTCAAGAAGGTGAAATCCAACAACCCGGTCTTCTGCCTGGACGAAGTAGACAAGATGAGCATGGATTTCCGGGGAGATCCCTCGGCCGCCCTGCTCGAAGTGCTGGACCCCGAACAGAACTTCTCGTTCAACGATCATTACCTGGATCTCGATTACGATCTCTCGGAGGTGTTTTTCATCACCACCGCCAACAACCTGCATTCGATTCCGCCGCCGTTGCGGGATCGCATGGAGATCATCCAGATTGCCGGGTACACGGAATTCGACAAGCTCAATATCGGGAGGAACTTCCTGGTGGCCAAGCAGTGCAAGGCCAATGGCCTCTCGCTCGATAACATCGCGTTCTCGGACGACATGCTGCTCTACATCATTCGCCACTACACCAAGGAAGCCGGCGTGCGGAACCTCGAGCGGGAAATCGCCTCCATTTGCCGCAAGGTGGCCAAGGAAGTCGTCCGGCGCGGCCCTGAAACCAGGATCGAGCTCACCGAGGATCTCGTGCAGGAATACCTCGGAATTCCCAAGTTCCGTTACGGCGTCGCCGAAGAGAAAGATGAGATCGGTCTCGCGGTGGGTCTTGCCTGGACCGAATTCGGCGGCGATATCCTCGGCATCGAAACCGTGGTGATGCCCGGCAAGGGAAAGGTCCAGATCACCGGGAAACTGG
The DNA here is from genome assembly GCF_000014965.1 of Syntrophobacter fumaroxidans MPOB. Taxonomy (NCBI): domain Bacteria; kingdom Pseudomonadati; phylum Thermodesulfobacteriota; class Syntrophobacteria; order Syntrophobacterales; family Syntrophobacteraceae; genus Syntrophobacter; species Syntrophobacter fumaroxidans. The sequence continues at coordinate 118,573 of NC_008554.1, read as the reverse complement.
GCGACGTGATGCAGGAGTCCGCCCAGGCGGCCCTGAGTTACGTCCGATCGCGAGCCAAGCGCCTGGGGATCGACCCGGACTTCTACCAGAATTTCGATATCCACGTGCACGTGCCGGAAGGAGCCATCCCCAAGGACGGACCTTCGGCGGGCATCACGATGGCCACCTCCATCGTTTCGGCCCTTGCGCGCATCCCCGTGCGCAGCGACCTGGCCATGACCGGTGAAATCACGCTGCGCGGCAGGGTCCTGCCCATCGGCGGGCTCAAGGAGAAGATCCTCGCCGCCCACCGGGCTCTGCTCAAAACCGTGCTGATTCCCAAGGACAACGCAAAGGATCTCAAAGACATTCCGGCCAAAATCCTCGAAGAGATCCAGGTGGAACTGGTGGAGCACATGGATGACGTGCTGCGCAAGGCAATGGTGGTGCCGGAAGACCGTGAACTGTTCCATGAGGAGGAAGCGGGAGCTCAGCAGGCGGTGATGTTCGAACAGAAGCCGCCCGCGGCGGACGAAATCAGGGCCCATTGAAGCCGATCCCAAAAGGGTCTTGACTTCGCCTCCCTTATGACGTACATAGAGAGTCTCATGTGCGCCGCAGGGCGGAACGCTTCTGCCCCGGCCGATCGTCAAGAGGGCGGATAGCTCAGCTGGGAGAGCATCGGCCTTACAAGCCGGGGGTCACAGGTTCGAGCCCTGTTCCGCCTACCAGGGATACTTTATCGGGGTCGTAGTTAAGCTGGTTATAACGCCGGCCTGTCACGTCGGAGGCCGAGGGTTCAAGTCCCTTCGACCCCGCCAGTCAAAACAAAGGGCTTAGCCTGTTGGGCTAAGCCCTTTTTCTTTGGTGTTGTTGTTGTTGTTGGTTGCGGATTGTTGTGCGAGAGTCGTCATCCGATCGATCGACCGCCGCTCTGTTTCCTTCCGGAGCCAAGTGTCCATTGATGTCCGCTGCAACCTGGATGCTTTGGTGACCCCGTTGGTCTTGTACATAGGCCAAGGATTCTCCAGCCTGGATCAGCAGGCCGGCGTAACTGTGCCGAAGATCGTGGGCATTGATCTTGCGTACCCCCCTGTTCCAGTGCCCGTTTTAATGCGCGGTTCCGCCAGTGGCTGCCCTCGAGAGGCGTTCTCGCCTCACTCACAAGAACCCGTTCAGGGATGGCGCCCCACCTCTGTCAAGGTTCGCGGTGTACCGCTCCGATAGTCTCACGTTGCCGAAGCCCCGGGTAAGATGAAGAGTCATTGGAATTCTTCGGCCAATTGGACATAGAGTGCCTCAAACAAAATGGCGCCCACTTCCAGGGCCTTGACATCATGCTTCAGGACTTTGATCAGGCCGCGGCAAATCACATCGATCCCGGCCGCTTCGGGCGGCGGCAATAGATCGTTGACTGAGTCGGCCGCATCCACAATGGCACAAATCTGATCCATGGTTCGGTCACTGATCGAATACTCCTTCAAAACCGTGCAGAAGGTGCATCGCCCTCGCCGGTGACTGAGGTTGGCGCCGGGAATATCGAAGGCAATGCCGTCCAACTGCTTCCAGTCACTGCCCCGTGGGATGAAGATGAACTCCGCATCGCGATCCACCATGCGGCGAATGAGCCAGGCGCAGGCGATGCGATCCACGCCCACACCCGACCAGGTGATCCATTTCATGAGTCTCTCCGTTTTTGCATCTCCCGAGCTTCGGATATTTCCTGAGCCCGGCGCTCACAGGCTGCCCTTACTTCCATCGCAAGCGGCGACTTAAGGTAATCCTGCGTTTTCACTTTGTGGAACTGGCTCCACAACTGCTGCAGCCGCTCTAGATCCAGACCCTTTCGCGCATCCTCCAAGATTTTGCGGTACTGCGCGTTGGCCTGTTCCAGGAAGAATTCGCGCATTTCCCGCTCTTGAGTTTCAGTCCGCGCCATCACCTCCCAAACCGAGGCCTCTCCCCCTCCTTCGCGCAGCTCGGCAGCCACCCACTCCAGCAGCTCCAGCGTCCGATCCGAGCGCGGCAGCACATACACGGAATCCTGGAGCGTGTAGACCCCGAGACGCTTGAGCTTGCGCCACAGGGCGACCTTGACCGCGGTGGTGCGGGCACGAGGCAACTTGGTGATGAGCATGATCCAATCCATTCAATAGCTCCTCGAATCGATCAGAAAAAGTAATTGTAGTTACACTAACTACCGCCTGTTCAAGGGAAAGTCAATCCCGTTAAGCCAAAGAATAATTGTCGTTCGGCCTTCAATTGCCCACTTGACAAGAAACTCGAGCATGGATATTAAAGTAACGTTAGTTACATTATGTAGGCAGGTTATGCATTACAGAAAGGAACAGCTCGATGAAACAGGTCGCAACGATGGCTGCAATTCTCATGGCCGCTGCGGCCAGAACCGCCCCAAAGGCAGGCGGCAAGGATTTTCCGGAGATCGTCGTTATCGGCGGAGAAGAGGACTTGAAGCGCAATGCCGAAAGTATGAAATCCTATGCGCCGAGGAGTGGGAACGAAGACTATTAACTCCGGGACGCTGGCAACATCGAGCACTCGGAGGCAGCGCTTGTGGTTGGGCTGAAAAAGTTCCAGGCTGCGGGCTGCCATTGCGGTGCCTGCGGATTCCCGACATGCGCTGAATTGAATAAGGAACGGCAGCCAGGCGAGAAAGACCGGGAATACACCGGGCCACACTGTGTCATGCGCATGATGGACATCGGGGCGGCCCTGGCATCGGCGGCTAAAACAGTCGTTCTTCTCAACATCGACAACCGGGTGCGGCAGCGGTTTGGTGCCGTGGCCCGCGCCCTTGGGCTCATCGATGCCGAGATGGTCATGGGCGTTCAGGTGAGCATCACCGGAAAAATCATCGGCTATGACGGCAAGGTCCCTGCGGTAAAAGGCCGCTAAAAACCTATGGGGGCGGGGTACCTTGGATGTCGAACCAGCGACGGAATCAAAGACCATGAATCCATTCAGTCAACTGTTTGGGCTGTGTGCGGTGGGTTTCTTCGCCCGGTTGTCCTATGCCCTGGCCAGAAGTCCGGTGTTGCCCCTCTTCGCCCTCTATCTGGGGGCAGCACCAGAGATCATTGGCTGGGTCGTGGGCATTTCCACGGTGACGGGGATTTTTTTCAAACTCCCCTCCGGTGCGCTGTCGGATGTCATCGGCCGTCGAAAAACCATGCTGGTGGGCCTGGTCGTCTTTGCCCTGACCCCCTTCGCCTACTTCTGGGTAAAAGATGCCGCGCTGCTGCTCATCGTTCGTTTTGTTCACGGATTCGCCACGGCCGTTTACGGCCCCGTGGCCATGGCGGTGGTGGCCGACGTGGCGGGGTGCCGCAAGGGAGAGATGCTCTCCTGGTTCTCGTCGGTCACCATCGCCGGTAGCCTCCTGGGGGCCCCCCTGGGAGGTTTTTTGTTGTTCACCCTGGCGCGATCCGGCAGCCCTTCCCTGGAGCACTTCCACTGGGTTTACCTGGCAAGCGGGGCGTTCGGATGTGTGGCTCTGATACTGGGGGGAAAACTCCTTGCCGGTGGAGATGAAACCGTGACCCAAGTGGGTCTCAAGGCATCGCTCGCACAGTTCGGAGCCGGGATTCGGGAGGTGGTGAGCGACCGCAGAGTGGTTCTTACCTCCAGCATGGAAGGGCTCCAGAACATGACCATGGGCGCCCTGGAGGCCTTCCTTCCCATCTACGCGGTGAAAGTGGCCGGGCTCAACGAATTCCAGGCCGGTCTCCTGTGGGGGGCGCAAGTGCTCGTCACCATCGTGTCCAAACCCTTGATGGGTCGCCTCTCGGACCGCTACGGGCGCAAACCGGCCATCGTCATCGGCATGTTGGCTTGTGCCGTGGCCTTTGCCGCAATCCCCCTTCTTACACGGTTTGAGCTTTTGATTTTGGCTTCACTCCTGTTCGGTCTGGGGGAAGCCTTCGTGACCTCGTCTTCGGCGGCTCTGGTTGCCGACCTTTGCCAGGAACGGCATTTTGGCACGGCCATGGGGACCTTCGGGACCATCTTCGATGTGGGCCATGCATCGGGTCCCATTCTGGCGGGGGTGCTCATCGCCTCCTGGGGCTACCTTCCGGCCTTCTCCATCATGAGCGCCGCGCTGGTTGTTGCCCTCCCGGTCTTTATCCTGGGGGTAAAGGTGGAATCTCGAACATCCATGGTCACTTCGCGCGTTTGGCGTCGTCGTCACCGGAAAGGATTGCCGTGAAATGCTCGGTGGATCCGGAAGAACTGAAGAGAGCGCTTGCTGACGCGCCGGACGAGACGGTCGTCATCGACGTGCGTCGCAAGACCGATTTTGAAACCGACCCGCGCCTCATTCCCGGTGCCCAATGGAAAGATCCCGAGCAGGTGGATGACTGGAGCAGGGAGCTTCCCAGGGACAAGACCGTGATTGTGTATTGCGTGCGCGGCGGCCCCGTCAGCCGGCCTGTGTCGGCGAAGCCGGCAGAGAACCAGGTCCGAGTGAAGTATTTGGAGGGAGGTCTGGCGGGCTGGGATCTTAGCGCCAAAGAGGATCGATGAAGGGCCAGGGATGGATGCCTGTCGCGTCGAGCAATGAAATCCCCTGTATTTGCACAGGCTACGGAGACGCTTTGGCCTCACTAACGAACGCAAGGAAGCCTTTCATGCAAAACCACACTCCTGAAATCATTGCGGAGAGCTACCCGGCGCTCTTTTGGAGGTTTCTGCGCTTCGGATTGCTGGCATGGGGCGGCCCCATTGCCCAAATCGCCATGATCCGTCAGGAACTGGTCGAAGAGGAGAAGTGGGTCTCCCCGGAGCGCTTTAATCGCGTGCTGGGTCTCTATCAAGCCCTTCCAGGTCCCGAAGCGCACGAACTGTGCGTTTACTTTGGCATGGTGAATCGCGGTCGCTTCGGAGGTTTCCTCGCCGGCCTCGGCTTCATGTTGCCCGGGTTCGTCCTCATGTTCCTCTTGTCCTGGTTCTATCTGTCCTACGGAATGGCTATCCCCCGGTTCCAGGCGGTTTTTCTGGGTCTTCAGGCAGCGGTCGGTGCCCTCATTGTGCGGGCCATTCATCGCATTGGCGGCCACAGCCTGACGAATGCCTATCTATGGGGCATCGCCGCCATGGCGGTCCTGGCCGAGGTGCTCGGTACGCCCTTCCTGTTGACCCTTACGGTTGGGGGAGCGGCATACCTGCTTATCAAAGAGGAACGGCGCACCTGGTTCTATCTGGTCAGCGCCCTGTTCGTGGCGGGTGTCATTCTCGCGTGGAAAGTACAGGGATCGGGGGTCTTGCATAACATCAACCAGCCACCGACGGGAGCCATCCATGCGGCCTCCCTTCCCGGTCTGTTCGTTTCCGGCCTGAGAAGCGGGATGCTGACTTTCGGTGGGGCCTACACGGTGATCGCCTTCCTGCAGCATGACGCTGTCGCGGTGCAGGCCTGGATGACCAATGCCCAGTTCCTGGACGGCCTGGCGCTTTCGGGCACGCTTCCGGCGCCGCTCATCATCTTCGCCACGTTCGTCGGCTTCGTTGCCGGAGGTGGCCTGGGGGCTTTGATCATGACGACGGCCATATTCCTCCCGGCTTTCGGCTTCACCTTGATCGGCCACAGCACCCTCGAGAGAGTCATTCAAAATGAACGCCTGCATGCGTTCCTCGACGGGATTACTGCCGCGGTGGTGGGATTGATGGCGGTCACCACCCTCAACCTGCTTCGGGCGGGAATCGGCGACTGGCGGGCCTTGGGAATTTTTGCCCTGGCCCTGGCGGTGCTCGCATTGTGGCGAGCCAAACTGGCCATTGCGGTTGTGATGGTTGCCGCCGGTGCCGTCGGTGTGGCATTGTTTTGAGTACACAGCAACAAGGATAAGCCCCTGCCGGCAAGGTGTACCCACCTTCATCGAGAAAGCAATACACGATGAGGTCAAAAGGAGTAGAAGCTCCACCGGGGGTTTTCAAGCTGTCGGACTGCGCCTGTCGATTGTTAACGCGGCAATACGATACCCGGACGCCGGCGCTCTCTCAGGAACACTCCGCCGATTTCCCGCGATCCTTGCGCTCCCAATCGTCGATCGGAGTACCCTCCGCCACCTGTTCCCAACCGGTGATCATGGCTCTGGTGTGGGCGAAAAGCGTGTGGCCGGTAGTGATCATGTACAGGTGCACAATCAGAAAAGAGAGAACGCCGAAGGCCCCGGCCAGATGGATGCTCGCAACCACCTCCAGGGACAGCCAATTCAGTCCCCAGTCCGGCCAGGAATTGTAACCCCAGTAGAGAAAGCCGGTGATCATCTGGATGGGGAGGAGAATCGCCGCCAGGGAAAGGTACACCAATCGCTGCAAAGGGTTGTGTTTGGCGTCCTTGCGTTTCGGAACGGGGTGGGCTTCCCCGCGGAAGATCCCGTAAGTGTAATAGCGGATAACGGTCAGCATCTTCCTGGTGGTGGGGATGTACTGGCGCCATTCTCCCGTAGTGAAGAGCCAGAAGACAAAAAAGGCAAAAGCGATGAGCCAGGAAAGACCGGCGTACTCGTGGATCTCGGTGGCCAGTTTGAACCCGAAAAGCCGGAACAGGCCGTTTATCTCGAATCCCGTCATCAGCAGCAGCACGATGAGAGTGGTCTGCAGCCAGTGCCAGAATCTTTCGTACCGGGTGTAAAGATAGACGTTGACCATCTCAGTCTGCGTCATGGCTCAGTCCTCCTTTTTGCCTCTGGCGACCATCCGACCCAAACCGTGGAAAAAGACCCCCGCCAGTGAACCCAGGACCAGGATCCACCCCATCACCTGGATTGGCTTGTTGACATCACGGCCGGGCATGTAAAAACCGCCCAGATTCCGCAGACGACCGTTCTTTGAGTGGCATTCCTGGCATTGGACGGCCTTGTCTTTAGGGGCTACCATGTGCGTGATGGGAAAGACGTAGGTGGAGTCGACAAATCCCAGTTCCCCGCTGAACGGCAGGCCGGCATAGGCCATGCCCGCGGCGGCGGATTTGTCCCAGTCGTAGTCGGCCCAGTAGGCCCCCGTGCCTTCCTTGCCGAACAACCGCGGAATCACCAGCGTTTTGTTCACCTTGTCATAGGGTTGCCGGCCACGGTGAACCTTGAAGGGGAAGATTCGCGCATTGGCGTCGTTCTTGTCGCCGTTCGGCCAGCCGACGGCAACCACGCCGCTCGGATCGATGGTGTCCCTGGCGGTCAGAGTGGTAAGGGAACCGTTGAACCAGTAGTATTCAGGAACCACGTTCCTGGCCCATTTGAACTCACCCTTTTTCGTATCGTACCCGGGCTTGCCGAACTCATCCAGTTCCTTGTACGGCTTGCCTTCCTTCATCTGCCCCGCTTTGGACCAATCCCACCACATGGTCGTGGGGTTGACTCGAGCATAGGTCGAAATATGACAGCTCTGACAGGCCACCTTGTCCGTGTGCGCATTGGCTTTAACACCCGGTTTGTGCGGCGTGCGCGAGTGGCAGGACTCGCACATGATCTTGGGCGTAAGATCGTCTTCGATCAGGCTTTTTCGACCTTTGGCCGCCGGAGTCGAATAGATGCGGCCGGCGATATGGTGGACCCTGGTGGTATGACAGCGCACACAGTCGAAGTTCTGCCCATCGGTTCCCATGTGCACATCGAGCTCTTTGTTGGGCTTCATGAGCGAGGAATCCATGTCCCCGTGCTTGACGCCATCTCCACCTCCCCCGAAAAAATGACAGGTGCCGCAGTTCTGCCGCGTCGGCCGGCCGACACTCTGGGCCACCTTGTTCCATTCCGGCGGCATGTAGGTCTTGCCGTCCTCCTTGAAAACCGTCGGTTCGCTCACCGGATTCCCGGCGCCGGTGGGAAACTTGTGATAGGTGCCCGTCTGTTCGTGACACGCCAGACAATCGACGCTATGGGCGTTGCTGAAATCGAATGTCTTGTCCTTCCAGCCATAGCCGGCATGGCACGAAGTGCAGCGCGGTTCGTTGGATTGAATGTTGATGCAGAAGTTGTTCATGCTCAGGCCGCCCTTGCCGACCCTGAGCTTCGGATCGACATTGGGATCGAGCCAGGTCCAGTGGATGGTCTTCTGAAACTGCCCAGCCGCCAACTCGTGACAGGAGAGGCAGGACTCGGTCACTTCAGGTCCCGACTTGAATTCTTTCTTAAGAATGGGGTGGAGCGAATGGTCGGCGGTAATCCAGATTTCCCGACCTTTCGTGGCCTGTTGAGCCATGGCTCGACCCGGCGCCTGGTTCTCGTCGAGCACCTTGATTTGCGCCCACCCCGGCACGGATGAAAAGAACACGGCAGCCAGTGCCGCCCCCGCAAGCCAACGACCGCACACACTCCAAGCGTTCATAGCTTCCTCCCTCGCACCGCGGCGTCTCACGGCGCTGCTGGAAGACAACAACCCGGGAGTCGGTGTTCCCCCTCCCTCCGAATATGTCCTGATTCAATTTGACTGGGAGCTAATGTACTGAATGAATAATGCCTCAATCTGAGTGCCGACGAACTCCGAGGCGCATTCCGATCTTGAATCCCGCTCGAAAAAGCTCCAGGCCCGCACTGAAGACCTATTGAGACTTCAAATAACTCAATGAATAACGCAAGGCAACGACAAAAGAGGAGAAACCGAAATCGTCGGGTAAGAAAAATCGCGGTCCGTTCATGGTCCGCTTTGTTGAAACGCGCGCCGGGAAAGGGCCTGCGACCAACCGGGAAAGACCGACCTGTCGAGGAGCTCAAAGACGACGGGTGCCGGGTTGGCCTTCGAGCCGGTCCGGACAGACTCCCGTCGCACTTGGGCATTCTTCTTGGATATGAAAAAACCCGGGACATCGATCATCCCGGGTTCTTCATGCGTCCAGAATTACGCCCTATGTTTCAGTGAGAGGTTGACCCGGGCTCAGCACCCGCAGTCGTCGTCCAAACGCCCGCCCGACAGAAGGAATTCCGCATCCTGCGCGTTGTAGTCTTCGTCCGCAGGCACATCCGTCACTTTTTTGAGCTTATCGTCAGCTTCCATGGCACCCTCCGTTGCCTTGATCGACGTTTCATCATAGTCTTCATGGATGTCAGAGAATCATTCCTTGTTAATAAGGAGTATAATCACGCAAACCGCTGTGTCAAGAAAAGCACCACGTATCACCTCAATTCTCGGGAGCGGGAAAAGAAGACCGCAGCCCCCCCGCGCACAACCCGGCATCGATGACGGGAGGAGCGGCCGGATTTCGCGCGTGTTCCCGGGCCGCCCGGTGAGCCGCCGGGCAAGGCGGCCCCGCGAAGACCGATCAAAGGTCTTTGATTGACAGGAATTTCCGGCTATTATATACGCCAAGCTGTAAACGTGCCGATGCGGGACAACCGATTCATCCGGCCGGTCTCGCCGCTTTCGGGAAAAGCGGGTCGCAGTCGAGCTGCATCGAGACTTCTCAAACTCGCCGGCGGAGGAGCAGAGCGGCTGGAATACCACCCCCGGGTCGGCGAGCCTCCTTTCCCCGGGAAAGGGACCGTCGCCCGCGAGCCGCACGGGGGATGACGCCGGGAACGTCGAAGCTGTCACCGGATGCGAACCAGTCTATGGATCGAGAATCACGCGCACTGAAGTTTTTGATCGACACCAATTCCCTGCCCTCGCCTGAAAGGGCTGCGCCCGGGGACGCGACCACTCCCGCCGCCGCGCTGAACCGCTTGGCGGGGCAACTCACGCACCGGCTCTACGTTCATCCGGCGGCCTGTATCGACACCAGTGCGAGCAAGCCTTCCTTCAAGCTTCATCAGCACCCGAATCTGCCCGGGAAGTGTCTGCTGCTTCCGACCCCGCCCCAGGTTCCACCCCCGTTCGAGACCGTCTTCGGCCCGGCGCCTTCCGGCACCGAGGAGTGGCTCGGCCACCGCCTGCTGGCCGCTCTGGCTGCCGACGCCGTTGATTTCCTGATCTCGGCCGACGGCGACCTCTACAGGAAAGCCAGGCGGCTGGGACTCGAGCGAAGGGTCCTGACGATCGCGGAAGCGGTTGCTCTCATCACGGACCTCTCGGAGCGTCCGAGCTCACCCTTCCCCATCGTGGAAGAGGTCAAGGCCGAGACGTTGTCCCCCGACGACCCGATCTTCGACGGCATTCCGGACGGAGGAGCGGTCGTTCTCGGCTCGGACGAGGACAGCCGTTCGGCCTGGGTCATCCGGGACGATCGCCGGAACGTGACCGGTCTGTGCATCGCCGGCCTGGACCGCCTGCCTCCGCCGCTTCTGAGCGGCAAGGTTTTGAAGGTCTGGTTCTGCCGGCTGTGCGCGCAGAGCAACAGCTCACGCTCTGGCGAACTGCTGCTGAGAGCCCTGTTCGATCATGGGGCCAGGCATCGATACGACTGGGCCCATTGCAGGGTCCCCCGGGGTCGGGAAGCCCTCGTTCAACTCCTGGAAGACTTCGGTTTTGGGCGGCTGAGCGGACAGGACAGCTCGGAAGAATTAGTATTGGCAAAACCCCTCCACCCCATGCAGGATGAGATCGGCGTTCCGCACCCCCTCGCCTTTCACATCAGGTTCGGCCCCACTCATTTTCGGATGGAGGACGTCGACTATTATCTGGTCCCCATTTCTCCCGACCTCTCGCAGCAGCTTTTCCCCGAATGTGAATCCCAGAGGGCGCTGTTCCGGAACAAGCGCCCTTTCGGCAACCCCATCCGGAAGGCATACGTTTCGAGGTCGCCGGTCCTCAACGTGGCTCCGGGCTCGGTGCTCTTGTTCTATCGTACCGGCGACCAGCGCGGGTTGGTCGCATCGGGCGTCGTCGAGGAAACCATCCCTTCTCAAACGACCCGGGATGCGATCCGGGCGCTCGGCATGCGCACGGTTTACACTTCCGGAGAATTGGATGAGCTTTGCGTACGCCCTGTTTCCGTGTTGCTCTTCCGGCAGGCGCTGGCGTTTCGGCCTGAAATTCCCCTGGCGAAACTGATCGATCACAAGGTATTCAAGCAAGTCCCGCAGTCCATTGCAAAGCTCGATGGGGAGGGCTTGGCGTGGCTCCGCGGTTTCCTTGCCGGTTTTCAATCGGCTCCATCCTCCACCCAGGCAGCGCAAATTCACCCTCTGCCGTCGCCGGCATCCTGACCGCCGGGAATCGAATCCCGACACCCGCGAAAGCTCTTCCCTTCCCTCGTCGCGTCGTTTTCGGACGATCCGATGCCTTGAACAAGGCGGATGAGGCCTCCTCTCTTCATTCCCGTAGAAGTGGAAATCCGGGCCTTTCAGGGTTTGTCCGACCCCGACGTTCGCCTCGCGCCCGTGCGATCCGGGGTCTGCCGCCGTGGTGTTCGAAGCGCTTTGTTCAACACGCTCCTGACCGCCAGCCTCAACAAGCGGCAGGGGTAGTAGAGGAAATACAACCTCGCGGGAAGGCGGATGAGGGACAATTCGATGGATGTGGGAGTGAACAGATTGAGGACGATTTCATGGAGTCTGTCCGTGAATCTCGACATTGTCCTCATGTGGAAGAGGTTCAACCGGTCGGCAACATCCACCGTCGGCCGTTCTTCGGAGCTGAACAGGGAACGGATTACCTTCCCTGCCAGGACCTCTCCTTTGCGGTCGGCACGCATCCAGTCCCCGATGTTTTCCGGTACTTCGGCTCCCGCTAGTTCAGCCGCCAGTCTCAGGCCGAGCGCGAGCATCACCGTGCTGTTGGTCCGCTTCGCCCGCGCCAGGACGCCGGGCCAGTCCATCGCGCGGTGCGCCGCAATCAGCACGGCGACATCGGAAATCAGGGAAAGGCCTTCCCAGCGGTGTTTCGCACCGTGCCGGCAGAGAAACAGGAGCAGGTCTTCCATACCCGGAGCCCTGACCGTTGCGCCTTCGATTGCGACCGTCACGCTACGGGGCCAGAGCCGATCCAGGTCCTGGAAGAAGGAGAAGCACGGCGGCGACAGTCCCCAGTGCAGATCCACCGTCGCCTTGCCGTCATTGCGGACGAAATGGTGTTCCGAGCGCGTCAGGTAGAAATGTTTTTCGTAGGCTTCCGGGAGCCTCAGCGCGGGTTGATAGCCGATTTCCCGCAAGAGGTCCTTTGTCTTGAGGAAATCGTTCCTGCGAACCAGAAGGTCCAGATCCTGGAACCGGCGCATGGCGATGCTTCCGTAGGCGGCCACGGCCAAAGTGGGGCCCTTGAACACCAGGCAACGGATGCCGCGGCTTCCCAAGGCTTCGAGTATTCTGATCAGTTCATAGCTCAGCAGGAGATTTCCGGCGAAATTGGCTGCATGCTTGCGCTTCATCGTCTCCAGCACGGATTCCGGCACTTCGCGCCAATGGGATTCCTTGAGCACCGCGTGCAGGATCGGCAGGATTTTGTGGGCCTCCGCCAGGCGGAGGAGGGCGTCCCAGTCGAGGCGGCCCTGAAGCTGCCGCGCGATTCGCGTCCTTTCGTCCCTGCCGGAGTAGTGGCGCACGCATCTCAGGATCAACCCGGATTCAGGGGTCAATGGAATTCCGGCAATTGTGTCGGGTTCCCGGGCTTTCAAGTTCACTCCCCGTCAACTTTGGGGTTCCGGAATGTCCCCCTGCCGCCGCAAAACGTATCCCGGCCGCCCGTGAAGCGCCCGTCTTGAATCCGCCCGTCCGACACGGGTTTTTCTCGTTCCGGACGTGACGGGATCAACAATGGAGACCCTCACGGCTCCGGCGTCGAGTCCCGGTCGAGATTTCGCATCTGCCGTCGCCAGGATTCGGCGTATCGGCCCCCCTGTCGGAGCAGTTCCTCGTGAGTCCCCGACTCCACGATGCCCCCGTTCTCCATGACGTGAATCATGTCGGCCCGCATGGCGGTAGTGAAACGGTGGGTGATGAGAATGGCCGTCCGCCCCTGCGCGAGTCCCCTCAGCCTGCCGAGCCAGTCGGCCTCGGCCCATGAATCCATCGAGCTGGTCGGTTCGTCCAGGATCAGTATGGGAGACTGCCGCAGGAAAGCTCGAGCCAGAGCGATGCGCTGCCATTCGCCCGCACTCAGATCGATCCCGCCCTCAAACCACTTCCCGAGCAAGGTATCGTAGCGGTCCGGGAAGCGCTCGATGAATCCGTCGGCTCCCGCCCGTCGCGCCGCGACTTCGACGGCGGCCGAGTCCTTCATTTTCCCAAGCTCTCCGTAACCGATGTTTTCATGCACCATGGCGCTGTATTTCACCGGCTCCTGGAACAGGATGGTGATGTTGTCCTGCAACTCTCTCAGGGGAATGGATCGCAAATCTACTCCGTCCAGTTCCACCTGTCCCGCCTCGGGATCGTAGAGTCGGCACAGAAGTTTTATCACCGTGCTCTTCCCCGCCCCGTTGGGACCTACCAGAGCAACCATTTTGCCGGCGGGAACGGTGAGGCTGAAATCCCCGAGGGCCCACTTTTCACTGGCGGGATAGCGGAACGCCACGTGCCGGAAGCGGATTCCTTCCCGCAAAGGCGCAGGAGCGCTCACAGGCCTTTCCGGTTCGCGGATTCCCGGTTCGAGGCGGAAGAACTCGAAAAGGTTTTCAAGAAAGAGGCTGTTGCTGTAAATCTGGCCGACGTTTTCCAGCAGCCCTCCCATCATCTGCTTGCCCTGGTTGAAGGCCTGGTAGAACAGGGCCAGGTCCCCAAGCGTGATGGCGCCGAGCAGCACGCGCCAGACCATCCATGCCATGGCGGCCCCTGTGATGAGCAGCCCCACGATGCGCGCCCCCAGATCCGCCAGGGCCCGGTTACGGGTCAGAGCAAGCCGGTCGCGGCGCAACGCCTCCCGCAGGGTGCGGAAGAGCGCGCTGAAATGACTCCCCAATTCGAACACGCGGAGCTCCGCAGCGGTTTCACGGCTGGTCATCACCCAATCGTAGTACCTGCTCTTTCTCTCATCCACCGTTGTGCGCAGCCACAATTCATGTTCGCGCAAGTTCTGGCGCAGCACCACGCAAAAGGCCGGCAGAGTGCTGACGATCAATATCAGCGGCAGCCAGGGTCCAAACTGCAAGAGCACCGCAGCCATGGCCACGAGGGTAATTCCGTTCTGAGCCAAACTGCCCAGGTTTTCCAACAGGATCATCGGACGGTACCCCGCCTCGAACTGCGCGCGGTACAGACGGTCGAAGAATTCGGCCGATTCATAGAAGGCCAGGTCCAGTTCCATGGATTTTTGCTGGATGAGGTGTTTCAGGTGATCCTGGAACAAGCCGGACTGGGCCGTGCGAATCCAGATGGTGAGGCTCCGCAGGGCATCGGCGACCAATGTGACGGCGGCCATTGCGACGATGACGAGGAGGAGCGAACGGAAACGGGGCGCGGGCTGCCCACTGCCGACCGCGGCCGCAAGGCCGTCCACCAACACCTTGAGCAGCCACACGTTGGCCACGGGAAGCAGGCCCTGCAGCACCACGAGCAGGCCCCACGCAAGGGTCCAGCCCCTGGTCGCCTCCCAGACCATGAATACGGCACGCACGAGATTCGGGAGTTGAGCGGCCGCCTTGCGAAATTTTGCAGCCAGCTTGTGATTGCTTCGGCAGACCATCCGTTCGACTCGAAATAGGTACGGGAATTGCGGTCACCGGGTTTTCACGCCGTGCGGGGCGTCTGCCTCCGTGCAATCGGGGCGTCCGAACGACATGATGAGGTTGAAGGAGCTTAGGAGAGTTTCCTCAAGGACGCAAGCACTATGTGCGTTCGTCCACGCCGGGGTGGGTTCGAGAGTCGCGACACGGGTTGCCGGAGCGCCGCGGGCAGAAATGCATCGACGCGGAGGGGGACGATGTTGCCTCCGCTCATCCATGGGCTCCGCGGTGAGCGCCCGGCAAAGATGAACCGAAGCCATGCGCGCCGGTCCATGCCTTTGAGCGACCAGGCGCCGGGAATCCGCGGCCGGGCGTTTCGCTATGAATAGCAGGGGATTGCTGCACGAAAACAGACGTCGGGTCAGGAGCTTCCCTATACGTGACGCTACAAATGATTGCGCCGGGTTATGCTCCTCACCGTCCCGGACGCCCCGGATCGCAATCCGGGGCGGTCCCCGGGGAACGGTCTTTTTCTCCCGATTCCGCCCTGCGCTTCAATGATGCCGATGACTCACCTTCTTCGTCGCGAGCCTGATGCCCGGGCAGTCCGGCTCATCCAGGCCGTTTTTTGCGCAGGAATCATTCATGTTGCCGTGCGGAAATCTGATCGGATGGATGGAGTTTCGATTATTGCGATTCTATGAGCACCTTCAGGCCGCTTCAGCGCGATCGGGAATCCGCGCACACGGCTTCAGCAGCCGGTTTCCCGGCATTCGGCGGCGCATGATAAGGAAAACGCGCCCGGAAGGAGCACCCCGCCGGGCGCGCTCTCAAGAATGTCCATGATGTCGTCCGTTCGATCCTATTCGTCGAAGTCGATGATGAGGTCCGCTTCGTTGCCGCACACCTTGCAGACTCTCGTCTCTTTCTGCTTCTTCTTCATGACGCCCGCTTCGGGAATCTCCACCATTTCGCACGTGATCGTCATTTCCGCTTCGTTGCCGCATTTGTCACACGTACATACTTCCCTTCTCTCCGTCGCCATCGTATCTTCTCCTTTTGCGTTAATAATGAGCTAATGGATGAGCACTCCAGCCTGAATATCACGGCTATCACTATAATCATCCTTTGAGCAAAACAAGGGGGGCAAGAGCATTTTTCTTCCGCAAAAAATTCTTCGAACGTGCCGCTACCCGATTTTAGTGTTATCTCAATAGGATGGAAAATCAGGACCCATGTCGGAAACCCCTTTCCCATTGACCGGAGGATCGATTGTCCGCGCGACATGAGCAGATGAAAGCGGCGGGACGCCGCCGGGAAGGATGTCTTCCTCAGTCCTCCCGAAGTTCGAGAGACAGGCACGGGGCTTCAAGCTCGGTCCTTGAGGTAAGGCGGTTCTCCCGGGACGGCCCCGAACTCACCGGAATTTACGAGAAAGCCCCGAGAGCCGACCACATCCCCGGGGCTTGTTGCGAGCTTTCGGCCTGTTCCGATCAGCAGGAATCTCGACAAGAACCTTTGCGATTCGTTGAAAGCTGAAAGGTCATGGCCTTCCGAGGGCGAAGCGGGCCGCCCCCGGGTTGCGCCCCGACCATACTGACCAGCGGACCGCACGGATGGAAAACCTTCCGGCCCACCGATCGGGTGATCGAGGCACACCACTGCTTCATGGAATTCGCCGTGAAAGGGGGTAGCACTGCGCGCAGAGCCGACCGTCACACGGGACGACGCCCACAGGGTTCCGTGTTTGCCCTCCCGAAAGCGGACTCCATTAGATGTTGAATTCTTCCGGGAATACCCGTTCGATCCTTCCCACCCGCCTCGGGATGGGAAGGGTGTTCAAAAGCGGACGGGATTACCAGCCTTTCTTCCTTCCACCACCGCCGCCGCCGAATCCGCCGCCGCGGCCTCCACCTCCGCCGTAGCCGCCACGGCCGCCGCCGGATCCCCCACGGGGCCCGCCGCGTCCCCGGTCTTCCCTCTGCTTGGCTTCATTGACGGTCAAGGGCCTGCCGTTAAAATCCTTCCCGTTGAGCTCGGCGATGGCCTTTTGGCCTTCCTCCTTGGTCGACATTTCAACAAAGCCAAAACCGCGCGACCGTCCCGATTCACGGTCCTCAACGACAGTGGCCGACTCCACCGTGCCGACCTGCGAGAAGAGTTCCCGCAGCTGCTCGCTGGAAGTCTGAAAAGACAGGTTGCCCACATAAAGTTTCATTGACATAAACTAAAATCCTCTCCGCTGTGCGATTGACGATACACTTATGAAACAGACTACTCCTGAAGAAACCCGGGCCTGCGTTCAAAGCCCACAAGACTTCCCAATGCTCCTCCTCCCGAACTATCCCAGGCACAGCTTCCTCTTTTTCACAGCGGAGAACGCGGCCGTTGATAAACGAGAGAGACATCTTGGTCCAATTGTAAAGACATCCCGAAGCATTTGCAAGGGAAGTTCCATTAAATTGAGCGGCACGCGGCGGCGCCCCCTCCCAAAACCGGGAAAAGCCCCATGTCCTCACCCCCGCGAGCCCCCGTGTGCCGGAAGCTCACGATGAAACACCACGATCGGCTCCAACGGGCGGGCCGGAAGGGTCGAGACCGTGGGCCGCGCTGCCGTTTGGCCCACTTTTGTGTGCGACCGTCGTCCGGGTCCCACCTTGTCCCGGTCCCGCCTGCTTGACAAGAATCTCTTTTCTGGCATGGTATAAGCTTTCGGCATTGGAACGCCTGCCCGGATCGGGCGAGATGAACGGCACCCGAGAAAAGGAGCTCGAACCATGCAAACGCCGCGGACGCTGACGGTCCTCCTGGCTCTCACCGTTTTCCTGGTGTGCTCCCCGGGCTGCGGCCAAAGCAGTTCCTCCGACAAGCCGCAGAAACCGGCGGCGGCTTCCACCACGCTTTCCAATCATCCCACGCCTTCACCCGCGGGCAAGGCTTCCGCGTCCGTAAACCGGCGTGTCGATCTCGCCTCCCTCAAGCCCTGCGGCATCCTGTCCCGAGAGGAAGTGGAGTCCGTCTTCGGAACCGTCAGGGGCGAACCGCGGGAAGACGTCTCGATCAGTGGCGAGAAAGGGTGCACCTATCGCAACCTCAAAGGCAATTTTGCGGACATTGTTGTCTACGAGCCCGAGAAATGGAAACTGCAAAAAGTCGTCCGCAAGAATGTCAATCCCGCGGAAGGCATGGGCGATGAGGCCTTCTGGGCCAGGGTCGACAACACGGTGGAGCTCTGGGTCCTGCTTCGAGACCGGGCGGTCGTGGAAGTCAGGGTGAGCACAAAGGATTTGGAGCAGGCCAGGAAGCTGGCCCAGTGCGTTATCGACAAGCTGCCGTAGAGTTGGATGACACATCGTTCCGCTCCACCGGCCATCGCAGCCATGCAGCGGTGCGGATCCGCGAAAAGCGCCGGATCGAGCGAGCCGCGCGCGCGTCGGCGTTCACCCGGACCCTGCGATTTGCTCTTGTTTCTCCCCGCTTGCGAAACGGGAGGGACTGTCTATATTCAAGAGCACAGAAGACGATTCCTGACGGATTCACACTTGCGGGGACTGAGATGAAAACGTCTTTCGAGGACGGAGAACGGGGAGCTCGGAATCCAGGGACGGGCATGGACCCCGTTTTCGGGTCGAGCGCTCCCACGAAATGCCGTGTTCCCGTAGACATTCCTTCCGAACTGCACGGGCCTCTGTTCTACCCTCTTTCGAGGACTGAGCGGCCATCAGGCCGCGGCCGGCGAGAGCCAAGAGCATGGAGTCTCCCCGCGAAAGCAAGGGATGTATTTCGAGAGGCCCGCCGCGCGCTCAGTTCGCTGTTGAAGCAGCGGGGCCGATGATCACCACAATATGGAGCTCGCGCGGTCCGTGTGCGCCGTGAACCATGGACAGCTCGATGTCCGCCGTCTTGCTCGGACCCGTCACCATCGTCAAGCAGTTGGTCAGCCCTTCATCTTCCCTTTCCCGGGCTTCCCATCTCAGGAACGCGTAAAGCTCCCGGAGGTCCGCGAGAATCTGATCCAGGGTAATCACCGCAATGTGAACGGAAGGAACGAGGGAGAGCATCCGGGGCTGACCGGGTCTGGTCTTCATCACCAGGGTCGCGGTGTCCGCGACGCAATAATCCGCCGCCGTCACTCCGATGCAGGATTCCACCACGTTTTTGCGGATGTGCTCTAGTGATTCTTCCGCAGGCATGCCTTCAAGCCCGGGAGCGCACAGGCCGGCCGTGAACACGGGCACGTCCGAGTCGGCCAGAATGCGCGTCAGGTCCAGGCGAGCCGGCAACGGATGCCGCCACACCGCCACGCGCTTCTCCACACCCCACTCCGGGCACGTTTCCCGCACCAGCCGCGCGACGGCCAGGGCTGCGGCCCCGGCGTCCTCGACCGCCGTCACGCCGATTTTCAGCGGACCTGCCCTCTCTCTCAGCAGCTCGAGCAGTTCCAGGCGGGAGTCCCGGCTGCGGGTTTTCGCATCGTGGATCGCCCGCAGAACCTCGCGATCCGGCCTGTCCCGGAACAATCCTGCGGGGACTTCTCTCCGCCCCGGAGGAAATCCCAAAGCCCGTCTGACATTTTGCATGAATCGTGTTCGGTCCGTCGCCTCGCTCGGCTTCATCTTCTTCCCCTATCGGAGTTCCTTCCACCGTTTCCTGAAGGCTCGTCCATCGAGACGCTTGATGTCGCGGCTTTGCGTCCACTCGTGAAACGGGTAAGGCAGCCGGGTTATGGTGTCCTTTGCGCCCGGCGGCAACCGTTGCAGGAAAGCCGCCGCGGTGAGTGCAAGCGCGTAGAGACCGGGTGACCGTACGAGTCCGGCCCACAGCGTGAAGAACAGCTTTTCGGCGGGCCGCTCACGCTTTACGCCCCACCCGTCATCCCCGTCGGCGAGCTTGGACCGCAGCCGCAGGAGCATCCCGGGAATATCGATGTGAAGAGGGCACGCGTCCCGGCACGCCCCGCACAGGGTCTCGCCGAGACACAGGTCTTTCGCCCGGTTCACGCCCACGAGCAGCGGAGTCAGGACCGAGCCCACCGGACCGCAATAGACGTGTCCGTAGGCGTGTCCCCCGATCTTCCCGTACACCGGACACACGTTGAGGCACGCGGCGCAGCGGATGCAACACAGGATTTCCCGGAAATCCTCATCGGCGAGGATCCTGGACCTGCCGTTGTCGAGAACGACGAGGTGGAATTCATCGGGGCCGTCTTCCTGGTCGGGCTGCCTCGGACCGCCCAGGTAGGAGACATAGCCCGCCAGCCTCTGGCCGGCGGCGCCCATGCAGAGCAGGCGAAGCAGGACGTCGTGGTCTTCGAGGCGCGCCGCGATCCTTTCCATGCCCATGATGGCGATATGCACCCGCGGCAAGGTCGAGGCCATGCGAATGTTGCCCTCGTTGGAAACCGTAGTGATGTGGCCGGTCTCGGCGCAAGCCAGGTTGCAGCCGGAAATTCCCATGTCCGCCTCCAGGAATCTCTGCCGAAGCGCATTCCTGGCCGCCCGAGTGAGCGCAACGGGATCGTCGGTGTACGGAATCCCGAGCTTTTCCGAGAAGAGCCGGCCCACTTCCACCTTTGTCTTGTGAACCGCGGGGGCGATGATGTGAGAAGGAGGTTCGCCCGCCAGTTGGACGATGAATTCGCCCACGTCCGTTTCGCACACCTGGATGTCGGCCTCCTGCAGAGCCTCGTTGAGGCCGATTTCCTCGGCGACCATGGACTTGCCCTTCACCACTTTCTTCACTCCAAGCCGCCTGGCCGTCTCAAGGCAATACTCCACGGCTTCCCGGGCATCCCGGGCAAAAAAGACCCGGCCTCCACGGTTGAGAATTTTGTCAGCCAGCCTATCGAGTAGAACGTCGAGGTTTTCGATGGCCCGCATACGGGCCCGGCGGGCTTCCAGCCTCAACCCCTCCGCATCCGAAAGACTGGAGAAGGCGGTGGCCGTGGCCTTGCTGATGCGCTCCTGAAAATCGCTCAAAGCTTCCTGCAGGTGCCGGTTATTGAGGGCTTTCCCGGCTTCCTGCCTGAACAGTTCGGTCCTTATGCGGGTCATACGGAGTCCCCGGAGTGTTCACCGACACGGCGGGTGAGGAACCCGCCGGGCAGGTGACGGCAGGGCATCGCTGGAGCCTGCCAGGAGTTGAGCGATATGCATCGCCCGAACGGGATGCCGAGTGCGGCTGAGAATCCCCTGGATGTTCATCAGGCAACCCATGTCGCATCCAACCACGGTGTCCGCCCCGGAATCGAGGATGTTCCTCACCTTGTCCTTGAGGATAGCCGTCGAGATGTCGCCGTACTTGAACGAGAAGACGCCTCCGAAACCGCAGCACCGCTCGGAGTCCTTCATTTCCACGAACTCCACATCCCGCACCCGCCCGATCAGCTTTCGGGGCTGTTCGCGCACTCCGAGACCACGCAGCAGATCACAGGAATCGTGATAGGTGACCTTCCCGCGGTATCGCGCTCCGACATCTTCGATCCCCAGCACGTCCACCAGGTATTCGGTCAGCTCGAAAACCCGCCCGCCCACGGCGCGGGCCTTCTCCAGCCACCCGGGGTCGTCCCTGAACAGTTCCGGGTATCGGTGCCGAACCATGGCCACGCAGGACCCGGATGGGCAGACAACGGTCCCGGCACTTTCGAAGGTCCTGATGAAATGCCTGGCCGCCACCACGGCTTCCTTCCGGTACCCGGCCTTGAAAGCCGGCTGGCCGCAGCATGTCTGGCCGGCGGGATAGCACAGCTCCACTCCCAGTCTTCGAAGTACCTCGACCATGGCCTCACCCACTTCGGGGTACATGCCGTCGATGATACACGGAACGAACAACGTCGCTTCTTTACGCCCGTTCATGGCTTTCCCGCGCAAATTGAAAGGATGCGTACCCAGGCAAACGATCCCGTCGTTCGGCGGCCATAGGCCGTTCGGGACGTCGAAAAATCAATCGATATTTTTGAACCGGAAGAAAAATCAAAAAAGGGGCCACGGTACCGGGACCGTGACCCCTTGATTTTTCTGGAGGCGGCAAGCGGATTTGAACCGCTGAATAACGGTTTTGCAGACCGCTCCCTTACCACTTGGGTATGCCGCCGGAACATGATCTGCTCTTTGTACCGGAAATGCGGGATCCTGTCAAGGGCTAGTTCACCTCAATGTAGTTCACCTCAAGACGGGTTCCGACCGGTTCGCCTCAAGGCGTGCCGCGGCAATGGCGAGCCGTCCAACGGTTCCGTTCGATACCGGAGCTCACCGGTTCGAGCCGATTCGAGACGCAGCACCCGTGACGCCGGCAACCCTTCAAGCCCTGTCCCGTCATTTCCGCAAACTGCCGTGAGCCGGGCGCACTAGACTCGAAACGCCGACATTCCGGCGTAGCAACCCGAAGCCCCGAGCTCTTCCTCGATCCGGAGCAACTGGTTGTACTTTGCGATCCGCTCCGACCTCGAAAGGGACCCCGTCTTAATCTGACCGGCGTTGGTGGCGACGGCCAGGTCGGCGATCGTCGTGTCCTCGGTCTCTCCCGAGCGGTGGGAGATGACCACGGTGTAACCGGCTTTGAAGGCCATATTGATGGCCTGGAGGGTCTCGGTCACGGTGCCGATCTGGTTCAGCTTGATGAGAACCGAATTGGCCACTCCGTCAGCGATGCCTTTTGCAATGATGCTCGTGTTCGTCACAAACACGTCGTCGCCCACCAACTGGACATTGTAGCCGAGCTTCCGGGTGAGCGCCTGCCACCCGCCCCAGTCGCCTTCCGCCATGCCGTCCTCGATGCAGATGAGCGGATAGCGCCCTGCCCAGGCTTCGTAGAATGCGATCATCTCCTCGGCGCTTTTCGTCGGGCTCTGTTCGGCGCTCATGTGATAGGAGCCGTCCTTGTAGAATTCGCTGGCCGCGGCGTCGATGGCGATGTAGATGTCCTCGCCCGGTCGGTACCCGGCCGCCTCGATAGCCTGCATGAGCACTTCCATGGCTTCTTCATTGGAGCTCAGGTTGGGAGCGAACCCGCCCTCATCACCCACGGCGGTGTTCAATCCCTTGGACTTGAGCACCTTTTTGAGGTTGTGAAAGGTCTCGGCTCCCATTCTCAGGGCCTCGCCGAAGGTCGGCGCGCCCGCGGGAACGATCATGAACTCCTGGATGTCCACGTTGTTGTCGGCGTGAGCGCCGCCGTTGATCACATTCATCATGGGCACCGGAAGAAGAGAGGCCATGGCCCCGCCCAGGTACCGGTACAGGGGAAGCTCGCACTCGGCCGCCGCCGCTTTGGCCGCGGCCATGCTCACGGAAAGGATTGCGTTTGCACCCAGGCGGCCCTTGTTCTCCGTTCCGTCCAATTCGATCAGAAAACTGTCCAGGCCGACCTGGTCGCGCCCGTCCATGCCGATGACTTTGGGAGCGATTTCATCATTGACATTTTGAACCGCCTGTAGCACTCCTTTGCCGAGGTATCGGGCGGGGTCCCCGTCACGCAGTTCGAGGGCCTCCCTGGAGCCCGTGGAAGCCCCGGAAGGGACAGCGGCGGTGCCGGAATAACCGCTGTCGAGGATGACCTCGGCTTCGACGGTGGGATTGCCTCGCGAATCCAGGATCTCTCTGGCTTTAACGGAGAGAATCTCGCTCATGATATGGTTGCCTCCTTCGAAATGTTGGATTGAAAGAACGGCCGGCGACCGCATCCATGGGGCATCGTCTTGAACGTACGGAATCGAAACGGTCGCCGGATCAAGCGTCTTGACCCATTCAAAGACATTTCATTACAATAGGTAATTTGATTTGGGTAATCAATCCGAAAGAAAGGAAATTACATGGGAGTCACACTGACCGCGGGCGACCTGCGCAAGGGCCTCAAACTGGAAATGGACGGAGAGCCGTACATCATCGTCGATTTCGAATTCTCCAAACCGGGCAAAGGGCAGGCCCTGTACCGCTGTCGCTTGAAAAACATGATCACCGGGTCGCAGTTCGACCGCACCTACCGGTCGGGAGACAAGTTTCAGAGCGCCGATCTGGAAGAACAGGACATGCAGTTTCTCTACAAGCAGGGAGACAGCTATCACTTCATGAATACGACTTCCTACGAGCAGATCGAGATGTCCGCCGCCCAGGTCGGAGACGCCACCAACTATCTCATCGAGAACCTCGTCGTCAGCATGCTGATGTTTCAGGGGCGCCCGATCGGCATCAGCCTTCCCAACTTCGTCGAGCTGAAGGTGATCCGGTCCGACCCCGGGATAAAGGGCGACACCGCGGCGGGGGCTACGAAGCCCGCCACGATGGAAACCGGTTTCATCATCCAGGTTCCTCTTTTTATCGAAGAGGGAGAAACGCTCAAGATCGACACGCGCAACGGCAGCTACGTGGAACGCGTCAAAGTGTAGGACCATGCCGGAACGGAATATCCTGTCCGCAAAGCGCGACGCGCTCGAGCTCCGCTCCCGGGTCATCGAGCGCATTCGCAGTCACTTCCGGCGGGCGGGATTCCTGGAAGTCCAGACCCCGTTGCTGACCCCGGCTCCCGCTCCCGAGCTCAATATCGAAGCCGTGCCCGCCGGTGACGGCTTTTTTCTCGCAACCAGCCCGGAGCTTTACATGAAGCGCCTCCTGGCGGCCGGATACGGGAAACTCTTCCAGCTCACCCCCGTTTTCCGAAGCGGAGAAAGGGGCCGATTGCACCACCCGGAGTTCACTTTGCTGGAATGGTACCGAACGGGAGCGAGCTACAAGGACATGCAACGGGATTGCGTGGAGCTGCTGCACGAGGTTTGTGCCTTCGGAGCGGCCACGGGTGGGGGGACATGCCGCGGCAGCGTGATCGAACCCGGAAAACCATGGGAATCCCTGACCGTTCGCGACGCCTTCTTACGCCTTGCGGGATGGGACCCGGTCGTCGACTTTGACCCCGACCGCTTCGATGTCGACCTGGTGACGAAGGTGGAGCCCTATCTCGGGTTCCCCAACCCCTGCTTTTTGGAAGACTATCCACCCGAACGGGCCGCACTGGCCCGTCTGAAGGACTCCGCCCCCCCCGTGGCAGAGCGCTTCGAGCTGTATTGGGCAGGAATCGAGCTTGCCAACGGCTTCACGGAACTGACCGATCCCGCGGAGCAGCGGAAGCGCTTCGAGGCGGTACTCGCGGACCGACACGAGGCGGGGCTTTCATCAAGACCGATGCCGGAAGCCTTTCTGGCCGCCATAGAGCATCTTCCGCAATGCGCCGGAATAGCCCTCGGCCTTGACCGGCTCGTGATGCTCCTGGCCGGAGCGGACAGCGTCGACCGGGTGGTTGCGTTCCCTCCCGATCTTCTCTGACAGACCGTCATGAACCGGCGGCTCCCTCTTGAGCCTTGCGGCATTGCGGGCATCACTCCGAATCCGACCCAGGGCTCGCCTGCGTCCCATGGAAAATCATGCTCGCAAAGGTGACGAAAGACCCATAGGGATCGACCCTGACGTGCGCGTGATCCAGGAGCCGTCCCTGCGCGAGACCGGAGAGCGCTTGGGCCAGCACATACAGGGGCGCGACCCCGCAGATTTTCCGCCGGTTTCCTTCGAGGCGGATCTGGCGGATGAAAGCTTCGGCGTCGCATTCGCGCAGGCTTTCCACAAGCCCGCGGTCCGAGGCCATGTGGTCCTTCACCGTGCTGTCGGTCGGCTGGAAGCGGTCCCCGTAGCGCGGACCGATGTGGGCCAGGTCGACGCTGGCCAGAATTCCCACGGAACGGGTAAGCACCAGGTCGCGAAGGAGACCGGCGAAATGATCGATGTATTCCCCGTCCGTTTCCAGGTCCTCGTGCGAAAAGGAGCACAGGAGGGGCACGATCTTCGCCCCCGGCTGGACATAAGCCAGGAATACAGCCTGGAATTCCACCGTGTGTTCCCGTACGTGGTTGTATTCGCCGGCAAGGATATCGCGCTTCGCCGAATTAACCAGATGCGCGCAGCATTCTTCGTCATGACCGACCAGCCCCAGGGGGGTCTCGAAGTCCTTGGCGGTCAGAGCGAAATAGTTGGATACCAGTTCATGCCCGGTGCCGAGCACGATCCAGGTCCGCGGCGAAACGGAATCCGCGGCGGCCTTGTAGGCATGCGCAAAGCACCGGCCGCCAGCCTGAATGTCGATATGTGGAGCGACCAGTCCCAGCACGGGCCGGTTGTCGCGCGCCGCCCCCGGAAGCCCGGGGCCTCCGTCTTCCGCCGAGAAAAACCCCTCCAGCCGCCGATTCAACAGCTCCGCATCGCTCGGGTAGCTCTGCCCGGCGTGCCGCATCCTTCTCACGGGATCGTCCCGGTAGCGCGCGACCTGCCTTGCCACATGATCGATGAATCTCGCATTCTCGAGGAAGAGGTTCTGGTCCAGTTTCTGCACGATTTCGTCGAGCGTCTCCGTGTACAGCATTTCACCGGTCATGCGCAGGAAAAGGGCCTGCAGATCCCGAAAGGAATTCGTTCCGTCCATGCGGATCACCAGTTCCGCAACAACGGGAGAAAGCAGCAGGGAGTCCGAGCTGTGGCCCATTCGGTCCCTGAGAAGGATCATGTTCTGTCCTTCGTGTTGCATGGGCAAAGCTTCCAGTCCGTAACGCAGCTTGGGGTGTTCCATTGTCATCTTGAAGGGTCCTGTCGGTCCTGAACAGTCGAGCTCCCACGGGGGTCCATTCCGACCGGCGGCAAATCGGCGCAAAGCCCTGTGAAGCCATTGACTCCTGCACGAACCTGTGTTAGTAGAGAAAAGTTCTACTTCATTGTTATTTATGGAATTTCATAATTTGCCGCAGTTCGGGGACATACAGCTTCTATGATTCTGCGATACCTTCTCATCATTGCAGTGCTTTCCGTGTGCAGTTGCACCCAGCTTAAACCGTACGCGGCGACATCTTCCACCCCCAAAGCCCCGGCAGCCCGCTCCGAGTCGGGCTCACGCGCCGACTTGTACTTCGAGTACCTGCTCGCCCAATATTATGTCAGCGTGAAAGAAATCGACAAGGCCATTGAAGCATACCACGAAGCCCTGAAAAAGGATCCCCGATCGCCGATGCTGCTCACCGAGTTGGCCGCTCTCTTGATCCGGCAGGGCAAGATCGAACAGGCCCTCAAGCTCACCGAAGACGCCACGAGCTTTGACCGCACCTACGAGCCCGCCTACATGCTCCTCGGACAGCTGTATGCCGGAATCGGGCAGAATGCCAGGGCCATCGATGCATATAGCCGGGCCATCGAGATCAATCCTTCCAACGAGGATGCGCACCTCCTTCTGGGCGCGCTCTACGCCCAGGAGAAGAAATACGATGAGGCGATGGAGGCATTCGACCACCTCAAGGCCCTGCTCCCGGACAACCCTGTGGCACTGTACTACAAGGCACGGGTTTTCCTGGACATGAAACTTTACAAACAGGCCGAAAAGATCTACCTCGACGTTCTTGCGATCGAACCCGCATTTGAAAACGCCTCTCTCGACCTGGCATACGTTTACGAGGTGACCGAACGGCTGAAGGACGCCGAGCAGACCTATCTGCAGATCCTGTCGGCGAATCCGGCCAATGTAAACGCCCGCACGCGGCTGGGCAACCTTTACATGCGCCAGGACAGGCCCGCGGAGGCCTTACGGCATTTCTCCCATCTTCTGAAGCTCAACCGCAAGGATGTCGAGAGCCGTTTGAAAGTGGGCATCATCCACCTTCAACAGAAGGATTACGAGGAGGCCATCAAGGATTTCACCTACCTGTTGAAGGACGAGCCGCAGTACGACCAGGCTTTGTACTACCTGGCCAGCACCTATGCGGAAAAACAGGACTTCGAGCAGGCCATCCGCAACTTCCGGCTGATCGCACGGAGCAGCCCGCTCTGGCCCATGGCCCAGACCCGCCTCGCCTTGATTTTCTCCAAGCAGAAGGACTTCCAGAACGGTGCGGCGGTCCTCAAGGAGGCGATCGACGCCCAACCGGAAGTGGCCGATCTGTATCTCTATCTCGGCATCATCTATGAAGAAGCGAAACAATACGAGGATGGCGTCGCGGCGGTGGACAGGGGTCTGGTCAAGACTCCGCGAGACACCGATCTCCTGTTCCGAAAAGGGGTCATTCTCGACAAGATGTCCCGAAGGGATGACGCCATCGCCGTGATGAAACGGATCCTCGAGATCGAGCCTCAGAACGCCAATGCCTTGAACTACATCGGGTACACGTATGCGGAGATGGGAATCAACCTCAACGAAGCCCGCCAGATGATCAAGGCGGCCCTGGCCACCGCTCCCGATGATGGTTACATCATGGACAGCCTCGCCTGGGTCTACTACAAGCTGGGGCAACACAAGAAGGCTTTGGAGACCATTCTGGAGGCATTGAAGCGCGTTCCGCAGGACCCCGTCATCCACGAGCATCTCGGGGACATTTACTTGAGTCTCGGAAAGAAGAACGAAGCCATCGAGGCCTATGAGAAAGCGCTGGAGTACAGCCACACGGAGCCCGAGAAGATCCGGGAGAAGCTGGACCGGCTCAAGTAGGCGCATCGTTGGAACGCTCGAGATCGAACCGTCCCTTTTCCGCCACTGTCTGTAACGAAGATCGGAACCCGATGAAGACCTCCCGCTTTCATGCCGTGCTGCTGGGTCTGATCATGCTCTGCTGCCTCTCGTGCGGGAAACCCAAACCGCCGGAGGTGCTGCCCCGGCCCGTTTCCTTCGACGAAAACCTCGGCAAGCTTGAAGCGAGGGCCGCCCACTGGCGAAGTTATCAGGCAAAACTGCGTATCAGGCTCGAGGGCGCCAAGGGCAAGATGCGTTTTCAGGCCATCGTTCTGGCCGTTCTGCCGGATCAGTTGCGCCTGGAAGCCTTCAACCTGGTCGGGCAGACCGTTGCGCTGTTCACCATGAACAACGGCAAGCCTGCCCTGTCCATTCCTTCCGAAAAGATGATCTTCACGGCCGAGCGGCCCGAAACGCTCATCGAGTACTTCTTCGGCATGCCTTTGCCCGCCGGGGTCTTCGCATACGACCTTGCCGCGGTCGTGCCTCCGGAACAGCTCGACAAGCTCAGTCCACGCCGGGAAGCACCGGGCTGGAAGGCGGATTTTTCTCCCGAGGGAAGTGACGCGTCCTTTCTCTGGGAGTTCGAGGACAATCCTCCCGCCCTGAAATCTCTTGCTGCAAGAGACGGGTTGTGGGACCGTCGCATCACCTACGATCCCGCAGTCGAACTGGAACCGCAGAATGCACCTCGGAAACTCCGACTCGAATCGGCGCAATGGCGGATGGAAATAACCGTCGAACAGATCATGCCCACTTCCGGCTTCGATGCGTCGGTCTTTGTCCCGCCCGTTCAAGAGGGCGTCCGTACCGTCGACCTGGATTCGATCAAATGAGCGAGCGGCCTTCGCCCGAAAAGCGTTTCGTGGTCGATATCATGCTCGGGAAGGTTGCCAAATGGCTGCGCATCCTCGGCTTCGACGCCCGATGCCTGCGGGTGGACAGTTCCGCTCAAGTGACTCGGTTTCGGGAAGAAGGCCGGATCATCGTGACGAGGCGTCGGCAGTGGTGTGGTTCGACCGGGGTTTTTTGCCTGACATCCAACGATCCTTCCGAACAGCTCAAGGAATTGATCGCGGCCGTGCCGATCCGGCTGGAGGAGCTCAGACCACTTCGCCGCTGCATCCTCTGCAACCTGGACCTCGAAGTCCTCCCGCGCGACCGGGTATTCGGCAGAGTCCCCGACTTCGTTTTCGAAACGAACGAGTGTTTTCATCACTGTCCGGGATGCGGTAGAATCTACTGGCCCGGAACCCACCTCGTGCGCATGGTGGAGCGCATGCGGCGTGAATTGAACTGGTCCGGCTGATTCGGACATTGGACGAGGAGGAGAAGAAGTTATGAAGAGCGTATTCGAAAAGGTTTCCGATCTGGTCAAGCAAGCCGGATATTTCGGGCTGCAAAATGCTCTCGTGTCCGTCGCCTGGCTGAAGAAGCTCGCCAAGATCCGCCTCCGGAAATTCAGGAAATGCTCGGCGCGTAAGGAACTCGACAAGGCCGGGGCACGTCTCGGGTCTGAGGTCTATTCCCTGTATAAACAGGGGCAGACGGACTGGTCCGACAATGCAATGGTGAAGCAGTTCCTCAAGGTCGTTGAGGACGCGGAATCGGGTATGTTTCGATTCGATGAGGACGTGGAGAGAATCAAGGAGGGTTTTCAGAAAAGGAAACAAGAACTCGTGGAGCGCTACACTCTCAGGAGGGCTCAGACAGGGAGGGAAGACTCGGAAGACTAGAGGCCTGAGCCGGCTCTTCGCCCGGCAGGAGCCCCTTTGCCCTTCATTGCCGCGGGTCGCGGAGGAACGGGGCTTCAAAGGAAGCGGGAAAGCCCACGTGGTCATTCCCACGCCGGTGCGGTCGTTCGACAAGGTTTTCGAGCGCTTTTCGGACCTTGGCGCCCCCCCCCCGCGGTCAGGTCTGAAAGGCGCCAACGTGACGGTTCGGATGGATGCCGTTCATCCATGGACGGAACGATTGACGATTGCCCGCGGCCCTGCCCCGGTTCAGCCCCCGGCCGGCCTGGCGCAATCCGACATGTCGCCCTGGATCTTGTCCAATGCGTGCGGCAACGCTCCCAGCAGCACGCTTAGATTTTCAACGGCGCCGGTCGGGCTGCCGGGCAGGTTGATGACGAGCGTGGCACCGCGAATGCCGACGACGGCCCGCGAGAGCATGGCATGAGGGGTCTTCAACAGGTTTGCGGCGCGCATAGCTTCCGCCATGCCCGGGACCAGGCGTTCGATCACCGCGCGAGTCGCCTCCGGCGTTACGTCTCGCGGCGATACCCCTGTGCCGCCCGTGGTGAGCACCAGAGCGACTCTCTTCACAACGGCGCATTCCCTGATCGCCTGGGAAATGACCTCCGCTTCATCCGGTACGATGGTCTGGTAGCAGACGTCGAATCCATGCCTGGTCAGGAGGTCATGCAGTGCCTGTCCCGAAGCGTCTTCGCGCTCGCCGCGCGCTCCACGGTCACTGACGGTGATAATGGCGACCGTGCGGAGGAATTCCCGTTTCGCCTGTTTTGTCGTCCGGCTTTCCATCGTTGTCCCCCTATGGTTCATGGATCAACCGCCGCGCGGTCTGGGCCAGCCCGATCGGTACGGATTTGCTCTTCGCGATTTGTCTGATGTCGTGCTGCGTAAGCCCCTGGAGAAGTCTCAGGGCACTGGGCAACGGACACTTCGGGTTGGTCGTGAGGGCCAGCCTGACGGCGTAAATCTTCATCCACTCACGGGTATTTGCAATTCGGCGCAACACCTCCTCGTCCACGTTCCGACTGCTTGCAATCGCGCTCACCTCACCTTCCGTGATGCGAGGGTTGTTGATGATGGCAATTTGAACCAGCTTGTTGGGTTCCCTGATGAGCAGGGAGCGTACTTCCTTGTCCCCGACCATCGCCGCCCGGATCTTCTCGCTGACCTTCATCCTGTGCAATTTTGTCAGAAGACTCTGGATTTCCTCCTCAAGCTCCTCCCCGGCGCCGCCGGTCTTCTCGTCGCGGTAGCGCATGGCATCCATGAGGAGGTATTCCCAGGGCTTGGCTATGGTCTCCGGGGGCTCGCCTTCGAGAGAAACCGTCCGGAATTCGCCGGTTTCGGCCAGGAGCAACTCGCAGAAAGCATCTTCCCCCTGCAGCTTACCGCATTCGGAATGATAGACCTGACCGGACCGGGCGTAGATTCTCCCCGTTCTTGGCTCGGTCTTGACTTCATAAACGTGGTCGGTTCGGGACATGCAGGCGAGTTGAACGAGATCGGAAAGTTGGACGCCGCCGAGCCGACCGGCAAAACCCGCCGACAGCACTGGACCCGCACTCTCGCCCGCCGCCTCTTCGCCCGTGAGGCGCGATCGCATGGCTTCGATCAGCAGGTATTCCCAACCCCGGGTGATCGTAGCGGGTGTATCCGATGATTGAGACGGGGCGGCATCGAACTTTCCACTCCGCCATCTCAACATTTCGAACAGGGGTTCCTCCCCCTGAGCGCCGCCCAGTACGGCATGGCAAACCTGGCCCGAACGCACGAAAATGGCTCCGGTTCCCGATTCGTGCTGCACGACGATCGCATGGCTCATTTGAGCCAGGCAGATCATCTGCATCAGGTCTGCCAGTGCCACGCGTTCGACAGTACCGGAGAACCTATCCGGGGCGGTCTGACCTTGAGCCATTTCTCAACCCTGACGACGCACGGGAATCCACACCGGGAACCATCATCCGAAGGCGACTCCCGGTCCCAACGCGAAACCCTCCCCGTCCGGAGAGGTCGCTTCCTCGGGCGGAAAACCGGAACGGCGCGGAAACGGTCATCCTACTTTTCTTCCGCCTTGGCCGCCTCGACGATCTTCTCCTGCAACTGGCCCGGTACCTCCTCATAGTGAGAAAACTTCATCGTGAACATACCTCTGCCGGCCGTCATGGATCGCAAATCGGGAGCGTATTTCAGGACTTCGGCAAGCGGCACGTTCGCGCGGACGATCTGCTTTTTCCCCTTGCTCTCCATTCCAAGCACTCGCCCGCGCCTGGAATTGAGGTCGCCTATGATATCTCCCATACAATCGTCAGGAACCGTGATTTCCATCAACACAATCGGCTCGAGCAGCGTCGGCTTGGCTTCCATCATGGCTTTCTTGAACGCCATCGACCCCGCGATTTTGAACGCCATTTCGGAAGAGTCCACGGGGTGGAAAGAGCCGTCCACCAGATCGACCTTGAAATCGACCACAGGATAGCCCGCCAGAGCACCCTCCACCAAGGCTTCGGCGATGCCTTTTTCCACTGCCGGGATGTACTGTCTCGGGATCACCCCGCCTACGATCTTGTCATAAAACTGGAAGCCTTCGCCCCTGGGCAGAGGCTCCATCTCGATCCAGCAGTCTCCGTACTGGCCGCGGCCTCCGGACTGCTTCTTGTATTTTCCCTGGACGCGGGCTTTCCCCTTGATCGTTTCCTTGTACGTCACCTTCGGGATGCGCAGATTGACCTCCACGCCGAATTTGCGCTTCAGCTTGTCAACCGTGGCCTCGATATGGATTTCCCCCATCCCGGACAGGATCATCTCCTTGGTTTCCTCATTCCTTTCGAGCTTGAGCGTAAGATCTTCTTCCATGAGACGGGAAAGGGAGGAAAAAATCTTCTCCTCGTCACCCTTGCTCTTGGGCTCGACAGCCAGCGAATAAATGGCGGGCGGGAGCTCCACCGGAGGGAAGCTGATGACGTCCTTTTCGGAACACAGGGTGTCCTGGGTGGTCGTCTCCTTGAGCTTGGCCACCGCCACGACGTCGCCGGGACCGCAACCCTGGATGGGTTCCTGGTTCTTGCCCTTCAACCGGAGCAACTGGCCGAATCTTTCCTTGGTTTCCTTGGTAGAGTTGAAAACAGTCGAATCCGGCGACAAGCTCCCCGAGAAGACGCGCATCACCGACAGGCGCCCGGCGTAAGGATCGCTGATGGTCTTGATCACCAGTGCGCTGAACGGCGCAGCCGGATCCGGCTCGCGATCGGCCTCGGCTCCACGGGCCCCTTTGCCGGTCCGCGGTCCGCGGTCCAGCGGGGACGGCAGACAATCCGCGATGAGGTCCATCAGGCCGTGAATGCCGATGTTGGCAACCCCCGAACCGCATGCAATGGGGACCAGAGTCCCCGAAGTCACGGCGCCGCGAAGCGCGTTCTTCACTTCCTCGGGAGACAGTTCTCCGGATTCCAGATATTTCTCCAACAGCTCGTCATTGGATTCGGCGACCCGTTCGACCAATTCTTCATGGTAGTGCGCCACCTGATCGGCCAGATCGGCGGGCATTTCCTTGACCTCGAACTTGCCGCTGTCCCCATGTCCGTACAGGCAGGCCTTCCGGTTGAGCACATCGACCACGCCTTTGAAGCTTTCCGCGCTCCCGATGGGAATCTGCAAGGGCACGCACGACTTGCCGAAGTTGTTCTGGATGTCTGCGACGGTCTTGGCGAAGTCCGCCCGCTCGCGATCCATTTTGTTCACGAAGATGATCCGCGGCTGTTTGAATTCGTCGGCAAATTCCCACACTTTTTCAGTTTGGACCCTGACGCCGTCGATGGCGTCGACCAGGACGAGGACGGCATCCGCACCCTGCATGGATGTCTTGGTTTCCGCGATGAAATTGAAGTCCCCGGGAGTATCGATGATGGTGAACTGGTGTTTCTTCCAGGTCAGGGTATTGAATGCGGTGCTGATCGTAATCTTCCGCTTCACCTCCTCGGGTTCGTAGTCCATGACCGAGGTGCTGTCGTCCACCTTGCCGAGCCGGGTGGTCACACCGGCATCGAAGAGCATGGCCTCGGCCAGGGAAGTCTTGCCCGCACCACCATGGGAAATGATTGCGAAAGTACGAACACCTGCAACGTCCTCTTTCATATCTCTTCCTTTCTTCAATTATTGCGGTCCCCGGGGGGGACCGGGCTTCACGACCGGCAAACAACTCCCCCTTGGCGGTAAATCGAAAGCAGAGGCTCTGAACCGAACGGCTGTTTGACAATGAACGCCCGGGCCGCCTGCGCGTTTCTGTAGACCCCGCATCATTCGACCAGGCACATTCATTCGCTGTGCGGGACGTTCCGGAACCCTCTACCGTATCTCAATATTCTGAAATCGTAGAGAAATCCAAAGGAGGAAGGATAGGGCAAAATAGACGCCAAAGTCAAGAAAATTCCTTACCGTACCCCCATCCATCCGGAATCGATCTGACTTACCCTTTAATTTTTCGGGCGCGTGTGCTACTTAATTTTTTTCGTTTGTGAAGTCCGGTGCGGAAAACTTTCTCAGGCACCCGTTCGCGCCCTTCCCGGCGAAAGTCCACGGCGCCTTGCATGGGCCGGGTCCCGAAGCCTTTTAGGAGGGTGGCGCGACGGATGGAAACGGGGGGGCACATTGGCGCCCGGGACTCTTGACGATAACTCCGCCGACGGCAGCGAGGCGACCTGGTCGGAGGCATCGGCCCGATTCATCGCGCACCTGCGGCACGAGCGCGGATTGAGCGCCGAGACGGTGCGGGCTTACGCCGGCGACCTGGATCAATTTCGGGAACACATGAACGCAACGGCGGGCACAGCCGATCCGAGGCTGTCACAGGTCGACGCGGATGCGATCAGGGGGTATCTCGCCGCGTTGCACAAAACCCGCAAGAAGACCAGCCGGGCCAGGAAATTGTCCACGTTGCGCTCTTTCTACCATTTTCTCAATGACCGCGAGCTCGTCCGCGAGAATCCCGCGGCCCTTGTGGCCTATCCCAAGCTGGGGACGAAAATCCCCTCCTTCCTCGGGGTCGACGACGTGTTTCATTTGCTGGACTCGCTGAACGCCGGAGCGGCCCGGGCCGGCGCATCCTGGCGGCGCTGCCGCAACTGGGCGCTTTTTGAATGCATGTACTCCACCGGAGTCCGGGTCAGCGAGCTTGCCGGGATGGACGAATCCGACGTCGATTTCCACGAGGGCATGGTCCGGGTCCTGGGTAAAGGGAGTAAAGAGCGCATCGTGCCGGTGGGAGGGAAGGCCCTTGACGCCGTGAAGCTCTACCTGCGGGTGCTGGACAGCCAGTTCCCGGAAGCCAGGCGCATGGGTTCCGCGCTGTTTCGCAACGCCAGGGGGCGGAGACTGACGACGCGTTCGGTGCACCGGCTGCTCCGCATGGAGCTCCGAAGATGCGGACTGTGGCAGCATCTCAGCCCACACGGGTTGCGGCACACGTTCGCGACCCACCTGTTGAACTCGGGAGCGGATCTGCGCGCCATTCAGGAGATGCTGGGACACTCGAACCTGTCCACGACGCAACGCTACACTCATGTTCACGTGGACCAGCTCATGAAGGTCTACGATGCGGCCCACCCCAGAAGCCGCAGGGATCGGTCGGGAAAGTAAACGGGCTTCGGCTTACCGGTCGCGGGACATGTGCCGATTGGGTTCATGGTCATGAATTGGCGTAGTTCTGTTAGAGGAGAGTTGAAAAGACATGGGTGAAACCGTTGTGCACGGGACAACCGTGCTGGCCATCAAGAAGGACGGCAAAGTGGTCATGGCGGGCGACGGCCAGGTGACCATGGGAGACACGGTCGTAAAACACCAGGCGAAAAAGGTCCGCAAGATGTATCACGACCGCATTCTCACGGGGTTTTCCGGCTCAACGGCGGACGCGTTCACGCTGTTCGAGAGGCTGGAGGGCAAGCTCGAGCAATACAATGGAAACCTCAAGCGCGCCGCGGTCGAGCTCGCCAAGGACTGGCGCATGGACCGGGCGTTGAGGCGCCTCGAGGCACTGCTCGTGGCCGCCGACCGGAACGACTGCTTCATTCTGAGCGGCACGGGCGACGTCATCGAACCGGACGACGGTCTTGCGGCGGTGGGCTCGGGTGCGCCTTACGCTCTGGCGGCGGCCCGCGCGCTCATCAGGCATACCGGGATGTCCATCCGGGAGATCGCCGAAGAGGCGATGAACATCGCCGCATCCATCTGCATCTATACGAACAGGGAATTCACTTTCGAGGAGCTCTGATCAACATGCAAAAACCGCTGACGCCTGCGGAAATCGTTCAGGAACTGGACAAGTACATCATCGGGCAACGAGACGCCAAACGCATGGTCGCCATCGCCCTGCGCAACAGGTGGCGTCGACAGCAGGTCCCCGAGCACCTCAGGGATGAGATCGCGCCGAAGAACATCATCATGATCGGCCCCACCGGCGTGGGGAAAACGGAGATTGCACGCCGCCTGGCCAGACTGGCCCAATCGCCGTTTCTCAAGATCGAGGCGAGCAAATTCACCGAGGTGGGTTATGTCGGCCGTGATGTGGAATCCATGATCAGGGACCTCTCGGAACTCGCGGTCAGCATGGTGCGGACGGAGGAAATGGAAGCGGTCAAGATCAAGGCGGAGGAATTGGCCGAAGAGAAGCTCCTCGATATCCTGCTCCCGCCCAAACGGCAGCAGGAGTCCAGGGAACAGGAACTGCCGGTCCCGGTGGAGCCGCAGGAGGCGCGCGAGCCCCGGGAGGCCGCCCGGGAAGAAGCTGTCCAGGCCGACTCCACGCGCGAAAAGCTGCGCAAGCTACTGCGCAAGGGCGCCCTCGACGACCGCTACGTCGAGTTGGACGTTCCGGACCGCAATTTCCCCATGGTCGAAATCTTTGCCGGGACCGGGATGGAGGACATGGATTACAACCTGCGCGACATGCTCGGGTCCATGCTGCCCCGGCGCACCAAGCGGCGCAAGGTGAAGATCCCGGAAGCCCGCGAGATACTGGTCCAGGAGGAATCCCAGCGGCTCATCGACATGGACAAGGTGATCAAGTCCGCCATCGAGAGAGTCGAGCACTCCGGCATCATTTTCCTCGATGAAATCGACAAGATTGCCGGGCGGGAATCCGGCGGACGCGGACCCGACGTGTCCCGCGAAGGGGTCCAGCGGGATCTGCTGCCCATTGTGGAAGGCTCCACGGTCACCACCAAGTACGGCATGGTCAAGACCGATCATATCCTGTTCATCGCCTCCGGGGCCTTTCATATTTCCAAGCCCTCGGACCTCATTCCCGAGCTTCAGGGCCGGTTCCCCATCAGGGTCGAGCTCGCTTCCCTGACGAAGGAGGATTTCGTCCGCATCCTCAAGGAACCGGAGAACGCGTTGATCGTTCAATACAAGTCGCTGCTGGCCACGGAGGAGGTTGAGCTCACTTTCGACGATGAAGCCATCGAAGAGATCGCAGGTCTCGCTTTCCAGGTCAACGCGAGAACGGAGAACATCGGAGCGAGACGACTGCATACCATCATGGAGAAATTGCTGTCCGACATTTCATTCAACGCGCCGGATCTGAAGGGCCAAAAGATACCGATCACGCGGCAATACATTCAGGAAACCCTGAGCGACATCATCAAGGACGAGGACCTGAGCCGCTATATTCTTTAGGGAAAGTTCATTCCGACAGGTTTTTCCCGTCTCCCCCGGGGCGACGGGTTTCCCAATGAGCTTTGGACACGCCAGACCAGATCGACAGGATGAAACGAGATGATCGAAAAAGCCGGCATTTTGATCGAAGCCCTGCCTTACATCCGGCGCTTCTACGGGAAGACCGTGGTGATCAAGTACGGAGGGAACGCGATGGTGGCCGAAGAGCTCAAGGAGAGCTTCGCCAAGGACATCGTTTTGATGAAATACATCGGGATCAACCCCGTGGTGGTCCATGGCGGCGGGCCTCAAATCGGCCGGATGCTCAAGAGGATCGGCAAAGAGAGCGATTTCTGCGCCGGGATGCGCGTCACCGATGCGGACACCATGGACATCGTGGAGATGGTCCTTGCCGGAAAGATCAACAAGGAGATCGTGTCGCTCATCAACCGTCACGGCGGTCACGCCGTCGGATTGAGCGGCAAGGACGGGAATCTCATCGAAGCGCGAAAGCTCCACGTGTATCGGTACAAAGGCGATGACCAGCCGCCTGAAATCATCGATATCGGCCTCGTGGGGGAAGTGAACCGTGTGAACGTGAGCATTCTGGACACCCTGGCAGGAGGCAACCTGATCCCCGTGATCGCTCCGGTCGGCGTCGGGGAACAGGGTGAAACCTACAACATCAACGCCGACCTCGTCGCGGGCCACATCGCCGGCGCCCTGCAAGCCGCCAAGCTCGTGCTGATGACGGACGTCGAGGGAGTGCTCGATGGAGGCGGGAACCTCATTTCCAGCCTGACCGTGGCCGAGGCCGCCGATGCGCTTCAGGATGAGACCTTGAAGGGCGGGATGATACCCAAGGTGCAATGCGCCATCGACGCCCTGCAGTCGGGGGTCGACAAGGTTCAT
The DNA here is from genome assembly GCF_000014965.1 of Syntrophobacter fumaroxidans MPOB. NCBI lineage: Bacteria > Pseudomonadati > Thermodesulfobacteriota > Syntrophobacteria > Syntrophobacterales > Syntrophobacteraceae > Syntrophobacter > Syntrophobacter fumaroxidans. The sequence goes on along the minus strand of NC_008554.1, from coordinate 80,269 downwards.
ATCGTGGACGGCCGGGTGCCGCACGCCATCCTGCTGGAAATATTCACCGACGCCGGGGTCGGAACGGAAATCGTGCGCTACCGGCGCGGACAGTCCGTAGGTTGAACGCCGTTGAACCGTTGGCATCAGAATGCGCCGTCGCCCCGCATGAACAACCGGAAAGGAGCCACTCCCATGGAAGACTACAAGGCGTTGTCTCAGGAGCACATCTTCAACACTTACGCACGACTCCCCGTGACCTTCGTGCGCGGCAAAGGCTGCCGCCTGTGGGATGATAACGATAAGGAGTACCTGGACTTTCTGGCCGGAATCGCGGTGTGCAACCTCGGTCACTGCAACCCGGAAGTGACGCGGGTGCTGTGCGAGCAGGCGGATACGCTCATTCACGTCTCCAACCTTTTTTACACGCGGCCGCAGATTGAACTGGCGGCGGAATTGACACGGCTTTCTTTTGCGGATAAGGTATTTTTTTCCAATAGCGGAGCCGAAGCCAACGAGGCAGCCATAAAGCTGGCGCGCAAGTACAGCAAGGACCGCTACGGAGAGGGCCGTTTTCATATCGTCACCATGAAAGACTCCTTTCACGGCCGTACCCTCGCAACCCTTTCGGCAACCGGGCAGGAAAAGGTGCACAAGGGATTCGAGCCGCTGGTGGAAGGGTTTGCCTTCGTCGACTTCGGATCGCCGGCCGCGGTGGAGAACGCGATCACGGAACGCACCTGCGCCGTGATGGTGGAACCCATTCAGGGCGAAGGGGGGATCAACCTGCCTCCCGCGAACTATTTGGAGGGTCTCAAGGAACTGTGCCGAAAGCATGACCTGCTGCTGATTTTTGACGAGGTGCAGGTGGGCATGGGGCGCACCGGAAGGCTGTTCGCCCACGAGCACTACGGGGTCACCCCCGATATCATGACGCTTGCCAAGGCCCTCGGCAACGGACTGCCCATCGGGGCGATGCTGGCCACCAATCAGGCCGCCGAGGCCTTTGTGCCCGGCACGCACGCCACGACCTTCGGGGGAACTCCCCTGGTGACGTCGGTGGCACTGCGGGTCTTGAGGATCATCTCCGAGCCTTCCCTGCTCGAGAGAGTTCGTGAAACGGGAGAATATCTCATGGGGCGCCTGAGGGAGCTCCAGCAGCGCAGACCCTCGATCCGGGAAGTCCGCGGCCTCGGGTTGATGGTGGGGGCCGAGCTGGACAGGCCGGGACAGAACGTGGTGACGAAGCTGCTGGAGCGGGGCTATGTCATCAACTGCACGCACGACTCGGTATTGAGGTTCGTTCCCCCACTGGTTGTCGAACGGGCGGAAATCGATCGTCTCATTCAGGCTTTGGACGATGCTTTGGCGGAGGAGACACAATGAAGCGCGATCTGCTTTCCATCAGGGATCTCAGCGCTGATGAAATCGTCGCACTGATCTCGAGAGCGGAGACCATGAAGCGGGAACTGGCCGAAGGGAATCTGCGGCAGTCTCTCAGGAACAAGGTCGTAGCTCTGATCTTCGTGAAACCGTCCACGCGCACCCGGGTCTCTTTCGAGGCGGCGATCTATCGTTTGGGTGGGCACAGCATCTTCATGAGTGCCAGGGACACGCAGATCTCGAGGCAGGAACCGCTGGCGGATACGGCCCGAGTGCTGGCGCGATACGTGGATGCCATCGTCATAAGGACTTTCGCCCAGGAAGACGTGACCGAGCTGGCCCGCTACGCGTCCATTCCGGTGATCAACGGGCTCACGGACCGCACCCATCCCTGTCAGGTGCTGGGAGATCTGCTCACCATCAAGGAAAAGCGGGGGACCCTCGAGGGTCTGCACGTGGCCTGGATCGGCGACGGTAACAACGTTGCCCACTCGTGGATCAACGCGGCGGCCAGACTCGGTTTCACCGTATCGCTGGCCTGCCCGTCCCAGTATCTTCCGGACCGGGAGATTCTCGACTGGGCCGATACCCAGGGCAAGGGCAAGGTGATCATGGCCGCGAGCCCCAAAGAGGCGGTGGCGTCGGCCGACGCTATCTACACCGACGTGTGGGCGAGCATGGGGCAGGAAGAGGAAGCCGATGCCCGCAGGTCGATCTTTCGCCCGTTCCAGGTCAACGAAGAACTCCTGTCGGCGGCCCCCGCTCACGCCATCGTTCTCCACTGCCTGCCGGCGCATCGCGGCGAAGAGATCACCAACGCGGTCATGGAGGGTCCGCATTCCGCCATCTTCGACCAGGCGGAAAACAGGCTCCACATCCAGATGGCGCTGCTTGACTGGCTTTTGAGCGACAACGCCCCGACACAGGGGAGCAAGTAAGAGGATTCCCGGGGCGATCCGCGGCGAAGCGATCGAATAGCCGCGGACAGGACCGGTGAGGGACAAAGAGAGGACGATTCGATTTCATGGACGTGAAAAAAGTGGTTTTGGCTTATTCGGGCGGCTTGGACACCTCGATCATTCTCAAATGGCTGATCGAGAGTTACGGTTGCGAGGTGGTCGCATTTTCCGCCGATCTCGGCCAGGCGGAGGAACTTGACGGCCTCGAGGCGAAGGCCCTTGCGACGGGCGCGGTCAAGGCGCGTATCGTCGATCTGCGCGAGGAGTTCGTGCGCGATTTCGTTTTTCCCGCGTTCCGGGCCAATGCAATTTACGAGGGTCAGTACCTGTTGGGGACATCCATCGCCCGGCCGCTGATCGCCAAAGCCCAGATCCGGATTGCGGAGGAGGAAGACGCCGATGCCGTGAGCCACGGCGCCACCGGCAAGGGAAACGACCAGGTCCGGTTCGAGCTCACCTACATCGCGCTCAATCCGGCCATCAAGATCATTGCTCCGTGGCGGGAGTGGGACCTGAAGTCGCGCAGCGATCTCGTGGAGTTCGCGCGCAGGCACGGGATTCCGATCCCGGTCACCAAAGAGAAACCCTACAGCTCCGACCGCAATATGCTGCACATCAGCTACGAGGGGGGCATCCTCGAAGACCCATGGCTGGAGCCGGATCCGGCGATGTTCACGTTGAGCGTGGCACCGGAAGAGGCGCCGGACGCGCCGGAATTCGTCGAAATCGATTTTGAACGAGGCAACCCGGTGGCGGTGAACGGGGAGCGGTTGAGCCCCGCTCAGCTGCTGACCCGGCTCAACGCGCTCGGCGGCAGGCACGGCATCGGTCGCGTGGACCTCGTGGAAAGCCGTTTTGTCGGCATGAAATCACGGGGCGTTTATGAGACTCCGGGCGGGACCATCATGCGGACGGCACACCATGCGGTGGAATCCGTCACCATGGACCGTGAACTGATGTTCCTGAGGGATTCCCTCGTCCCGCAGTATTCCCGCCTGATTTACAACGGTTTCTGGTATTCCCCGGAGATGCGCCTGCTCCAAAATACGATGGATCTCGCTCAGGAAAACGTGTACGGTACCGCAAAATTGAAACTCTATAAGGGAAACTGTGTCGTGATCGGGCGCAGGTCGGACCGGTCACTGTATCAGCCGAGCTTCGCCACTTTCGAAGAAGACGACGTCTATCGGCAGGACGATGCAACCGGTTTCATCAGACTACATGGATTGAGGCTTCAGATCGAATCCCTGGTCCGCGGCAAATCGCGCTGACGATCGGTGATGCCGAGGAGAATCGATATATGACGGAGAAGCTTTGGCAAGGCCGCTTCGATCAACCCACCAACAGGCAGGTCGAGGATTACACGGCTTCCATTCATTTTGACAACAGACTGTACCGGTACGACATCGAGGGAAGCATCGCACATTGCCGCATGCTTGCCCAATGCAAGATCATATCCCACGACGACGCCTCCCTTATCGTCCAGGGACTGGGGGAGATCCGGCGAGAGCTCGAACGCGGGAAATTGCACCTCGGCTCCTCCAACGAAGACATTCATATGGCGATCGAGCAGGAGCTGATGCGCAAGATCGGCGAGGTTGGAGGGAAGCTCCACACCGCGCGCAGCAGAAACGACCAAGTCGCGCTGGACGTGCGGCTCTATATGCGGGACACGCTGCTCCAGTGCCGCGGCCTGATCCTCCAGACGCAGAAGGTCCTGGTGAGCTGCGCCGAAGAAAACCTGGGCGTCGTGATGCCCGGCTTCACGCACTTGCAGCATGCTCAGCCGATTCTGCTCTCCCACCACCTCATGGCCTATTACGAGATGCTCAAACGTGATGACGAGAGGTTCGAACAGTGCTTCCACCGGACGAATGTCCTGCCCCTGGGGAGCGCGGCGCTCGCAGGCACGACGTTTCCCATCGACATGGAATGGACGGCCAAATATCTGAACTTCCCGCGGGTGACCTCAAACAGTATCGATGCGGTGAGCGACCGGGACTACCTGATCGAATTCGGAGCCGCGTCGGCGATGCTCATGATGCACGTAAGCCGCCTGGCCGAGGAACTCATCCTCTGGTCCAGCACCGAATTCGACTTCATCGAGATCAGTGACGCGTTCTGTACGGGTTCCAGCATCATGCCCCAGAAGAAGAACCCCGACGTGCCGGAGCTGATGCGGGGCAAGACGGGACGCGTCTACGGCAATCTGATGGCGCTTCTGACCCTCACCAAGGCGCTCCCGCTGGCCTACAACCGGGATCTTCAGGAAGACAAGGAGCCGGTTTTCGATACTGCCGATACCATCATCAGCACCTTGCGTCTCCTTTCCAGGTTGATCCCCGAGATTCGATTCCACCGGGAACGCATGGGCGAAATGGCCATCCAAGGCTTTACGCTCGCAACCGACCTTGCGGACTACCTTGTCAAGAAGGGAGTCCCGTTCCGTAAGGCTCATCATATTGTGGGTCAAATCGTGCAGTACTGCCTGAAGAACCGCAAGCAACTGCACGATTGCACCGTCGAGGAGCTCAAGACATTCCACAAGACCATCGATCAGGACGTATTCCCGTTTCTTGAGGTTGCCGGCGCCATCGATCAGAGGGTCTCCATCGGAGGCACCGCGACGACCCGAGTGGTGGAGGCCATCGAGAAGGCCCGCGCCGAACTGGATGCCTTGGAGCAGTCCCTGAGTTCGTGATCCTAACAAGCGGAAATCGACTTATGAAGACATCAGTCCATCGTTTCATGCAGACTCGTCGTTTAGCCGGTGTGATTTGTGTCCTTATCCTTGGATTGACGGTCGGCAGTTGCGGCAGAAAGACTTTCCCCAGGCCCGAATCGACCGACGCACAGCCTCAGATCCGAGACCTTCAGGTCCAGGTACGGGCCAAAGGGGTCGAGCTTACATGGACCATCCCGCCTCAGATGCGAAAGATTTCGAAGGAAAACCCGTATCGTTTCAACATCCTGAGATCGGAACTGTTGTGGGAGAACAGAAACTGCCTGGATTGTCCGGCCACCGTGCAGAGGGAACTCCAGATGATCGATCCGGTCTATCCCGATCCCGCTCTCGTTCACGACGGCAAACTGAGCTGGACGGATCCGGCGGTTTCCCTGCAGCACGCGTATCGTTACCAGATTGTCATTCAGGACAAGGACGGGCGCCCTGTAACCATGTCCAACACGGCGATCGCCAAGGTTTTCCATCCGCCCGGTCAGATCAGGAGCCTGAGCGCCATGCCCGGGCCGCAGGGCATCCTCGTGCAGTGGAAGCCGCCCGCCAGGGATAATCAAGGACAACCCATGCAGGGAGAGTTGCTGTTCGTGGTGGAACGACTCTCGGCCACCAAGGTTTGGGAACGCATTTCGCCTGCGCCGATCAAGGCCAACAACTACCTGGACCAGGGCATTGCGGCGGATCGCATGTACGGGTACCGGGTCACGCCCGTTCTCTACTTCGAGGACACGCCCATCGTCGGCGAGCCCGCCCTGACGCACCAGGTCAAAGCTCCGGAAGCCCTTCCGCCGCCTCCTCCCGCCAATGTATGGGTCATCCCGTCCAAGGGCACTCTGGAAGTCCAATGGACCGAGAGCACTGAAAAAGTGGCCGGGTATCACGTGTATCGTCGTGAAGGCAAGGAGATGGTGCGACTGACTGCCAACCCGATCCAGCATCCCCCGTACGTCGACCACACCGCGAAACCCAACACGGTTTACTTCTATGCGGTTTCTTCGGTGAGCAGTCAACACGACAACCGGGAAGGTCTGCTGTCCAAATGGGCTGAAATCAGGAGCCTGATGTTCGAGAAATAAGACCGGATGATGTGCTTGCGATCTGACGACAACGCATACACCTTTTCGCAAATTCAACGTCATTCCGACCGTGCCGCCCACGTGGGAACTCTTCCGGGGTTCTCACGGCGGTCGTGATCGCTCAAACACCGCTCGAAGGTCGGAGCGGCAGCAAGAACTCGCAATACCGGAGCTCCATGACGGGTTCCGCCGACAGGGGATTCTTGATGCACCATTTCCACTATCACAACGATGAGCTTTACTGCGAACGGGTTCCCCTGCGCGAACTGGCTGCGCGCGTGGGAACTCCATGCTACGTTTACAGCCACGCCACGCTGCTCCATCACTTCACGGTGTTCGACTCGGCGTTCGAGGGCGTGCCCCACCTGACCTGTTTCTCGGTCAAGGCCAATTCCAACCTGGCGGTACTGCGGCTGTTCGGTTCCCTTGGTGGCGGGGTCGACATCGTTTCGGGCGGTGAGCTCTATCGAGCCCGACAAGCGGGGATAGCTCCGGATAAGATCGTTTATTCCGGGGTGGGCAAGACCCTGGAGGAAATCGACTACGCACTGCGGGAAAACATCCTGATGTTCAACATCGAATCCACGCAGGAACTGGAGGCCATCAACGCGCGGGCCGCCGCTTTCGGGTGCCGGGCACGCATCGCACTGCGGGTCAACCCCGACGTCGATCCCAACACCCACCCGTATATTTCCACGGGAATGAAAAAGAACAAATTCGGAATCGAGATCGACAGCGCGGTCAAAGCATACGAACGCGCCAGGAGCCTCGACCATGTCGAGGTGGTCGGTGTCGACTGCCACATCGGGAGCCAATTGACCGAAATCTCGCCGTTTGTGGATGCGCTCAAGCGGCTGCGCTTGCTGATCGAGAAGCTCGAGGCGGTCGGAATCACGATCCAATACCTCGATCTGGGCGGCGGACTCGGTATCGTTTACGACCAGGAGGCCCCCCCGGAGCCGCGCGAATATGCCCGAGCCATTCTGCGGGAGCTGAAGGGAATGCATTGCACATTGATTTTCGAACCGGGGCGCGTTATCGTCGGCAACGCAGGGGTTTTGCTGGCCAGAGTGCTCTACACCAAGAGAACGCAGAGCAAGAGCTTCATCATCACCGATACGGCCATGAACGATCTGATCCGCCCCAGCCTGTACGGTTCCTATCACCAGGTCCAACCATTGCGGAGACAGAGCAGGGAAAGCCACATTGTGGATGTTGTGGGGCCGATTTGCGAATCGGGGGATTTCATCGCCAAGGACCGGGGACTGCCCATGGTCGAATCGGGAGACTTCCTGGCGGTCATGAGCGCAGGCGCCTACGGGTTCACCATGTCGTCGAACTACAATTCGAGGCCGCGGGCCGCGGAGGTATTGGTCAAGGACGACCGGTATTTTGTGATAAGAAGACGGGAGACCTGGGACGATTTGATCCAGTGCGAAACCATTCCCGCTTTCTTGAGCTCGGACAAACAGCCGGCCTGACCGGGGGGCGCTCGACCGGGAGGACGATTTCGCCGCGTCCTCTCCTGTCGGCGTACGGGGAGCCCGCCGACGAAACGCGGCGGGGAAAAGCCGCGGTTGCAGCGTCTGTGGGATTCCCGCTGAGTATTGATGCTTGAATAAAAAACCGGAGCATCCGGCAATCGGAGTCGAATCGATGCCCGTTGAAAACGAACGGACCCGCTTTCTAAAGATGACCGGGAGCGGGAATGACTTCATCGTGCTCGACAACCGCGCTCAGGGGATCAGCCCTGAGCAGGGGCGGGAACTGGCGCGCCTGGCCTGTCGCAGGAAACTTTCGGTGGGCGCCGACGGGTTGATCCTCATCGAAAACGACCCCGAGGTCGATTTCAGATGGCGCTTTTTCAACGCGGATGGAAGCGAGGCGGAGATGTGCGGCAACGGCGCGCGCTGCGCCGCCAGGTTCGCTCATATCAAGGGGATTGTCGCCAAATCCCGCATGTCCTTCCGGACTCTGGCGGGAATCATCGAGGCGGAGATCAAGGAACCGCGAGTCAAGATCCGAATGACTCCGCCCCATGGTCTGGAACCGGACCTGAATGTCGAGGCCGAACAGCGCTCGTTTCGTCTTCATTTCATCAATACCGGCGTGCCGCACGTCGTATGCTTCCTCGAGAACGACCGGGCGCTCGAGGAGATGAACGTATTCCATTGGGGGCGTCTGCTGCGTCACCACCGGCGATTTCAACCCGCCGGCTCCAACGTCAATTTCGCCCTCGTGGAAGACGCGAACCACATGGCGATCCGCACCTACGAGCGAGGGGTCGAAGACGAGACGCTGGCGTGCGGAACGGGCTCCATCGCCTCCGCGCTGGTCGCCGCCGCCAAGGGCATGGTGCAATCGCCGGTGGAGGTTCGGACGAGAAGTGGAGAAACCCTGACCATCTATTTTGACAACCCGTCCACCGGGGCCGCGGCGGAGTTCTCACAGGTATACCTGGAAGGCGACGCGAAAGTGGTCTACGAGGCGGAACTTTGGAAAGAAACATTGAGGGAATAGGGAGGAACGTATGTTTCAGGGCGCGATGGTGGCAATAGTGACACCGTTCAAAGCCGGTCAGGTGGACGAAGAGACGTTCCGCAACCTGATTGAATTCCAGATCGCCAATGGAACCCACGGCATTGTGCCTTGCGGAACCACCGGCGAATCGGCGACGCTCAGCTTCAATGAACACGAGCGCGTCATCGAAATCGCCGTGGAGCAGGTCGACAAACGTGTTCCGGTTATCGCCGGGACTGGCTCCAACAACACCGAGGAAGCCATCCGCCTGACGAAACATGCCAAGAACGCCGGAGCCGATGGGGCATTGCTGATCAGTCCTTATTACAACAAGCCGACGCAGGAAGGTTTGTATCGTCATTACGAGAAAATCGCCAAAGCGGTCGATATCCCTCTGGTGCCGTACAATATTCCCGGTCGGACGGCCGTCAATATGGAACCGGATACGATCGCGCGGCTCGCGAAAATCGATAACATCGTGGCCATCAAGGAAGCCGCGGGGAGCATGAAGCAGATCACGGACATCATTGCGCGGTGCGGAGACGAGCTGGTTGTGCTGTCCGGAGAGGACTTCCTCACCTTTCCCCTGCTGTGCGTGGGCGGCAAGGGCGTCATATCCGTGGTCTCCAACATCGCCCCGGCGGACATGGCCAATCTGTGCAACCTGTTCCTCGGCGGCGATTTCGACGCCGCGCGGAAGCTGTACTACCGGCTGCTGCCGCTCTGCCACGGGCTCTTCTACGAGACGAACCCGGCTCCGGTCAAAGCCGCGCTGGCCATGATGAACAAGATCCCGAGCGATGAGTTGCGCCTGCCTCTGGCCCCCATGTCACCGGCCAACAGGCTGCGTCTCCGCCAGGATCTCCAGGCTTACGGACTGATCTAGCGAGCGCCCCGGCGTTGAGCGGAGGAGAAAGCAATGGTTCGCGCTGCGGTTGCCGGGATAGCCGGCAGAATGGGCTCCAGAATCGCCCAGTTGATCCGTGAAACGGACGGCATCGAGCTGGCGGGTGGTTTCGAACATTCGGGCCATCAGGCCGTGAACAGGGAAATCAGCGAGATCATCGGTGGTTCGCCCACCGGGCTGAAAGTGACAAGCCACATCGCACAAGTGCTCGACACCGTCGACGTCGTGCTCGACTTCACTCTTGCGGCCGCGTCTCTTGAGCACCTGAGGCAGGCGTCCGCCAGGGGAAAAGCGATGGTGATCGGGTCCACGGGATTCGCCAGGGAACAGTTGGAGGAAGCCGAAAAACTCGCCGGAAGAGTGCCGTGCGTGATTTCCCCCAACATGAGTATGGGCGTGAACGTTCTGTTCAAGGTGGTGGGGGACGTGGCCCGGCTCCTGGGTGAGAGTTTCGACGTGGAGATCATCGAGGCCCATCACCGGCTCAAGAAGGACGCTCCGAGCGGGACCGCCCTGAAGTTGGCCCAGGTGGCGGCGGGGGCGCTCGGCAGGAATCTTGAGGAAGTCGGTGTCTATGCGCGCCGGGGCTTGATCGGGGAGCGGACCGGCAATGAGATCGGCATCCAAACCATTCGCGGCGGTGACATCGTCGGGGAGCACACGGTGATGTTCGCCGGCTCGGGTGAAAGGATCGAAATCGTTCACCGCGCTCAGAGCCGGGACAACTTCGCCAGGGGCGCCATCCGGGCCGCTCTGTGGGTAGTCCGTCAGCCCCCGGGGCTTTACGGCATGGACCACGTTTTGGGCATGAAGTGAGGTGCGACGCCGGCATCCGCCGACTTACCCCGCAAAATCGCATCAACGGTTTTGAGCGCTTGTCCGATTGTATTTAATACCGAGGGAGTTCTCCTCCACCTCAATCCCGACCCCGCCCGGCGGGAGGTGCGGATTCCGGTCGAACCGGATCGTCCCGCCCGCCGGGCATGACGCGGGAACCACCGGGTGGGCTGCCCGGCCTGACTTGCGGCGGCAACGGGGAGTCCCCTCACGAGGTTGCAGTTGAATCAGCGGAGGCACAGATGGCATTCGTCAAAGCGGAACGGTTGAAACTCCTTCCCCCCTACCTCTTCCAGGAAATCGACCGGCTCAAAGCCGAGCTCACAGCCAAGGGCGTGGACGTCATCAACCTGGGCGTCGGGGATCCGGACCTTCCGACTCCCGACCACATTATCGCAAGGCTCAAGACAGCCGCCGAAGACCCGTCCACCCATCAATATCCTTCTTACTCCGGCATGAACGATTTCAAGGTGAGCGTCGCGGGGTGGTATAAGCGCCGGTTCGGCGTGGAGCTCGATCCCTTGAGCGAAGTATTGACCTTGATCGGTTCCAAGGAAGGGCTCGCTCACTTCCCGCTGGCGGTGATCAATCCCGGGGATCTCGCCCTGGTACCCACTCCGGCGTATCCGGTCTATCATGTGGCGACGATGTTCGCCGGGGGAGAATCCTACTTCATGCCCCTGGTGCGGGAGAACGGGTTCCTGCCCGATCTGGACTCCATCCCCGCGGACGTGGCCAGACGGGCCAAAGTCATGTTTATCAATTATCCCAACAACCCTACAGGGGCCACCGCCGAGCGGGATTTCTTCGAAAAGGTCATTGCGTTTGCCCGCGAATACGACGTGATTGTGTGCCATGACGCCGCCTATACGGAAATGGCTTTCGGCGGCTACCGGCCGCTGAGTTTCCTGGAGCTCCCCGGCGCCGGAGAAGTCGGCGTCGAATTCCATTCCCTTTCAAAGACCTATAACATGACCGGCTGGAGGCTGGGATTTGCGGTCGGGAACGCGGACATCCTGGCGGGACTCGGCCAGGTGAAGAGCAACATCGATTCCGGGGCGTTCAACGCCGTCCAGTGGGCCGGCATCACGGCACTCGAAGGCGACCAGGGCTGCGTCGTCGAAATGCAGCGGATTTACAAGGAACGCCTGGACATCCTCATCGAAGGCCTGAAACGCATCGGGTTGCATCCCGAGGTGCCCAGGGCGACTTTCTATGTCTGGTGTCCGACGCCTCCGGGCTATTCGTCCAAGGATTTTTCGTCCCTGCTGTTGAGAGAAGCGGGCATCGTGGCGACGCCCGGAAGCGGCTTCGGGGCGCCGGGTGAAGGATACATCCGCATGGCGCTCACGGTGGACAAAGAGCGGGTCCGGGAAGCGGTCGAACGGATGCGGAAGTTGTCTTTTTGAGCGCGGTCCCGCATGGACGGCGCCCCGGACTTGTGTGAACGAATGGAGACGGTCTTCATCGGCATCGGCGGCAATCTGGGCGATGCACGGGGCATCTGCCTGGGGGCCATCGAAGCCTTGAGGCAGCGCAGGGAAATCGACGTCCAAAAGGTCTCCTCGCTCTACCGGACCAAGCCTTTGGGACCGATCGTGCAGGAATGGTTCATCAACGCGGCTGTCCAGTGCCGGAGCAGACTCGAGCCGGAAGCGCTGCTGGCGGTCCTGATGGAGATTGAAGAGCAGTTTGGCAGAAAACGCGATGTGAGATGGGGCCCGCGGACTCTGGATCTCGATCTGCTGGCGTTCGGCGACCGAATCGTATCGTTGCCCAATCTGCGGATACCCCACCCCGGGCTGCATGAACGCCTGTTCGTGCTGGTTCCTCTTGCCGAGATTGCCCCGAAGTGGGTTCACCCGGAGCTGCGGATGACCGCCGAGGACCTGTTGAAGCGATTGTCCGGCGCCGCGACCGACCGGGAAATATGGCGATTGGAATAATTGGAATGAATACATGGGCCGATTCATTATTATTGCAACACTCATTTTTGTGGGCTATCTGTTGGCAAAGCGCTATTTTCATTTGCTTGCCGGAAAAATGAACCGGAACGACAGTGCCGAGAACGACGCCACGGAGCTCGTTCAGGACCCTCAGTGCGGCACCTATTTTGCCAGGCAACAGGGCGTGGAAGCCAGAATCGACGGGCAGACCGTGTACTTCTGCAGTGAAACCTGCCGCGGCAAATACCTGGAAAAACACCGTTCCGGGTAGATGTGGAACAGGAGAATCGGAATGAAGTTTTTCATCGATACCGCCAATCTGGACGAAATCAAGGAAGCGCACAGCTTGGGGATTCTGGATGGCGTGACCACCAATCCGAGCCTCATTGCCAAAGAAGGCATCGCAAATCGTGAGGACTTCATACGGCATATCAAGACCATCTGCGAACTGATCCAGGCCCCGGTCAGCGCGGAGGCCGTAAGCACCGATGCCGAAAAGATGATCGTGGAGGCCCGGTCTTTGGCCGCCATCGATCCTCATGTCGTGGTCAAGATTCCAATGACCATAGACGGCCTCAAGGCTGTTCGGCAGCTTTCCGAAGAAGGCATCAAGACCAACGTCACCCTGGTGTTTTCACCTCTGCAGGCCTTGATGGCCGCCAAGGCCGGTGCAACTTACATCAGCCCGTTCGTCGGGCGCCTGGACGACATCTCCGCGGACGGCATGAACCTGGTGGAAGAGATTCTCGAAATCTTTTCCAACTATCTTTTTGAGACCGAGATCATCGTCGCCAGCGTGCGCAACCCGCTGCACGTGCTTGCGGCGGCCAAGCTCGGGGCGGACATTGCCACAATCCCGTTCAAGGTGATCGACCAACTCGCTCATCATCCTCTGACGGATCTGGGAGTGGAGCGATTTCTGAAGGATTGGGAAAAGGTTGAGAAACAGAGGGTCTAGGAGCATATGGAAAAAGTCCGGGGAACCCTCTTCTTCGTGCGCGCGAAGGCGCGAATCCGGGTTTCCCGGGACTTCCCGAACCCCGGCCTTCGCAGGCGCGACATTCGGGGCGGATTGTTCGACACGCTTTGCGGCACCCGGTAACAGTAACAGATCGTGAGGTAAGATCATGAAGCATCCGACAAGACTAGGTGTGGCCTCCATAGCAACCGCCTGGGGTATGATTTGCCTGTTGCTTCTCTTTCAATCTCATGCGCGGGCGGACATTTACAAGTACGTGGACAAGGACGGCGTGATCCACTTTACCAATACGCCCGTGCAACCGGAGGCCAAATCGCTGACCCTGCCTCCGGTTACGCAGGCGAACTTCGTCAAGTATTTTCCGCACCGTACGTTCTACTCCGCCTGTAACCCCAAGAATCAGAATTACTTCGACCCGCAGATCAGGATGGTTTGCATGCGGCACGGACTGGACTACAACCTCGTGCGGGCCGTGATCAGGGCCGAATCCGGGTACAATCCACAGGCGGTTTCCCCCAAGGGTGCCATGGGCCTGATGCAGCTGATGCCCGGCACATCCAGGGATCTGGGAGTGCTCAACCCCTTCGATCCCGGCGAGAACATCGACGGGGGAGCCCGCTACCTCAAAATGCTCATCGAGCGGTTCAACAACATCCCCCTGGCTGTCGCCGCCTACAATGCCGGTCCCGAAAATGTCGAGAAGTACAAGGGAATTCCACCCTTCGATGAAACGCAGGTTTACGTACAGCGTGTGATGGATTACTATTCCCGCTATAGACAATGATCCCGGCAGTTTTTTCATTTCACACGGGCACGCCGTGTTCCGTTCCCTGACCGGGATCAAGGGAATCCATGACCTGAGCGAAACGGGCAGGTTACGGGCACCCTTGCCGCCGTTCCCTCCTCGTGGTAAAGACGGGGAGAGAGGAACCGATCGCTCCGAACGGATGAGAGACGGCATGAGTGGAACGGTTTTCAGCTCGACGCCTATCCATAACGTCGCAAGCAGGCTTATCGGCCTTTGATGGGAGGACCGAATCGGGCACCACATCGGAAGCCGTCAAGCTCATCTTATACCGAGGTGCGTTCAAGATTGCATAACGCTTGCCCATCGGGCGGTGACGCGGGTGGGGGAAATTCCCGCCCCTGCGGACCGATGTGCCGGCCAGACGTAAAGGAGGGCTTGATGCCCTCCCGCCCAATGCATCCATCTTGACCGCCAATTGCTCATGGCGCCGGGGTCACCCGCAAAACATGAAAACAGACTCCCTCGGAAGTCTATTTTCAAGATAACCTGGTGTCATTCCCTCGGAATGGCTGAAACGGAGGGAAGCTGGGCCGGAGGTCTCCGGTGTTGTGTCCGCAGCGCTCACACCGGCTCGAACCGCGTCACCCGCGCCTCCAGGGATAGGCCTTCAGAGCAGGCGTTGGAAGCCGGAAACGCTTCGCCATCCTTTTCTTCCCGTCCGCGGAGCGTTGACGGCCTGCGTGCCGAATGTGGTGAAGACAATATTCTCGGTGAAGAAGAACTCGGCGACCGCGATGAACAGAAGTGATCTTTCACGTCAGAGCCTCACCAATCTGCCCAATATCCTGACCTACATCAGGATGGCCACGATACCGGTCATAGTGGTTCTGCTCACCCCCCCGGCGTCCATGAATTCCTCGAACCTGGCTTTCCTGCTTTACGTGCTTGCCTCGATAACCGACTATCTGGACGGCATTCTGGCACGCCGCCGCAATCTCGTGACTTCCGTCGGCAAGCTCCTGGACCCTCTCGCGGACAAACTGCTCACCTCCGCCGTGCTGATCATGCTTATCCCGCTGGGCAAGGTTCAGGCCTGGCTCGTTTTTCTCATTATCGGACGAGAGCTCATCATCACGGGACTGAGGTCCATTGCCGCCGGCCACGGCCTCATCCTGAACGCGAGTCGCATGGGGAAGAACAAGATGGTGTCTCAAACCATCGCGCTGATCTTTCTCCTGCCTTCCGTTCCGCGAATCGACTGGATGCTGGACTATGCGGGGCTGTTTTTCCTTTGGGTTTCCGTCGTTCTCGGTTACTGGTCCGCGATGGATTACTTCTCTCATTTTTACCGGGAAGCAAAGCGTCGCAGTCAGTCCAAGGAATGAAAGATTGAACGGCAATGGCATTCATACTTCCGGAATACCGCACCCCCGATTTCACGGCGGAGCCGTTCAAGTCGGCTCCCGCAGCCAGGTTTGAGGCCGCCCCCAAGGCCGGTGTCGCCCCCGGGGACTATCACGCCACATCCATCTATCCCGAGTACTTTCAAGTCGCGCCGGGAGACTGGCGCCTTCCCCGGGAATCCCGTATGGACTGCGTGGTCGTGCTGCAAAGCGACGGCTCGCTGACCGTGAAGGAATTCAGGCACATCGCGGCCGGGGAGTTGGTTGCGATCGGTCGGCGGGAAAACTGCGAAGATGGGATTTTCGTCCATTCGGGAGCGTTCGGGCAACCCGACACACTTTCCGACAAGTTCGCCTTCCGGACCCAGGTTTCCAGGGAGACGGCATTTTCCGCGGACTACGATGAGCTCTACGGACTTCTCGACCATGAGCGCAACCACGGCTTCATTCTGTGGGTCCTCGGGCCGGCCGTTTCCTTCGACCGGGACGCCAGGAACGCCTTCACCCTGCTGGTCCGCAACGGCTATGTGGACGGCTTGCTGGCGGGAAACGCCCTGGCCGCTCACGATATCGAGGGCGCCCTTTTCAACACGGCCCTCGGGCAGGACCTCTACACCAAACGCCACGTCCCTCTCGGCCACTACAAGCACCTGGACGCCATCAACAGGATCAGGGAACTGGGATCGATCGAAGCGGCGATCCGCATCGGAATGGTGAGCGGCGGCATCATGGATGCGGTGACCAGGGCGGGAGTGCCGTACGTGCTGGCGGGTTCCATCCGGGATGACGGTCCTCTGCCGGAAGTGATTGCCAATGTGTACGCCGCCCAGGACCGAATGCGCGATCTGGCCCGGCGCGCCACCACGGTTATCGCCATGGCGACCCAACTGCATTCCATCGCCACGGGCAACATGATCCCGGCCTACAGGGTCATGCCGGACGACTCGGTCCGGCCCGTGTACTTTTACACCGTGGATATGTCGGAATTCGCCGCCAACAAGCTCGCCGACCGGGGCTCGCTGACCGCCAGGTCAATACTCACCAATGCGCAGGATTTTGTGGTCAACCTGGAGCGCGGACTGCTCGGAAAATAATGCCGCTAACGACGGCCTCGCGCACACGGACTCGGCAGGCCGTTCTTCACGGAGCGAATTCCGTGCCGGCCGCGCCTTGGACGGCGGCCTCGATCCGCTCGATGGAAGCGATTACGGCGCGTGTTCCCCCGTGTTTCATGAATTCGATGCACGCCTCCACTTTCGGTCCCATGGATCCCGGCGGGAAATGTCCTTCCTCGAGGAACCGGCCGGCATCGCCGACACTCACGCTGCGCAGCCAGCTCCGGCGCGTCTCCTGTTCGTAATGCAGCGCCACGCCTTCCACGTCCGTGGCGATAAGAAAGATGTCCACGCCGATCTCCCCCGCCAGCCGCGCACTCGCCAGGTCCTTGTCGATCACGGCGTCCACGCCGTGAAAAGTCCGGCTGTCCCGGATCACCGGAATGCCCCCGCCGCCGCAGGAAATGACGATAAAGCCCAGATCGATCAACCGCTTGATTTCCCTTTTTTCCACGATAGTGACCGGTTTCGGGGACGCAACCACCCGCCGGTACCCCTTGTCGGTTCTCACCGTCGGGTACGGAAGCCGGGCCGCCTCCGCTTCGTTGAAGGCCGGGCCGATGGGTTTCGAAGGATGCAGGAAGGCCGGGTCGTCTTCATTCACCACAACGTAGCTGAGGACACTCACAATGTAGTGTTCCTTGTCGACGCCGAGGCTCATGAGCTCGCTGTCCAGAGTGGATTCAATCATGTAGCCGATCTGGCCCTGCGTCTGGGCCACGAGGATTTCGAGAGGCAGCCTCGGAACCTCGGAACAGCATTCCTGCTGCAGCAACAGATTCCCGACCTGGGGGCCGTTGCCGTGCGTGATGATAATCCGGTGCGCTTCCGCCAGCCGCGCGATCTGTCGCAGCGGAACGCGCAGGTTCTCCAGCTGTTCGGGGATCGTGCCCTGCTGTCCCTTGCGAATGAGCGCATTGCCGCCCAGGGCGACCAAAAGGATGGGTTTCCTTACAGCCATGCTCGCGACTCCCGGAACATCACACGGTTGCGGGGCATCAAGGCGTGAAAGGTCCGGCGGAATCGACCGCGGACCGCGCCCTGCATGGAACAGGCAACGCGCGGCGGACCATCAGAGGATGCCCGATTCGACCAGCCTGCGCGTCAGCACTTCTTCCAGCCCCGGGCGACCATGATCCTTGTATTCATAACGAACGCGCAACGTCGGCTTGTTCATGGACAGAAGACCGCTCAGGTCGACGGGAGTCGACGCCAGGACGAGATCGCAATCCACGGCATTGATGGTGGCTTCGAGGTCCCGCATCTGGCGTTCGCCGTACCCCATCGCGGGGAGCTCGGCGCCGATGTGCGGATACTGCAACAGGGCTTCACGAATGGTTCCCACGGCATAAGGATGAGGATCGACGATCTCGGCGGCGCCGTACTTGCGGGCCGCTATGGTTGCCGCCCCGAACGGCATCCCGCCGTGGGTGAGCGTGGGACCGTCTTCCACCGCCAGGACCCTGCTGCCGCGCACCCGCCGGGGATCGGACACCGTCACCGGAGACTCGGCCAGGATGATCTCCGCGCGGGGGGCAAATTTCCCGATATTTTCCCGCACGGACTCGATGTTTTCGGGAAGTGCCGTATCCACTTTGTTGATGATGGCCACATCGGCCATGATCAGGTTGGTTTCGCCCGGGTAGTAGAGAAGCTCATGACCGGGACGGTGCGGATCGAAGACCACGATATGCAAATCCGGGGAAAAAAACGGCGTGTCGTTGTTTCCGCCGTCCCAGATGATGATTTCGGATTCGGACTCCGCCCGTTCCAGGATGCGGGCGTAATCGATTCCCGCATAGACCACGATCCCCCGATCGACCAGGGGTTCGTACTCTTCCCGCTCCTCGATGGTGCACTGATTGACGTCGATGTCTTCTCGGCTCGCAAACCTCTGCACAATTTGGCTGCGCAGATCCCCATAAGGCATCGGATGCCTCACGACAACGGCCTTCTTGCCCAGATTTTGCAAAATTCTGCAAATCTCTCTCGTGGTCTGGGACTTTCCCGACCCGGTCCGAACCGCGCAGACGGCAATGACCGGTTTGCGGGACTTGAGCATCGTGTAGGTGGCCCCCAGGAGGATGAAATCCGCCCCTTCGGCCATGGCCAGGGATGCCCGGTGCATCACGTCCACGTGCGCGACGTCGCTGTAGGAGAACGCCACGAGATCGATCCGGTGTTCGCGAATCAGTCTGGCCATGTCGGCTTCCGGATAGATGGGAATACCTTCAGGATAGTGCTCGCCTGAAAGCTCGGGAGGAAACAGCCGGCTTTCGATGTTTGGGATCTGGGCCGCGGTGAATGCGACCACCCGGTAACGGCGATTGTTCTTGAAGTAGACGTTGAAATTGTGAAAATCCCGTCCCGCGGCGCCCACGATGATGACTTTTTCCACCATCCCGTTCTCTCCGTGTAGCCTCAGAGTCCGTTGCCTGCAGCCCCTGCACCGGCTCGCACCGGGCTGCGCTCGAGGAAGGCGTGAACGACGAACCTCGGAAGAGAAGGTTCGCCACCTCCCGGCCCTGGCCGCCCCGCGACTCCACCGGGGCGGTGCCGACCCGCACCCCGCCCCGACCGGGACACGGGAAGCCATCCTATATTGCCCCAATTCATCGGGAGTGCAATGAAAAAGGCGCGGCCCCCGGCGCTTGCCCGGCTTCCCCGCCGCGGAACCGCCACCATACCAGGGTTGATAGGGTCCACCCGCGAGGACGACGCGCCGCCCCCTGTCCCGAATCCTGCATCTTTGCCGCATGAGAGGCGTGAGCATAAACGGCATGTAATCTTATCATCATTACATTTCATTCACTTGATTACAAATTACTGCTGTTGATATGATGAATTATGAGACTGGGTCTGAACTGGGACAATGAATTATTAATTTACAGCGGTTCGTCGGCATTTTGCTAATCTTATTGCAGGCAGAGCAGTATTTCTTCCGATTAGAATTATAGCGGAACCTCAAGATGAGTTTTGATAAGTTGAGCGGGAAGGGAGAGAGCATGAGGGAGTGCCCAAAATGCGGCCACGTGCGGCGACAAGAGGATGATGGCTTCGTGCCTGCGGAGGAATGCCCCAAGTGCGGTGTGATATACTCCAGGGCCAGGCCCGACGTATCTCTGCAGCCCTATTCAAACCGACCGGCCGGCAAGGGAATCGGCGAAACCATCAAGTTTGTGCTGTTGATCGCCCTGGTGCTCATCGGCTTCTACCTCTGGACTCACTACTACGGGAGCTCCGCGGAAGGGAAGAGCACCTTCGGGTTGGAATTCCTCATGGTCCCACGGGGATAAGATGAACCCGGTCAGCCGCGGTCCCGGCCGTCGGTCCCCGTTGAGGGGGCACGCAGGCCCAGTAAATCGACACTGCCGACGAGAAAGGTCATGCGCCTTGAGACGGCGGGAGGGCATAAAGTCCTCCCTTTGCGGCGTCTGACCGGCATATCGACCCGTAGGGGAGCATCCCCGCCCGCAACCCCTTCCGCCGGGCAGGTGTTGCTTAGTCTCGAACGCACCTCGTTATCACAGGCGGACCAACCGGCAAGTCAAGGGCGCTTTCCACAACAGCTTTCTCCTTCCCAGCTTTCCCCGTGCACCACCTCCGGGATATTCTCGGCAAGCAGCGTCAGGAATCTGCGCCGCGAGATTTCACGCGCGCCCATGCTCTGAAGGTGAGCCGTGGTCACCTGGCAGTCGATCAACTGGAAGCCGCCACGAGTCAGAAGGTCCACCAGATGCACCAGGGCCACCTTGGACGCATCGGTTTTCCTCGTGAACATGGATTCTCCATAGAAGACCCGCCCAAGGGCCACTCCATAGAGTCCCCCGACCAGTTCACCTTCGTGCCAACTCTCCACCGAATGGGCATACCCCAGCCGATGCAGCCGGGAATAGGCCGTCACCATCCCGGGCACGATCCAGGTACTGTCGTCCCTGGCCCTGCGCACCTCGGCGCATCGCCGGATCACATCCGCAAAAGCCCTGTCGAAAGTAACCGAGAAGACGTTCTTCCTCAAAACCCTGCGCAGGCTGATCGAGATCTTCAATTCGGCGGGAAAGAGGACCAGGCGGGGGTCCGGGGACCACCACAGAATCGGGGTTTTCTCGGTGTACCAGGGGAATATGCCCTGTCGGTAGGCGAGCAGCAACCGCTCCGCGGAAAGGTCACCGCCCACCGCCAGCAGGCCGTCCCGCTCCGCAAGGTAGCTCGGCGGAAAAATCAACTCTTCCGTCAGTCGGAAAACCGGCATGATGCCTGCTCGAATCCGCTATGCCGCAGGCACGCCCGGAACGTCCGGAAAAACGAAGACCAGGTTGGACGTCTTCAGAATCTCCTCGCCTGCCGGTACGGCCTCGTCAGGTCTGAAGACCTGCACGCGGCCCCCGTGCATGAGCCTCCCGAAAAGAATTTCGTCAGCCAGCACATCCTTGACTTCGGTCTGGATCAACCGCGCAAGCGGCCGTGCTCCGAACGTCACGTCGTAGCCCTGCCCGCCCAGCCAGCGCCTCGCCTCGGCGCTCAATTCCATGCGGATCTTCTTCTCGCCCAGTTGCGTTTCCATCTCGACGACGAACTTGTCGACAATCTGCTCCATGATCTCGAGGTTCAGACCGTTGAACAGGACGATCCCGTCCAGGCGATTGCGGAATTCCGGGCTGAAGAGGCTCTCCACGGCCTTCAGGCCCTTGATCGCGCGGTGGTCGGGTTCCACCGTGCCTCCGCCGAAACCGATGGACGACATGCTCATCTCCCGCGCCCCGGCGTTTGAGGTCATGAGCAGGATGACGTTGCGAAAATCCGCCTTCTTGCCGTTGTTGTCCGTGAGCGTCGCATGGTCCATCACCTGCAGGAGAATGCTGAAAAGGTCGGGGTGGGCCTTCTCGATCTCGTCCAGCAGCAGGACCGTGTAAGGCTGCTTGCGGATGGCGTCGGTCAGCAGACCTCCCTGGTCGAATCCGATATACCCCGGAGGCGCGCCGATCAGCCGTGCGACCGTGTGCTTCTCCATATATTCGCTCATATCGAAGCGCAGGAAATTGACCCCGAGGATGCGTGCCAGTTGCTTGGCGACTTCGGTTTTTCCGACTCCCGTAGGCCCGATGAAAAGGAAAGACCCGATGGGCCGCTCCGGAATCCTCAGACCCGCTCGAGACCGCTTGATCGCCTTGACCAGGACATCGATGGCCCCGTCCTGGCCAAACACCTGGCCCTTGAGCTCCTCGTCCAGGCTGTGAAGCCGCAACTGGTCGGAGGCGGAGACCGACCGGGGAGGAATCTTCGCGATCCTGGCCACCACCAGCTCGATGTCCTTCGGCCCGACCACTCGCCGCACCCGCCGGTCTTTCTTCAGCCGCAGGCTGGCCCCCGTCTCGTCAATGACGTCGATGGCCTTGTCCGGCAGATAGCGATCGTTGATGAACCGGTTGGAGAGTTCCGTCGCCGCCCTCAATGCGGCGTCCGTGTACCGGATCCCATGGTGCTTCTCGTAGTATTGCCGCAGTCCCAGCAGGATTCGGTAGGTCTCCTCCACGGAGGGCTCGTGGATTTCGACCTTCTGGAACCGGCGACTCAGCGCACGGTCTTTCTCAAAGTGGTTCTTGTATTCCTCATAGGTGGTGGACCCGATACACCGCAGCCCTCCGGTGACCAGAACGGGCTTGAGGATATTGGAGGCGTCCATCGAGCCGCCGCTCGTCGCACCAGCCCCCACCACCGTGTGGATCTCGTCGATGAACAGGATCGCGCCTTCCTTCTTCTTGAGCTCCTGGATCACGCTTTTGAGGCGCGCCTCGAAATCGCCCCGGAACTTCGTGCCCGCAAGAAGCGCTCCCATGTCCAAGGCGAAAATCTCTATGTTCTGGAAGACCTCGGGCACCTCTCCCTTCTGGATTTTCAGCGCCAGCCCCTCGGCAATCGCCGTCTTCCCCACTCCGGGGTCTCCGACGAAGATCGGGTTGTTCTTGCTCCTGCGTCCAAGGATCTGGAGCGTCCTAAGGATCTCTTCCTCACGCCCGATGAGTGGATCGATCCGTCCCTGGGCAGCCTTTTCGATGAGGTTCACGGCGAAGCTTTCCAGGGCCGACGTCCTCCGCGGTTCGCCTTCCTCCCCGGGCGCGACCTCGTGTGCAGGCTCGTCCCGGGCCCCCTCATCCTCTTCGGGATACCCGACTTTGGAGATGCCGTGCGAAATATAGCTCAGCACATCCAGGCGGCTCACGCCCTCGGACTTCAGGAAATAGACGGCGTAAGAGTTCTCTTCGTAGAACATCGCGGCCAGTATGTCCCCGGCATCCACTTCCTTCTTTTCGGCCCCGTGCACGTGCATCACCGCCCGCTGCAACACCCTCTGAACGCTCAAGGTCTGAATCGGATCCTGGTCGATGCCCTCCGGAAGCTTCTCCGCCCGCTCCTCAAAAAACTTGAGCAGCTTCCCTTTCAACGTCTCCAGGTCCGCTCCGCAATGGAAAAGGACGCGCCGTCCCGTTACATCGTGCAGCATCGCGAACAGCACGTGCTCCAGGGTGAAGAATTCATGCCGTCTGGTCTTGGCCTCCTTGATCGCGGCCGACAGCGTTATTTCAAGCTCTCTGTTGATCATCTAAGTTTCTTCCATGCTGCATTGCAGCGGAAATCCGTTTTTTCGCGCCAGGTGATGCACCAACTCCACCTTCGTCTCCGCCACTTCGGCCGTGAACACCCCACACACGCCGGTACCCGATTTGTGGACCAGCAACATGATACGGGTGGCCTCCGACGGAGATTTGTGGAACACCGACTGAAGGATTTCGACTACGAACTCCATTGTAGTATAATCGTCGTTGTGAAGCAGAACTCGATACATCGGAGGCTCCTGGATCTGCTCCTCGGTGCGGCTCTCAAGATCCTCGCGAAATTCCGGATGATGCTCGCTCATCCCGATTCCTCCCTAACCGATGATGTATCTGTCGCAGACCGTATCTGCTTCAGCATATTCTTCAATCATATAGAATAACTTTTTCGACCGGAGTGTCAATGCCGACGGCATGGGACGGCGAGGAGGCAAAGTGGCAGGGAGCAGCTTCGGCAGGCTTTTTCGTATCACCACCTGGGGAGAATCGCACGGCCCCGCACTGGGGGTCGTAATAGACGGCTGTCCGCCGGGAATCCCGTTGGCTCCCGAAGACATCCAGCGCGATCTCGAACGGCGCCGTCCCGGCAAGCGCCTCACCTCACCCCGCGGCGAACCGGACCGGGTGGAGATTCTCTCGGGCGTCTTTCAGGGGGTCACCACAGGCACGCCCATCAGCCTGGTGATTTTCAACCGGGATGTCCGCAGCGGCGATTACACGGAATTGGCCGAAGTTTACCGACCCGGGCACGGCGACCGCACCTACGAACAAAAATACGGCGTCAGGGACTGGCGCGGAGGAGGCCGGAGCTCGGGGCGCGAGACCGCCGCCCGTGTGGCCGCCGGCGCCGTCGCCCGCAAGTTCCTGGCCGGCCGTGGCGTTGAAGTGAAAGCCTACACGGTTGCCTTCGCCGGCTTGCATGTGGACTCCTTCAACCGGGACGAAATCGATCGCAATCCCTTTTTCTGCCCGGATGCGACAGCCGCAGCCGCCATGGAGCGTCGCGTCGAGGAACTGCGGGATGCGGGGGACTCCTGCGGAGGCGTCGTCGAAGTGTCGGCAAGAGGCTGTCCGGCGGGCCTCGGAGAGCCTGTCTTCGACAAATTGGACGCGCGCCTGGCCGGGGCGCTCATGTCCGTGGGAGCAGTGAAAGGAGTGGAGATCGGCGCCGGTTTTGCCGCCGCCGCCATGCTCGGCAGCGAGAACAACGACCCCCTTACCCCCGATGGCTATGCAAGCAACAATGCCGGCGGCGTTCTGGCGGGAATTTCCACCGGGATGGACATCGTCGCGAGGGCGGCCGTCAAACCCATACCCTCCATCTCAAAACCGCAACAGACCGTCAACACCAGGGGTGAACCCGTCACCCTCTCCATCAAAGGACGACACGACGTATCGGCCATCCCGCGCATCGTCCCGGTGTGCGAAGCCATGGTTCTCCTGGTGCTGGCCGACTTCATGCTTCACCCGGCGCCCGTGGAAAAGCGGTGAACCATCCGCCGACGGTCCGGCGAAGAAACCCGTCGTTTGGTGTCGAAATCCGGCGATTCCATGCACGGGGCGGGAAGAGCACGACTCGTCGCGAGCAGGGACAGGTCCGCCCCTGACCACCGGGTTGCCCAGGGTCACGCAGGCGCGGGCACTACGCCCGCCCGAAACGGCGCTCCGAGTGTTCGAAGCGCTCGACGCGGGTCATATTTTCATGTCCAGCCGCCGGATCATCTCGTCGGCGTAATCCATGATGTAGTCCCTCTGCTTCGCCGTCGCGTAAGCGATGCAACTGCAGCGAATGATCTGGCGGCTGCGGATCAGGAACTCGAAGTCCACCTGGGTAGGAGACAGGTTGACGGCAAAATAAAACGGGTGACAGCTTTCGTGCTCCTTTTGCACGGCGGAGTACAACCCGGGGGGAAGATTCACCCAGTACATGTCTTCCATGAACGTTTTTTCGGCATTGGCGTCCAGATAGTCCCGAATCCGTTCGTAGTCGGGCCCGCGCAATTGATCGATCACATATTGTTTCATTCGTTCGGTATCCTTGCATGGTGTCGATGAACGATCCCCGGGCTTCCCCGGAAATCCCGGCCGGCTCGCCGGGCCGGTGTACGATTCTCCCTTCCCGGCTCCCGTGCGAATATAGTGGAAACGACGCATCAAGACAAACGCCTTCACAAGATTGAGCGCGCTCACGCCGGCCTTATGGGCAAACAGGCGCAATAGGCGCTTGCATTCGAACGCCCTCTTGATGCTATACTGCGCCTTATGTCCATTCCGGCATATCCCTCGTGGCGGATTGGACTTCCTGACGGCGCTCATGGCGCGAATCAGTCCTTTTGCGCTCGCTAATTCGGCGCATATTACATTGTTCACCCTTGACTCGGACGAAGGAGGTCCCTCATGAAAGCTCTTTTCTTCAAAGCGGCGGTGTTCTCGATCTGCCTGGCGATTGCGGGCACGGGTGCGGTGCCTAGCGCCGGCGGCGAGCCGTGCGACGGCACCTATGGCTCCGGTCCGAACCGGTTTGTGCTGGCAACCGGAAGCCCGGGGGAGCTCGGATTGGTCAAGGCATTGGCCGACGTGTTCACCGCACGGACCAACACCACTCTGTGCTGGAAGAAGGCCGGATCGGGCGAATCCCTGAAAATGCTGAAGGAAAAGACAGCCGACGTGATCATGGGACACAGCCCCGACGCCGAAAAAAAAGCGGTGGCGGAAGGCTGGGCCGCAAACCACACGCTTATCGGCTCGAATGAGTTCTTCATCGTCGGACCTGCAACGGACCCCGCGGGTATCGCGAACACTTCGTCAGCCGTCGAGGCCTATCGGAAAATTGCGGAAACCAAGGCAAAGTTTTTTTCACGGGGAGACAATTCCGGCACGCACAAGAAGGAACTCCAGATTTGGGCCAAGGCGGGAGTCACCCCATCCGGAGACTGGTACGTCGTGACGAAGCAGTTCATGATCGCAACGCTCAGGATGGCGGATAGCGAGCGGGGCTATTTCATGACGGACAGCAGCACCTGGGTAGCCGAAAAGAAGAACCTGAAGAATCTGAAAGTGCTTCTTAAGGGGGACAAGATCCTGGTCAACGTCTACCACGGGTTGTGCCAACCGCCGGGGAGCACACCGGGCGCCGAATGGGCGGCCAAATTCATCGCTTTCGTCGCGTCCGATGAAGGACAGAACATCATCCGCGGCTTTGGAAAAGACCTGCACGGAGAGGGTCTCTACAACGACGCCGCATACGCGAAGCAATTCGAATAGGACTTCGACGCCGGCGCAGCGCGCTAGTGGAGCATGGTGCCCCCTGAAGCCCCGGATGCGCGGCCGCTTGCCTCATCCGCGGCGGCGCCCGCCGGTGCCGATTTCGTCCATCCGGTCGGGTTCATGGGTCGAAATTCTCTTCTCTGGGCAATGGCGTCGAGGTGCAACAGGCCCAACCGCGCGACTTCGGGAACGATCTCGTCGGCGAGGGTCCTGACATCCACGCTCACCACGTAGGTCATGCAATTGTGGCACAACTCGACCCTTTCGTGTTCCCTGCCTTCGACGTAGCACAATTCAATGTCGTCCGGTTTCTGGCTTTCGCAGTTCGGACAGGTGGTCCTGTGAAAACGCCATTCACCCGCACAAAACGCGCACCGCAGCCAGCGATGCCCTTCCTTGCCCTTGAGAAGACTCAATTCGGGAAGCGATCCGCAGATCGGGCAGTATCCCTTGTTCCAGGTCAGGCTCTTGATCAGGGGCTGTAAACCCTCGGCACGTCTTTCCACAACCGGCTTCGCCAACTGGATCAGGGCAAACTGGAGAACCTCGGGTTCCAGACCGATCGCTCGGACCTCGTCGGGCACTGCCGCATTCCGGTTCTTCAGCACGCGGCTCCAGTAGGAGTCCGGATCGAACCCGCCCTTGAGTATCGCGTACTGCAGCCGCCTGAGCCCATCGGCGACTTCGGCAAACCCATCGGCAAAGGGCGGAACGAGGCGCTCGGCGGCCTCTTTCCACAAATCCCCGAGGCAAATGAGGCTCTGCCTGTCCGTCACCGGGATTCCGTTGCCGAACCTCGTCGCGTCCGGAGCGAGGGCATTTCCGGCCTCCGTTTCGGGCAGCTCGGCTTTCCAGCGCGCCTGCTCCATCAGAAGGCCGGCAAAGGGCGCCAGCACCGTACGGAGATAACGGTTTTCTTCCGAGGTCTTCTTCAACGCATCGGCTACTCTTCCCGCGGCTCTTGCCGCCAGGGATTCCTGTTCCATGAGATACTCCTCTTCCGACAACCGTCGTCCGTCGCGATTTCGCAAGGAAAGGGGCGCTCCCCCGACTGGAAGCACCCCTCTCTTCCTCATGCCACCGCGTACTGATGGTACTTCTTCGGATCGTCCGTGACGATGTAGATCACCCGGACCTCGTCCGGGTTGAGCGCCATCGCTTTGGGATAGGTCTTCTTCAACTCCTCGACGCGCTTCTTCACCATTTCGACGATGGCGTCCCGCTCCCCGAACGCCATCGCGCCGGTGGGACAACTCTGGACGCACGCCGGGATCCTGTTGTTGGTGATTCGGTCAAGACACATGGTGCACTTGAAAAACACCTTGCTCTTGGCGTCCTGGCGAGGAATGTTGTACGGGCAGGCGCCCTTGACTTCCTCGAAAGGCGCCTCCTTGGATGCCGGTTTGAAGATCACCGCCCCCGTCGCCTCATCCCTCGTCGCACCCTCCGGCTGGTATCCGCCGATGGAATCCACGCACGGCGGTTCGAGGCAATGCCGGCATTGCTCCGAAAAGAAATACCAGTAGGGTTTTCCGTTTTCCTTGATCCCCTCCGAAAACCGGACCAGCTTCCACGTTTCCGCGGAGACGTCCTGGGGGTTCTGATACGTGCCCACCTGCTTGGTCTTCGTGCCGGGCAAACCGTTCCATTGTTTACAGGCCACCTGGCAGCCACGGCAGGCGGTGCACCTGGAGGTATCGACCATTATGGATTTTCCCTTCGACATGTCTCACTCCTCCTACACCTTCGTCACGTTGACCATGAAGGCTTTATATTCCGGGGTCATGGTGTTCGCATCACCGGCGGTGGGGGTCAGCAGGTTGGCGGTATCACCGCAATCCTTGGGGAAAAGCCAGCCGTAGTTGAAGGTCATCCCCACCTGGTGGATCGTCTGCCCGCCGACCTGGAAGGGACGGAACCGCGTGGTCACCATGGCCACGCATTCCACCTTGCCGCGTGGAGACTCCACCCGGACCCTCTCCCCGTTCTTGATGCCGCGGAGCTCGGCAAGCTCTCTGCTGATTTCGACATAGGCCTCCGGCTGGGCTTCCGTGAGCCATGACTGCCATCTGGTCTCGGCGCCGGTGCACCAGTGTTCCGTGCAGGAATATGTGGTGCAGACGAAAGGAAACTTGGGATCGCACCCCGAGTACAGGTCGCACTCCTTTGTAAATATTTTGATGGCCGGATTGTTCAGTTGCGAAGACATCGGGTTCTTGGCCAGCGGCCCCTCGAGCGGCTCATAGTGCTCGGGGAAGGGTCCGTCCGCCAGCCCCGGCCCGAAGAGGGAGGCCACGCCGTCCGGCTTCATAATGAACGGCAGCTTTCCCTTTTCTTTGTCGCTCAGAGGCGGCCAGGGGCCGTCCGGAACATCACCCACCCATTTCCCGTCCACCCACTTTAGAAGGGGACGGCTGGGATCGAAGGGTTGCCCGTTCTTATCCACCGAAGCCCGGTTGTAAAGGATCCGGCGATTGACCGGCCAGGCCCAGCCCCATTCAGGGTACAGGCCGAGGCCCGTCGGGTCGTCCTTCTTCCTGCGGGCCATAAGGTTGGTCCCGTCCGCGGCGAACGCTCCGGAATAGATCCAGTTGCCGCAGGAAGTCTTCCCGTCGGCCTGCAGATTGCCGAAACCGGGAACGCACTGCCCCTTCTTGAACGTCTTGTCGCCGATGGTCACATCCTCCAGGAAAAGCCCGTTCACCGCCTTGGAAGTCGCCAAGGCGTCGTAGTGGCCCTTGGCATCTCCATAATTCCACACCAGGTTGACGATCGGGTCAGGGAATGCGCCCTTCTCTTTCTTGTAGAGATCCTTCAACTTGTTCACCAGTCGATAGAGGATGTCCCCTACCGACAGTGCGTCTCCCGGGGGCTTCTCGGCCGTGTATTTCCACTGCAGCATGCGCCCGCTGTTGCTCATGCTGCCTTCTTTCTCCATGGATGCCGCCGCCGGAAGCAGGAAGACCTCGGTCTTGACCTTCTTCGGATCCAGGCCCGGGCCTTTCCAGAATGACGCGGTCTCGTTGTCGAAGATGTTCACATGCACCATCCAGTCCAGCTTCGTAAAGGCCTGCCTCACCTTGTTCGCATTGGGCAGGCTGACGGCCGGATCCTGGCCGATACACGTGAATCCCTTGATCTTGCCCTCATACATCTTGTCGATCATGTTCAGAACCGTCGCGTCCTGCCCATCATCGAGCTTGGGTACGTTGGCATAACCGAAATCGTTTTCCTTGACGGCCTTGTCTCCGTACCAGGCCTTCAAGAGGCTCACCATGTACTTGGGCGTGTTCTGGTACCAGTTCGCCGATTGAGGTTCGCTGGTCTTCGGCGTGTTCTTCTTCAAATACTCCTCCAGGGTGGTCAGAGAGGCCACAGGCGCCTTCAAATAGCCCGGAAGAATGTGTGAAAGGATCGCATGGTCGGTCGATCCCTGGACGTTCGGCTCGCCGCGCAGCGCGTTGATCCCGCCTCCGGCGATACCCATGTTGCCCAGCAGGCCCTGAATGATCGACATGGCCCTGATGTTCTGAACGCCGACGGTGTGCTGCGTCCAGCCGAGGGCGTAGAGCTCCGTTCCGGCTTTGTCCTTGACTCCCGTCGAGGCGTACAGTTCATAAACCGTCTTGAGATCTTCCACCGGCGTGCCGGTGATCGAGGAAACCTTGTCAATGTCGTACCGGGAGTAATGAGCCTTCAGCATCTGCAGCACGCACCGCGGGTTCTCAAAGGTCGGATCCTTTTGCGGAATGCCCTTCTCATCCACCTTGATGGCCCACGTCGACTTGTCGTACTTTCTCGCGGCAGGGTCGTACCCCGAGAACAGACCGTCGTTGAAACTGAACTTCTCGTCCACGATGAAGGAGGCGTTGGTGTAATCCCTTACGTACTCTTCGAAATACTTCTTGTTCTCGAGAATGTACTTGATCATCCCGCCGAGAAAAGCGATGTCGGTACCCGACCTCAGGGCGATGTAATGATCCGCCAGGGCTGAAGTCCTGGTGAAACGGGGATCCACGTGGATGATCTTGGCTCCTCTCTCCTCCCTGGCCCGCAGCACCCACTTGAAGGAAATCGGATGCATCTCCGCGGCGTTGCTGCCCATGATCAAAATAACGTCGGCATTCTTGATATCGATGTAATGATTCGTCATTGAACCACGTCCGAACGACTCTCCCAGAGCCGCTACGCTCGGACCGTGTCAGACTCTGGCCTGGTGGTCGATGTAGACGAGGCCGAGTGCCCTCACCGCGGCGGTCACCATCCAGCACTCTTCATTGTCCAGCTTGGAACTGCCCAGATGCGAGATGCTCTCCAACCGGTTGACGACCTGTCCTTTTGCGTTCTTGACCATGAAGTCCTTGTCGCGGGTGGCTTTGATTCTCTTTGCGATCTCGGTCAGAGCCCAATCCATCGTCTTGGGTTCCCACTTGTCGCCGCCGGGCTTGCGATAGAGGACCTTGGTCAAACGATGCTCGTTGCGGGCCGACATCTGAAGGCTTGCCGCACCTTTCGCACAAAGCGATCCTTCCGTGACGGGATGGTCCGGATCCCCTTCGATGTTGATGATTTTGCCGGTTTTCTGATCGGTGCTGCAAATCAACCCGCACGTTACCGAACAATAGTAACAGAGCGAGTAGGTCTGCTTGGCGCTCTTCACCTTCTCGATCTTACTGAGTTCCTCCGCGTGGGCCATGATCGGGCGCATGTCGACTCCCAGAGACGACAGCGCCAGACCGGCCCCCATGGTGCCGGAGATCAAAAGGAACTCACGTCGTGTGACTCCCATGTTCTTCTCCTCCTCTCGTGTAAACCTTCGGAAGAATTACATAAGTTTCCCTGACATCCGCCCGGTTTCCGACCGTGTGTCACAAAACCGCCGCGTTCCATCCTTATTCATACTTGTGATACCTAGAACAATTAGTTAATGATTTCAATATGTTAATTTAAACACATAAGGCGCAAACCTGGCCTCCAAAGAGTCGAACGGAACGCGAAAGGTCTGGATTTGACGGAACAAACCGGCCGGGGGGGAGACTTCGAGGTCGGTTGCGTACATAAATGCACAACCCCGCTGTTCAGCAGCGAAGGACCCTTTCGGGATGGGTGTATATGCTCATGCTCTTCTCGCGCAGAAAGCCGATCAGGGTCATGTTGAGCCGGTCGGCCATGGCCACCGCCAGGCTCGTGGCGGCCGACAACCCGGCGAAAACCTCAAAGCCCGCGACGCCGGCCTTCTGCACCATTTCA
This sequence comes from Syntrophobacter fumaroxidans MPOB, assembly GCF_000014965.1. Classification (NCBI taxonomy): domain Bacteria; kingdom Pseudomonadati; phylum Thermodesulfobacteriota; class Syntrophobacteria; order Syntrophobacterales; family Syntrophobacteraceae; genus Syntrophobacter; species Syntrophobacter fumaroxidans. Next base: position 48,549 of record NC_008554.1, on the reverse strand, counting down.
AAGCTCAACCGGGAGGAAACCACGCCCAGGAAAACCTTTCCCAGTTCCCTGGTCTTCAGGAGCGCCCCGATCACCTTGTCGAACGCATTGTGACGGCCGATATCCTCCGCGAAAGCAAGCAGGTTCGCCCGGTCGTCAAACGCCGCGGCCGAATGGGTGGAGCCGGTCCGGGGGAAAATGGCCTGGCGGCCTTCGAAAACATCCTTGAGCCGCAGGATCTCCTCCAGCTCGATATGGCGACAGGTTTCCACAGGGGGAATGTCGTCGAAGATCTCCTCGGCCTCACGCTTCCCGCAAAGACCGCAGCTGGACTTGCTCAGGTACTCCGCGCGCTCTTTGCGCACCGATTTCGCCCTCTTACGGTCCCGGCTGAGGTGGACCATCACTCTGCGTTCCCCGGGAATGGCCTCGCAATGTTCGATGGACGCAATGTCGTCGTAGGATCGGATGATCCCCTCGGTAAAGCAGAAGCCGGCCGCCAGGTTGATATCGTCTCCCGGGAGGCGCATGGTGATGGCATACGGCGAATCATCGACATAGATTTCAAGAAGCTCCTCCACCGCCAGCTCGTTCTCGGCGGAGAACAGCCCGTTGTCCTTGAATCTTGCCGTCATGTGCTTGAGGGTTTGCATTCTCCGCATCCTCCTTCAAACCATGGATGTGAACAGCGCTTCCATGGGGCCAAGGGCCATGGAGAGCGCGATCATTGCCTCAGGAACTTGTCCCCGCCCTTTTCCTTGTACCCTCGCACGGGCCAGGGAAAGATTTCCGCGGCTTTTCGCAAGGCTTCCCGCTCGATTTCCTGGAACCAGAGGAGGTATTTCTCCTTGAGCATCCTTCCCTCCTCGGTCAAATTGTGTCCCTCCTTTTTGCTGCGGCACTGCGCGATCAGCTTGACACCGAGAACCTTCTCGGTTTTTCTTATTTTACCCCACGCGGCGCGATACGACATTCCGAGATCCTCGGCCGCTTTGCGCAACGATCCGTGCTCCTCGATTTTCTCCAGCAGGAACGCTCGCCCGGCGCCAAAAAACACCCCATCGCCCGTTTCCAGCCAAATATGCAGCCGGATGGTCGGTTCATTCAGAACCTCCACGGGTTTGGTCTTCCCCTTGGACTCGGACCGCCTTGCAGGACGGGCGGCAGAGTCCTCCTGCGATTGCGACGGCATCGCCACCTCCCTCGTTCGACAGACCCGTCAGCCCCCGAACGGGCATTTGGGAAAGGTACAGGCCTTGCACTCCAAGCAGAACGAACCGTGCCCGAGCTTCGCCAGATCGCGGCGGGCAATGTCCACTCCCGCAAGCAGGCGCGGAAAAAGCAGGTCGAAGCTCGTGGTCTTGAAATAGAGGGCGCAGGCCGGCACGCCCATGACCTGCACCGAACCGATGCGGGCCAGCAGAGTCATGGCTCCGGGAAGGACCGGAGCGCCGTAGAGCATATCCATTGCGCCGGCATCCTTCAGGCCCTGGCGCGTGACATCATCGGGATCCACCGAGAGCCCGGCGGTGGTCACAAGCAGGTCGGCACCGGCCCGCACAAGCTCGTGCACGCCGTCACGGATTGCCACGCGGTCGTCCGGAACAATCACCGCCTTGACCACTTTACAGTCCAGCGCCTCGACCTTTGCCCCGATAATCGGAATGAAGCGGTCTTCGATGAGTCCCTGAAACACCTCGCTCCCGGTGACCAGTATGCCGACCCGGGCCTTGCGCATGGGCAGAACTCGAAAGAGCGGTCCGTAGCGCAGGACGGCCAAAGCCTTCATGAAAGCGGAACGAGGCAGATACAGCGGAATGGCCCTGGTCCCGCCGAGCATCCTGCCGTTTCGCACCAGGGTGTATCCTCTTCGCGAGGCGCACATCACCCCGGCGACCATGTTGAACTCTTCGAGGGACTCCTCTTCCACGAGGAACAGGCCGTCGCGGTCCGCCACGAAATTGATCTTCCCCTCCCTGGGAGGCTCGACGAACCGCACGCCCTCGCCCGCCATGGCCCGAGCGAAGGCAAGTGCCGCCTGGTCTTCGTGAATCCATTCGCCGTCGGGCGTATTGCCCTGGTCCACGTAGACTCTCTGCCGGCCCATCTGCTGCAGCCGGCACAGGTCGCCCACCGATATCTGCTGGCCGCGCCGGAAGGCGGCTCCCTTGCTTTTTCCGGGCAGAATCTGGGTCATGTCGTGCAGCATGGATCGGCCCACGGCGTCCTGCACGGGCACCGCCAGGAGATCCGGACCGTCCGGGAAGCCATCCGATTCAACTTCCCCGGGAACCGCATAGGGAGCTTCTCCCTGACACCCCCGGCAAATCCCTCCATCGTCGGCCGGATAAGGCTCCCCGCAGAGCGTGCAGGTGCCGATGCTGCCTTTGTGGTGCCGCACCAGGAACTGCGGTTGGATTCGGATGTCCTGCACCCCGTAGATCCCGTAGCCCGCTTCCTTGATTTGCCTGAGAAGGAGCCCGGTATCTTGCGCCGCTTTCGGCTTCAGTTTGAACAGCCACGCCTCCGCCTCCGGCCAGGCACGTATCTTGGCCGCATCCACGAAGACCCTCACCCCGCTGCCCGTGCTCTTGTCATAAAGGCTCAGCGCATACCGGCCGAGGTTCAGCACTCGCACCCATCCGTTCCCCACCGTGCAGGGGGTGAGCAACTGAACGGCGTCCGGCAGACAACTCGCCGTTTCGCACACGGCATCGAACAACACGCCTTCGGGCATGCGGCTCAAAGCCAAATCCACCATCACCCCGCCCATCATCAGGCCGGGCGCTGCATAGCCATGGAAAGATTTCACCAGTTCCAGATACTCGTCGTACGAATACCGTCCTATTTTCATTTCGAATTCCCACCGCATCTTCATGCCGATTCAGGATTTCTTCCACCAGTCTCAAACCGGGTTACCTGGAAAACAGATTCCCGGGTGAGACTTTTTCAGGCTTCGCGGGTAACGCGGGCGCCATGGACAATTACACTGTATAACAAACTCTCGGGTGAAACTTTTTCACGCTTCGCACGTGAGGCGCAGCATCATGGATAACTGCGTTCAAGATGATCGCATCGGGCGGGAGGGCATAAAGCCCTCCCCTTGTATACGTCTGACCGGCGCATCGGTCCGCACGGGCGGCGTTTATCACGCCTCCGTCACCTCTCACTACGTCTGGCAACCATATCGGGGCGGGGTTTATCCCACCCGCGTCACCTCCCACCGGGCAGGTGTCGTATAATCTTGAACGCACCTCAATATCAGAGCTCTCCAGGGTTTTCCCCCGTTCATGGGAGTATACCCGTTATGCCAACAATAATACAACCCTTATGTCTGTGCCGCCCGCATCCCGGGCCATTTCCCCCGGATTTCGGCCTCCTGACGGGTGCAACCGCTTCCCCGTCGAGACCCGGACTAAGGATTGTTCCGTTGGATTTCGGTGTGCGTCGGGATGACGACGATGACTTTCCTGCTTCGTTGCGCGTTTCCGCCCCGGCGGGTCGCCGGAGCGGCGGGTTTGCCCCTGATCGTCACAATCACATGCCGCCCGGTTCAAAGAACAAGAATCCGTGGGCCTCAGGCACGGCGGGCGGGGATAAACCCCGCCCGCCGATGAAATCCCGAGGCCTGCGATCAGGCCTTTTCGATCTTGACCGCGCAGGCTTTGTATTCCGCGGTCTGCGTGACCGGATCGAAGACCGGGTTGGTCAGCCAGTTGGCACAGCCATCGCGGAAATGGAAGGCCATCCAGACCATGCCCTTCGGAACGCGGTCGGTGGGATTGGCCGTAACCACCACTTCCCCGCGGCGCGATTTCACCCGGACTTTGTCGCCGACCTGAATTCCCATGGCGATGCCGTCTTCCCGGGACATGTCGGCCGTCTCTTCGCCCAGAAGGTCGTTCAATCCCTCACACCTTCCCGTCTGGGTCCGCGTATGGTAGTGGAACAGCCGCCGGCCCGTGCTGAGCACGAACGGATACTCCTTGTCCGGCACCTCCGCCGGGGGTGTCCAGTCCACAGGAACCAGATTCCCCAGTCCGCAGGTGAACTTGCCGTCCCGATGCAAGGTCGGCGTTCCCGGATGTTCTTCGGTCGGCGCGGGCCACTGCAGACCATCCTTCTCGATGCGCCGATACTTGATTCCGCCAAGAGCCGGAGCCAGCACCGAGATTTCATTGTCCCACAGTTCCTGCGCGCTTGAAGACGCCCACTCCTGTCCCATGCGTCGGGCGATTTCCTTGAAAACCCACCAGTTGGGCTTGGCCACACCCGGCGGTTCGCTCACGGTCCGCACCCGGCTCACCCGCCGCTCGCTGTTGCTGAAGGTTCCGTCGTTCTCGCTCCAGGCAGCGACCGGAAATACGACGTCCGCAAAGCGCGTCGTCTCCGTCGGGAAGATATCGTTGCAGACCAGGAATTCGGCCGAATCCAGGCAGTGCTCCACGTGCCGGATGTCCGGCTCGGTATTGGCCAGGTTCTCACCGAAGATGTAAAAGGCCTTGACCTTCCCCGACGCCAGGCCGTCCATCATCTGCGGCATCATCAGACCGGGTTTGTCGGGAAGTCCCTTGACGTTCCAGGCCGCTTCAAACTTCGCCCTCGCCTTGGGATCCGCCACCTGTTGATACCCGGGGAAAACATTGGGCAGAGCGCCCATGTCGCAGGCTCCCTGCACGTTGTTCTGGCCGCGCAACGGGTTGACGCCGCCGCATTCGAATCCCACATTGCCGAGGAGCATCTGCAGGTTCGCGCAGGACAGCACGTTGTTCATGCCGCAGGTGTGTTCGGTGATGCCCAGCGTGTAAGCCAGCATGGCCGGGCGCACCGTGGCGAGCTTGCGCGCGACCTGCCGGATGGTCTCGGCGTCGACCCCGGAGATCTCGGCCGCCCGCTCCGGCGGATACTCCATGACTTTCTTTTTCAGCTCGTCAAAACCCGTACAGCAGTTCTTGACGTATTCCTTGTCGTAGAGATCCTCCGTGATGAGCACGTGCATCAGGCCGTTGAGGAGCGCGATGTCGCTGCCCACGCGGAGTTGGAGGTGCTGGGAAGCGTGATCGGCAAGGCCCGTGCGGCGCGGATCCACCACGATCAGTTCCCCACCGTTCTGCACCGCGTTCTTCACAAAACTCGAAGCCACGGGGTGCGCTTCCGTCATGTTGGTGCCTATGGCCAGAATCAGTTTCGCCCGCGCAAAATCGCCGAACGAGTTCGTCATTGCTCCGGAACCGAAAGATTTCGCCAGACCGGCGACGGTTGGAGCGTGTCAGGTACGTGCGCAGTTGTCGATGTTGTTGGTTCCGATCACCGCGCGGAACAGCTTCTGCATCTGGTAGGAGTCTTCGTTGAGGCTGCGCGACGAGCTCACCCCCGCGATGGCGTCCGGACCGTGTTTTTTCTTGATTTCCGTGAACTTCTTTGCGACCAGATCGAGCGCCTCGTCCCATGAAGCCTCACGAAACGCACCGTTTTCCTTGATCAAAGGCGTCTTCAGCCGCTCTTCCGAATAGATGAAGTCATAACCGAAGCGGCCCTTCACACACAACCGGCCTTCATTGGGAGCGCCGTCCTCGACCCCCGTGACCTTGACGATCCGGCCGTCCTTGACGTGCAGCCACATCTGGCAGCCCACGCCGCAGTAGGGGCAGGTCGTGCGGACCTTTTCCATCTCCCACGCCCGGCCCTTGAACCTCGACTTTTTCTCGGTCAGGGCACCCACCGGGCATGCCTGAACGCATTGACCGCAGGAAACGCAGTTGGATTCCATCAGGTTGGTGTTGTTGAACGTCGTGATGTAGGAATCCGAACCGCGAGCCGCGACATCGATGGCGCCGTTCACCTGCACCTGCAGGCAGGCCCTGACGCAGCGGCCGCACAGCACGCACTTGTTGTGGTCGCGGACGATCATCGGATGTGAATCGTCCTTGATCTTGGGAACGAATTGCGACTTGATGCGAACATGGTCGATGCCGTGCTCGTAAACCAGGTTTTGGAGCTCGCAGCTGCCCGTCTGCTCGCACAGCAGGCAATTGTGGTCCCCGTAGGCGAGGAGCAGTTCCAGCACCGTTTTACGCACCCCGACCACCTTGGGTGAGTGCGTGTTCACAACCATCCCGTCGGTTGCGGGGGTGGTACAGGAAGGCGGGAGACCGCGCATGTTCTCGATTTCGACGATGCACAATCTGCATCCCCCGTAGGGTGGCATCTGGGGATGGTAGCACAGGGTGGGCACATGAACGTCGTTGGCCCGAAGAACTTCGAGGACCGTCTGCCCTTTTTTTCCCTTGACCTCCCTTCCCTTGAAATCCTTCCCGTTGACCTTGAGAGTGATGATATCGTCTTTCATAGGCCCTCTTTCTGTGTGTGTTCGTGAAGACAATTTCCCGGTAACCGCTTGACAACCGCCGGGCCGGCGCCCTCAAACCGCCGATCCGACCCCCTGACCCGAAAGACTCCCTCGTTTCCGGCCACGCCTCCTCCGGACCTCTCATCGGCACTCCCACACCCGGGCAAACCCGGCGCATCAAGCTTCCGAAGCGGCCCTGTTCGCGGACCCGACAGCAAAGGGACTCCACTGAATCGTTGTATCCGGCTTGACATAACCACCGCCAGTATAGACGCCTTCACCCTGAAGTCAAGAGAAAGGTTTCACATTTTCACTTTGCCTTCTCGAAACAATAACGAAGTGAACTATTTATTGCGAAATGCACATGGTCGGCTGCAAAACGTGATTGCCGGCGGGATTGGCTGGCGATCGCGCATCGCTTTCAGGTTGGTTTTGCGGATTTCCCATCGGCGGGAAAGGAGACGCGCGCGCTTCGGACCCGTGAGGCGGTCAACGGCCGTCGTTGATGCCGACGGGGACGGCATCAGGCCGGGATATCTTTGTCCCGGGCGGATTCGCATCGAGTATGGGGAAATTTTTCAAGTTTCGTTATATCAGACTTGACATAATAAAAATCTTGTGAGATTCTTCATTCGCAATCAGCTTTATGCTCTGTTCCTTTCTCTGTGATTGGGCCTTCGGGCCCAATCTCCTTTTTGAGGAACGGCACCGGACCCCGGACGATGCCGACCGGTCCGCGGCAATGCCCCGCCCGGTGCATCCGGAGCGTTACACGTCTTCCGCCCGGCAGGCTTCGGGCGGGAAAACCCCCTTCGCTACTCGGCGTCCTCCCAGGGCGCCCAGACCTTGCGCTCGACGATCTGATCCCCGAAGACCTGCCGCACCGATCCCGTCTTGATGATCCGCCCTTCATAGAGGACCATCACTCGATCGGCGAGATAGGGAATTTCCGTGTAGTCGTGGGTGACGAACAGGGTGGTCATGTTCATGTCCTTGAGGAGCTTCCCGAGCTCGCCGAGCAGGGAGCGGCGCGTGGGATAATCGAGCGAAGCGAAGGGTTCGTCCAGGAAAAGGACTTCCGGCTCCAGGGCAAATGCGCGGGCCAGGCTCGTTCGCTGAGCTTCGCCGCCTGAAAGCCGACGCGCCTTTCGGGAAGCGAGATGGGCGATTCCGAAACGATCCAGCCAGCGATTGGCCCGCTGTTCGGCCTCCCTCCCCGTGACTCCCCGCAGGCGGAGTGCGATCATGAGGTTGCGGCGCACCGTGGCATCCAGCAGCAAAGCCTCCTGGAACACCAGCGCCATGCGGCGGCGCAACGCCAGGGCATTGTCCCTGCCCGCCGGACGGCCGTCAAAGCGTACCGTCCCCTCCGTCGGCTCCTGAAGCAGGGCGAGGGTGAGAAGAAGGCTGGACTTGCCGGAACCGTTGGGACCGACGAGCGCCAGGACTTCCCCCCGCTGAAGGGAAAACTCCGGGATATGGAAGATGTCCCGCCCGTCCAGCCGGAGTCGCAAATCCTTTGCCGCGATCAAGTGTTCGGCCATCACCGGCCCCTTTGCTGCAGGTAGCTCAATGAGGCCATGATGCCGAAGGAAAGCGCCAGCAGGATGATGCTCAGCCCCGTGGCGAGCGCGAAACTCCCCTTGGAAACCTCAAGGACCGTGGCGGTAGTGAGCACGCGCGTATAGCCGCGCACGTTGCCGCCCACCATCATGGACGCGCCCACCTCGCTGATGACGCCGCCGAAACCGGCTATTACAGCGGCCAGGATGCCCAGGCGCGCCTCCCAGAGCAGCAGGAACAGGAACTGGATGCGGGTCGCTCCCAGGGACAGGATTTGCAGGCGGAGCTTGGGGTTGACCGACTGGATAGCCGCCATGGCGAACCCCGCCACGATGGGCGAAGCGATGACCGCCTGCGCGATGACCATGGCCGTGGGGGAATAGAGGAGACCCAGCGTGCCCAACGGCCCGTATCGGGTCAGGAACAGCCACGTGACGAGCCCCACGACCACGGGGGGAAGTCCCATCCCGAAGTTGACCAGGCTCACCACGAATCCGCGGCCGAAAAATCGGGTCAGGGCCAGGAAAGTGCCGAACGGAAGGCCGATCAGGACACTGATGAAGGTTGCGGTCGTGGAGACCTGGAGCGTCCTCAGGGTGATGGCCACTACATCGGGGTCCAAAGTGACGAGCAGCCTTGCCGCTTCGACGATGCCTTCGGAAATGACGTTCAAAGCTGACCTCCCGTCATACGCTCCGGGCCTTCCCTACATCTGCTTTCCAGCGTCGGGGAAAAAGAGCGGCTGACCGAACTTGTCCTTGCCGAATTCACCGATGAACTTCTGGACGTCGGGCCGCACCATGAATTCGACGAAAGCCTTGGCGCCGGGGCCGTTGACCTTGGCGAATTTCTCCGGATTCACCTGCATGACGTGATAGATGTTGAGCAGGGCCTTGTCCCCTTCGGACAGGATGTCGAGCTTGACGTTCTTCTTCTGGGCGAGGTAGGTTCCGCGGTCCGTAAGCGTGTATCCCTGCTGTTCGGAAGCCATCAGCAGGGTCGCCCCCATGCCCTGCCCGGATTCCCGGTACCATTTCCCTGCGGGCTGAATTTCCACCTTCTTCCACAGAGATTTTTCCTTTTTGTGCGTGCCGGAATCGTCCCCCCGGGAAATGAACACGGCTTCCTTCGCCGCGACGGCCTTGAGCGCATCCGCACTCGGCTTGCCTTTGATCCCCGCCGGGTCTCCCGCCGGGCCGACGATCACGAAGTCGTTGTGCATGACCAGCTGATAGTTGATCACCATCCCGCCGTCAACCAGCTTCTTCTCCGCCTCGGGAGCGTGAACCAGGAGCACGTCCGCTTCGCCCTTCTCACCCATTGCCAAAGCCTGCCCCGTGCCGGCGGAGATGGTCTTGACACGGTATCCGGTTTCTTTTTCGAACTTCGGGATCAATGCGTCAAGGAGTCCGGTATCCACGGTGGACGTGGTGGTCGCCAATATAAGATCCTTTATTTGGGGTTCCGCGCAATCCCCGTCCCGCACACCGATGAAGCCGAAACAAACCAGGGCAACGAGCACCGCACCAGCCAAAACCGATTTTCTCAACATGGCTCCTCTCCTTTATGGTGAATGGTGACCTTCCGTATCGCATTCCGCAGGCTGTCTCAGGACACTCGGCGATCCGCGTGAACCGCCGCCGCAATCGGCACGCCGTTTCATCCCCGGCGGAAACCCGCGGGACTCCGCGCGGCACCCAAACCTCCCCGCCCGGACCATCCACCCCGCCGCTCCGGCCCCTGCGGGGCCAACGAGGCAAAAAAACCGGAACCCGCGAAAAGGGCAGGCTCCGGCACTGGAAACCCGGTTTGACCTGCTCCCCTTTCCGCAACGGGAGGCATGCCCGTTTCCAGGCACACCCTGCCGGCCGCCGCAAAAGCCTTAGACCCGGCGGCTCGGGGAGCGACCGTTCTTTTTATCCGAAATCGAAGTGACGCGTGCCTCCCTGCACGAAACGAGTCGTTCCGTCGACTGGCCGGCAGCATAGGGGCATCTCATCCTTTTAAACCCAAAAAGGAAGACAAAGTCAAACTGAAAACCGGTGGGTCGGGGAAACGGCCGGAGTGCGTCACCTTCCCGTGCTCCGGCCTCCCCCTCAGTTATCCTTGGCGCCGCGATTCTCCAGGCAGTTCCCGCATATCCCGTCCAGGCGCACCTCGACGTTGCGGATCAAGGACGCGCAGGACCGTTGCAGTGCCTGCAAATCGATGGGAAGCGCACCGGGATCGAGACATTGCATGTTCCCGCAAACGCTGCAGAAAAAATGATGATGGGAGGGATGGTTCGAGCTGGGGGCCAGGCCGTACCGGAAACCCCTGTCGCCCGAGCTGATCCGCTGGACGACCCCCTTGTCCACGAGAAGATCGAGTATGCGGTAGACCGTCACCCGGTCCACGACGCGGGATCGTTTCAGCGTCCGGTGAATCTCCCGGTGACTCAGCGGACACGGGCTGTCCCCGATGACCTCCAGCACCCTCAACCGGTGAACCGTCAGGCTCACTCCCGAGCGTTTCAGAAGATCGGAATAATCGCATTGGCGGCACATAACGGCTCCCATGCAACCCGAGCCCCGGAGTCGGCGCGCTTCACCGGACCGCGGGGCATTCGCGTAGTCGGTGCATCGCGGGATGCGGCATCAGTGCAGTGATGCGTGGATTTTCCCCGCGAATTCCCGCAGGTTCCTGTCCCAGTCGGCCGACATCGGATCGGCAAATTCCACCCGCGAGCCGATGGCCTCGGCAATGACCTTGGCGCTCCTGTCGGAAAACTGCGGCTGCACGAAAACCGTTCCGACCCTGCGTTTCCGCGCTTGTTCGATCAACCGCTGCAGATCGGCCGCCTTCGGTTCCTTGCCTTCGATTTCGATGGACACCTGCTGGAGGTTGTAGGCTTCGGCAAAATAGCCCCAGGCCGGATGAAAGACGATGAACTCCCCTTTCGGCCTGTCTTGAAACAGGTTCAGTAGAAAGTGATCCAGCTCGACCAGTTCCTCCACGAACTTCCGGTAGTTCGTCTCGTAGGCCCCCCGGTGAGCGGGATCCGCCTCGACCAGCCCGGCGAGGATGTGCCGCGCCTGGATCATCACCAGCGGAGGGGAAGTCCACACGTGAGGGTCCTCCCCGCCGTGAGAATGCTCCCTCGCAGCGGACTCCGGATGCGTGTGCGCCTCTTCCTTCTCCGGGGTAGCATGGTCGTGTTCCATGGAAAGCTTTGCGATTCCGGCATCGGTCCGGACGATGCGCATTTTAGGATTGGCCGCGGCGAACCGATCGAGCCAGACGTCCTCGAACGGCGCGCCGACGGCAAAATAGATTTTCGACCGGGTAAGCCCCGTCATCCTCTGCGGCTTGGGATCGTAGACGTGCGGTTCCGCTCCCGGTTCCACCATCACGGTGACGGAAACCAGGTCCCCGCCGATCTTCTCCACAAAATACTTCTGAGGCAGAATGCTGACGGTGACCTCCAGACGACCTTTCGCCTCCGCGGCGCCGACGGCGGCCGGAGCCCCGGCGACCGCAAAAACCAGGCTCAAACCAAGCAGAAGTTTTGCGACAACTCTCGCAGGATGTGTCATGGTCTCCCTCCGGAATTTGCCGAGTGCCCCCTTGCAACGGCGTTGGAACAAAGTTCTTCTCCTTCCACCAGAATCCGAATATCCTGCCCGCCCGTGAAACGGCCGTCTTCCGCCCTTCGGCCTGCTCAGCAGGCAAATTCCCCGCCCGTCAGCGCGAAAGGCGCAATCTCCGACCACGGGCATGAATTCTCCGCCCATCGGAAGGAAAGGCGCCAAGCCGAATCGCATGCAGCGCCGTCCACCGCTGTGCCACCGCGCCGCCCTCCCTGACGGAAGCGAATCGCGGCCGCATCGCGCCGGGCAGCCCATGATGCAACAAAGTTGCATCCCGTGCAACCGGTATCTTCGCGGTGCCGTTCGCCGGCCCATTCCCGCAAGGAAGGCACCCGGCGGCACCGCTCGTTTTCCGCCATGCGCCATCACCGCGGGCCGGAATCGGCAAAACCCGCAAAATGGAAGCGCACGATCGGACTTGCATTGACAACGAGGATGTGGCCTTCTATACAGGACCCCAGCCATTCCATGACGGGAATTCGCGCATCGGTGCCTTCGGGGCTCGTTTCCCCGGTTTTTTCGATGGAGCGTGGGCGACAAATGAAGTAAACAAAAAGAGTCCGTCGTATTGACACGCCTCATGGAGATGGTGAGTATATACACGTAAATTTTGGTCAATCAGGGGAAAATGAAACCATATTTCAGCGACGCCATGCAGACCCTCCTCAGGCAGGTTCACATCAACATGCCGATCAAGCTCCTGCCGAAATACCTGGAGATGATTCTGCATTACCGGCTCAACGTGGAGCTGGGCTTCGAGGCGGTGGAGCTGGACCGGATGTCGGGGAAAGAACTGAGTGCCGTCGCCGGGAAGCTTCACGGGAGGAACTGCCGCATCAGCCTGCACGGGCCTTTCTGGGACCTGAGCACGGGCAGCGTCGATCCTTTGATTCGCAAGGTTTCGGTTTCGCGGTTTCAGCAACTGTTTGAAACGCTGGACATTTTTCGCCCGGTCCAGGTGGTCCTGCACACGGGGTTCGACCCACGGCATCATCGCGGGCACCGGCGCGCCTGGCTGGACAACAGCATGGCCATCTGGGAGCCGTTGGTGAAACGCGCCGAAGGGCTGAACATCCCGCTGCTGCTGGAAAACGTCTGGGAAAGGGACCCGGAGCTGCACCTGGAACTGTTCGGGAGGATCGATTCACCGTTTTTCGGCTTCTGCCTGGATGTCGGACACCAGCACAGCTTTTCCGGGACTGCCCTCTCGGTATGGCTGGAAGCCTTGTGGCACGTTCTCAGGGAGATTCACGTGCACGATAACGACGGGAGCCGGGATGCTCACCTGCCGGTGGGGCGCGGGAGCATCGATTTTGCGCTCCTGTTCGATTTCCTGAAGGCCAGGAACCTGACTCCTCTCTTGACTCTCGAACCCCACCTGGAAGAACATCTTCCCGAGAGCCTGTCCGGTCTGATGAGGGTGATGACGGCCTGCGGAACCGCGTGGCCCGTCTTGTCGTAGCGGTCCTCTTCGAGGGGCCGAACGGCTTTGGTTGACCATATCGTGATGAGGGAGTGATCGAAGATGGCGGTGGTTGAGGTCAGCATCGTTCCGATCGGGGTGCCGGGCACGAGCCTTAGCACGCACGTGGCAAAGGTCCTCAAAGTGCTCAAGGAAAGCTCGCTTCAGTATGAACTGACGGCAATGGGCACGATCGTGTCGGGGGATCTCGATGAAATCCTGCCGGTTCTGAAGCGAATGCATGAGAGCTGTTTCGGTCCAGAGGTGACTCGGGTGCTGACGCAGATCCGGATTGACGATCGCAGAGATCGGAAGGGCACTCCCGAGCAGAAGATTCGATCCGTCATGGACAAGTTGACCGATCGATAAAACAATCGACCCACCACGGAGGGGGCTGTGGCATTTAAAGATCTCGTTGAATATCTGGTCACATCGCTTGCGGATCACCCGCGGGAAGTGGTTCTTACGGAACGGGAAGAAGACGACACGGTGATACTGGAATTGAAGATCTCCACCGAGGACCTCGGTCGGATCATCGGCAAGAACGGCAACACGATCAACGCTATTCGGACAGTGATTCAGACGGCGGCTTCGAGCACGAAGAAGAAAGTGAAACTGGACGTGCTCAGCTGAAGGAGCGCAACATTCGCCGCGCCGGCGACCGGCTTGCGGCCCGGCAGCGTCGCGGGACGTTGTCGGATGCTTTTGCATGATATGGAATGAGACGTTGGAGGCGGTTCGCGGCGTTTCCGATTGCCGAAAACGGGCCGACGACGACAGGCATATGCATACAATCAGGAGGGAAACACACTATGGCAAGAAAATTCCCGGAACTTTCAGTGAAAGAATTGAGAGCATACATCGAACCGGAAACACTTCCCTTTGAGACGACCGCTTCCCTGGAGGCTCCGGGAGACCGGGTGGTGGGGCAGGAAAGGGCCATCGACGCCATACAGTTCGGTATGGGCATGAAGACGAGCGGCTACAACATCTTCATCGCGGGGCCCGCCAAGGCCGGTCTGACGTTCATGGCGAAATCGTTCATCGAGGAACGGGCGCGCAAGGAACCGACGCCCCCCGACTGGTGTTATGTCTTCAATTTCAAGGAGCAGGACAAACCCAAGTGTCTCAAGGTGACGCCCGGTCGGGGCAAGGCGCTCAAGAAAGACATGAATGAGTTCATCGATACGCTGCAGGCCAAAATCCCCGAAGTTTTCGACAGCGACGATTACCGGGCCAAGGAAAGCGAGGTGCACCAGGCCTTTGAGAAGCAGCGCCGGGAAATCATCGATGAGCTCTCGCAGCAGGCAAAGGACCAGGGGTTCATTCTGCAGTTCTCCCAGGTCGGAATGGTGATCATCCCCGCCAATAAGGAAGGGGAACCCATGACCCAGGAGGATTTGCGGCACCTGGGCGAGGAAGAGCGGTTGGTGCTGCGGGAAAAGAGCGACGAGCTCCACGAAAAGATGAAAGAGGCGATCAAGCACATCCGCGAGGCCGAAGCCGAATTCAAGGATAAACACACGAAATTGGACAATGAGATCGCGCTCTTCGTCGTCGGCCAGCTCATGGATACCTACGAGGAAACGTACAAGGACGACGAACAGGTACTCGAATACCTGAAGATGGTCCAGGAAGACATCCTCGAAAACATCGAGGATTTCAAGAAGAAACCCGAAGCGGCCCAGCAGCAGGGACAGCCCGGCACACCTTTCCCGATGCCCACGCGGGAAACCGCCATGCGCAAGTACGACGTGAATGTCCTCATCGACAATTCGGAAACGGAAGGCGCTCCCGTGGTCATCGAATCCAACCCCGCTTACCCGAACATTTTCGGGTCCATCGAACGGCAGGCGTGGTTCGGAGCGCTGTTCACCGACCATACCATGATCAAGGCGGGAGCGCTTCACAAGGCCAATGGCGGGTATCTCGTCATGAAGGCGCTGGACCTGTTGAAGTGGTTCGTCACCTACGAGGCCCTCAAACGGGCGCTCCGGGACGGTGAGGTCCGGATCGAGGATCTGGGCGAACTGTACGGTATTTTCAGCACCCGCACCATTCGCCCGGAGCCCATCCCGCTCAACGTCAAGATCGTCCTCACCGGCGACCCGTACATCTACCAGTTGCTCTACACCTACGATGACCGCTTCCAGAAGCTGTTCAAGGTCAAGGCCCATATGGACGATCAGATGGACCGCAGCGAGGACAAGCTCCTCCAGTGCGCCGGGATGATCAGCCGCTATTGCGAGGACCACAAACTGCGCCATCTCGACCGGACCGGCGTATCCCGCGTGCTCGAATACAGCGTGGAGCTCACGGAAGACCGCGACAAGCTCACTTTGGAGTTCGGCACCATCGGCGATCTGCTCAAGGAAGCCAATTACTTCGCCGGGATCGAGGACTGCGAATTCGTCAAGCGCGAGCATGTGGAGCAGGCGATCAAGAAACGGATCTACCGCTCCAACCTCATCGAGGAGCGCATGAAGGAGATGATGCTCAAGGACATCTTCTGGGTGGAAACCACGGGCGGCAAGGTCGGCCAGGTGAACGGCCTTTCCGTGCTCATGGCGGGGGATCACGTGTTCGGAAGGCCGAACCGCATCACGTGTTCGGTGTCGGTGGGCCGCGAGGGCATGATTTCCATCGATCGGGAATCCAAGATGAGCGGGCCGACCCACACCAAGGGCCTCATCATCCTGAGCAGCATCCTCAAAGACCGCTTCGCCCACAACAAGCCGATCTCGCTCAACGCGTCCCTGTGTTTCGAGCAGAGCTACGGCATGGTGGACGGCGACAGCGCGTCGAGCACCGAGCTGTACGTGCTCCTGAGCGCCATTGCCGACGTCCCCATCAAGCAGGGAATCGCCGTCACCGGGTCGGTGAGCCAGAAAGGCGAGATTCAGCCCATCGGCGGGGTGAACCACAAGGTCAAGGGATTCTTCGACATCTGCAAACACAAGGGATTGACCGGAAAACAGGGCGTCATGATCCCGTCCAAGAATGTCCGCAACCTGATGCTCGACCAGGAAGTGATCGATGCCGCCAAGGAAGGCAAGTTCCATATCTGGCCGGTTTCGACCATCGAGGAAGGGATCGAGCTCCTCACGGGAATGAAAGCCGGCAAACTGCAGCCGGACGGAACCTACCCCGAGGGCACCCTGTTCCGCAAGGTCGATGACCGCCTCAGAGAGATTGCGGAGATCGTCAAGACCTTCGGAAAGGACTCCGACAACGGCAGAAAGTCCTCCGAGGAGGAGGGCGGCTGCTCCGGCTGCGGAGCCTGATGACGGCTTGCCGGGCACGGGGCCGCGGTCCGCCGCGGGACCGTTCCCGTGCGAACGCGCCCGCTCGACCCCCTGGTACCGGGTTCGTTCAAGTCCGTAACACCGGGCGGGAGGGCATAAAGCCCTCCCCTTGCTACGTCTGACCGGATCATCGGGCAACGTCTGACCGGCACATCGGGCTGTAGGAGCGGGGTTTATTCGCATTCGGCCTCAAGCGGACCTGGAGTGTTCCACATCGGTCTGTAGCAAAGGGCGGGGTTATCCCCGCCCGCGTCATTTCCCGCTAAGTCTGACCGGCTCATCGGTCTGTACAAGGGGAGGGCCCATCCCCGCTTCACCTCCCGCCGGGCGGTTGATGTGCGATCCTTAACGCCCTCGTCATGAAACGGTTTCCATTGGATGAACGAAGCGATGAGCCCGCCGCCGCGGGCTCACTGCTTCTCGCCCCCCCCCAGGGTGAAGAAGAAACCACGCAGGGGACGTCCGCACCCCGTACGGCCTTCCTGCGGAAGGCTCTCGTCCGTCTTCCGATGCGATCACGCTTTCCCCGCTTGATTCCGCGATGATAAAAGAGTAGTTTGTTCGATATACACGACATTTTGTACGGCTCAGAACCCGAGACGACTGGCGCGGACACTCCGGAACCCTCTTGACGGCATGCATCATGACGGCCCATGGCGACTTCGGAGGGCGCCCGGTCCGGGAGGGCAGAAACGGGAACAAAAGAACTACGGCGCAGGAAGAAGCCGGTACCCGCGCGGTCTCGGGCGATCGCTTCCGGATCCTGGCCGACATGTGTCGCAGGAACGGCCCGGCTCCCGCGACCGGGCGCATCTTCGACCATGGGGAGCAATGAGCGCGTTGCCGTTGCGCGCGGGACTCCGGGCATTTCGCCGGCGCCGGGGTGCTCCATGCGTTTGCCGAGTTTTCGATGACGACGGAGGGCTTACTCGATGCAACTGATACGGAATCTCTACGATCACTTTCATGAGAAGGCGCAAAAGACGAAAATCGCATGTCTTTGCGTGGGATTGAGCTACACGGCCGTGATCACCGACGATGGCGGGATGGGGATTGCCTACACCTATGCGGAGGATACGCATTGTTGCAGGATGAACAGGAATTACCGGGATTACGAGGGCGAACGGGCCATCGAATTGCTGGAGGAAATCAGGAGCCCCGATGCCTTGCGACGCAGTATGGGACTCGCCTGCGTCAACGCCATGAACTACCACGATGCGAGCGGATTTCCGGAGGACTCAACGGATCGTCTCTGGATGGATTCGTTTGGCATCGGCTCGGGAACCCGAGTCGCGATGGTGGGCTTCTTCCGGCCTCTCATGAAGCTTTTCAGGGATCGTGGAGCGTTGGTGGAAGCCCTGGACGACTTTCAGGGCATTGGAGATCGGGACAGCTTTTACGGGAAATTGGACGGATGGGCGGAAGTCCTGCTGCTCACCTCGACTTCCATTTTGAATCACACCACGGAAGAGATTCTCGGCCGCATTGCCCCCGAAGTGAAGGTCGTCATGCTGGGACCGAGCACACCCATGGTCGCCGATGCCTTCCGCCACCTGCCCGTCCGGGTGCTGGCGGGAACCGTTCCCGTGGACAAGGAAGCCGTGCTGAGAGCCGTTCGCCATGGGGCCGGCACCCCCGTCATCCATCGGTTCAGCCGCAAGGCCTACGTGACTCTGGCCGATGGGCGGGTGCGTGCGCCTTGTTAGAGCATACCCCCTCCCCCGCTCACCCCGAAAACGACGCCGGCATTTCTCGCCGGACATTCCTCCCGATGGCCCCGGGCCTTGGACCCGGTGTGCCTCCGATTCCGGGCCGGGAAATGCCGGAAGCGATTCCAACACCGCCCGCCATTGGAGGCCATTGCCAAGTCGGTCGGCGGCCGCATCCCGCAACGGCCTCGTGAAGCATTCCACGGCACGGCGACGATCGCTCGGCCGGGGACGGTCACGGCCTCCACGGCTGCTGCACGCTCTCCGACCAGGGAGTCCGCCCTGCGGAGCGAAACCCGGGACGAACGCGCGGGGCCTGCCGAGCCCATTCGCCAATCGAGGCGATGAAGCAAGAAGAAACACGCAAATAGTGACATCCCCCCCGTTTTTCAAATACCTGATCGCCCAATCGATTCGCTTTTGCATGCATTTCGGCTCAAATATTCTCCGATTGATTCGGAGATTCCCGAGGAGGCTCCCATCCCTCGGGAGGTCAAACCCGGATCAGTTTCAGACACCCCCGGAAAATATTTCACTGTATGCCACATTTTTGATCCACGCCGGCATCGAATCCGCTTGACTTGCTCAATCGATCTTTTAGAATACCAGAACTTGCGCGGGAACAGCCTTCCAGCGCGCCTGACAGGGTGTTGCGTTCAAGACGATGCTTTCAATGTGAAAACCTGCATTTTCCGGGCGACCGGACCCGACGCCCATCGGGCGCGACCGCCGGCCGATCCGGGTTTGCCCCGAAAATGAGGACGATCGATCATGAAATATTGGCGAATTCCGCTGGATACCGACCAGATCCAGGTTTCGAAGGGAATCGTGTACATCCTGGAGGAGCGGTGCAAGGGCTGCGGCTTCTGCATCGAATTCTGCCCTCGTGATGTGCTGGAAATGGCCAGGCATTACAATGTGAAAGGCTATCATCCGCCCCGCGTCAAGAAACCGGAGGATTGCGTTAACTGCCATTATTGCGAAACCATATGCCCCGATTTCGCCATTTATTCCGTCGAGGCCCCCGCGGAACCGAAACCATCGGAACTCTAGCCGGCGAGGCTCGCGGATTCACGGCATGACCCCGATTTTGACTTCTGCACGAAGGGTTCGAACATGAAACCTGCGGTACTGACGGGTGAACATTTTTTCACGGGCGACATTGCCTGCGCCGAAGGCGCTTTGGCGGCAGGCTGCCGGTTTTTCGCCGGCTACCCGATCACTCCCGCCACCGAGATCGCGGAACACATGGCCTCCAGGCTGCCGGACGTCGGCGGGACGTTCATCCAGATGGAGGATGAAATCGCGGCCATGGCTGCGGTCCTGGGAGCATCCAACGCCGGCGTGAAGAGCATGACCGCGACTTCCGGTCCCGGCTTCAGCCTGATGATGGAGAACCTCGGATTGGGAATCTGTACCGAAACCCCCTGCGTGGTGGTGAACGTCCAACGGGCGGGTCCTTCCACGGGCCTGCCCACGCTCGGGGCGCAGGGGGACATGATGCAGGCCCGCTGGGGTTCGCACGGTCACTACGAGATCATCGCGCTTGCGCCGGCTTCTCCGCAGGAGATCTTCCACCAGACCATAACGGCGTTCAACCTGAGCGAGACCTACCGCGTCCCCGTGCTCATCATGGCCGACGAGGTGGTCGGGCACCTGAGCGAACGCGTATCGGTCCCCGACGCTCAGGCCATCAAGCTTCGATCCAGGCCTCGGCCCAAGGGCAGAAAAGACCGCTTCAAGCCCTTTCTGCCGGGCCCGGGCGGCGTCGCGCCCATGGCCGTCGCCGGTGAAGGCTACGGCGTCCATGTGACCGGTTTGACCCACGATGAAAGGGGTTACCCGGTCATGACGGCTGAGGCGCACGTGGAGATGATCGACCGATTGACCGCCAAGATCAGGAACAACATGCGGGATATCAGCATGACCGAGCGCTACCGCCTGGAGGATGCGGACATTGCCGTCATCTCGTACGGAGTTTCCTCGAGAAGCAGCATGGCCGCCGTGGACGAAGCGCGCGAAGCGGGAATCAAGGCGGGGCTGCTCCGGCTCGTTACGGTCTGGCCCTTTCCCGAGGAGTTGATCCGGGAGCTGTCGGAGCGTGTACGCAGTTTTGTGACCGTCGAGATCAATCTCGGGCAGATTCACCTCGAGGTGCAGCGCTGCGCCGCGGGCAGGGTTCCGGCGTACCTGGTGGGGCACGCCGGCGGGACGGTTATTCCCCCCGAGCAGGTATTGGAGACTCTGCGCAAAGTGAGCGGGTCCGGATCGTGACGAACGGTTGAAAGCGCGCGGGAAGCCTTCTTTCGTCATCTCCCGCGAACTACGGGAATTTATGAAAACGCTGCGGTCTCCGGCTTTCGCGGAGGCGAGGGTTGCCCTCTCAAACGAAAGGCCATGAACCGGAGGTTCGCCGCAAAGCATTTGGATGCGCCATGCCGGGAAATTTTCCCGCAGGGCCTGGGAATCATCCCCGTCGTTGCCGTGCCGTCGGGAAGGCCGGCTCATCGAGGCCTAACGGATTCCGGCCCCGAGCCGGACGACATTTGGGGCCAAACGTCAGCCACGCGGCCGGGGAAGACGCCTCCCCGGCGGCTTGACCCCCGTTTTGAAACAGGAGGTCCAATGGACAGGACCAGGAAACGAAAAGACCATCCGCTGGACGGTTTGCTGCGCACGGATCGCATCCCGCACATCTGGTGCCCGGGCTGCGGCATCGGCACCGCCTTTTCCGCCTGCCTGGTCGCCATGCAGGCGAGCGGAATCGATCTCAAGAAGACCGCCGTGGTATCGGGAATCGGGTGTTCCGGGCGGGGTGCCGGCTACACCAGGCTCGACTCCTACCACACCACCCACGGGCGGGCCATCCCCTTCGCCACGGGCATGAAGCTGGCCAATCCCGAATTGAACGTGGTGGTGTTCAGCGGCGACGGCGACCTTTTTGCCATCGGGGGTAATCACTTCATCCATGCGGCGCGGCGCAACATCGATCTGACGGTGATCTGCGTCAACAATCTGAACTACGGGATGACCGGCGGCCAGGCTGCGGCGACGACCCCGTGCATGGCCAAGACGACCACGACGCCCTCGGGGAATCCGGAACCGCCGTTCAACCTGCCGCTGTTGGCCTTTGCCGCGGGGGCGACCTACATCGCCCGCTGGACGGTGCTGCACACCCGGGATCTGACGAAGTCGATGGAAGAAGCCCTGACGCGTCACGGGTTCTCTTTCATCGAGGTGCTCGCCCCCTGCCCCACCGGCTACGGGAGGCGCAACCGTGAAAAGCCCCTGGATTCCCTGCGGTTCTACCAGGAACGCACGATCACGAAAAACGGCGCGCATCCCGCCGAAGTCATTCTGGACTACAACCGGGGCATCACCCTGGGCAAGTTCATCGACACCGAGCGGCCCACGTACTCCGATTCGTACGACAAGACGTGCCGACCGGCCTCGTCCGCTTCCATGTAAGCGTGCCCGGAGGCAGGAGGATTTGCGGAATATGACCACAAAGCATGGCAACAGCGTGAAGGCGGCGGTCGCCGTCCGAAAGGAGATTATCATCACCGGTTTCGGCGGTCAGGGAATCGTTCTGGCCGGGCAGATCGTCGGCAAGGCCGCCGGGCTGCGGGACCGCAAGCAGAGCACTCTGACCCAATCCTACGGCCCCGAAGCCCGGGGCGGTGCGTGCAGCGCTCAGGTGATCATCTCCGATCAGGCCATTCACTACCCTTACGTGCGGAAGCCCGACATCCTGATCTGCATGTCCCAGGGCGGTTTCGAAAAGTACGGGGGGCTCCTGGGGGAGAATTCCATCCTGATCGTGGACCAGGACCTGGTCAACCCTCCGGAAGCCCGGTGCGCCGCGTTCTTTTCCATCCCCGCCACCCGGCTGGCCGAAGAGATGGGCAGGAAAATGATGGCCAACATCGTGATGCTCGGGTTTTTCACCGCGGTTGCCGGCGCGATCAGTACGGAGGCCGCCCGACAGACCGTGACGGAATCCGTCCCCAAAGGCACCGAAGAGCTCAACCTTGCCGCGTTCAACAAGGGCTACGACTATGGCGCCGCGGTCCTCAAGGGCCGTCAGAAGAAGGCCGAAGGAAAGAAAGGAGCCCTGTGATGCGAACCGCCAAAGACCGCCTTCACCGGGTTCTGGTCATCGGTGCGACCCCCGCCGGAATCGCCGCCGCCAACAAGCTGGGGGAAATGGGGATTCCCGTGACGCTCATCGATCGCGACCCCGATCTCAATGAAAAGCTGGCCCGCGAGGAGTGGCGGCTCTCCTCGGGGCTGCTGCTCAACTACGCACACCGCCCCGGTTTGCTGCGCATACTGAAGAACCCTCGCATACGGTGCATCCTTCCCGGCGAAGTGCAGTCGATCAAGCACACTCCCCAGGGGTTCTGCGCTCGATACCGCAAGAATCCGACCTTTGTCGATCCGGAGCGCTGCACGCTCTGCGGACGCTGCGCCGAGGTCTGTCCGGCGGCGGCCGGGGACGGGACCAGACCGATCCGGTACAACGGCAGGCAGAGTCTGCCCGGGCGGCCGTTCATCGACAAGCGGCGCAAGCCCCTGTGCCAGGCCAACTGTCCTCTGGGCGTGAATGTCCAGGGCTACGTGGCCCTGATCCGGGTCGGGAGATTCGCCGAGGCCCTGGAGCTCATCCGCCGGGACAATGTCCTGCCGGGCATTTGCGGCCGCGTGTGCACTCACCCCTGTGAGGCGGCCTGCCGTCGAAACGAGTTGGACGCTCCCCTGGCCATCCGTGACCTCAAGCGCTTCGCGGCCGACCACGCCGGAACGGAACCGCAAAGGCCCCTCGTCCCGCAAAGCGCCGGGCGGTCCGAGTCCGTCGCCATAGTGGGCTCCGGCCCCGCGGGGCTGGCGGCGGCGGCGGATCTGGCAAGATGGGGATATCCGGTCACCGTGTTCGAAAAAGAATCCCTGCCCGGAGGCCTCCTGCGCTTCGGCATGGGACCCCATCGCCTGCCGCGCGATATCCTGGACCGCGAAATCGGCGCCATCGAGCGGATGGGCGTTTCCATCCGGACGTCATCGGCCATCGACATGCGGACGGACATTCCCGGGCTTCTTGAAAGCCACGCCGCCGTCATTCTGACCACGGGCGCCTGGACCGACCGGAAGCTGGGGGTTCCCGGCGAAGCACTGGAGCGCGTCGAGGGCTGCCTCGAATTCCTGGGGCGCCTCTACCGGGGGGAAATCGCCGCCCTGCACGAAAGCGTCGCCGTCATCGGGGACGGCAACGCGGCGTTCGATGTAGCCAGGGCATGCGTGAGGCTCGGAGCGAAGGTCACCATCCTGTCCTGGTTCCCCGAAGACCTCATTCCTGCGGACCCCGACGAGGTCATCGCAGCGCGCGAGGAAGGCATCGCCATCGTGGACCGCGCCAAGGTGGTCGAATTCCTCGGCGGCGGCGGCAAACTGAGCGGTCTTCGGTGCGTTGAGACGAAGCCCGGAGAACCGGACGCCAACGGAATCCCCTGGCCGGTTCCGGTCCCGGGCGGCAAATCGTTCGAAGCCGCATTCGACCGGGCCGTCGTGGCCATAGGCCAGGTTGCCGACCGCGAGGGATTCGAAGGCTGCATCGAGCTCACCCGGAGCGGAACTATCCGGACCGATAACGACCGGATGACGAGCCTGGCCGACGTCTACGCGGCAGGGGACGCCGTCACGGGGGCCTCCTCCGTAGTCAGGGCCATGGCCTCGGGCCGTGAAGCGGCCCTGGCCGTTCACTGTCGGCTGAGCGGCGAAGCCCGGCCGCACCATCTCCCGAACCGGCCGGAAGACAGGGACTTCCCGCCTATTGCGCCGGATCTTCCGTCCATCGCGCGGGTCAAGATGCCCGAGCGGCAGCCCATGGCGAGGAAGGACGGATTCGTCGAGGTGGCGCTCGGCCTGGACGAAACCCAGGCCTGTTCGGAAGCGGCCCGCTGCCTTCAGTGCGGGATATGCTCGGAATGTCTCCAGTGCGCCGAATACTGCATCTCCCCCAACACCATCATGCACGACGACCGCGTTTCCGAAGGCGTGGAACACGCGGGAGTCGTCATCATCGCGGACCCGGAGGCGGCGCCCGCGGTGAAGGGCGAAGACGTGCTCCGTGCGTACAGCACCAAGTCCGCCCGCGAAGACGCCCATGCCATGATGATGCGCGGTTTTGCCGCGGCGGCCGAAGCCATGGTCATGGTCGGCGGAGGGGTGCAGCGGTTGAGAGGGCACGGGCTGTCCATCTCGCCGCCCGATCCGCAGCTTTCCGCCGATCTGCGCATCGGCGTGTTCGTCTGCCGGTGCAACGACGCCTACGGGTGGCCGGCGGAGCTGAACCACTATGCCGAAGAGCTCGGTGCGCGGCCCAACGTGGAGGTTCTCGAGGTTATCGCGTCGGCCTGTTCCCCGGAAGGTTCGGCGGCCATCCTGAGGACCATCCGCGAGAAGGGATTGACCCGGATCGTCCTGGCATCCTGCGTCTGCTGCCCGCTCGACTTCATCTGCAGCGCCTGCACGGACCAGCGCGCCCGTCTCAAGAACTCGCTTTTCCACGGCACGGGCGTCACGCGGGCCATGGCCGAAACCTGCAACCTCCGGGGCGAGGTCCTGCGACTCCTGAGAACCGATCCCCAACTTGCCATGAAACGCTTCAAGGGGCTTTTGGACCGGTCCATCGGCCGGGCGAGGAAACTGAAAAGCATGCCGTCTCCCGCCCGCCCGTACAATTTCACGACCGCCGTGATCGGGGACTCGGAGGCGGCTCTCAAGAGCGCGCTGACCCTGGCCCGAACCGGCATGGAAGTGTTCCTGTTCGGGACCGTCGGGGAACCGCTCGCCGAGCAGCTCGATCACCCGAATATCCACAATTTCAGGGGATCCGCCGTGACGAGCCTTCGAGGCACCGTCGGCAATTTCCAGGTCATCGTCGAAACGGATGGATCGTTGCAGGTGTTCCACGTGGGCGCCGTGATCCTGGGAGAGGAATCCCGCAGGAGGGTCCCGTACGTGCCCATGACCGAGCTGCCGCCGCACCCGGTGGAATCGCGCATGCAGAAACGGGGAATGACCGGAACCCCCTATTTTTTCCCCGGTGCCACTTCGATTCCCGGGCTGTTCCTGGCGAATCCTCCCGGGATCAAGCTTTCCGAGAGGATCAAGGGCACCGCGTCCGCCATCCTCGCGGCATCGGTGATGCCTCGCAGTCCGCGGCAGAACAAGGGGTACACGGTTTCCGTCGACGAAAGCCGCTGCCGCGGGTGCGGGCGCTGTCTGCAGGCATGCCCCTACCAGGCGATCAGCTTCCGGAAGAACGGGCTGGGCGGCTCCCATGCCGTGGTCGATGAAGCCCTCTGCAAGGGGTGCGGCAACTGCATCTCCGTCTGCCCCTCCGATGCGGCCGACAGCCCGTATCGCGATCAGCTCTTCCTGGAGCAGATGATCGAGGAGATACTGTCGTGACGTTCACGCGCGACTTCGATGAAACGAGCAGGGGAATGGACGAACTAAAGATCGTACTGTTTGTGTGCAACTGGGGTCCTCACGCGGCTCTTCAGACGCTTCAGGACCAAGACCGCGACATCCCGCACCAGGTGAGGATGATCCGGATCCCGTGCACGGGGCGAATCAGCAAGACCTTGCTGTTCAAAGCCTTCGAACGGGGCGCCGACGGCGTGGCGCTCATCGGGTGCACCCCGGGAACCTGCCGCTACGGCGCGGGCACCTACACCGCGGAACGCAACGTGGAGGGAGCCCGGGGAATCCTCGATCTTCTCGGCCTCGGAAAGGACCGTTTGCGCCTGGCCACCTTTCTCCCCGAGGAAGCCTCGCCCCTGCTCGATTTTCTCAACGACTTCACCGACCAGGTACGGGGCATGGGAAAAAGCCCCGTCACCCCCGTGCCGCTGAAGCAACCCGCGCACGACGGAAGACGCAACACCGCCGAAGTCTTGAAGGCTCACGACGTCTATGCGTGCCAGGACTGCGGGAAATGCTCCTCCGCGTGTCCGATGGCCCTCTCGGGAAGGCCCTATTCCCCCCGCGCCATCGCCAACTCCATCATCGCGGGCTCGGGCAATACGCCGGCCGTGGTAAACGATGTCTGGTCCTGCCTGACCTGCGGCATCTGTTATGACCGGTGCCCTTCCGCCGTCGATTTCCCGGCGTTTATCCGTGAAATGCGCTGCGTCCAGAAGGCGTCCGGGAAGAGCGGGCATGAAGCCCACGAAGGGTTCTTCCAGTCCCTGATGCGGGCGATGACCTCGCCGGACCTGCGCACCCAACACTGGAAATGCCTCCCGGAAGGGATCCGCACGGACCAGCAGAGCAAGACCCTTTTTTTTGGCGGTTGCGCTCCGTATTTCGACGAGTTCTTCCGACGCCATCTCGACGTCCACACGTCGGACATATTGGCCGACAGCCTGCGCCTGCTCAATTTTTTCGACGTGACCCCCGCGCTTCTCCCCGGTGAGCGGTGCTGCGGGCACGACCTGCTCTGGTCCGGGGACCGGGAGAATTTCCTGCGCCTGGCGCGGTTGAACGTGGAGGCCATCGAGAAGATGGGCATCGAGGAGGTCGTGACGGCGTGCCCCGAATGCTACCGGTCGTTCGCGCGCGATTACCCTGAAAACGGCGTCCCGGTGAACTTCCGCGTGACGCACATCTTCGACCTGGCGGAAAAGGAGATCGACAAGGGGGCCGTCGGCTTCGAGGCGCTCGACCGCAGCCTCACCTTCCAGGACCCGTGCCGTTTATCGCGCATGGAGGGTCGTGCGGACCTGCCGCGCAAGCTCATCGACCGGCTGCGGGTCAAAGGTTTTCGCGAGATGCAGGACCGGGGCGTTTCCGCCCTGTGCTGCGGCAACTGTGCGTGGACCGGATGCGACGGCTACACCAAGGCGCTGCAGGTGAAGCGGCTGAGGCAGGCCCGGGCCACCGGGAGCGATCTGCTGGTGACGGCCTGCCCCAAGTGCCAGATCCACCTGCGCTGCGCAATGGAAGACCCCCTGCTCGGGAAGGAGATCGGGATGGACTTGATGGACCTGACCAGCGTGATCGCCAGGACCATCCGTTGGGAGTAGGCGGTGTCCGGGAGCTTGCATCCGGCGGGTTGCGCATCGCGTGCGCCGGCCCGGTTGACGCGCGGCCGGTGCCTTGTGGGTCGGCGGATCGATTCCGTCGACCAGGACGAGGCGGAATCCGACCTTGCCGCGACTTTCGGGACAAACCCCGGCACCCCTTGACGGGCGGGAATGACCATTGCCCGATCGGGTGCGGCGAAACCCCGATCGTTTCGGGTTGGGAACCCGCCCAAAACAACAAAACGACAAACGCTCATTCGGAAGAGATTCGAACATGGGAAAAACGAACGGTCTGACAGCTCAGCCCCGCATTGGAGTTTACGTCTGCCACTGCGGGCTCAATATCGGCCGAACCGTGGACTGCGGGGCTGTGGCGCAAGCGGCTTCCGTCCTCGAGGACGTGGTGGTCGCCAGGGACATCCCCTATGCCTGTTCCGAACCCGGCCAGCAGGGTATCAAGGAGGACATCTCCGAACACCGGCTGGATCGCGTCGTGGTGGCTTCCTGTTCCCCCCGCCTGCACGAGCCGACTTTCCGGCAGATGGTGAACGCGGCGGGCATCAACCCCTATCTCATGGAAATGGCCAACTTGAGGGAGCACTGCAGCTGGGTTCACATGAACGATCCGGTCGCCGCCACCGAGAAGGCCGTCGATCTCACGAAAATGGCGGTGGCCCGGGTTCGCGGCCTGCGCCCTCTCGAACCCGTCAGGCTGCCCCTCAACAAGAAGACCCTGGTGATCGGCGGCGGCATCGCGGGCATTCAGGCCGCCCTGGACCTGGCGGACAACGGCTACGACGTCGTGCTGGTGGAACGAAAGCCGTCCATCGGCGGCACCATGGCCAAGCTGGACAAGACGTTCCCGACCATGGACTGCTCCATTTGAATTCTCGGTCCGAAAATGACGGATGCCGGGCGGCATCCCCGCATTAAGCTTCACACACTGAGCGAAGTGGTGGACGTCAAGGGTTACGTCGGAAATTTCGAAGTCAAGATCCTCAAGAAGGCCAGGTACGTTTCCGAAAAGGAATGCACCGCCTGCGGCGAATGCGCGAAGGTCTGCCCGGTGGTGCGCCCGGACGAGTTCAACCTGGGGCTGTCCTCGCGCAAGGCCGTCTATTCGCCTTTTCCGCAGGCCGTCCCTTCGGCCTACGTGATCAACGTGAACGAATGTCTCGGGCACAACCCCGCCGTGTGCGCCAAGTGCGTCGAGGCATGCGACAAAAAGTGCATCAACTTCCACATGTCCGACGAGGAAATCCTGGAGAATGTGGGGTCCGTGGTCGTGGCGACGGGCATGGAACCCTACGATCCCACGGAATTGGACGAATACGGGTACACCCGGTTTGAAAACGTGCTGACGAGTCTCGAGTTCGAGCGGCTCGTCAACGCGGGGGGACCGACGCGCGGAGAGCTGGTCCGCCCCACCGACCGCAAACACCCGCGTTCCATCGGGTTCGTGCAGTGCGTCGGCTCCCGTTCGGCGCGCAAGGGAAGCTCCTACTGCTCCAATGTCTGCTGCATGAACACCGTGAAGAGCACCCTGGTCTTGAAGGAACATTACCCGGATGTCGACGTGAAGGTTTTCTACATCGACATCCGCGCCTTCGGAAAGGGGTTCGAGGACCTCTACACGCGCAGCCGGCGCCTCGGCGTCCATTATGTTCGAGGGCTGCCGGGAACGGTGGAGGAAAAAGAGGATGGGAGCCTTCGCGTGGCGGTGGAGAATACCGCCACGGGCACGGTGGAATTCCACGACCTCGACATGCTGGTGCTGGCCATCGGCATGAAGCCCTCCAAGACGGTCCGGAAGCTCCAGGAGATGCTCGGCCTGCAGCTCACCTCGGACGGTTTTTTTCTCGAAGCCCATCCCAAGCTCCAGCCGGTGGACGCGGCCACGCGCGGGTTTTTCTACGCGGGCTGCGCCGAAGGCCCCAAGGATATCAAGGAAAGCGTGACCCAGGCGTCCGCCGCGGCGGCCAGAGCGATCCGCCTCATGCACAAGGGAGAAATCCTTACCGAACCGATCACTTCCGAGGTGATCCCGGAGCATTGCAAGGCGTGCGGCCGTTGCGCCGAGGTCTGCCCTTACAACGCCGTCACCGTGGACACGAAGAAAAAGACCCCCGCAGTAGTGAACACAGCGGCGTGCGCCGGGTGCGGCACGTGTGCCGCCGAATGCCCTTTCGGCGCCATTACCATGCACCACTTCACGGACGTTCAGATCCTGGGCCAGATCGACACGCTGCTCGCGGATCGCCCCCGGGACAAGATCCTCGCCTTCGCGTGCAACTGGTGTTCCTATGCCGGCGCGGACTACGCGGGAGTCTCGCGGCTGCAGTATCCGCCCAACGTCCGGCTGATCCGCACCATGTGTTCGGGCCGCGTGGACGAGTCCTTCATCTGGCACGGGTTTGCCCTCGGCGCCCCGGTGATCCTCGTGAGCGGCTGTCACATCGGGGACTGCCACTACATCAGCGCCAACCACTGGACCGAAAAACGGGTGGCGAAGGTGAGAAGGAAGATGGAGAAGCTGGGAATCCGGCCCGACCGGCTCCAGCTCGAATGGATCAGCGCGGCCGAAGGCATCCGGTTCTCGAACGTGATGCTGAACCTCGAGAAGATGCGCCGCGAGGTGACCCCCGAAGAGATCGACGAAACGATCCGCATCCTGGCCGAGGCCGGCAACGGGAAGAAGAAACCCTCATAATACAATTTTGCGTTGAAGATGAGTGCATTGGGCGGGAGGGCATAAAGCCCTCCCCTTGTATGTCTGACGGGCACATCGGTCCGTAGCAAGGGGCGGGGTTTATCCCGCCCGCGTCACCTCCCGACGGTCAGGTGTTGTGTCATCTTGAACGGACCTCGGTATAAGGGCTATTCCGACGGCCGTTCGCGCCCTCCTGTTACAGATCGGGGCAGAATTCCTGCAGGGCCGCCCTGATGATCCGCCTGTATTTGAGGATATCCTCCCAGGTCTCGATGGTGGTGCCCACGTGGGCGGGAGGCCAGAGCCCGAGCCCCTTGAGCCCCTCGAACTGCTCCGGGGTGATTTTCGCCCCGCTCTGGTTGAGGTGCAGCCGCAACCGGTGGTCCAGCGCCCGGATGGCCTCGAATGCGGCGCGAATCTCCCGGCTGTGGCCCGCGGACTCCGTGATTTCCTCGAGGAAATCCTGAATCGCCGCGCGCACCGACCGTACGCGGATGAGCGGGTTGTCGTAGCCTTTGACCAGGAGGTTGCCCTGGATGAGAAATTCGAGGTCCACGAGCCCGCCCGCTCCGAGCTTCAGGTCGAGGCGATCGGCCTTCTCGTCGCTGCGCTCGCGCTGCATGCGCCCCCGGAGGTGACACAGTCTCCGCCATACATCCTCGGGCCTGTTTTCACGATAGCAGATTTCCAGTGCCTTGTCTTCGAGCCAGAGGCCGAGCTGGCGGTCTCCGGCGATCTGGCGCAGGCGCAGAAGCGCCTGGAGCTCCCACAGGTCGGCCTGTTCCGAATAGTATTCGAGCCACGAGTTCTGCGTGACGATGAGCGGACCGTACGATCCGGTGGGACGCAACCGGGCGTCCACCGCATACCCGGGACCGTCCTGAAGGGGCGTGCTCAGCATCCGCATGAATCGTTGGATCAGTCGCACGACGTCGCCGGGCACCTGGTCTTCAAGCTCCCCGGGTCTCGGCTGGTAGACGAAAACCAGGTCCATGTCGGAGAGGTAGCTCATCTCCCGGCTGCCCAGCCGGCCGAGTCCCAGCACGGCGAGCGGCAGGTCGGGAGCCAGGCCCAGGCTCGCCTTGATGTGCTCGTAAGTGTACCGAGCGACGAAGTCGGCAAGATCGCTCAACTGCCGCTCCAGGGCCGCCGGGCCGAAATCTCCGCGCAGGTCCGCCAAAGCCAGGGTCACGGTGCGCTCATTTTTCAAGCGACGAATCCATTCCAGCCCCTCCTCGTACCCGGTGACGGTTTCGAGGAGCCGCGAAGCGGCCTCGGCCCAGGATTTCGAATCGGGACAGCGCTCCTCCCCGAGCGCGATGCCTTCCGCAAGCCCGGGATGATGGGCCAGCAGATCGGCCAGCATTTCGGTTCGGGCGATCCCTTCACACAATCCCTGCAGCCACGGCCCAGAAGCGTTGAAAATCTGTTTCAGACCGGGCCGCCTGGAGACCTGGCTGAAATAGCGCTCCGTCCGAAGCAGGACTTTCTCGGAAAGCTCCCTGCTCCGAACCAGGGGATAGCGCTTGACGACGTCGAGAACGGTCTGGCGCACGCCCGGCGGAAAATCCTGGAGCATTCCCAGGAGACGATGCATGGAGTCCCCGTTGACGGGGCCGGAGCCATCGTCTTCGGCCTCGTGCCGGGCGTCGCGTTCGTCGGCGTTCCGTCCCGCGGGCGCGGTGTCCCCCGCGGGAGCATGGAAAAGCCCCATGAAATGACCGTGAACGATTTCGGCGCACGTTCGAAGCTTGTCGTTGAAAGCCTTCTCGCTGCCGCCCAGACCGAGCGCCGAAGCGAGTCTGGCCATGGCTTCCTCCGACTGCGGCAGTTTCTGCGTCTGACGATTCTGATCCAGTTGCACCCAGTGCTCCACCCGCCGCAGAAAGACGTAGGCCTCCCGAAGCTCCTCCACGGTTTGCGCGGGCAGCAGGCTCAGCTCGTTCAGGACCTGGAGGCACCGCAGGGTATTGGGTTCGTCCAGCTCGGGATAGCGGCCGCCGTAGATGAGCTGCAGGGACTGCACCAGGAACTCGATTTCCCGTATCCCCCCGATTCCCAGTTTCACGTTGTATTGCCGGGCGCCTTTCCCCAGTTGCAGCGCCTCGGCGAGAATGCGGTCGCGCATGGACCGCAGCTCGTCCAGGGCCTGGAAGTCCAGGAAGCGCCTGAAAACGAAGGGCCTGATCTGCTGGAGAAACGACATTCCCGATGATCTTCCACCGGCCACGGGTCGCGCCTTGAGCAGCATCTGCCGCTCCCAGGGGCGCCCGTGAAGGAGATAATGCTCGGCAGCGGCATCCAGCGACGGAATCAGGAGGCCATCCTTGCCCTGAGGCCTCAACCGCACGTCGACGACGAAAACGCGATCGCCTTTCACGCGGTCTCCCATGAGGCGGGAGAGCCAATGGCAGAGCCTGTCGAGGAGCATCGAAGCGGCGTGCGACGGAATGGGATCTCCATTCCTCGGGTGGCTCAGAAAAATCAGATCCACGTCCGAAACGTAGTTGAGCTCCTGCCCGCCGAGCTTGCCCAGCCCCATGACCACGGTTTCATACGCCTCCCTGACCTCGGGCCATCGCTCGACCTCCCCCGCTCCGGCCCACCACTCCGGATGATCGGACAGGACTTCGAGCCCCACCTGCAAAGACACACCGGCCAGGTCGCTCAACTGCGACGTGGTCTCGGCAAGGTCGGAGAGTCCCAGCAGGTCCCTGCCCCCGATACGCAGGAAGTGACGTTGCTTGAACTCTCGAAACCGCTCGGCAAGCTCGACGAAGGAGTGCGCATCGCGGGTCGTCTGCCGCAGATCGCTGTACAGGCCGGTCAAAGGGTAGCGCCGGTAGAGGTGTTTGCGGAGCCGCAGCCAGTCGGCAAAGTCGGGCCGTGTGCGCAACAGTATGGTCAAGTACTGTGAAGACTGCCTGATGCGTTCGAATTCATCCATTCGCGCGGAGACCTTTTCTCTGTGAATAACTGTCCATACAGGCGACCAAAAGAACCCTGGATAGCATTTTTTACCTTATCATAGTATATGTTTCGCAAAAAGATCGGCGGCCGGCGGAGGGAGCTCCCACTCATCCGGCGGTTCCCCCGCAATGGGGAAGGGATCGAAAGGAACGTCCGGCGGGCTCACGGCTCCGCCCCGGCGCGGGGCAATCGGCCTGGAGGCGAAATTCATGCGCATTGTGGGTATCATCCCGGCGAGATACCAATCCAGCCGGTTTCCGGGAAAACCTTTGGTCGATATTCTCGGCAAGCCGATGATCCGGCACGTCTACGAACGTTCGGCTCGGGCCGGATGCCTGGACCGGCTGATCGTGGCGACCGACGACGCGCGCATCGCCGCCGCGGTGGCGGGCTTTGGCGGCGAGGCCCTGCTCACCCGTGCGGATCACGCCAGCGGAACGGACCGACTGGCTGAAGCCGCCCGCCTGTTGGAGCTCGACGGCGCGGACATCGTGGTGAATATCCAGGGAGACGAACCGCTCGTCAATCACCGCATGATCGAGGCCCTGGTCGAGGCGCTGCAATGTGACCGGCACTGTCCCATGGCCACGCTCGCCTTTCCCTCGGAATCCCTTCAGGACTACAACAACCCCAACGTGGTCAAGGTCGTCCTGGACCGCGGCCTGCGGGCGCTCTACTTTTCGCGCGCTCCGATCCCCTTTGTCCGCGACGGAGCCGCCGATGCTCCCGCGTTCTTGAAACACCTGGGGTTTTACGCCTACAGCGCCTCCTTTCTGCAGACCTTCTCCCGCCTTCCTCCCGGGAGGCTGGAAGGACTGGAAAAGCTGGAACAACTGCGCGCCCTGGAACACGGCTACGGGATCCGGGTCGCCCTGTCCCCCGTCGACACCCGCGGAGTCGACACCCCAGAGGATCTCGAAGCAGTCGTCCCCGTGCTCGCGCAGGACGCAGTCGGCGCCTAGGACCCCTCACGACCGGAATCAGGCGGGCCCGGGCGCCGGGGGGCGCTCGGTCGGGATCATGCGTGCAACGGCAACAACCAGGATCGGGCCTGGGGCATGCGCGCATTGAGTGTCCCGCCGGCCGCGCCCCGCGGATCGGCCGTCCCGCCTCCCCGGCCGGCCGTGACCATGCCCCGGGCATCTGCGATTCGCAAGGCATGTCGCGTCGCATCCGTTTGTCCGGCTGTGACTTGCAGTAATTGGACAAATGACGATAATGCAGGCTTGAACGGCAGATGGTGGTTGCCATCCGTCGATTTATCGTTAAAATTGATCGGTTTAGTACCGCTTGGGGCGACCTGGCCGACACGGCGGGAACGCATCGGCGATCGGTTTGCGGATGGGGTTTGCCGGGAAAATGAGGGAGACTCCGGTTTGCGCTCGTCCCGGACCGGTATTCAACATCCGCCCTAACCTCTCGGCCTTTGTCCCCGAAGGGGTCCCGGTTGCTCGAACATCTCGCGGGTCCTTGCCCGGGCAGCCGAAAAAGGGGCTCGGGCCGCGTGGAAACGGCGACATCGAGGAAAATTCATGACATCTCCATGGAAAAGAAACAGTGCCCTGCTGCTGCTTGAGGACGGCACCGTGTTTCGAGGCTACGCTTTTGCCGGCGGCGGAAGAGCGCTGGGCGAGGTGGTTTTCAACACCAGCATGACCGGCTACCAGGAAGTGCTCACCGATCCCTCCTACAAGGGTCAGATGGTGACGATGACCTATCCCTTGACCGGCGCGTACGGGATCAACGACGAGGACATGGAATCCGCCGCCGTCCAGGTCGAGGCTTTCATCGTAAAGGAGTACCAGGAATTTCCGAGCAACTGGAGGAGCAATCGAAGCCTTGCCGATTTTCTCAACGAATACAATAAGATCGGGATAGAAGGCATCGACACTCGGGCCTTGACGCGACACATTCGCATGGGTGGGGCCATGCGCGGGATCATCGCCACGGACACCGACAACGTGAAGGAACTGATGGAAGAGGTGCAGGCGTACCCGGGGCTGAACGGAATCGACCTGGTCAAAACGGTCACCTGCTCGAAGCCCTACCTCTGGCGCACGGGCGTAAAACCCGGCACCCTGGAGCCGAAATGGCCGGAAAACCGGCCGGAGCTGAGGGTGGCCGCCATCGACTGCGGCGTGAAGTACAACATCCTGCGCAAGCTGGAAGCGTCGGGGTGCCAGGTCATGGTGTTTCCGGCACACGTTTCCGCGCGGGAAATCGCCGCCTGCAAACCGGACGGCGTTTTTTTGTCCAACGGTCCCGGGGACCCCTCGGCCGTCGGCTACGTCATCGAAACGGTTCGGAGTCTTCTGGGAGAAAAGCCGGTCTTCGGCATCTGCCTGGGTCACCAGATGATGGGCCTGGCCCTCGGGGGACGGACCTTCAAATTGAAATTCGGCCACCGCGGCGGCAATCAACCGGTCAAAGACGTCACGACGGGCAAGGTCGAGATCACTTCTCAAAATCACGGCTACTGCGTGGACATCGATTCGCTCGGAAACGTCCCGGTCAAGCTCACGCACGTGAACCTCAACGACAACACCCTGGAGGGCATGGAACACCTGGAAATCCCGGCATTCAGCGTTCAGTATCACCCCGAAGCGTCGCCCGGGCCTCATGACGCTTCCTACCTGTTCGACCGTTTTGTTCGACTCATGCAAGGACCCGAACGCGGGCACGGCGCATCGGCACCCAGAGGCCGCTGAGGATCGCCGCTTCGGGGTTTTTCCGCGCAAACCCCTTGACTTCAGGCATCCACGACTGGTGACGGATTGACCGAAAATGACAACGGACATCTTTGAGTTCAGACCGAGAACTGCGTGCGTTCCGCGCGATCGCTTCATTAGAGCGGCTTACAGGGCAACCCGTCCTGTTAGTCCGAACAATTGCGGCGACATTCCGGGGACGGCCCGGCCGACCTCGGCACGGTATTTGTATAGATATCGTGGAATCCGGCGTGCGGTTTCTTCGGACGCGATCCGGCCCACATTGGTGATGTGATATCAGGTTGCGTTCAAGCGCACGCAAAACCTGCCCGGTTGAAGGTGAGGCGGGCGGGGATACCCCCCTTGTACGGACCGATGTGTGGGTCTGATGTAGAAGGGGAGGTTTCCATGTCCTCCCGCCCAAAACCACGGACATAAACGCAACCTGATCTGAAAGGGAACGGGAGGTCATGCCCAAGAGAACCGACATACGAAAGATATTGATCATCGGATCCGGCCCCATCATCATCAGCCAGGCGTGCGAGTTCGACTACTCCGGGACCCAGGCCTGCAAGGCATTGCGCGAGGAAGGGTACGAGATTGTCCTGATCAACAGCAACCCCGCAACAATAATGACCGATCCGGAAACGGCCGACCGCACCTATATCGAGCCGATCACGCCCGAAGCGGTGGCGAAGGTGATCGAGCGGGAGCGTCCCGACGCGCTGCTGCCCACCCTGGGCGGGCAGACGGCCCTGAACGTGGCGGTGCGCGTGGCCGAAACGGGTGTGCTCGAACGTTTCGGCGTGGCTCTCATCGGAGCGAGTGTTGAAGTCATCAAGAAAGCCGAAGACCGGGAATTGTTCCGCGATGCCATGAAGCGGATCGGGCTGCGCGTTCCGGCCAGCGGCATTGCGCGTTCCATGTCGGAAGTGGAATCCATTGCCCGGGAGATCGGTTTCCCGATCATCGTGCGGCCTTCTTTCACGCTGGGCGGCACGGGGGGCGGCGTGGCCTACAACCGGGAAGAATTGAAGGAACTGGCCCAGAGCGGGCTGGATGCCAGTTTCATTCACACCGTCATGCTCGAGGAGTCGGTGCTCGGCTGGAAGGAATTCGAGCTCGAGGTCATGCGCGACTGCATGGACAATGTGGTCATCATCTGCTCCATCGAGAACATGGACGCCATGGGCGTCCATACGGGGGATTCGATCACGGTGGCTCCGGCCCAGACCCTGACCGACCGGGAATATCAATTGCTGAGGGACGCCTCGATTGCGATTCTGCGGGAAATCGGCGTGGAGACGGGGGGGTCCAACGTCCAGTTCGCCATCAACCCCGCCGACGGGGAGATGGTCGTCATAGAGATGAACCCCCGGGTCTCCCGGTCATCGGCCCTCGCATCCAAGGCGACGGGGTTTCCCATTGCCAAGATCGCCGCCAAGCTGGCCGTGGGGTATTCCCTGGACGAGATCGCCAACGACATCACCCGGGAGACCAGGGCTTCGTTCGAGCCCACCATCGATTACTGCGTGGTGAAAGTGCCCCGGTTCACGTTTGAAAAGTTTCCCAGGACGGAGGATTTCCTTTCCACTTCGATGAAGTCCGTGGGCGAGACGATGG
This sequence comes from Syntrophobacter fumaroxidans MPOB, assembly GCF_000014965.1. Lineage (NCBI taxonomy): Bacteria > Pseudomonadati > Thermodesulfobacteriota > Syntrophobacteria > Syntrophobacterales > Syntrophobacteraceae > Syntrophobacter > Syntrophobacter fumaroxidans. The sequence continues at coordinate 11,453 of NC_008554.1, read as the reverse complement.
CCATCGGCAGAACCTTCAAGGAAGCGCTCCACAAAGCCGTCCGGTCCCTGGAGATCGGTCGCTTCGGATTCGTCGACCCGCCGGCGAACGCGGACCGCGAATACATGGAGCGTCTGAGGCAGAAGCTTCGCCGACCCAATTCCATGCGCCTTTTTCAGATCGGGGAAGCCCTGAAGCTGGGCATGCCCATCGAAGAGCTGCACGCGCTGACTTTCATCGACCCCTGGTTTCTCCACCACATCCGGCAGGTGCTGCTGCTCGAGGACGAAATCCGGGGCGACGCGGACCGCTCCGGTTTCCTGGACGATCCCGAGCGGGTTCGTTACGCGAAGTCGTGGGGCTTTTCCGACGTGCGGCTGGCCCAATTGAGCGGCTCGGACGAGGAAACCGTCCGTCAGCTTCGGATCAAACACGGCATAAAGCCGGTCTACAAGCTGGTGGACACCTGCGCGGCGGAATTCGAAGCCTACACTCCGTACTATTATTCGACCTACGAAACCGAAGACGAAGCCCGGCCTACCGGGCGTCCGAAGGTCGTGATCCTCGGGGGCGGACCCAATCGGATCGGACAGGGCATCGAATTCGACTACTGTTGTGTCCACGCTTCTTTTTCCCTGCGCGAGGAGGACCATGAGTCCATCATGGTCAATTCCAACCCGGAAACCGTCTCCACCGACTACGACACTTCGGACAAGCTTTATTTCGAACCGCTGACCCGCGAGGACGTGCTCCACATCCTCGATACCGAGAAGCCCAAAGGGGTGATCGTGCAGTTCGGAGGGCAGACCCCCCTGAACTTGTCGGTCCCCCTTGAAAAGGCCGGGGCCAGGATTCTCGGTACATCCCCCGACGCCATCGATCGCGCCGAAGACCGCAAGCGGTTCCAGAAACTGTTGCAGAAACTGGGTCTCAAGCAACCCCGCAACGCCACCGCGTTCACCTTGCGGGAGGCCGCCGAGGCGGCCGGGCGGATCGGCTATCCGGTGGTGGTGAGGCCGTCTTACGTATTGGGCGGCAGGGCCATGGAAATCGTCTTCGACGCGGCAATGCTGGAGAGTTTCATGAAGACCGCGGTGCACGTATCACCGGGGCACCCCATCCTGATCGACCAGTTCCTCGAGGATGCCGTCGAGATCGATGTGGACGCCATCAGCGACGGCACGGTGACCGTGGTGGGCGGAATCATGGAGCATATCGAGCAGGCCGGAATCCATTCGGGAGACAGTGCCTGCGTTCTGCCGCCCATGAGCATCTCCCGAAGCATCCAGGAAGAGATCAGGCGGCAGACCAGGCTGCTGGCGAAGGAACTGGGGGTCGTCGGGCTGATGAACATCCAGTTCGCTCTGCAGAACGGGGAGATTTTCATCCTCGAAGTCAACCCGCGCGCCTCGCGGACCATTCCATTCGTCAGCAAAGCCATTGGATTTCCCTTGGCAAAGCTGGCCACCAGGGTTATGCTGGGAAAGTCATTGAAAGAACTGGGATTTGACACGGAAGTGGAACCCGAACACATCTCCGTCAAGGAAGCGGTATTCCCCTTTTCGCGATTCCCGAACGTCGACGTTCTGCTCGGCCCCGAAATGAAATCGACCGGCGAGGTGATGGGAATCGGGAGCACTTTCGGCATTGCCTTCGCCAAAGCACAGGCGGCGGTGGGATACGAGCTTCCGACATCGGGCACCGTGTTTATCAGCGTGCACGATGCGGACAAGCCGAAAGTGCTGTCCGTGGCGCGCAAATTCGGCGAAATGGGATTCCAGCTGATCGCCACCGCGGGAACGGCCGATTTCCTGAACGGGAACGGGATACGAACCAGACCGGTGTTCAAGCTAAAAGAGGGACGGCCTCACGTCGTGGATCGCATCAAGAACGGCGAAGTCCAGCTGGTGGTCAACACCAGCATGGGCAAGAAAACCACTTCGGATTCGTACGAAATAAGACGAACGACACTCATCTACAACATTCCCTACGCCACCACGATCGCCGGCGCAAAGGCGATGGCGGAAGCGGTGAGCGAGCTGCAGCGCGGCGACTGGGATGTGAGAACGCTTCAGGAGTATCACCACCGGGAGCGGTCGAGAAGGCAGTGATGATCACCGTGACAGGACGGTCGGAACAATCGGGGAAGCGGCCCGCATTCCCGCGGCTTCCCGGAAACGCCGCTGAGGGCGCCGGATGTCGGCGGGAGCGCTTCGGCGCCGGGCTGCGCTTGAGTGGAGAACGGCCATGAACCGCTACGATCGCCTCATTGGCCACGTATCGAAACCTCCTCTTTCGCCCTTTATTCCGAGCAGGAAGGAAGAATGCGGAGTTTTCGGAGTTTTCGGCAATCCGGACGCGGCCAAGCTGACCTATTTCGGCCTGTACGCCCTGCAGCACCGCGGCCAGGAAAGCGCGGGGATCGCGGTGGGGGACGGGTGCCAAATCAAGGAATACAAGCACATGGGGCTGGTCAACGACGTGTTCAACGAAGACCGGCTCAAATCCCTGAAAGGCCACCTGTCCATCGGTCATGTACGGTACTCGACGACCGGCTCCTCCCTGCTCGCCAACGCCCAGCCCTTTCTCATGTTTCACGGCGGCGAATACTACGCCATCGCGCATAACGGGAACCTGGTCAACGCCGTCCAGTTACGCCGGGAACTGGAAACCCAGGGCGCGATCTTTCAGACCACGATGGACACCGAAATCGTGATGCACCTCCTGGCCAGGAATCTGATCTACGGTCTCGAGGAAGCGCTCGTGGCCGCCCTGACCCAGATCCGGGGGGCCTACTCCCTGGTGATGTGCACGAGGAACAGGCTCATCGGCATCCGGGACCCACGGGGATTTCGCCCGCTTTGCCTGGGCAAGCTGAATGGAAGCTATGTGCTCGCCTCCGAAACCTGCGCCCTGGATCTTATCGAGGCCACCTACATTCGCGACCTGGACCCCGGCGAGGTGCTCATCATCGATGACAAGGGGTTCCGGTCGTTGCATCCGTTTCCGAAGGTGAGGCCCGCGCACTGCATTTTCGAGTTCATCTATTTCGCACGGCCCGACAGCAGTGTTTTTGAACAGAACGTCTACATGTTCCGCAAGCGGCTGGGGCATATCATGGCGCGGGAAAACGGCTCGCTTACCGCCGACCTGGTCATGCCCTTTCCCGATTCGGGGAACTATGCCGCCCTGGGCTTTGCGGAAGCTTCACGGATTCCCCTGGAAATGGGGATGATCAGGAACCATTACGTCGGGCGCACATTCATCCAACCCAGCCAGGCCATGCGGGACTTCGGGGTCAGGATCAAGCTCAACCCGGTGCGGGAGCTGCTCCGGCAGAAACGGCTGATCCTGGTGGAAGATTCGATCATCCGGGGCACGACGACCAGGACTCGAATCAAGGCCCTGCGCCAGGCCGGGGCCAAGGAAGTGCACATGCTGGTGAGCTGCCCTCCGCACCGGCATCCATGCCCGTACGGGATCGATTTTTCGACCAAGGGCGAACTCATCGCCGCCAGCCATACGGTGGATGAAATCCGCAGCTTTATCGGCCTGGATTCCCTGAAGTATTTGAGCATCGAGGGACTGCTGGAAGGGGCGGGAGCGTCCGTTGACGATCATCCCTATTGCCTTGCCTGTTTCAACGGCGACTATTCGGTAACGTTCGAGGAGCAGGTCCGCAAGGACTGCTTCGAACAGCATGAACCCTGAGAGCACATTGCGGCGGGAGACATGGTCGTGACAAAGAGCGCGCATCGGGCGGGGGGGCCGCAAGAGGAGCCGTCGGCGGTCCCTCTTCTCCGGAAAGGGAGTACGGAACACCCCGCCGCCTCCACGAAGGGCATTCTCGAGATTGCAGCCGATGTATTGCGCATCGAATCGGAAGGCATTCTCCATCTTCTGGATCACATCAGCGAGAGCTTCGCCAGGGCGGTTCTGTGGATCTACGAGGCCGGCGGCCGAATCATCGTAACGGGCATCGGCAAATCCGGCATCGTCGGCCGCAAGATAGTGGCCACCCTGAGCAGCACGGGGACGCCCGCCCTGTTCATTCATCCGGTGGAGGCCATGCATGGAGACCTCGGCATGGTGCGTGCGGGGGACATCGTTCTCGCCCTGTCCAACAGCGGTGAAACCGACGAGTTGAACATCATCCTGCCGAGCCTCAAGAATATCGGCACCCGCATCATCGCCTTCACGGGGGATACGTCGTCGACCCTCGCGCAATACAGCGATCTTACCGTCTACACCGGGGTTCCGAGGGAAGCCTGCCCGATGGGGCTGGTTCCGACGGCAAGCACCACCGCGATGCTCGCCATGGGGGACGCCCTGGCCGTTGCGCTGCTCAGGCTCCGCAACTTCCAGGAACGCGACTTCCACCGGTTTCATCCCGGTGGGCACCTGGGCGAACGGCTTCAGGTGCCCTTGCGCGACGTGATGCTCAAGGGCGACGAGATCCCCGCCGTGCCTGCCGCCACTCCCGTGCCGGCGGCGCTGGCCGAGATGAGCCGGAAGGGACTCGGAGCGACGCTCATCCTCGACGAAGACAAACGGCTGCAGGGTATCTTCACCGACGGCGATCTGCGCAGGACCCTGAACAGCTGTTCGAATTTCACGGAAAAGCGCATTTCCGAGGTGATGACTCCCGGCCCGCGCACCATTTCGTCGCATCGTTCGGTGGCCGACGCCCTCGAGTTGATGGAAAGGCACCTGATCACCGTGCTTCCGGTGGTGGACGAAAACCGGAACGTCGAGGGAATTCTTCATCTGCACGATCTGCTCGGCAAGGGCAGAATCCGATTCTCCCGCTGACCCGGCCATCCGGAACGGCACCGCATCCGCGAGAACAGGAACCGGGAACCGCCCGGACCACTGTCTCCCGCTGGACTGAACGGAACGACTGATTCATGTACAGCCAGTTTCTGTACTTCATCATAGTCCTGCTGCTTTTCACGATGCAGCAACCGGGCTCCTCGGCCTCGCTGTCCCTGCCGCTCACCGCATCGATGGCCGCCGCCGTCTGGGGACTGCTGGCGTTGGCGGCCTACCGTGCGTGCCGGGGAATGAGTCTTGCCGCATCCGATTTTTCGCAGTCAAATCTTGCGGCCCGTTACCACAGGCTGCAATTCCGGCTGCAAATCCTTGCGCTGTCCTGCTTTGCCTTCGAAGTTTACGTTCTGGACGTCAAGTTCTATTTCAACCTGATTCCATTCGTCGAAAAATCTCTTTCCCTCTCGGGTCTCATCGGACTGGCCCTGTATCTCTCGCACACGACGGTGATCTGGTTTTTCAGCCATCCGGCCTATCAGGCCGTCTTCCGATCCGCCATACGTCGCTCGGCGTTCATAAAGACGCATCTTTCCTTCAGTTCCGCGATCCTTTTGTCGTGGCTGCTGGTCGCGATCGCTTCCGACCTGCTGGAGGCGTTCAAACCGTTCCCTCCCAAATGGACCGCGACCGGAGAATATGCCGTTCTGGCCGGGGTCATGGTTTTGTTCATGTTCTTCGCTCCGGGCCCGGTGGTCCGTCTGTGGGGATGTCGGCCGCTGCTCGAGCAGCCTTTGCGCGCCGAACTGGAAATCTTCTGCCGAAAACACGGGTTCCGCGTCGGCGACTTCATGCTCTGGCCCCTCTTCGGAGGCGAGATGCTCACGGCCGGGATCGTGGGCGTCCTGCCCCGCATGCGCTATATCCTGGTGACCCGCGGACTTCTGTCCATCCTCAATCCCGAAGAGCTCAGAGCCGTGGTCGCCCATGAAATGGGACACGTACGACGTTTCCATCTGCCCATGTTTTTGCTGTTTCTTCTGTCCTACCTGCCCGTTGCGGGTGTCGTGAGCACCCTTTTCCTGTTCGTTCTGCTCGATCAGGACATTGTCCTCGAATGGGTGCTCTCGGCCGGTGCAGGCGCGCCCGAACGCATCTCGATCATCTCGAGCGTATTGATCGTATTGCTCTTCCTCGTGTTTTTCCGCTTCATCTTCGGCTATTTCCTCCGCAACTGCGAACGCCAGGCCGATCTTTACGCGATGAACCTGATGGGAGATCCTTACCCCCTGATCACCTCGCTGCAGAAGATCGCGCTGCACAGCGGCCGGATCGAAGACCTGCCAAGCTGGCACCATTACAGCATCCGGCAGCGCATCGAGTGCCTGATCGATTCCTCCCGCGATACGACGCTCATACGTCGGCACAACCGAAAACTCTATGCCTCGGCGCTCGCCTTCTTCGTCTCGGTCGCGGTTGTCTTCACGACCGTCACCGGCCTGTTGAATTCATCCGGCATGAGGAAGTGGACCTTCAATCCGGACCGAGACAGCGTCGAACGGGCACTTCGGGAGGAGCCCGGGAACCCCGACCTTCTGGCCTCATACGGCGGGCTGCTCCTCGAAGCCGGCAGGATCGGCGAAGCGGAGCGGCTGCTCCGGAAGGCCCTGCACCTCTCGCCGGACGATCCTTCCCTCATGAACAACCTCGCTTGGCTCTATGCGACCTCCCCGCCTCCGCACCACAATCCCGAAGCCGCCCTCAAACTCGCCGCCAAAGCGGCTGAATTGAGGTCCGACGCCGTAATTCTGGACACCCTGGCAGAGGCCTATTATGTGAACGGGCGTTACAGGGAAGCGGTGGATACCATCGAGAAAGCGCTTCGGCAGGCCCAATCGGACCATTCCGAGTATCTGACCCACAAAGAAAAATACCAGAAGGCCCTGGCGGCGGAGTCGGACAGATCCTGACCGGATATCGTGGAGCGGGCGGAACGCGGAATGCGCGGGAGGGGCGGTACGAGACCGTCCCTCCCGTTCGGTGGAATGTCCTACAGCAGAGCGAGGATACCCATCAGGTGGGTCGCCTCGCTGAGCGGCGCGTTGATGTTGGCGCGATGGTTGGCGAGGAGACTGCCGAGGTCGCTGTCAAGAATGAGCCACGGATCTATATTCTCAACCCGGTAGAGCTCATGCACGATCGTGTCCATCATCTCGATGCCGTACATGGTCGAAGCCAGCTGTTTCTGGTAACCGACCCGTACGACCCGGAGGATCTCGTAGCACACGTGGGCCACGCCCTTGGCGTAGTAAAACGAATCATCGGCCTGGAACCAGCTGATGGGAGAAACGACCAGAGTCTTGTTCACGTTGCCCAGGAGGTCCTTGTACACGGACAGCAGCGAAATGAGGTTGTCCTTGCGATAGTAAAAGGTGCGCTGGCCCTTTTCCAGCTTGGCCCGGAAGTTCCGGAGATGTTCGATGGCCTTGTCGTATTCCCCTTCCGCGGTCGGAAACCAGAAGGAGGTCGCCCGGATCATGAACAGGTTCAACGCATATTCGAGGTCGGGATCGTAGGTATCGGCGTCGCCCATGCGCGTCAGGCTGTCTTTCAGACGCAGGGTGGTGAACCGGATCGCCTCCAGGACCCCCAACTGGTAGTTGTTGATGTTGTCCGTGAAGCGGCCGACGATGATATCGTTGGGACGCCAGCCAAGAACACGCCCGTGGAGCTCGTTTTCCATCAGGTTGATCATGGTGTCCACGAAAGTCACGCCCGCGATCGGCGATATGGTGGGCAGCGCAGGTCCGTGCTCAGCGCCGTGCTCGGCGGCGTGCTCACCTTTGGCTTCCGCTCCGTGCCCTTCCTGGCCCACGGGTGCCGGGGCATGGCTCGGGGCGGCTTGCGGCGCCGCGGCATGCTCCTCCTTGGGGGCAGGAGCGGGATGTGACGGTTCCGGAGCGTGTCCCTGGACCGGCGCGGGCGCCGAAACCACGCCGAGCTGCGCCGCGGGGGCGGCCCCGTGTTCCGATTCCGGGGTCTGGCGCTGCACCGCCCGGGCGGAAGGCGCGCTCACCAACGCAACGATCGAAACAACCACGAGAAGGATCAAGAGTTGTATGTGCCGCCGTCGCATGAAATCACCGCCGCGGCATTCGGCTTGTGTATTCAGAATTCCCATGGTTCTCACTCCTTTTCAAGATCGGCCAGATAAGTTCACTCACGCATGAATGTCGCACAGGCATCGTCGGATTCCCAAGCCGATACCCTATATAACCGGAGCTTGTCATTATCGAACTTTTCAGCCAGACGCTCAAACAAATACCGGGCGATATTCTCGGATGACGGGTTTCGATCCGCAAAAAACGGGATTTCGTTCAGATAATGGTGGTCCACCTCGGAAAGAAGTGCCCGAGTCGCTTGCTTGACTTCGCCGAAATCGACCAGGACCCCTATCTCATTCAGTTCGGTCCCCCGCAGGACGATTTCGATCTTCCAGTTGTGGCCGTGCAGGTTCTCGCACTTACCGCGAAAGTCCCTGAGGTGGTGCGCGGCGGAAAAATCGGTGATGATCTTTATTTCATAAAAGGTGTTTTTCAAAATGACGCTCTCCGTCCCTTTCCCCGAACGACGAACCGGACCTGTCTTCAAACGGATCCGTCAGCCTGAGTCATCCATAAACCGTCCGAGAGGGCATAACGAGTGCTGAGGCTACTCCCCGAGAGCCATGAACCATCTTTCATCGGTGAGTTGTCAAACATCTAGCGGAAAGGTCCTGTTTTGTCAATCGCAATCCCCGGTTTCCTCGACATCGCCATTTGGGATGGGGTCAGGACGGAGGCCGGTTCGCAGCGGATTCCCGGTCTGATGGCGACCTTGCGCCGCATGGGGCGCTCATCGGCTCGGCACCCCCAAGCGGAAAAGGGCGCCGGCTTGGGCCGGAAGCCAATTTGCTATTGACTCAGGGTTGTTTTTCCTTTAAATATCACTCTGCTTCAGGGCGGTGTAGCTCAGTCGGTCAGAGCATACGGCTCATATCCGTAGTGTCCGGGGTTCGAAGCCCTGCACCGCCACCACACTAAAAAGACCACAGGGTTTCCACACGGCGTCTGGAGACCCATTTTTTTATTGAAAAACAGTCAATTATAAATTAATAGCTTGGTAGACTCTAAATTGTCATCCCAACATGCGTGCGCCTCGCGGGCCTCCCGCCGCGCCGGAGGCAGTCGGAAATGGTGACAGGCGATCTGGAGTGTGATGGTTTTTCTCTCTTACGGTGATTCTTTGATTGGGATACATCCGGATTCAAGGCCGGTTGCAGGTCTTGAGGTTTGATCGACGAGCGCTTCAGGTTCGCGGTTCCGAGCAAGGAAAGGAAATCGACCATGACGTTGACCAAGGCACACATCGTAGAGAATCTGTTCGCAAAAAATATTTTCACCAAAACCGAGTCGGCTCAGATCATTGAAACGCTCTTCGAGATCGTCAAACAGACCTTGGAGCACGGCGAGGACGTCCTGATCAGCGGCTTCGGGAAATTCAGCGTCAAGGAAAAGAATCAGCGCAGGGGGCGCAATCCTCAGACCGGCGATCCGATCATGCTTTCTCCCCGAAAGGTGGTCACTTTCAAGTGCTCGGGTGTCTTGCGGGAAAGAATCAACCTGGCGAAATAGTCCCGGACGCCCCTCGGGGAGCGGTTCACCCCCCGATTGCGGCTCATCCTTCCGAACGATCCCCGCAATCCCATCCCAATGCCGTTATTTTGAGGCAGCGAACGGCCGCCGGGCCGTTCCCTGCCCTTCACCGGCAGGTTCCGGTGTGGCGCGCGTTCAGGCGACCCCGACATTCGCTCCCGGGAGCGGTGTCGGCCGTCCTCTCCGTCCGGCGAACATGCTCCGGCCTTCGATCTCAGCTCTGCCCGGAGTGAGTCTTCGGGCGGAGGCGGGTCTTCCTGAGGCAACCGCGATGTTGTTGAGGCCCGGGCGCGCGTTCCAGCGCCGTGGAGGGGTTCAGGATTCCGAGAGGCAGCTGGTTTCGAGCCGGCGGCTGAGGTATTCGACTTCTCGTTTCAACCTGCCGTTGGCTTCCCCCATTCCCTTCTGTACCTCGTTCACTGCGTAGAGAACGGAGCTGTGACTTCTCTGGAAGGACTTTCCGATGCTCTGCAGAGACTCCGTAGTGTACTCGCGCGACAGGTAGATGCCGATTTTCCTTGCCAGGGCGACCTGCTTGCGCCGCGACGTCGACCGAAGCTCCTCCAGCGTGATCCGGAAGTTCGCGCAGATGATTTTCTGAATCTGCTCGACGCTGATCTTGGGCAGCTGATCGAGCATGGTCTGGCTGACTTCCCGCGCGAGATCAAGGGTGATCGGCGTTCGCAGAATATTCGATTTCGCCATCAGTCCCACCAGGCAACTCTCCAATTGACGAACATCCCCGGTGATGCGGTCCGCGAGGTATTCCACGACTTCCATGGGGACTCGAATGTTTTCCGTGTGAGACTTGCGCTTGATGATCTCGATCCTGGTCTTGAAGTCGGGTTTGTCGATGGGGGCAAGAAGTCCCCCTCCGAGACGCGACTGCAACTCCGAATTGAGTTTTGGAATGTCCTTCGGATAGGCGTTCCCGGTGCAGAGGACGGTTTTCCCCCGGTCCATGAGTTCGTCGAGAGTGTAGACCAGTTCCTTCTGTATCTTTTCCTTGCCGCTCAGGAACTCGATCTTTTCAAGCAGAAGAACGTCGCAGCCCGTCCTGAACTTGTTCTTGAAAGCCTCCATGTTGCCGTTCTTGAGTGAGAAGATCATCTCGTTGGCGAACTGTTCGGTGGTTACGTACTGGACTCGCAGCTCAGGCTTCCGATTGCGCAGGTAGTTCCCCACGGCATGAGTGAGATGGCTCTTGCCGAGGCCGGTGTCCGAAAGCAGGTAGACCGACTGGTTGTAGAGCTGCTGGTTGTTGGCCATGCCCATTGCGGCAGCGTAGGCAAACTGGTTGCAGCCGCCGACCACGAAGTGGTCGAAGGTGAAACGTGGGTTGAACGCGGGGCCGACGCACTTGACCACATCGGAAAACGCGATCTGTCGAGGCCCTGCCCCCTCGATCTCGGGAGCGCCCGCTGCACAGCCCTGTGCGACCCGATACTCCAATTTCCGCACACCGCGGAAATGCTGGCTCGCGATGGGCAGCAGCTTCGCTTCGAGCTTCTCTCGAAGCCATTCGATATGGAACCGGTTCTGACAGCCCAGAATCAGATTGCCGTCCTCAATCCCCAGGAATTCGAGTGTCGAGACCCAGAGGTCGTACTGGCCCTTGGACAAGCTTCTTTGAAGTTTCTTCCTGACCTGCAGCCATTCCTGCTCCATAGCGCCCCGTCCCATCCTCTTTCCCGTGTCTTGAACCAGAACAAACAGCAGCCCCTTTCAGTGTTCGCAACGAACACCCCACCGTCCATGCGCGTTTGGCACAAGCAACTTCGTTTGACTCGAACAGCAATGAAGTGGGGGAGAAATACTTCTTCTCGGTGTCATTTGATAACTGGGGCATGTTTTAATGAAGAACGCGGAAAGGGTCAAAGTTGATCTGGAGAGTTTTGCGGGAGTTCCGAACCGAACGCCGCCGGACATGAAAACCTTCACGATGAATGGAGGTTAGCTCAAGGGGACAGGTAAGGCCTTGAGAGCATGACGGATTTTAATAATTACCTTTTA